>JAJPIS010000115.1 GCA_021324635.1 Gemmatimonadota bacterium
CCTTCATCCGGGCCGACAAGCGGGACGCCCTGGCGGAGCTGAGCGCCCGGCAGGGTCCGCCGGGGGCGGCAGTGGACCGCCCCTCGGACCCCGCATCGCACGGGGCAGCGGACCGGGCAGCGGACGGGGCAGCGGACCCCGCACCGTAGGGGCGGCATTCGTGCCGCCCGCCGATCGCATCCCGCACGGCTGCCTGGCCCGGCAGGTCGCGCGGGTCCCGCGTCCCGCGGTCACCCATCGAGACGGGTTCCTCGGACGGTGGCACCGAGTTCTCCACATTTCCCCACGCCCCGTAGTTTACATAATACCCATTATACGTAGTACGCCGAGACGACAGTCGACCACCACCGCAGCGACCGCGACGCAGCAGCGGCGCGCGACCGCGCGGACCGCGAGGACCGCGCGACCTCCACGGACTACCAGGTGACGGACTACGGGCAGGACGGGCGCAGGCGCCGCGGCCCCGCGCGGACTACCGACGCGGTCGGCGCTCCGGACCCGGGGCCACGGGCGGCGCCGCCTGACCGGACGCGGCCGGACCGGGCGCGGCCGCCGCCGCACCAGCGGCCGCCACAGCGCGGGCCGCGGCACCGCCGGCCGCCGCACCATCGCCCGCGGCACGATCGAGCCACGCGATCGCCCGGTCGAGTCCCGGGTCACGCCCCGCGGCGAGGTCGGCGGCCGCAAAGGTCGGCACGGTGTCGGTCGGCGGGACCCCGGACCCGTCGAACGTGGTACCGCCGGCGGTCAGGTACAGCTCGTTCGGCAGGCCGAATTGCCAGCCGTTGGGCAGGCGACGGTCCAGCACGTCGGAGAAGACGCCCTGGGTCGACTCCCCGATCCGGGGCACGGCGGGACGACGGCCGATGAGGGCCTGCGTGAAGGTCTCGGCCGCGCTCACGCTGTACCGACTCGTCAGCTCCGCGACCGGTCCCCGCCACCCGGGACGCACGCTCGGACGCACCACGCTCGGCTGCCCAGGGGTCATCTGGCGCGGGTCGTCGGGGTCCCGGCGCGCGACTTTCGTGTACGCCACGTACGGCCCCGTCGCCAGCCGCTCGGCGATCGCCAGCCCCAACGGGTCGTCCCCGCCGCCGTTGATCCGCACGTCGATCACGAGACCACCCCATCCACCCGCCGACGCGAACACGGTGTCGAGCACGGCGTCCAGCAGCCGACGATCGGCGGCATAGCCGCCCCCGGGCACGTATCGGGTGAATGACGTCAGCCGGAGATACGCGATCCGGTGAGGCAACATCCCGAACAGGATGCGCCCGGATCCCCACACCCGCCTCGGCCCGCGGAGACGCTCCGCGATGAGCCCGAAGACCCTCTCCCGCCCCGCCCGACCGATCGGGTCCGGATCGGGTCGGCCGCCAGCGTACCGCCACGCCTGGCGCGACCCGGCGATGTAGGTGTGGGCGTCATGCAGTGGCTCGATCATCCCGCGCAATGCCTCGAAGAGCTGCTGGGGCGACGCGTGCGCCACCTGCGGTCGAACCCGCGCCCGCACGGCCCGCCAGTCGACGTGCCGCAAGGCGAAGAACGGGTACTGCTCCCGGTACGTCTCCCAAAACACGTCGAAGGTGGTCAGCGGGTCGGCCGCCTCCGGACGGGCGCACCGCTCGGGAAGGCTGGGGACCCGATGAAGCACCATGTGCGACGCCGTGCCGTCGGCCTGGAGGCGAGCCTCGTCGGCGGTCGCGCCCCCGGCCACCATCTCGAAGGTCTCCGGCGCCTCGTCGAAGGTGAACACGGTCGACCGCCCGTCCGCGCCCGTCCGGTGCGCGCCGACCGACGGGATGCAGCTCACCTCCGTCAGCTCGAACATCCGGAGCGAGTCGCCAGCCACGCGCACGGCATACCCGTAGCCGTCGCTCCGCCAGATGCCGTCCAGCACCGGCGGCCCCTGCCCACCGGCCGGCTGTGCGACCGCCAGCGCGGCCACCAGTGTCGGCACGGCGAACCGACGTCCGGCGCGGCCGCCGGTCGCGCGTATGCACTCGGCCCGGCTGCCTACCAATGTCCCATCGCTCATGCAAGTCTCCTCGCGGCTGCGCGTTCGGCAGCGCACCTCATGCAGTTCCTGAGGAGGCACCGGGGCGGCGCCGGCCGGGGCGCCGCATGACCTTAGCAGGCCCTTGGCAGGCCCTTGCGGGCCCTCACGGCTTGGCGGCCCTGGCGGTCAGCTCCCCCAACTGGAGCTGCGCCTCCGGCACCTCGCCGCTCTTGGGATCCGCCACCAACTGCCGCCAGATGGCGACGGCCGCCGCCGTGTCACCACCGGCGGCGTATGCGCGCGCCGCGCTGGCGCGGAGACGGGCCCGCTCGGTCGGATAGGGCGTGCGCGCCGCGGCCGCCGCGAAATGCACGGCGGCATCGTGCGGCTTCCCCTGCTGGAGGTACCCGTCCGCGATCAGCGTCTCGATCGCCGGCGCGAACGGCTTGGCCGCGCCGCTCGCCGACGCCTTCTCGAGCACCGACAGGCCGTCGGCATACTTTTGCTGGTCATAGTAGGTCTGCGCCAACAGCATCGAGGCCTGCGCCGCCGCCGCCGTTCCGCCGAACCGCGCGAGCACGCGCCGCAGGTCGGCCTGCGCGAGCGGGAGGTTTCCGGCCGCGATCTCCTGCTCGGGCCCCAACAGCGCTTGCTCGGCCTGCGCCGCCTGAGTCGCGGCGGCCGATCGATAGAATAGGACGCCGCCGACGAGCACGGCGACGACGGCGAGCGCGATCAGCAGCTCCCGGACGTGGAGCTGCATCCATTCGAAGAACGTGTCTTCGTCGAGCAGCGCGGGCGGGCGAGCGGCCGCACCAGTGGCTGGCATATGGCGGAAAAGAGAACGATGAGAGCGAAGCGAACAGCGGCGAACAGCGGCGAACAGTGGCGGACAAACGGCGGCAACGCGCGGATTACGGTGGACCGGCGAGCGCCGCCCGCGCGGGCGTGACGGATGAGACCGCCAGCGCACCGCCACGCGGCCACCCCGCCGCTCGGGCACCCGGGCCGGACGACCGCGCGCCACACGCCGCGAGGCGCGGCGATCGACCGTCCACACCCCGCCGGCACGCGCCGGCACCCGCCGTCCGCGCCCGGGAACAGCACGCGCCGAGCATAGTAAGAACGCAGGCCTCGCCGCCGGGCGCAAGCCGCCGCCGACCTCCGGGTGTGTCGTGGGACACTCTCCGATCTCCCGGTCGTGGCGGCGGATGCGACCCGATCTTCACATCGCTCGGCCGCGCGGCCCGGGTGCGGTCGTGCGAGCACGCGTGCGGCATGGGTGCAGTGTGCCGAGCGCAGGTGCACCGGCGGCGCGACGTGCGGCTCGCGGCCCCGTCCCGGACGGTGGCGCACGAGTTGCTGGTTGTGACTGCGACATTTCCGCCGCTGCGCTCAAACCCCACGTATGGCTGTCCCACGCGTTGGTGTGACCGTCGACCGGTCGGCGGTGCCCGGGCCCGGTCTGGAACGCCAGGAGATCGGGCCCGACAATCGCTCCGCCCCGTTGGTCCTCGAGCATGTCGCGTGCGCCGTCTGTGGTGCGACCAACGGGGAGCCGGTCGGCGTCGGCGAAGACTTCGAGTACCACACGAGCCCCGACAGCTTTCTCGCGGTGCGGTGCCGCGTCTGCGGGCTCGTCTACCTCGATCCGCGGCCGGCACGCTCGGAGCTGCCACGGATCTACCCGCCGAGCTATCACGCCTTCGACTTCTCGGCGGAACGCTACGGGTTCGTGTACCGGGTGCGGCGCGCGCTCGAGGGCCGTCGAGCGATGCGCTGGTGCCGAGGGCTGCCGGCCGACGCCCGGATCCTCGACGTCGGATGCGGCGACGGGTTTCATCTCCGCCTGCTTCGCGACTTCGGCGCGCCCGGGTGGTCGCTCGAGGGGGTCGATGCGAGCCCGCGGGCGGTCGACGCGGCCCGTGCGGCCGGCCTCACCGTCCACGAGGGGACAATCGAGACGGTCGGGCTTCGGCCCGGTCACTACGATCTGGTGCTGCTGATCGCGACCATCGAGCATGTCGACGACCCCGCCGGCGTGCTTCGGGCCGTGCGGCGGCTGCTCCGGCCGGGCGGCCGGGTCGTGATCGTCACCGACAACACCGCCACGCTGGACTTCCGCCTCTTCCGTGGCCGCCATTGGGGCGGGTACCACTTTCCCCGTCACTTCAATCTCTTCGACCGCGCGACGCTGGCGCGGCTCGCGGGGCGCGTCGGGCTCGATGTGGATGCGGTGGAGACGGTCGTGAGCCCCGTGAATTGGGTCTACTCGATCCGCAACACGCTCGTCGACTGGCGGGCGCCCTCCTGGCTCGTCGAGCGCTTCAGTCTCCGCGCGCCCGCCGCCCTCGCCGTCTTCACGCTCTGGGACACCCTCTGCCAGTGGACCGGTCACGGCGCGCTGCTTCGGGCGGTCTTCCGCCGTCCGGTCGACCGGCGTGGGAGTGGGGGCACGCCCTCACCCGACACGACGTCACTCGCCGCGCCGGTGGGCCTTGCGCCCGGCGCGGGGCCCGTGACCGACCCGGTCGTCGCGCCCGATGTCCTGGGGGACTCGCCGCTCGGCGGCCCCATGCTCCCCCCCGCGCTCCCCCACCCGTCGCGTGAACGCGAGACGGCCGGTGTCTGAGCGGCCGGGAGAGCGCCGGCCCGTACGAGCCGCCGACCGGCGCGGCGAGCGCGGGCGCGCCCCGGTCGTCGTCATCGGGGCGGGCCTCGCCGGCCTCACGGCCGCCGCGTACCTCCGGCGTCTCGGTATCCGCGTCCGCGTCTTCGAGGCCGGGCCGCACATCGCCGGGCTCGCCAAGACGGAGCGGGACCCGGAGGGCTTCGTCTACGACTTCGGCGCGCACTTCATCACCAATCGCCTCGCCGCCGCGATCGGCGTGGGCGCGCACTGCCGCACGATCAAGCACTACGGCGAGACGGTGCGCCTCGAGGGACGCACCTACGCGTATCCGATGGGGCTCATGCGGCGCGCCGATTTCATCCTGAGCGCGATCCGCCGGCGCGCCATCGTCGATGAGCGGCGACCGCCGCGAACGGCCGCCGATGTCTTTCGCCTCCGATACGGCGATGCGCTCGCCCGGCGCGTCGCGTTTCCGCTGCTCGAGGCCTGGTCGGGCGCGCCGGCCGACAAGCTCGCCCCGTCCGTCGCCGCCGCCCTCCAGCACGGCATCGGTCATACGCTGCTCCTCAAGCTCGACGGCCGGCTCACCCGGCGGGCCGTCGCCATCGGCTACAGCCACGAAATGCCCGAGTCCCCGAATGTGTGGCACGTCTACCCGATGGGCGGCGTCGCGGTGCTCTGCCAGCGCCTCCTCGAAGGCCTCGAGGGATGCATCGAGCTGAATAGTCCGGTCCAGCAGATCATGGTCGACGGCGATCGCGTGGTCGGCGTCCGCGCGGGAGGTCAGGAGCACGCCGCGTCGGCCGTCGTGAGCACCGCCCCCGTCCACGTGCTGCCGCGGCTCGTCGTCGGGACCGATGTCCTGCGTCCGCTGGCGCGCTTCCGCTATCGGCCCATGGTGTTCGTGAACCTGCGGATGGAGGGCCGGGGGCTGCTGCCCGACACCGTGCTCTGGACGCCCGACGCCGGCGGTCCGTTCTTCCGGCTCACCGAGACGCCGCTCTCGATGCCGTGGCTCGCCCCGCGCGGCAAGACGCTGCTGGTCGCGGACCTCGGCTGCGAGGTGGGCGACGAGATCTGGCGCGCGAGCGATGAGGAGCTGGCCGACCGCTGCCTCGCGCACCTCGACTGGATCCCCGACGCCCGGCGGCGCTATCGCGGCTGCCGCGTCATGCGCTCGCCGATCGCCTATCCCGTCCACCTCGCGGAGTACGAGGACGATCGCCAGCGCTTCGCCCAATCGACGGGCATCCGTGGGCTCGTGAGCGTCGGCCGCAACGGCGAGTTCGCGCACCTCCTCATGGAGGACGTGTACTGGCGGACGCTCGACGCGATGCGTCGCCTCGTCGCCGACCGCGCTGCCGCCGCCGCCTGATCAGCGCGCGCTGTCCGCGTCGGGACGGTAGTACGCTTCCACGCACCAGGTGACGATCTGGCTCACGAGTCGCGTGCTCGGTGAGTCGCCACCGAGTCCGTAGAGATCGCGCGGCACACCCAGGACGTCGGCCATCTCCTGCTTGATCGTGATCAGGAGACGCTCCGGCGGCTCGCCAGCGGTGCGCATCACGCGGGCGAGATCGACCACTGCGGCATACAGCTCGGCCATCGCGGGCGGCATCGTCCCGGCATACGAGCGGAGCGCGTTTTCCACACGCGCCCGCGCGCCCCCGAGATCGGGGCTGAACTGCGGCCTGCTCGCACTCCGTGGCGACGTGGAAGGACACATGGCGGAGGCGGCGATGACGGAACGGGATCGCGCTCGAGAAGGCCGGCGGCGATCGGGACGGGCTGTCCCGGACGCAACAATCCTGCTTTTGTGCCGCGTTGTCAACAGTCACTTTTCCGTCGCTGATGTAACGCGCGAGGAATTCTCAGTAAACGCTGGGCACCGGTCGTATTCCGCGGTCCGGCGAAGACCGCGATCGACGGCTTCTGGTGGGGATGCGACGTCCCGAGTGGACGGTCAGTGTCCGCCGCGCATCCGTTCGGCGGCCCGCCGAAGGGCGTCGACCAGGATCTCGCACTCGTCGACGGGAACCGCCAGCTGTACCGCCGGGTGCCCCTGCACCGCGATGTCGACCGCCACGTGCCCGTCGCCCGCCCCGATCGAGACCTCGACGTCGTAGGCGGAGACCTGGTCGAGGAATGTCAGCTTTGTGATCGTGTCCACGTCGCGCTCCCATCATCGGCTGCTCGTTGGCGTGCCATTGGCCCATGCGGTCGCCGCTCCTCGGCGCTCCCGCCGGCGCCGCTCAGGCGTTGCAGGCGGCGCACCATCGCCCGGGGGGCGCCGGCGCACCCGGCACGGCTGCAGCGGGCGACGCCGGGCATGTCCTCGGCCGACAGGCCTCGCGCGCCTGGCGGGTGTGCTGGGCGCGGCAGAGCGCGGCAGAGCGCGACAGAGCGCCTCGGAGCGGGTCGGCGGCGCGCGCGCGTGGCGGTGCCGCGGCGCGCCGCGTAACCTTGAGCGGCAACCGAGCGCACCCCGAGACGCCGTCCCCGATGCAGTGATGGCCGCCTGGATCGATGACCCGACGGTGGCGGTGGCGCACCGACCGTGGCCACTGCCCGCCCGACCCTGGCTCCTGGCGCAGCGCTGGACCGACCTGCTCTTCGCGCACTGGCCGGTCGCCACCGATGTCGTCCGCGCGCTCGTCCCGCGCGTGCTGCCGCTCGACCTGTATGAGGGGCGGGCCTGGGTCAGCATCGCGCCGTTCTACATCAGCCACCTGCGGGCGCGCCCGGTCCGGGCCGTTCCGCTCCCGGGCCTCTCGGCCTTTCCCGAGCTCAACGTCCGCACCTACGTCGTCCTCGACCAGAAGCCGGGCGTCTACTTCTTCAGCCTCGACGCCGGTAGTCCGCTCGCGGTTGCCGGTGCGCGGCTCGTGTACCATCTCCCCTACTACCGGGCCGCCATGCGCCTCCGGCGGGTCGACGGGCGGGTCGAGTACACGTCACGCCGGACGCACCACCGCGCGCCGCCGGCGCGGTTCCGCGGACGCTACGCCCCGACCGGCGCGGTCGAGCGCAGTGCGCCGGGCTCGCTCGACTTCTGGCTCACGGAGCGCTACTGCCTCTACGCGGTCGACCCCGCGCGTCGCGTGTTCCGGGCCGACATCCACCACGTGCCCTGGCCCCTCCAGCCGGCCACGGCCCAGATCGACCGGAACACGATGGCCGAGGCCGCGGGCATCACCCTGCCCCGCACCGCCCCACGGCTCTCCTTCGCCCGCCGGCTCGACGTCGTCGTCTGGTCGCCCGAGCCTGTCCCGACCGTACGCCGGGGATCCGCCGCCGACCCAGAGACCGGACGCGACACCGAGCCCGACACCGAGCCCGACACCTGAGTCAGCCCGCGAGTCGGCCCTGTTCTCGGCCGAATCGCGCCACCACGCCGCGCAGCGACTCGGCGAGACCCTGGAGCGCGCGGGCGGTCGTGCGCAGGTGCTCGGTCCGCGTCCGCTGCTCGACGGTCGTCGAGCCCACGTGCTGGGTCTCCACGGCGGTGCGGTCGGCCACTTCGATGACGAGCGCCGACGCGGCGCCCAGCTCGGTGACGAGCGATTCGGCGACGGCCACCGCGGCCACGACCGACTGCGCCAGGGCGACGGTCCGCTGCCCGTGCGCGGCGATGTCCTCGAACACCCCCATCGCCTGCTGCATCACGCGCTCCCCTTCTTCCGCGGCCCCCCGCACCGACTGCAACTGCCGGTCGACCGCATCCACGCGCGCCGCAATGTCGCGCAGGAGTGACTCGACGCGGGCCAGCGCTTCCGTCGCGCGGCGCGACAGGGTCCGCACTTCCGTCGCCACGACGGTGAAGCCGCGACCCTCCTCGCCCGCCCGCGCCGCCTCGATCGCCGCGTTGAGCGCGAGGAGGTTGGTCTGGCGCGCGACGCCGCCGATCTCCGCGGTCACGTCGGCCGCGCTCCCGGCGGCCGCGCGCAACTGCGTGAGCGCCGCCTCCATGTCGCGGGTCGCCCCCACGATCGCGCTCACCCGCGCGGTCGCCGCCGTGGCGCTCGCGACTCCCGCCTGCGCGCGACCATCGACCGCCCCGGAGATCTCCAGGGTCTCGCGCGCCGCCCCGCGGACTTGCGCCGCCGCGGTGGTGAGGTGGCCGGCCGCCTCGCCGATCCGGCGGGCGGCGACGGCGTTCCCGCCGGAGGCCTCGGTCAGCCGCGCGAGGGCCGCCGTCACCCGGTCGGCGCTGTCGGCCGCGCTCGCACCGATCCGGGCCACCTCACCCGCCGCCTCGAGCACCGAGTGCGAGGTGTGCTGGGTCTGTCCGACGAGCACCGCGACGTCGCGGAGCGCCGCCTCGACACCGCCCGCCGCACCCGGCGCGGCCGACCGGTTGCCTTGCGCCGCCGCCCCGGGGCTGGCGGACGCGCCATCCGCGCCCAGCACGGCGGCCCACTCGCCGCGGCGGATCGCGTCCCCGAGCGCCTCCAGCTGCGCCAGCGGCCGCGTCATGATGCTGTTGAGCCGCCACACGAACCATCCGATCGCCGGCAGCGAGAGAGCCCACGCGACGCCGAGCTCCACCGGGCGCAGTCCACGGAAGGCCACGGTGTACACGATGCTCCCGATGATCAGCAGGAAGATGCCGAGTGTGGTCGCGATCTCGGCCAGCAGCCGCTGCGCGAATCGACGGCGGACGATCGCCACCGCGGCGGCGACGGCGACCAGCATGACGCTGAGGGTCAGGTAGAGCCGCTCCGGTGGATAGGGCAGCGCCGCCCAGGCCCCCCGTCCGCCCCCGGCCATGCTGTCGGCGAGTGCAGCTCCCATCATCGGCTCCACCGCCGCGCCCGGCGCGCGCGCCGAACGAGCGAGAAGGTTCGCGAGAATGTGTGCGAGGACGTTCGCGAGAAGGGTCCGGCCGCTCCGTCACGGGTCCCGACCGTGATGCCCGACACGCGCGCCACGCGCGCCACGCGAGCCACGGCCGTCGTGCGTGCCGCTCGTGCCACCCCGTGCCACTCATGGCACGCGCGACAAGTACCAGACCCCACTCGCCCGTGCCGCATTCCTGGGGCGAACGCCGCCAAGCCAGGGGTCAATCGATCGGGTGCGCCGGGAACGGGTCGGCTCCGCGGACCGCCGGACGTCGCTGGTGCCCTCAGTGCCGCGAGGGGCGCGGCCAGAGCGGACGTGCCAGTCGTCTGCCGAGTCGCAGGATCCGGCGGGCGATCGTGCGGTACGCCGGGCCGTCGGTCGCGAAGGGGTTCACCCCCGGGGCGTGGAACTCGAACACGAGATAGCGGGCCGGCCCCGCGCCGACGTTGCGGAGACCGTGCAGCTCGCCGGCCGAGTAGTAGATCACGCTCATCGGCTCGACCCGCTGCCCGAGCGTCTCGACGGTGCCCGACAGGGTCAGGATCGCGACGTCGTACGCGTCCGCGTGCGGTGCGTAGCCGCCGCCGCGCTCGAGGATGGTGAGGTGTGCGTGCAGCTTGCCGAGGCACGCGGTGGGACCTTCGAGCACACAGTGCGTCGAGAAGGGTGGCGCTCCCGCGGGTGCCACGAGCTCGCCGTACCGGCAGAGGGTGGTGTCGAGCCGGGATGCCACACCCGCCGGCCCTGGCGGCGCATGCCACTTGAACATCAGGTACGCCGCAGCCGATCCGTGCGCCGCGCGGATGGTGTGATGCTGCCCCGCCGGGTAGTAGACGAAGGCGCCCGGCAGAACCCGCTCGACGCGCGGCGTGGTGTCGGCGGGATCCCGGGCGATGAGGAGCTCGACGGCGCCCGCGAGCGGGATGAGCAGCTCCTCTTCGGCGTGCGCGTGCGGCGGGTGCGGGGAGTGGCCGGGCGCGAGCACCGAGGCGTGACAACTCATGTCGGCGAGCGTCGCGGTCGGGCCGTGAAAGGCCGGGAAGATCTGCCAGTCGCGCGCGGGTGGCCCGGCGGGCCCGCCGGCGGGGTGCCCGACCGGTTGCCCGACCGGTTGCCCGACCGGTTGCCCGACCGGTTGCACGCCCGCCAGCGTGAACGGGTGGATCAGGGTGGTGATCATCGGCAGGCCTGTGAAGCGGGGAGCGGGCGGGGGCGGTGGGACGAGCCGGTTCGTCGTCCCCGGGTCGGTCCCGGCGACGAGGATCGTCTGGGGTCGGGGCTCCGCGCGCACCCGGAACGGCCACTCGAGTTGCGCGAGGTCCGGGATCCGGACGGCGGCGTCCGCGGCCGCGTATTGCAGTAACAGCGCGATCCGCCGGCCACGACGCCGGCTGTTGTGCGAGCCGTGCCAGAGCCGGCCGTCGAAGAGGAGGGCCTCGCCGTCGGTCATCGCCGGTTGGACAAGTGCCGCATCCGGCGCGCCGGCGCGGGCCGCCGCGAGCATGTTGGCCGGAGTCGCCATCTCACGGGCGAGCCGCCGCTCGAGCCGCGCCTCCTGGACGGTGTGTCCCAGCCGGTGCGACCCCGCAATCACCTGGAGCGCGGACTCACGCGTCGTCCGCTCGATCCCGATCCAGGCCGTCACGAACCCCCCCGACGGCGCCGACGATTCGATGTCGCTGTGCCAGGGGTGGCTGACGCCCGGCCCTCGGCTGACGGCGCTCGCGCCCCAGAGCACCACCGGCCCACCGAGCAGCCGCGTGACGAGCGACAGGATCGGCGGATGGATGGCCAGCTCGAACAGAAACCGCTCGCGTGCGGCGCGCGCCTTGGGCCAGTCCGGCGGCGCAGGCAGCTCGTCGCGGCGCAGGTAGGCGGCAATGCGGCGGCACTCCGCGGAACTGAACACGCGAATCGGCCCGACGAAGCCGTCACGCGCGAAGGCCGCGAGTCGAGGGTCCGATGGCACCGGCACGCGGGGGGCCGCTCCCACCCGCGCCGCATCGACGACGGTCACGCAACCCTCCGAGGAATGTCGCGAGGCCGGCCACTCTCCCCGGCCTGCGACCCGCACAATATGACCATCCCGGGCCGACCGCGAAACCGGCCGGATTCACGCCGCGCACACGCCGGACGGACGCCGCGCACCGGCCGTCCCTCGGCCGTGTGTCGGCCGCGTGTCGGCCGCGTGTCGGCCGCGCGTCGGCCGCGAGCCGCCTGGCGCGAGCCGCACCGACTGGCGGCCGGCCCGGCGGCGCGTACGATTGAGCGGACCACGAGCGCACGTCCTCCCCCTCCCCCTCCCCCCTCCTCCTCCACCCCCACCCCCCACCCCCCGCGCGTGGTCCTGTATCAAACCGAGGGCTACCCGGGTTC
>JAJPIS010000088.1 GCA_021324635.1 Gemmatimonadota bacterium
CTCCCCCTCCCCCTCCCCGTCCCCCTCGCCCGGTGCCTCGCCCGCCCGCCGTCCGACCGCGCCGGCGCGCGGCCCGCGGGCGAGCGTCACCGCCCGGTCCACGCGCTCCTGCGCCAGCACGAGCGGCGTCACCTTCGCGCGCGCGACGACTGCTCCGGCCTCGACGATCTGCCCGTCGTAGCGGGTGTAGACACACGGACCGTCGATCAGGTTGAGGGCGGTCAGCCGGTCGACCGCCACGCGGAGCACGCCGCTGTGCGCGGCGAGGAGCGGCCAGTGGCCGCCGCCGAGCGTGCCGACCGTGACGCCCGCGCCGGCCGCGGCCCGCGCGATCCGCTCGCCCGCCTCGGTCTCGTGGACCTCGCCGGGCTCGGGCTCGATCAGATGCAGCTCCGTCCACGGGAGCGTGTCGAGTCGCGCCCGATCGGCGTCGCGCAGCACGTGGCCCTTGGGGACCCCCGGCGTCCCATCCTGCGCCGGGACATCGCGCGCGACGATCCACCCGGCCGCGATCGCCGTCGCGACCGACGGCGCATCACCGCGCGTGATACGGTGCGTGATCATGCGTCCGGCGCGGGGACGCCGGAAGCGGCGATGGCGCCGCCGCTCGTGGGAGTGTCGGTGCCGGTGCTCGCGCTGGTGCTCGCGCTGGTGCTCGCGCTGGTGCTCGCGCTGGTGCTCGCGCTGGTGCTCGCGCTGGTGCTCGCGCTGGTGCTCGTGGCGGTGCTCGTGACGGTGCTCGTGGCGGTGTTCGTGGGCCCGCTCGCGGCGGGCGAGTGGCGGCGCTCGGCGCGCACGGCGATGATCTCGCCGAGGATGCTGAGCGCGATCTCGGCCGCCGTCTGGGCGCCGATGCGGAGCCCGATCGGGACGTGCACGCGGTCGAGGGCGGCCGGGTCGACGCCGTCCTCGGCCAGGAAGGCCCGCAGCGCCTGCGCCCGCTTCCGGCTCGCGAGGAGCCCCACGTACGCCGGCTCGCGCGCCAGGACCTCGCGCAGGATCGGCAACTCGAACTTGTAGTCGTGAGTGACGATCACGACATGGGTCCCGGCGTCGTAATGTTGCCCGGCGGCCAGGGCGCCGACCTCGCCGACCAGCACCGCGCGCGCCCGCGGAAACCGCTCGCGCGTCGCGAACCGCTCGCGCGCGTCGATCACCGTCACCGGCCATCCCAGCACGGCGGCCGCCTCCACGAGCGGCATCGCGACGTGCGTCGCGCCGAAGACGATGAGGTGTGGCGCCGGGCCGTGCACCTCGAAGAACAGTTCGGTGCCCGCCACCGTCCGCGTCCCCGACGCGCCGCTCCGGAAGAGCGACCGCGCCTCCTCACCCGCCGCCGCGTCCAGCGCGCGATCGCCGAGCGTGCCGGCGACCGCGCCGCTCTCCACCACCACGAGCCGCGCCGGCGATCCGCTGAGCCGGGCGACCACGACCGCGCGGGCGCCACCGGCGGCCGACCGCCGGACCAGATCGTACGCCGCGCTGACCGGATCCGTCGCCACATCGAGCTGCACGGGCTCGACGAGCACCCGGAGGGTGCCGCCGCAGGTCAGGCCGAGGTCCCACCCCTGCTCGTCGCTCAGCGACATCGCGAGGAGGGCCGTCCGTCCGGATGCGAGCACGTCGTCGGCGGCCTGCACGACCTGGGCGTCGACACAGCCGCCGATCGTGACCGAGCCGAGCATCCGACCCCCCGCTCCGATCCACATCTTCGCGCCCTCTTTCTTGGGCGTCGTGCCGACCGTCGCGACGAGCGTCGCGAGCGCCACGCGGCGCTCGGCACCCCGCATCTGGTCGAGATCGGCGAACATGTCGTGCAGATCGGGGGAATGTGGCATGGCTCCTCTGTGTGTTACATCGGGTCCGCTCCGCGGTCAACTCCATGGCGGCGCGTGCGAACGTCCACGCACACGGACCACGGTCGGACCGGGGTGTGGACGTCGGGCGCGACCCACGCCATGCTTCTAGAGCCACCACCGCTTCGACGACATGTGGATTCCGTGACCGGCAGTGACCTCCTGACCATGCCGCCCGACCGCCGCGTGCGTCCGCACGAGGTCCTCACGGCGGGATATCTCGCAGCGACCGGACTCCTCGGGGCGACGCTCGGGTCGCCTGGCGCCTGGTGGCCGGTCCTCGCGGCCCACATCGCGGCGATCATCCTGATCCTCGTCGTCTTCCCGCGGCTTCCGTCGAATCGGTGGGTCGAAGCGCTGCGCGACTGGCTGCCGGTCCTGGTGCTGCCGCTGCTCTACGCCGAAGTCGCGCGGCTCAACCAGCTCCTCAGCACCGGCTACTACGACGGCACGATCTCGGCGATCGACGAGGCGCTCTTCGGGCGGCCCGGCGCAGCGCTCCGGCGCTTCCTCCCCTGGCGGCCGCTCGTGGAGTACCTCCACTTCAGCTACGCCGCGTACTACGTCCTCCTCCCACTGCTCGGCGGCGCGCTCTACCTACGCGGCCGGCGGAGCGAGTTCCGCTACGTGCTCGCGGTCGTCCTGGGCACGTTCTACGTCTGCTATCTCTGCTTCATCGTGTTTCCGGTCGCCGGCCCCTGGTACCACCGGCCGCATCCCGCATACACGCACAGCGGATGGCTCTTTCCGGGGCTGGTGCAGGACGTGCTCGAGCACTGGGCGTCCAAGGGCGCCGCCTTCCCCAGCTCACACGTCGCGGTCGCCGTCGTGATCTGGCTCCTCGCCTGGCGGTTCGCGCGCCCGGTGTTCTGGCTCCTCGCCGCCATCGTCCCCGCCCTCGCGCTCGGGACGGTCTACGGCGGGTTCCACTACGCGGTCGACGCCGGCGCGGGCCTCTTCATCGGCGTCGGCGGCTACCTCGCGGGCCCCCGCGTCGTGCGATTCCTCGGCGGCGACGCGCCCGCCGAGCCCGAGGTCGAACCGGTCGTGAGCGTCAACGACCGATCATCGGTCGTACCGCGCCAGCGACGTCGCGCCGTCGTGGGCAAGGATCCGGAGCAGCGCGTGCGAGCGCTCCTCGATCCAGAACTGCTCGGTGATCGCGCCGGGGAATAGCGCCGCGACGCGCCAGCAGTCGGCCGGCCGCCCCGCCCGGGTCGTGATCCGATCCTCTCCCGTGACGCGGACGGCGACCGGATAGACGAGCCGCTCGGACGGGAAGTAGAGCGGGACGCTGGTGCGGTACCCCGCGGCGAGCGGCAGCGCGCGCAGGACCAGATCGATCGCTCCGGCGCTGTACGCGCTGTCGGGCACCACGGCCGCCGCGACGCGCGGCCCGCGCCCGGGAGCGGAGTCGATGGTCGTCACGCGACCGCCGTCGTACTCGAGCGTGACCACTCGACCGGCATCGAGGTCGGCCCGCTGGCGGCGCGGCAGGAGCGTCGTCGCATCGACCCACGTCGTGGCGCGCGTCACGAGCGCCGCCGTGTCGTCACGCTGCTCGAACTGGACCTCGAGCAGGTGCTCACCGCGCACCCCACGAACCCGGCGCACGCGCTGGATCGTCGTCCCGACCACCACGCGAAGCGGCCCGTCGCCGGTCTTCCGGGCGTCCCGGCGGAAGGCCGCGGCCGTGGTCGTGGCCGGCTCCGTGATGACCATGGTGTCGACGCCGGGCGCCACCCAGCGGGCATCGAGCCCGGGGATCACATCGGCCGGCGGCCGGAGCGGTGCGGCGCTGCCAGCCGCGACCAACGCCGGCGCGGCCCC
Organism: Gemmatimonadota bacterium; assembly: GCA_021324635.1. Taxonomy (GTDB): domain Bacteria; phylum Gemmatimonadota; class Gemmatimonadetes; order Gemmatimonadales; family Gemmatimonadaceae; genus Palsa-1248. The sequence goes on from JAJPIS010000088.1 coordinate 3,687, forward strand.
GGTGTTCGGGGCCGGCGCGGTCCGGCAGGCGCCGGCGAGCGCGGCGCCGCATATGGAGAGCCGGAGAGCAACGAAACGGTGGCGTGGGGGCAGGGTCCAACCGGCGAGGGATCGCATCGGGGGCGGGTGAGGGCGTCGGCCGCTGACGGGGGCATCCGGGTGACGAGCGGGCTCGACAGTATGGCACGGCCCGTTCCGCCCGTCTCGCGATCGGTGTAGGATCGATCCCATGGAACCAAAGGGATGGCCGGCGGCGGCAAAGCTCAGGGCGCTCGGCGGAGCGGTAGCCCCTGGCGCGCTGGGGGCGCTCGGGGCGCTCGGGGCGCTTTGGGCGCTGGGGGCGCTGGGGGCGCTCGCGTGCAGCGGCCCGGCGGGCGGGACGGGTGGCGGCGGCCGGGTGGCGGGCGCCCGGATCGGCACGCCTGCGGCCGGCGCCGACGGTGAGTGGGCGATGCCGGCCAAGGACTACGCCGGAAGCCGCTACAGCACGCTGGCCGAGATCACGCCAGCCAACGTCCGCCGGCTGGTGGTGGCGTGGAGCTTCTCGACCGGCGTGCTCCGCGGCCACGAGGGGGGCCCGCTGGTGATCGGCTCGTCGATGTACCTCGTCACCCCCTTCCCCAACGTCGCCTACGCGATCGATCTCGCACAGCCTGGCGCACCGCTCCGCTGGAAATACCGGCCCGAAAACTCACAGGCGGCGATCGGCGAGGCCTGCTGCGACGTCGTCAATCGCGGGGCGGCCTACGCCGACGGCATGCTGGTGTACAACCTCCTCGACGGGGAGACCGTGGCCGTCGATGCGGCGACCGGAGTCGAGCGGTGGCGGACGCGGGTTGCGGATCCCAACCGCGGCGAGACGATGACGATGGCCCCGCTGATCGTGCACGGGAACGTCCTCGTGGGGCCGAGTGGTGGGGAGATGGGCGTACGGGGCTGGATGTCGGCGCTCGATCTCGCGACCGGGCGGGAGCGGTGGCGCGCGTACAACCTGGGGCCCGACAGCGAAGTGCGGATCGGCGCCGGGTACCATCCGTTCTACGCCGCCGAGCGCGGGCGGGACCTGGGCGTCACGAGCTGGCCGGCGGGGGCGTGGATGCACGGCGGCGGGGCCGTGTGGGGGTGGCTGACCTATGATCCCGCCCTCAACCTCGTCTATTACGGCACGAGCAACCCGGGCCCCTGGGACGGCGAGCTCCGCCCCGGGGACAACAAGTTCACGAGCTCCATCCTCGCGCGCGACCCCGATACGGGCGAGCTGCGGTGGGCGTTCCAGGTGACGCCGCACGATCTCTGGGACTACGACGCCGTCAACGAGAACATCCTGGCCGACCTGCCGATCGGCGGATCGCAGCGCAAAGTGCTCGTCCACTTCGATCGCAACGGCTTCGAGTACACGATCGACCGCCGGACGGGCGAGGTCCTGGTGGCGGCGGCGTACGTTCCCGTCAACTGGGCGAGCGGCATCGATCTCGCGACCGGTCGGCCCAAGGTGAACCCGGACAAGGCGACCGGGATCGGCCGGACCGTGCACGGGATCTGCCCCAGCCTCGAGGGCGGAAAGAACCAGCAGCCGGCCGCCTTCTCCCCGGCCACGGGCCTGTTCTACGTGCCGACGAACAACCTGTGCATGGACTTCACCGGCCGGCACCCGACCTACATCCCGGGCACGCCGTACATCGGCGCCGACGCTCCCGAGACCGGCGGGCCGGGCGGCTATCGTGGCGAGTTCATGGCCTGGGACGCCACGACGGGCCGGAAGGTGTGGGGGATCAGGGAACCCTTCCCGGTGTGGAGCGGTGCCCTGGTGACCGCCGGCAACGTCGCCTTCTACGGGACCCTGGACGGATGGCTCAAGGCGGTCGACGCCCGGACCGGCGCCCCGCTCTGGGAGAACAAGGTGAGCTCCGGGATCGTCGGCAACCCGATCACCTATCGCGGCCCGGACGGCCACCAGTACGTGGCCGTGTACGCCGGGATCGGCGGCGACATGGGGGCGCTGATCGCGGGCGACGTGGCGGCCGGTCCGCCGTACGATGTCCGCGAGCGCGGCGCGACGCTCCCCGACCTCGCGCGCCACACGAGCCTGGGCGGGACGCTCTTCGTCTTCAAGCTGGGCGACTCGCGGCCGTGAAACCGACCGGGCGCGCGACCGGGTCGTCTCAGTCCACCACCCCGTGCGTCTGTCGTCAAGGAGGCCTGATAATGTCCGTCTGGTGGCGCGGTGCAGCGGCAATATCGACCGTCGGACTCCTCGTGACCGTCGGCGTCGTCCGGGCGGCGCGGTCGCCTGACGGGGCGGTGCCGGTGGCCGGTGGGCCGACGTTCGTGGTGCACGGGGACAATATCCAGCCCGGGTTGCCGGTCGTGCACTCGGCGGCCGTGACGCTGCGCAATCCCCGGGAGGGTGACAGGCGGGCGCTGGCCGAGGGGAGCGCGCTGTTCGTGGCCTACAACTGTGCCGACTGCCACGGATCGGAGGGCTCGGGGGCGATGGGGCCGAGCCTCCAGGATGGGCGCTGGCATTTCGGCGGGAGCGCCGGCGAGGTGTACGAGTCGATCGCGGAGGGGCGGCCGGACGGGATGCCCGCCTGGGGTGGGCGCCTCCCGCCCTCGCAGATCTGGGCGCTGGTGACCTACGTGCGGACCCTCTCAGCCGGTCACAACGTCTCGACCGAGAACTTCACCGGGGCGACCGTCGAGCGGCAGGGCCACTGAGCGGTCGGGGGCCCTGGCCGGGTGGCCGCGCCCCGGGTTCGGTCAGGCGCGGACGCGGGCGAGGAATCGGCGGATGCGGGCCGCGTTCGTGCCCACGTCGCTCCCGCCGAGCCGGGAATCCGACCGGACATCGATCCGGCTCCCCGAGCCTTCGGGCCGGATCCGGATCACCACATCATCCCGGAACCCGTACCAGGCGGTCGTCGCCGTCGCCTCGATGCGACCCGCGGCCGAGTCGGCGGCCGCGATCGCCCACCCCAGTGCCTGCGCCGCCATGAGCGAGCGCCGAAACGCGTCCGCGGGCGGGATCGGCAGCACGGCGGGCACGATGTCGGGGTAGGCGGCGCGCTGTTGGGCGGCCACGGAGTCGCCGCCGTACTCCAGGCCGTTGGGCGCCGCCAACCGCGCGGCGCGCAGCGCCTCGAAGGACGGCGGGTCGCCGGTGTCCGTCGTGATGTCGTGGATGCCCGGGACGCTCCGCGCCTTGAGGTACCACGAGACGAAGGTGCCCGCAGCGGCGGCAGCCACGACGACCGTTACGGCCGCGATCGGGAGGACGCGCGACCGGCGCCGGATTCCGGGGACGGCGAGCGCGACGAGCGCGAGGAGGCCGCCGAGTGCCGCCAGCGCCGCCCCGCCCGCGAACATGCGAAACGCGACGTCGAGCCCCCAGACGTGAAGGCGATACCCGGTCCCGGAGCACGCCATCGCGACCGCCCCGACCACGGCGAGGAAGGCACCCGCGGTGACGAGGCGCGGTACGGAGCCGCCCGATGTGGCGAGGGCGGTCGTCTGGGGGAGGGACGCGGTCGTGGCCATAGTCCGAGAGGCTACCCCTGTCTGCCGCCGGATACCATGTCTTGGGGGTGAACGACAGAATCCCTGGCGCGAGCGCGCGTCGGTTGGTGGCCGGCATCCATGCCGCCCGCTGCTCCCGTTCCGCACCGATGCCTTGCCAGGCGTTCGCGCCGGCGCGGGGACCACATGGTTCCGGCATCGGCGAGTGGGCTCTACATTGCCGCCCATGCGTATAGCCGTGCCTGTGGCCCTGCCTGTGACCTTGCGTATGGCTCTGCGCGGGCGGCCGGGGTGACGCGGCCGGGCGGACGCGGCGCTGGACGCGGCGGTGGACGCGCCGGTGGGCGTGCGGGTGGACGCGCCGGTGCCCCTCGCGGCGGGCGCGGAGCGGCGCGCACGCGCAAGCCGACCGGTGGCCCGAAGCGGGCGCGAGGGGCATCGCGCCCCGCCCGGCGGGCGTCCAGTGCCGAGCAGAGCGTCGGTGCCGCGCTCGAGGCCGTCCGGCGGCTCGTCCGCGCGCTCCGCATCGGCGCCAGCCAGGCGCGCGACGCCGCCGGGATCAGCAGCGCGGAGCTATTCGTCCTCCGCGCGCTCGACGAGCGCGGGCCGGTCGAGTCCCTGAACGAGCTGGCGGCCCGCACGTACACCGATCAGAGCTCGGCCTCCCCGATCGTCGACCGGCTCCACCGGCGGCGCCTCATCCGCCGCCAGCGATCGGCCGTCGACGCCCGCCGCATCACGATCGCGCTCACGAGCGCCGGCCGAGCGCTCCTCGCGCGGGCGCCCGTGCCACCGCAGGCCGAAGTGATCACGGCCCTCCATCGCATGGGCAGCGGCGAGCGTGACGCGCTCGCGCGCGGCCTCACGCGTCTGGTCGCGCAGATGGGACTCGCCGGGCTCCGCTCCGCCATGCTCTTCGAGGATCCGCCGACCTAGGATCCATAAGGTCCAATAGATTGGGGTCATGGCGACGCCCGAGGGTCGGGAGGCGGACGACACAGCCGTGACGCGCCTCCTCGGTCCTCTGCGCCGGCTCACGGCGGCGGCTGGCGGCCGGTGGCTGGCGCTCGTCACGTGGTTCAACGGGCGCGAGCTCAGCGAGAACGCGATCCTGCTGAGCTTCGCGGTCGCGATCGGGTTGCTGGCGGCGCTGGGCGTGATCGCGTTCTATCGCTCGATCGATCTCGCCTACCTCCTGTTCTATCGCTGGTCGACGGCGGCGCTCCCGACCGCCGCCCGGCTGGGCTATCGGCCGGTCATCACCGGGGCAGGGCTGGCGCTCGCCTGGCTGGTGATGCGCCGCATCGGACGCGGCCACGACGGCATGAATGTCCCCGACGTGCAGCTCGCCGTCGTCCGACGCGGCGGCGATGTCCCGCTTCGGCCGGCGCTCGCGCGAACACTGGCGAGCGCGATCACGATCGGCGGCGGCGGCTCCGCCGGGAGCGAGGGTCCGGTGGTGGTGCTCGGCGCCGCGATCGGATCCTGGCTCGGCCGCGCGTTCCGGTTCACCCCCGAGCGGGTGAGTGTCTTCGTCGGCTGCGCCTCGGGCGCCGCGATCAGCGCCGCCTTCAACGCCCCGCTCGCCGGCGCCTTCTTCGCCCTCGAGGAGATCCTCGGCTCGCTCTCGGTCGCGTCCTTCTCGCCGGTCGTCGTGGCGAGTGTCGTCGCCGCCGTCGTGTCCCGCGCGGCGTTCGGGAACCATCCGGCGTTCCCCATCCCGCAGCAGTACGGGTACGGGTCGATCGGCGAGATCGTGTTGTTCTTCCCGCTGCTCGGCGTGCTCGCGGGGTTCACGTCGGTCGCCTATGTCCGCACGTACTTCGCGGCCGACGGGATCGCCCGGTGGGTGCGCGCGCGACTCTCGCCGGCCGTCGTGGCTGTGGCGGCCGGCGCCCTCGTGGGCGTGATGGTGTGGGCCTCCGGCGGACTTCTCGTCGGCTACGGCCACCTGGCGCTCCACGCCCCGATGTTCGGCCGCCTCGCCTGGTACTCGCTCCTCGCCCTCGCGGCCGGGAAGATCGTGGCCACCGCCATCACGCTCAACGGGGGCGGCTCGGGTGGCGTCTTCACGCCGTCGCTCTACATCGGTGCCGCGACGGGCGGTGGGTTCGGGGTGCTCCTGGCGCACGCCTTTCCGCACCTGGGCGTGAGTCCGGAGGCGTACGCGCTCGTCGGGATGGGCGCGCTGATCGGCGGCGCCACCGATGCGCCGATCACCGGGATGCTGCTGGTGTTCGAGATGACCGACGACTACGCGCTCGTCCTGCCCCTGATGCTGACGGTCGTGGTCGCGCACGCCGTCGCCCGGCACCTCGAGCCGGACTCGCTCTACAGCGGCTGGCTGCGCCGGCGCGGCGAGTCGATCGTACACGGCGCCGACCGCGACGTGCTCGCGGGGCTGCGGGTCCGCGATGCGTACGAGTCCACGCCGCGCCTGATCGAGGAGGCGGCCCCGGTCGGCATGCTGCTGCGGCTCCTGGACGCCGGTGAGCAGCCCTGCTTCCCGGTCGTCGACGAGGCCCGGCGGCTCGTCGGTGTGATCACGGTGACCGAGCTGGGGCGCGTGGCGGCGGATGCGCGCGATGTGGGGCCGCTCCTCAGGGCGGCCGATCTGGCCCAACCGTCGGAGATCGTCTCGCCGACGGATTCGCTGTTCGACGCCGTGCGGCAGATGGGGGTCCGCGGCGTCGCCGCGCTCCCGGTCGTCGAGCGGGCGGGTGGCCGGGTCGTCGGCCTGATCACGCGTGGACACATCATGACGGCCTACGAGCGCCGGATCGCCGAGCTTCCCCGGATGGGACGCGACCCCTGGTCGGGAGACGAGGACCGGAGCGGGCGCGTCCGCGCGGCCCACGCCCCGGCGGAGGACACGCCGGACCCCGCGGCACCCGCGGGGACGGCCTGATCCCGGGAACTGGCGCGCCGCCGTGGGGCCTCGTACGGTACGAGAGGGAGGAGAGCAATGACAGACTCGCTGGCTGCCGTCGCGCGGGGCATCGGATCGGTCGGGGTGGCGGTCGCCATCACTGCGCTGCTGACCGCGGCCGTGGGGCGGAGTGCGACGCACGCGGTCGCTCCAGCTCGGCTGGCGGCCGCGTCGCGCGAGGCCGCGGCCATCGAGGCGACCGCGGACACGGCGCCGCCGGCCGCGACGGGAATCCGTGGTGGACGGCCGTCGACCACGACGGGGAGGAAGGGGAGCATGGACTGGAAGCATTTCGACAAGCCGGCGGACTCCACGCTCGAGCGGACGCTCTCGCCGATGCAGTATCGGGTGACGCAGCGCGAGGGGACCGAGCCCGCGTTCCGGAACGAGTACTGGGACAATCATGCCGACGGCATCTACGTCGACGTGGTCTCGGGCGAGCCGCTCTTCAGCTCGCGCGACAAGTTCGAGTCCGGCACCGGGTGGCCGAGCTTCACGCGGCCGCTCGACCCGGA
>JAJPIS010000007.1 GCA_021324635.1 Gemmatimonadota bacterium
AGTAGAGATCGCTCCGGCCGTCGATCTCCCGATCGCCCGCGCACTGCTCCGGGCTCATGTACGCGGGAGTGCCGATCGCGACCCCGGTCGCCGTCAGCCGGGAGTCGACGTTGCCGGTACTCACCGCCCGCGCGATTCCGAAGTCGGTGACCATGACCTGGCCTCCGTCGGCGGCGAGCAGGATGTTGTCCGGCTTGATGTCGCGGTGGATCACCCCGCGGGAATGGGCGTAGGCGAGCGCGCTCGCGACCTGCGAGAGCAGCCGCCGGGACTCGTCCGCCTGGATCCGTCCCTCGCGCTGGAGGCGCTGGGCCAACGTCTCACCCTCGACGTAGGCCATGACGAAGTAGACCAGCCCGCCGCGCTCGTCGACGGTGAAGATCGGGACGATGTGGGCATGCGAGAGCTGCGCGGCCGTCTCGGCTTCACGGAGGAAGCGCGACCGGATGTCCGACCGGAACGCAAGCTCGGGCGGGAGTACTTTGATGGCGACGGGTCGCTTGAGCCGACGATCGCGCGCCAGGTACACGATCCCCATCCCGCCCCGCCCGACCTCCCGATCGAGCTCGAACGTCGGCGCGAGCACCTGCTCGACGCGCGCCAGGAGCTCGGTGTCGGCCGTGGAGGCGACAGGATCGGCCATTCCCAAACGATAACATGGAAGTCGCGACACTGCATGAGATACGGGCCGTCACGGCCCGCCTGTCCCGCCGTCCTGGCGGGACCTGGGCGTGTCGAGGTGTCATGACGGCGGGCGTGCGTTGCGGTTCCCGCCGTCCTGGCGTAACTCCCTGGAACCGGACGTGCATCCCAGCGGCGGAGAGGCGGGCCGGGCTCGAGCGAAGACGCGTTCGCTCGGCTGTGCCGGCCCGTATAGGTCGCACCCGGTCGGGTGCGCGGATCGCGACAAACCAGGTGAGACCCCATGGCGCAACGCCAGACACTTCCCGTCCTGCCTCTGCGCGGGACGGTCATCTTCCCCGGGCTGACGGCGCCCATCGCGGCCGGCCGGCCCGGCACGCTGCGCGCGATCGAGGCGGCGCTCAAGGGTGACCGGCTCGTCTTCGCGGTGGCGCAGCGCGACAACACGGATGAGCCGACGCCCGAGATCCTGTACTCCATGGGCGTGATCGCCCGCATCGGCCAGATCCAGCGGGGTCTGGGTGGCGTGCAGCTCCTGCTCCAGGGTGAGCAGCGTGCGACCGCACTCCAGTACACCACCGCCGAGGGGTATCTCGCCGCGGTCGTCATGCCGGCGGAGGAGATGAGCTCCGTGAACGAGCACGACCCCGCCTTCGAGGCGCTCCACAAGGAGATCCGCGAGCGGGCCGCCGAGCTGGGCGAGCGACGCGGCTTGCCCGAGGAAGTCGTGCACCAGGTCCTCGACTCGGTGACCGACCCGGGTCGCTTCGCCGACCTGGTGGCGGGTTACATCGAGCTCAGCGTCGCCGAGAAGCAGGGCCTGCTCGAGACGCTGAGCGTCGAAGAGCGGCTCCGTCGCGTACTCGTGCACGTGCAGCGACAGATCGGGTTGCTGGAGGCGCAGGAGGAGATCAAGTCGCAGGTCCAGGAGGAGCTCGGCGAGCGGCAGCGCGAGATGTATCTGCGCGAGCAGCTCAAGGCGATCCAGAAGGAGCTGGGCGACGACGATCAGGCGCGCGAGGTGACGGAGCTGCGCGAGAAGCTCACCAAGCTCGAGTTGCCGAAGGAGGCGCGCGCCGAGGTCGAGCGCGAGCTCGGGCGGCTGGAGCGGGCGGGGCGCGAGTCCATGGAAGCGCAGGTGATCCGCACCTATCTCGAGTGGATCGCCGAGCTGCCGTGGAACACCCGGTCGGACGACCACCTCGACCTGACGCGCGCCGAGCAGGTTTTGGAGGAGGACCATTACGGGCTCAAGGACGTCAAGGATCGCGTGCTGGAGTTTCTCGCCGTGCGGCAGTTGCGCGCCCGTCAGATGGCCGACGAGGTGGAGAAGACCGGCGAGCTGCCGGCCGCGCGGTTGCGGGCGAGCAAGGACGATGCGACCCCGTCGCTCGCCTCGGGTGAGGACGACGATCGGCAGATCACCGACGCGCGCGAGGCCAAGGCGCGCGCGATGGCGCGTGGCCCGATCCTGCTCTTCGCCGGCCCGCCCGGCGTGGGCAAGACGTCGATCGCGAAATCGATCGCGCGGTCGCTCGGGCGCGAGTACGTGCGCGTCGCCCTGGGCGGCACGCGTGACGAGGCCGATATCCGCGGCCACCGGCGGACGTACGTCGGTGCGATGCCGGGGCGGATCATTCAGGGGATGAAGCAGGCCGGGACGAAGAATCCCGTGTTCCTCCTCGACGAGGTCGACAAGCTCGGGACGTCGTTCCAGGGCGACCCGTCGGCGGCGCTGCTCGAGGTCCTCGATCCGGCCCAGAACGACACCTTCACGGACCACTATCTGGGCGTGCCGTTCGACCTCAGTGAAGTGCTGTTCATCGCGACCGCGAATTTCATCCAGAACATCCCCGGCCCGCTGCTCGACCGCATGGAAGTGGTCGAGTTCGCGGGGTACACGGAGCGCGAGAAGGCGGAGATCGGGAAGAAGTATCTGATCCCGCGACAGATCGAGGAAGCCGGACTCGCCAACAGCGAGGTGCGCTTCGCCGACGACGCGGTGATGGCGATCGTGTCGCAGTACACGCGCGAGAGCGGTGTGCGGCAGCTCGAGCGGCAGATCGGCGCGGTCGCGCGCAAGATCGCCCGCCGGCTGGCGGCGGGCGAGGCGATGTCACACGAGATCACGGCCGCCGACGTTCGCGAGCTGCTGGGCCGCCCCAAGGTGCACCCCGAGCACGCGAACGAGCAGAACGAGGTCGGGGTCGCGACCGGGATGTTCTACACCCCGATGGGCGGCGACATCATGTTCGTCGAGGCGGCGATCCGGCGCCTGTACGGCGCGCGGGCGTCGGACGAGGACGCGCAGGTGAGCGGCTGGGGGAACGTGTCGCTGATCCTCACCGGTCAGCTCGGCGATGTCATGAAGGAGTCGGCACGGGCCGCGCTCACGTATGCGGCGACGCACGCGTCGAGGCTCCAGATTCCCGAGGACCGTCTCGGCTCGCTCGAGGTGCACGTCCACGTGCCGGCCGGGGCGATCCCGAAGGACGGGCCATCGGCCGGCGTCACGATGGCGACCGCGCTCGTGAGCGCGATGTCCGGCCGACCGGTGCGGCGTGACGTCGCCATGACGGGCGAGATCACGCTCCGCGGCCGCGTGCTCCCGATCGGCGGGCTCAAGGAGAAGGTGTTGGGCGCGCACCGCGCCGGGATCACGACCATCGTGCTGCCCAAAGCGAACGAGGCCGACATCGAGGACATCCCGCAGGAGGTCCGCGACCGGCTGGAGTTCCGCCCGGTCGAGACGCTGGACGAGGTGTTCTCGATCGCGCTTCTCCCCGCCACGCGACCCGTGCGCACGCCGAAGACCGCGATGGAGGAAGCCGAGGAGGAGGCGGAGGCGCTCGCGTAAGGAGCGGGGCGACGCCGGCCGACGTGCCCGACACCCGACCGGGTCGCTCTGCACTGCGCAGAGCGACCCGGTCGGGCATCCCTGCGTCAGTACTGCGTCGCCCTAGAACGATGCGTTCCGCTCGCCGAGGCGGGCGGCGAGCCATTCGGCGCAGTATTGCACGACCTGCGGCGGCAGCCAGTGGCCGCCGTCATACCACCGGATCTCCTTGGGGTCGGGCGCCGCGGCATAGAGCCGCTCGGCCTGGTCGGGCCGCACCGTCGTGTCCCGCCGCCCGTTGACCATGAGCAGCGGCCGGCCGGCGACCTGCCGCACGGCCGCGACCGGGTCCACGAACCGGCGGACCATCGCCTCGAACGGTGTCCCGCGCGGGAGATCGCCACCGGCGGCCAGCACCACCGCCCCGATCGCCGGGTCCGTCGCCGCCAGCGCGAGCCCGAGATAGGACCCGAGCGAGTAGCCGATCACCGCCAGACGTCCATGGTCGACCTCGGGGCGGACCGCCAGGTAGCGGAGCCCGAGCGTCGCTTCCTCGAGCGCGGCGCGCCAGTGTCGCAGCAGGTCCACCGCGTTGGGGAGCGTCATCTCGTCCGCGCCATCGCCGCGCTCACCATGCAGCGGCAGGTCGACGGCGAGCGAAGCAACCCCGTGCGTGAGGAGCGTCCGCCCGATGGTGTCGGCCATGTCCTCCTTGCGCGACGTGTAGCCGTGGAGCAGGAGGGCGGCGCCGGCGGGCGGCACGCTCGGGGTCGGGATGAGGAGAATGGCGGGAACCTCATCCGTGTCCCGGTACGTCAGCGTCAGCCGACGCCCACCGCGCACCGACCGTTCTTCCCGAACGTTCTGGAAGATTTGCGTCACCACGGTAGCGACAAAAGCAAGAAACTGGCCCTGCCGTCGCCACTGCAACGGGCGCCCGCGGGTCCGGCAGCCCTCTCCGGGACGCTCGGCGAGCCGCCTCGGCCCGGCCCCGCGCCGACCCAACGCTCGCGGCCGGCGCACCCGCGGGAGCGACGCTGTCCGCCCGGCGCCACACCTGCTGTGGCCGCCCATCCACGCCCGTTCGCAGCCATCCGCGCCCAGGCGCCCCTCGCCTGACGTCGCGGCGGCAGCCCCCAGCCGCCGCGAGGCTTGCGACGAGGTCAGTACACGATCGCGCCCTTGGCGAAGAGCGACCGCGGTTCGAAGCGCACGGATTCGGGCTCGGTGCCGGGCAGGAAGTACTCGGTGAAGCGGCGCTCGGCGGGGGTGGTCGAGTCGGCGACGGCGCCGGTCAGGCGATCGAGATCGACGGCGACGAGGCCGGGGGGAGGCGACCAGCTTCCGACGGGCTGGCCGTCGTACGCGGCGGCCATGAAGTGCGCCCAGATGGGAGCCGCCATCGACCCACCGGCGGCCCCGGTCGCGATCGGCTGCGGTGTGTCGAACCCCAGCCACACGCCGGCGACCAGGTCGGGGGTGGCCCCGATGAACCAGACGTCGGTGTTGTCGTTCGTCGTCCCCGTCTTACCGGCCGCCGGGATCGCGGCCGGCAGGATCCGCCGCACGCCGGCCGCCGTGCCACGCTCGACGACGTCGCGCATCATGTCCTGCACGATGAACGCCACGTTGGAGTCGAGTGCCGTCGTGACGACCGGGCCCTCCGAGGTCCAGACGGGGTGGCCGGTCCGGTCCTCGATGCGCGTGAGCATCTGCGGCTCCGGCACGCGACCCAGCGTCGTGAACGCCGAATAGGCCGCGATCATCTCGATCGGGCGCACCCCCGACGCGCCGATCGCGCTCGATGGGTAGGGCGCGATCGGCGTCGTGATGCCGAACCGCCGAGCGAGCGACACGACCGAGTCCATCCCGACCGCCAGCGCGAGCTGGACGGCGATGGTGTTCCGCGAGCGCGCGAGGCCGTC
>JAJPIS010000039.1 GCA_021324635.1 Gemmatimonadota bacterium
CCGGAGCCCCTCTCCGCCCTTCCGGCAGCAACTGGGAGGGCGGGCGGCGCCCGCCATGGCTCCGCCGCCCGCCCGCCCCGCCCGGCGACTCCCCGCCGCCGTTGCCCCCCCCGCCCCCCCCGCCCCCGCCTCCCCTCCCGCCCCGGCCGTTCGGCGCATCGGACCGGCGCCGGCCGGCGCGCATCACCTCCCCCTTCCACCACCCGACCGCGATGACGCTCCGCCGCTGCCCCGAACCCCGCCGCCGCCCCGCCGTCCGCCCCCCACTGGCCGGCCGCCGCCCGCGCCACGCGAGGCTCGGGTGGTGGGCCGCCGGCCTCCTACGGGTCGTCCTGCCTGTCGCGCTCCCCGTCGCGCTCCCTGTTGCGCTGCCCCTCGCGCTCCCGCTGGCGCTCACACTCCTTGCGGCGCCGCCGCTCGCCGCCCAGGACTCGGTCCCCACCTACGTCCGCGAGCACTACACCCGGCAGGATCTCATGGTGCCGATGCGTGACGGCATCCGGCTCCGGACGATCGTGTTCACGCCGCGCGACTCGGCCGTGCGGTACCCGATCCTGCTCTCCCGGTCACCGTACGGCGCCGACTCGTACTTCAATCCCGTCGGCCCGGCGGACACGTTCGCGCGCGCCGGCTACATCTTCGCCTTCCAGGACGTGCGGGGGAAATACCTCTCGGAGGGCCATTTCGTGGACGTGCCGCCGTACCACGGCGGCGGCCGGCCGGGGGACGCGCCACCGGGGGCGATCGACGAGAGCACCGACACGTACGACACCATCGATTGGCTCGTCAAGCACCTGGCGAACAACAACGGTCGGGTGGGCGTCTACGGGATCTCCTACCTCGGCTACTACAGCACGATGGCGCTCCTGAGCCGGCACCCGGCGCTCAAGGCGGTCTCGCCGCAGGCGCCGGTCACCGACTGGTTCACCGGCGATGACTTCCATCACAACGGCGCCCTCTTCCTCAACGACATGTTCGACTTCGAGGCGGGGTTCGGCGTCCCGCGCCCGACACCGACCAACGAGCGCAGTCGCGGGCTCGAGCGCCGGAAGCCGGACGAATACCGGTTCTTCCTCGAGGATGTCGGGCCGCTCCCGGCCGTGAACGACCGCTACTTCCACCATCAGGTGGCGTTCTGGGACTCGATCGTCGCGCACCCGACCGACGACGCGTTCTGGACGGCCCGGACGCCCATCCCCCACCTCCGCGATGTCTCGGCCGCGGTACTGGTGGTCGGCGGCTGGTTCGACGCCGAGGATCTCTGGGGCACGCTCGCCGTGCACCGGGCGCTCGCCACGAATGTGCCGAACGGTTTCCACCGGCTGGTCATGGGCCCCTGGTTCCACGCGGGATGGTTCCTCACCGACGGGCACGACTTCGTGGACCTGAAGTTCCCGACCAGGACGGCCGACGATTACCACAACCAGGTCGAGTTGCCCTTCTTCGAGCACTTTCTCAAGGACAAGGGCGACCTGCCGCCGTTCGAGGCGTTCGTCTACGAGACGGGGGCCAATGCCTGGCGGACGTTCGACGCATGGCCGCCCAAGGGGGTGAGCGCCGAGACGCTCTATCTCGGAGCGGAGGGCCGCCTCACGACCGCGCCGCCGGCCGCCGCGCCGGCCCGCCCGTACGACGAGTACGTCAGCGACCCGGCGAAGCCGGTGCCGTACATGGGGACGATCCTGAACGAGCGGCCGCCCGACTACATGGCGGCCGACCAGCGCTTTGCCGCCGAGCGGCCGGACGTGCTGGTCTACGAGACGGCACCGCTCGATCAGGACCTCACGATCGCCGGCCCGACGACCGCGCGCCTCTTCGTGTCGACCAGCGGCACCGATGCCGACTGGGTGGTGAAGCTGATCGATGTCTATCCGGACGACACCCCCGACCCGATGCCCAATCCCCACGGGGTGCACCTCGGCGGGTATCAGCAGCTCGTGCGGGCCGAGGTGATGCGCGGGAAATTCCGGAACAGCCTCGCCCACCCCCAGCCGTTCGTGCCCGGTCGTGTCACGCCGGTGACGTATACGCTGCCCGACGCGTTCCACCAGTTCAAGCGGGGGCATCGCATCATGGTCCAGATCCAGAGCTCCTGGTTCCCGCTCGTCGACCGGAATCCGCAGCGGTTCGAGAACATCTACCAGGCGAAGGCGTCGGATTTCCAGTCCGCGACTCAGCGCGTCTATCATTCCCCGGCGAGCGCCTCCCGCATCGAGCTGACCATCCTGCCGGGCGATCGCTAGCGACAAGGGAAGCGGTCTGGTCGGATGATGACAGAGCCCACGTGCGTAGCACGTGGGCTCTGTCATCGAGACTGCATCGTGGGGCTCTGGGCTTACGTGAGACTCCGCAGGAGCGCGAGCATCTCGACGTCCGCCGGGTCGGGGGAGGTATCGTCGTCGGCGATCGCGAGGTTTCGCTGGGGGGTCTCGAGGATGAGCGGCACGTGCGCGCTCCGCCGGTCGTGGAGCAGCCAGCCGAACGGCTCGACACCGATCCGGCCCTCGCCGAGCAGCATGTGGCGGTCGGTGTTGGAGCCGAGCGCGCCCGCGCTGTCGTTGAGGTGGAAGAACGCTGGTGGCTCGCCCGCGACGGCCTCGAAGGCGTCGAGCACGCCCGCGAGCGCAGCCGGAGACTCGGTGATGTCGTAGCCGGCGGCGAACAGATGACAGGTGTCGAGCCCGTAGCCGGTCCGCGGCCGTAGGGGCGCGGGCACCGACGCCAGGATGGCACCGACTTCCTCGGGGGTGCGGCCCATGGTGACGCCCGCACCGGCCGTGTTCTCGACCAGCAGACGCGTCGTCCCCTGCACCCGCTCCAACGCGCCCGTGATCGCCGCCGCGATCCGCCGCGCCGCGGCGTCGCGATCGCCACTCGTGGCCGCGCCAGGATGGAAGCACACCGCGCCCACACCGAGCGCGGTCGATCGCTCGAGCTCCTTGGCCAGTCCGGCGCTCGCCCGCGCCCACTGTTCCTCGACGGCCGTCGCCGTGTTGAGCACGTACGCCGCATGCACGACGACGTGGCGCAGCTCGATCCCGGCCTGCGCGGCCGCGGCCCGGAAGCGCTCCACGCGCTCCGGCCGAATCGACTGCTTGTCCCCGTAGTACTTGGGGATCGCGGTGAAGATCTGGAGCGCCCGCATTCCCGCCCGCCCGGCCCGCAGGGCAGCCTTGTCGATGCCGCCGCTGTCGATCGTGTGGGCGCCAAGTATGTGGTGCATCGCGTGTGGGGCTGTCATGGTGACGAATGATGGCGTGGCGATCGGGCGGGGACCTTACCGGTCGGCCGGCATCGGCACGGGCACGTGCCGCGGGATGGCGAGCTGGCCGTGATCGACCGCGACATAGCCGTCCCGGATCACCAGGAAGACGCGGGCGAGGTCGTCCAGGCTCACATCGGGTTTCCCGTCGACGACGGTCACGTCGGCGAGCTTGCCCGGCTCGAGGGTCCCCAGCTTGTCGGCCATGTCCAGCAACTGGGCGTTGACGCGGGTGGCGATGCCCAGGACCTCGGGCACCGAGTATCCCAACCGAACGAACTGCTTCAGCTCCGTGATGTACGGGCCGGGCAGCATGCGGTACCAGTCCACGACCAGATCGGTGCCGATCCCGAGCTTGATCCCGGCCTGCTTCATCTTCCGGACGAGCTCGAAGTCGGCGTCCTTGGAGAAGGTGAACCGCCGGGACGGCGTACCGTAGTAGCCGCCGGCGGAGTTGAAGATGAGGATGTACGGGACGAGCGTCGGGTCGGCCTCGGTCCCGCGCTGCGCCATCAAGCGAATCGTCTCATCGCTCCGCGGCAGGGGATGCTCGATCATGTCGATCCCGGCCTCGACAGCGCGCGTGATGTAGAACGTCTCACAATCGCAGGTCACCTTGAGCCCCAGCTCGTGGGCCTCGTCGATGGCGGCCTGGACCTCGGCGCGGCTGAAGTGGCTCGCGATCTTGATGACGTCCGCGCCCCGCGCGAATTGCTCCCGCACGGCGTTCCGCCAGTCGTCCGGGCCCGAGGCGACGCGGATCATCCCGTCGGCCACGCTGTTGTAGTCGCCACCATCCGCGCCGTGGCCGCCGGTTCCGGTGATGAGCTGCCCGACCGCGAAGATGCGCGGACCGACGAGCCGATTGTCACGCACCCACGCCTGGAGCCGAAAGGGCACCTCGTTCTGCGAGTCCACATCGCGGATGCTGGTGATCCCGCTCTCGATGTAGTAGCGGAGGTGGTCGGCGCCCCGCAGGGCCGCGTCCGCCATGCTGTTCGCGATCGGGCCGGGCGTGTTCGGGTCGGGATAGGTGATGTGCGTGTGAAGGTCGATCAATCCGGGGAGCACCGTCTTCCCACTCACATCGATGACTCGCGCCTCCGCCGGCCAATCGGTGACACCGGGCGCCACGATCCTCGCGATCGCGTTCCGCTCGATGACCAGCGTTCCCTCACGGATCGCGGCCCCGGTCCCGTCGAAGATCCGACCACCGCGCAGCACGATCGTCCCGGCAGGTCCGCGCGGCCCCGGCGCCACCGGCACACGGCGCGGGTCGTCCGAGACGGCCGTGCCAGGGGCGAGAAAGCGCCACCGCTCGGTGCGGGGCGTGGCCGTGCCCTGGGCCGCGACCGAGGCACGGACGCCAAGGAGCAGCGCTCCGGAGACCACGCTGGTGCGCGCGAGGTGCGCGACGCGCCTGACGATGGAGACGATGGAGACGATGGAGACGATGGGCACGATGGGCACGATGGGCACGATGGGCACGATGGGCATGCCTCCCCGAGGCCGGCGGACGAAGGGTGGCGCGCGTGCCGGAATGCCGGCCCCTGGGCCGCCTGCCGCACACGCTCGAGCGACGCGTCAAGGCGGCGCGATGACGCGCGTCCGCCGCCGTCGGGGCGGGACGACGGCGGTGACTTCGATCTCGACCCGCGCCCCGGGCTCGAGGAGGTCGGCCACCTGCACGACCGTCATGCTCGGGTAGTGCCGGCCAATGATGTCCCGGTACACCCGGCCGAGCCCCTCCTGGGCGTCGAGGTACTCCCGCTTGTCGACCACGTACCAGGTCATGCGCACGACGTGCGCGGGGGTCGCCCGCGCTTCGGCGAGGAGCGTGGCGACGTTCGTCAGGGCCTGCCGCGCCTGGGCGACGAAGCCCCCGGCGACGAGCCGGCCCCGCGCATCCCATCCGATCAGCCCGCTGAGCACGACCATCCGCCCTTCGGCCACGACCCCGTAGGCGTACCCCTTCGGTCGCGCCCATCCGGCCGGATGCAGGAAGGTCGTCGACGCGGGCGATGCCGGCGCGCCCTCCGCCGCTGGCCGCCCGCGCCCGCCGCTCGTCCCCGGGGCGGCGCGATCAGTCGGCGACACGGAACGCGTCCATGCGGGCGCGCAGATCGGCAGGGATGGCACAGGGCCGCCGCGCCGCGTCGGTCAGGACCAGGACCGACTCCGCGCGAACGCGCGGATCACCGGCCGGACCCTTGAGCTCGATCGCGAGGCGGATCGAGCTGGTCCCGAGGGCGCGGACCGCCAGCGTCGCCGAGAGGAGCTCGCCGAGGAAGCTCGGCGCGATGAAATCCACCTCGAGATGCACCGTCGGGACGCCCCAGCCGCGGCCACGATGAAGCTCGGCGAAGCCGAGGTCCAGCTCCTCGCGGCACCAATCCTCCACGAGGTTGTTGAACATCTCCATGTAGCGGGGAAAGAACACGATGCCCGCCGGGTCACACTGGCCGAATCGGATCCGGATCTGGCTCTGAAATGTCCGCGCGGCCGCGGCCGGCGCAGCCGCCGTGGCGCGTGATGGGTCAGCCACCGAGTGCCTCATCGTCGTGGAAGGCCTGGATGATACCGCGACCAATGATCAACTGCTGGACCTCCGTCGCGCCTTCGTAGATGCGCAGCGGGCGGATCTCGCGATAGAGGCGCTCGACGGGCTGGTCGCGCACGACGCCCAGCCCGCCGTGCATCTGCACCGCGGCGTCGATCACCCGTTGTGCGGTCTCGGTGGCCGCCATCTTGGCCATCGCCGCCTCCACCGTGACCCGACGGCCGAGGTCGCGCAGCCACGCCGCCCGGTAGGTGAGCAGCGCCGCGGCGTCGATGCCGGTCGCCATCTCCGCCAGCCTGGCCTGGGTGAGCTGAAAGTCACCGAGCGTCTGGCCGAACATGCGGCGCGACGTGACGCGACCGAGCGCCGCGTGCAGCGCACGCCGGGCGAAGCCCACGGCAGCGGCGGCCACGGAGATGCGAAAGGTGTCGAGGGTGGCCATGGCGATCTTGAAGCCCTGCCCGGGCTCGCCCAACCGCTGCCCGGCCGCTACTCGGCACTCGGTCAGGGTGAGCCGCGCCAGTGGGTGCGGCGCCATGACCTCGATCCGCTCGGCGCACGCGAGCCCCGGCGAGTCGGCATCGATCAGGAACGCGGTGACGCCTTTCGCGCCCGGCGCCTCGCCCGTTCGCGCGAACAGCACGTAGAAGTCGGCGATCCCGCCGTTCGAGATCCAGGTCTTTCCGCCGTCCAGGATGTAGCCGTCGCCATCGGCACGGGCCCGGCACTCGAGCGCGGCCACGTCCGAGCCGGCCTCGGGCTCCGACAGCGCGAACGCCGCGATCGCCGACCCCGCCGCCACCCGTGGCAGGTAGCGCCGCTTCTGGGCCTCGCTGCCGAAGAGGGTGATCGCGCCCGAGCCCAGGCCCTGCATGGCAAAGGCGAAGTCGGCGAGGCCCGACCGGCGTGCCAGGCTCTCCCGGATGAGGCAGACCGCGCGGACATCGATGGCGTCCGACGACCCGCCGTACGCCCTCCCGCCAATGGCGTGCGCGAGCCATCCGGCCTCACCGAGCTGCCGGACGAGCCGGCGACACGCCTGATCGACGTGCGCAGGCTCTCCATCGTGCCCATCGCGGATGTGGTCCCGGGTCCAGCGCGCGAGTGCGCTCGCCATCTCACGATGGCGCTGGTCGAAGAAGGGCCACGCCATCTGGTCGCCGCCGGTCACGCTCAATCGCCCTCGAACCGCGGCTTCTGCTTGGCGACGAAGGCGTGATACGCGCGGTGAAAGTCGTTCGTGGCCATGCAGAGCGCCTGGGCTTGCGCTTCGGCCTCGATCGCCTCGTCGAGGCCCATGTTCCACTCCTGGTGGAGCATGCGCTTGGTCATCCCCGCGGCGAATGTGGGGCCACTCGCCAGCTCGGCGGCGAGCGCGTGGGCCGCGGCGTCGAGCTGCGCGGGGTCACACAGGCGGTTGAAGAACCCCCACCGCTCGGCCTCGTCCCCGCCCATCTTCCGACCGGTGTAGAGCAGCTCGGCGGCCCGCCCCTGCCCGACGACGCGCGGCAACAGCGTGCAGGCGCCCATGTCGCACCCCGCGAGGCCGACTCGCGCGAAGAGAAAGGCGACGGCGCTCCGCGCCGTGCCGAGCCGGATGTCGGACGCCAGCGCCAGCATCGCGCCGGCGCCGGCGCAGACGCCGTCGACGGCGGCGACGATCGGCTGCGGGCAGGCCCGCATCGCCTTGATCACATCGCCCGTCATGCGCGTGAAGGCGAGCAACCCCGGGGTGTCGAGAGCCGTCAGCGGTCCGATGATCTCGTGGACGTCGCCGCCGGAGCAGAAGTTCTCGCCCGCGCCGGTGAGGACGATGACGGCGACATCGTCGGCATACGCCATGGCACGAAAGAGGTCGCGGAGCTCCGCGTACGACTCGAACGTCAGGGGGTTCTTGCGCGCGGGTCGGTCGAGCGTGATGGTCGCGACCCGATCAGTGACCTGGTAGCCGACATGTCGGGCCCGGTAGCCCGCGAGCTGAAGCCGACTGTCGGGCAACCGGTGCGGGTCGCCACGGAGATGACGCGTCACGGTTCCCTTCTCCCTCATCCGGTCACTTCGCCGCCGGCAACGGCGATCGCCTGTCCGGTGATCGCTTCGCTCCCCGGGATGCACAGCCAGGCGACGACATTGGCGACCTCCTCGGGTCGTACGAGCCGCCGCTGCGGGTTCCGCCGCGTCAGCGCGGCGGCCGCCTCGTCCGGCGTGCGTCCGGTCTTGGCGATGACGGCGGCCACGGCATCCTTGAACATGTCGGTTTCCGTGTACCCGGGACAGACAGCGTTGACCGTTACGCCCGTGGTCGCGAGCTCCACCGCCAGCGCGCGCGTGAGTCCGACCAGTCCATGCTTGGCGGCGCAATACGCCGAGACGTAGCCGTACCCGACGAGACCGGCCGTGCTGGCGATGTTGACGACCCGTCCCCAGCCGGCGTGCAGCATGTCGGGCAGGGCACCGCGCGTACAGTAGAAGGTCCCGTCGAGATTGACGGCCATCATCCGGCGCCACAGGGCCGTGTCCGTCCCCTCGAACGGCGCCGCCGTCGCCTGGCCGGCGTTGTTGATCAGCACCGAGATCGGACCGAAGCGGCTCCGTGCGTGGTCGAGCGCCCGGGTGACGGCGTCCGGGTCGGTGACATCGGCCGACGTCCCCTCGACGTCACCCAGGTGGCCGAAGGCGGCGACCGCCCCCTCGAGGGTCTCGGGGCTGCGGCCCACCATCGTCACGCGGGCCCCGTGCGAGAGGAGCAGGCGAGTGATCGCGGCGCCGATGCCGCGCGCCCCGCCGGTCACCACGGCGTGCCGGCCGACGAGCGACGGCGACCCGTCCTCCTCGCGGGCGCTCATACGTGAAGCGCCGACAGCGCGGCGCGCGCCAGGTTCCGCTCCAACTGCTGCTTCCCGTTGAGGTATGGCGCGGGCCACCAGACGTCGGTGTAGCCCTGCTTGGCCGCCTCGTGGAGCGTCCACGCCGGATCGGCGAGGTGGGGGCGGGCGATGGCGCACAGGTCGGCGCGGCCGGCCGCAATGATCGTGTTGACGTGATCGCCATCGAAGATATTGCCGACCGCGATCGTCGAGACGCCGACCTCGTTGCGGATCCGATCGGAGAACGGCACCTGGAACATCCGGCCGTACACCGGCCGCTCGAGCTTACTGACCTGCCCGGACGAGCAATCGATGACGTCGGCGCCCGCATCCTTGAACAGCCGCGCCACCTCGGCCGAGTCGGCGGGCGCGAGTCCGCCGGGCACCCAGTCGTGCGCCGAGATGCGGACGCTCATCGGGCGCTCGTCCGGCCACACCTCGCGCATCGCGCGGAAGACCATGAGCGGGTACCGGCATCGGTTGTGGAGCGATCCGCCGTACCGGTCGCCCCGGCGGTTGGTGAGGGGGGAGATGAAGCTCGAGAGGAGGTACCCGTGCGCGCAGTGCAGCTCCAGCCAATCGAAGCCCGCGGCCGCCGCGCGCCGGGTGGCGGCCACGAACTGGTCCAGGATCCGCGTCAGGTCGGCCTCCGTCGCTTCGCGCGGCGTCTGCGACACACCCTCGATGTACGGGAGCGGCGAGGCCGAGACGAGCGGCCAGTTCCCGGACTCCAGAGGCTGATCGATCCCCTCCCACCCGCGGCGAGTCGAGCCCTTCCGCCCCGCGTGCCCCAGTTGGATCGCCATGCGCGCGTCGGTCTGCGAGTGCACATAGGTGACGACGCGCGTCCACGCGTCCTGCTGCTCGTCGTTCCAGAGGCCGAGACAGCCGGGCGTGATGCGGGCGTCGGGGGCGACGCAGGTCATCTCGGTGAAGACCATTGCCGCGCCGCCCATCGCGCGCGCGCCGAAGTGGACGAGATGGAAGTCGTCGGGCACGCCGTCGACCGCCATGTACGTCGCCATCGGCGAGCAGAGGACCCGGTTCTTGAGCGACACGGCGCGGGCCACGAAGGGCGTGAACATCGGCGGCACGGGGCGCTGGATCCCGCTCCGCGCCGCGACCCACCGCTCGACCCGATCGACATACGAGGCGTCGCGGAGCTTGAGGTTCTGGTGCCCGATCCGCTGACTGCCCGTGAGCAGGCTGTAGGCGAACTGCTCGGGGTCGAGGTGGACATAGCGCTCGACATCCTCGAACCATTCCATGCGGTTCCGGGCCGCGCTCTGGAGCTTGAGCGCCTCTGTCTCGCGCTCCAGCTGGTAGCGCTCGAGGCCCGCCTGCACGTCGGCGCCGTTTTCGGCCAGCACGCGGGCGAGCGCCATGGCGTCCTCCATGGCGAGCTTGGTGCCGGACCCGATGCTGAAGTGGGCGGTGTGGGCGGCATCGCCGATGAGCACGATGTTGCGGTGATGCCAGCGCTCGCAGAGGACGCGGTGGAAGGTGAGCCAGGCGGCCGATCCCTGGCGGTGGCGGGCGTTGGAGACGAGTGGGCTCCCGGCGAGCCGGTCGGCGAAGAGTGACTCGCAGAAGGCGACCGACTCGGCCGTCGTCATGCGGTCGATGCCCGCCCGCAGCCAGTTCCGTTCCGGCGTCTCGACGATGAACGTCGACCAGTCGGCGTCGAACCGGTACGCGTGCAGGATGAACCAGCCCCACTCCGTCTCGCGGAAGTCGAACGTGAACGCGTCGAGCGCGGTCCTGCTGCCGAGCCAGATGAAGCGGTTGCGGCCGGTGAGGATGTCGGGGCGGAAGATGTCCGCGTACGTCTGTCGCGTCACCGACGAGACGCCATCGGCCGCGACCACCAGATCGAAGCGGTCCGCGTACGCGGCGGGATCGTGGACCTCGGTCTGGAAGACGAGCTGCACGCCGAGGTCGGCCGCCCGCCGCTGGAGGATCCCGAGCAGCGCGATACGGGCGATGCCGGCGAATCCGTGTCCGCCCGACGTGAACGTGCGGCCCCGGATATGGACGTCGATGTCGTCCCAGTGTCGAAAGCGTCGCGTGATGGCGGCGTGCGTCTCCGGATCGGCAGCCGCGAAATTGTCCATCGTCCGGTCGGAGAAGACCACGCCCCAGCCGAACGTGTCGTCGGGGCGGTTGCGCTCGACGACCACGATGTCCGCCGTCGGATCCGCCTTCTTGGCGAGAATCGCGAAGTAGAGCCCCGCGGGGCCGCCGCCCAGGCAGGCGATCCGCAGCGGCCGGCTCACGCCACCAGCTCTCGCAGCGCCGCGGCCAGCGCATCGCCGCTCTCATCGGCGAGGGCCGCATCGCGCAGGCGGCGCACGCACGCGGCGGCGTCGGCCCGCGCGCGGAGGCGGGGCAGGGCTCGCATCACGGCCTCGAAGTGCCGGCGCCCGCGATGGTGGGTCTCGCCATAGCCCTTCACCATCCGGGGACACTCGGCGACCGCGAGGGCGAGCGGATAGTCCTGCCCCGCCACCTCGGTGACGAGCGCCAACCAGGCGTCGATCTGCCGTTGCTCGTCCGCGAACCGCAGGGAGTGCCGGCGCCAGCGGCGAAGGGCGGCGATCGCGTAGAGCTGGAGGAACCCACCGACCGATGTCGTGGTGACGATCGTGCCACGCCGCGTGAGGCGGTCGACGGCGGACCGGATCCAGCCGGTGCGCCGGAGGGGTCGGCCGATCGACGCGGGGAGGATGTCGGTCAGCTCCTCGATCCCGGGGTGCAGGAATTCGCTGATCCGCAGGACCTGCGAGTCGCCGACGCGCGACTCCTGCCGGACGCGTGCAAACCGGTCGCTCCGGATCTTGAGATCGGCGACGCGGCTCGCATCCTCGTAGGCCATCCAGAGCGCCAGGTAGCGGCCCGTCTCGCGCAACAGCGCGAAGTCGCCGGTCCCCGTCTGGCGGTCGACCTCACGGACCCGCTCGAGCCGGTCGAGGTACTGGACGGCGTAGCGCTCGTCCTGGTGATCGGCGACCCGCGCCACGCCGGCCAGGAGGATGGGATGGCTGGTCGGCGGGAACGACTGCTCGACGCGGGCGGCCACCGACCGGAGCCGCGGCCCGACCCGCGGGAGCGGCGCGGGCGCGATGGTCGCGGGCGCCGTCGCCGCGGGCGCCGTCGCCGCGGGCTCGTCGCGCGTCGCGCGACCGGCATGTGCGGCCGCCGCGTACCCCGCCGCGAACGCCGCCAGGCTCGCGTCGATGCCCACGCCGCCGCGGCGGATCGCGTCCTCGCAGCTGGCGCGACCGAACGGGAGGGCGCCGGTCGCGGCGAGGGCGCCGAACAGCGACGCGCTGATGACGCTCCCGTGCTCCTCGGCGATGCGAGCGAAATCACCCTGCACGAACGTTCGCGCCGCCGCCGCGGCGCCGGCGATGAGCGCCGCGGCATCGACGCGGCCGTCGGCGACGGCGGTCCGCTCGGTCATCGAATACACCCGGTGAGTGGACGCGATCAGCGTCGTCCGGTCGCTGGTGACCAGGCCGCGCTGGACCGCCCGCCCCGCCTCCATCAGCTCCGACGCGATCACGACGTCGACCTCACCCGGCACGGGCATGAGCGCCAGCACCGGCTCCTTGCCGGCCGCCCGCGCCGGAGCCTCGGGGAAGAGCTCCACGTAGTAGATGGTGGCGCCCGTCCGCTGCGCGACGCCGGGCACCGATGTGGTCTGCGCGACGTACCCGTCGCGCTCGGCCACGTCGACGATCCAGTCCGCCAGCACGCCGCCGCCCTCGCCACCCATCGCCAGGATGGCGACCGTCGTCGCCCGGAGCGGTGCGGGTCGGGGCGCGGTGCCGACATCGCTCACCGGCGCCTCCATCCGCGCGCTCATCCCAGCACTCCGGCGAGCCGCCGGTCGACCCGTCGCTGGAAGACGCGGATCACGGCGAGCCGCAGGCGGGAGAGGACGCGCTCCCACGCGCCTGGGTTCGAGACGACGCTGGCACGATAGAAGGACGGGCACAGCACGGCGGCCTGCGCCACCTCGCCGCACAGGCCGCAGCCGACGCAACTGTCGATCACCGTCGCGACCGGGTCGAGGCGGAGCGGGTCCGGGCTCGACCGGATCGTGAGTGACGGACATCCGGAGAGGCGGATACAGGAGTGGTCGCCGGTGCAGGTGTCGGGGTCGACGCCGAACCGCTCGCGCTCGACCCGACGCCCCGCGCGGGTCAGTTGCGCGAGCTGCGGCTTCACGCGCCGCTGCTTGTTGAGCATGCATTCGCTCTGGGCGACGATGACCTTCGGGCCCTTCTCCGGTGTCGTCAGGGCCTCACGCAGGACATCGCGCATGCGCGGGATGTCGTACGTCCGCGTGATCGTTCGCACCCACTTCACCCCGACACCCCGGACGGCGTCGGCGATCGGCAGCTTCGTCGTCCGGCGGGGGTTGGGCGCGCTGGAGGAGGGGATGTCCTGGCCGCCGGTCGCGGCCGTGTAGCTGTTGTCGACGACCACCAGGACGTTGTCGCTCTGGTTGAACACGGCGTTCCCGACGCCGCTCGTGAGCCCGTTGTGCCAGAAGCCTCCGTCGCCCATGATGCTGAGCGTCCGCTTCCTGGTCGCGCTCGTGTTCAGCGCCGCCGCGCCGGCCCACCCGAGGCCGTACCCCATGGTCGTGGCGCCGATGTTGAACGGCGGCAGGATCGAGAAGAGGTGGCACCCGATGTCGCAGCTCACGTGGTGCGGACCGAGCTCCCGCTCGACGAGCTTGAGGGCGGTGAAGATCGGCCGCTCCGGGCAGCCCGTACAGAAGGACGGCGGCCGGGCGTGGACGTGGGCGTCGAGCCCGGCAGGGCCCGGTGCCGCCGCGGCCGTGGAAGGCGCGGGCGGGCGCACGACCCTCGGCAGCGCGGCCCGGTCGATGAGCTCCGGGGCATAGCGGTCGACGAACGCCAGTACGCCGCTGGTGACCGCGGCCGCCGTGTATTCGCCGGCCATCGGCAGCACGTCCTTGCCGTGCACGGTCGTCGCCAGCCCCGCGCGCCGGAGGATGGCGTGCAGGTTCTGCTCGATGAAGTCGGGCTGCCCCTCCTCGATCACGAGCACGCCCCGCTTGCCGGCGCAGAAGGCCGTGACCTCGGGCTCGACGAGCGGGTACGTGACGTTCAGCACGTAGAGTGGGACCGCCGAGCTCCCGAACGCGTCGGCGAGCCCCAGGAGCTCCAGGGACCGCACGGTGGTGTTGTACATGCCGCCCTGGAGGATGATGCCGAAGTCGCGGGCCCGCTCGGCGAACACCTCGTTGAGCCGGTGCTCGCGAATGAATTGCTGGGCGGCGGGCCAGCGGGTCCGGATCTTCTCCTGCTCGTGGAGGAAGCTGGCGGGTGGGAGCACGATGCGGCTCACATCGCGGACCGGCTTCTCGATCGCGTCCTTGAGCGTGAACGTCGGGCGGACGTTGTCCTTGGCGACGAACCGGCCGTGCACATGGCAGGCGCGGATGCGCAGCTCGAGCATCACCGGCGTGTGTGTGGCTTCCGAGAGCGCGAAGCCCTCCTCCACCGCGCGCACGACCGACGGCAAATTCGGGCGCGGGTCGAGCAGCCACATCTGCGACTTCATGGCGAAGGCGTGCGAGCGCTCCTGCATGATGCTGGAGCCGTCGCCGTAGTCCTCGCCGACGATGATGAGCGCCCCGCCGGTGACGCCGCCGGACGCCAGATTCGCCAGTGCGTCCGACGCCACGTTGGTCCCGACGGTCGACTTGAAGGTGACGGCGCCGCGGAGCGGATAGTTCACCGAGGCGGCGAGCGTGGCGGCCGCGGTCGCCTCCGACGCGCTGTGCTCGAAGTGCACGCCGAGCTCGTCGAGGATGTCGTTCGCGTCCGAGAGCACGTCCATGAGGTGCGAGATCGGGGCGCCCTGGTAGCCCGCGACGTACGACACCCCGGATTGGAGCAACGCCTTGGTGACCGCGAGGATGCCTTCGCCGCGGAAGACTTCGCCGCGCCCGAGGCGGAGCTGCTGAACCTCTCTCGCAAACGACCGTTCCGCCATCGCCAGCTCCCTCCGCCGGTTGGCGTTCCTCTAATAGCTAATCGCTCGCCCCGGCGCGCGGAGGGGCGGCCGTGCCGTCATGCGGCGACGAGGGCGAGGACGCGACAGGGGCTGCCGGAGCCGTTGACGATCTTGAGCGGCGGGGTGATCAGCACGGCTCCCTTGGGGGGGAGCTGGTCCAGGTTGGCGAGGCTGGCGAGGCCGAACCGGTTGTTCCCGTGCATCGTGCTGTGGCAGGGGAAGGGCGGGTCGAAGCGGAACGCCTGGCCGGCGTCGGTACCGACGGCCTCGGAGCCCCAGCCGACGATGTCACGCTCCTGGACGAGGAACCGAAGCAGGTCGGGGTGCGGGCCGGGGACGTGGGCGCCATCCTCGCGTGCGTTGAGGAACGCGGACGGATCCCCCCGCTTGGACCAGTCGGTGCGCATGAGCACCCAGGCGCCCCGATCGATGCGCCCGTGCGCGCGCTCCCACGCCTCGACGTGCTGCCGCGTGAGCAGAAAGTCCGGGTCGGCGGCGGCCTCGCGCGATGCGTCGATGACGCAGGCCGGCGCGAGAAACTTCTCGGCGGGAATGGTGTCGGTGGCGTTGGCGCGGTAGTCTTTGCCGGTGACCCAGTGGATCGGGGCGTCGAAGTGCGTCCCGGTGTGCTCGCCGCAGGCGAAGTTGTTCCAGTACCAGGCCGGCCCGCGACTATCGTATCTGGAGATCTCCTGGAGCTGGAATGGCCACGTCGTCCCGAACTCCGGCGGCAGCTGAATGATCGGCGTCGTCCCGTCGAGCGGCTGGCTCAGGTCGATCACGCGGATGGCGCCGGCCGCGAGCGCGGCGGCGAACTGCGCGAGAATGCCTTCTGGCATGCGTCAGCCTCGCATGGTATCGAGGAGCGATGAGATGCGCTCGCCAACCTACCACGCCGGGCGTCGGCCCGCCAATACCCGTCCACCCTTCGCCTCACCGCCATGCTGACCGACACCGCGATCACCGAGCTGCGGTCCCATTTCCCGATCCTCGCCGAGAAGACGTACCTGTACAACTGCTCGCAGGGCGCCATGGCCGACGTGGTGGACGCGGGGATGCGGGAGTACATGACCAGCTGGCGCACATCGGCCGCGCCGTGGGACGAGTGGGTCGGGCGGTACGAGGGGCTCCGCCGCGCATTTGCCCACTTCATCAATGCGGATCCCGACGAGGTCGCGATCGTCACCAGCGCGTCCGCGGGGATCAATCCGATCGCGAGCGCGCTCCGGTTCGATGGGCGGGACACCGTGGTGATGAGCGAGCTCGAGTTTCCGACCATGGGCAATATCTGGCTCGCCCAGCGGCCGCGTGGTGCACGGGTGCAGTTCCTCCGGGCGGCGGACAACGCCGTCCCGGCCGACTGTTACGCCCGCGCGATCGACGAGCGGACGCGTATCGTGCCGCTCACGCGGGTGTCCTTCCTCAACGGGTTCCGGTCGGACGTCGCGGCGATCACGCGGATCGCGCACGAGCGCGGCGCGCTGGTCTTCCTCGACGACTTCCAGGATTGTGGCACGCGGCCGGTCGACGTCAAGGCGCTGGACGTCGACTTCTACGTGACCGGGACGTTGAAGTATCTCCTCGGGCCGCCCGGTGTGGCGTTCCTGTACGTACGCCGCGCGCTCATCGAGTCGCTGACGCCGACGGTGGCGAGCTGGATGGGGCAGCGCGACGTGTTCGCGTACGACACGACGCACTTCGATCCTGCGCCCGCCGCGCGGCGGTTCGAGGGCGGGTCGCCGCCGATCCCCAACATCTACATGGCCCAGCCGGCGCTCGATCTGCTGTCCCGGATCGGGATGGAGAACGTCGCCGCACAGGTCGAGCGCCTGACGCGTGCGTTCCTCGACGGTGCCCGCGCGCTCGGCGCCGTGAGCAAGACGCCGGCGGCGAGCGTCGGCCCGCTGGTCGTCCTCCAGGCGACGGATGCCGGGCGGCTCCTGGCGGCGCTCGCCGCGCGCGGCGTTGTCGCCTCGTCCCGCCGCGACGGCGTGCGGTTCGCGTTCCACGTCTACAACACGCTGGACGACGTCGCGCGGACGCTGGCGGTGCTCGAGGCCCACGCCGACCTGCTCGTGCGGACGTGACCGTGCAGGGAGGCGCGGCGGCGCCGGTACCGGGCGCGACGACGATCCCCGCGGTCGCGCCGGGCGCCATCGCCGACGGCCCGCACGAGCTGTCCCGCCAACTGACGACGGGTCAGCTCGGGATGATCGCGATCGGCGGCGCGATCGGGACGGGATTGTTCCTCGGCAGCTCACTCGCCGTCCACGTCGCCGGGCCGGGGGTGATCGTCAGCTATCTGATGGGAGCCGTCATCGCCCTCCTGCTCATGGGCGCGCTCTCCGAGATGGCGGTCGCGCACCCGGAGCCGGGGTCGTTCGGCGTGTACGCCGAGCGGTACCTGCACCCCTGGGCCGGGTTCGCGACGCGGTACACCTACTGGGCGGCGCAGTGCATCGCGATCGGCGGCGAGGCGGTGGCGATCGCGATCTACTGTCAGTGGTGGCTGCCGCACACGCCCAAGTGGCTCTGGATCGTCGCCTTCTCGCTGGCGCTCCTCTACGTCAACGCGCGCAGCGTCAGCAGCTTTGGCACGGTCGAGTACTGGTTCGCGATGATCAAGGTCGTGGCCATCGTGCTCTTCATCGTCCTGGGCTTCGCACTGCTGACCGGGATCGGTCGCGGCCACGCCATCGGCTGGTCCAACCTCACGGCGGACGGCGGCTTTCTCCCGGCCGGCTGGTCGGGGGTGTGGCAGGCGATGGTGTTCGTGATCCTGAGCTTCATGGGCACCGAGGTCGTGGCCGTGACGGCCGGCGAGGCACGAGAGCCCGACCGCGCGGTCCCGGCCGCGATGCGGCGGGTCGTCGGGCGGCTGATCGTCTTCTACATCGGGGCGATGATCGTGCTCGTGGCGATCGTCCCCTGGGACCGCATCCAGCCCGGCTCGGACGTGACGGCCAGTCCCTTCGTCACCGTCTTCCGCCTGATCGGGATCCCGGCCGCCGCCCATGTCGTGAACTTCGTGGTGATCACGGCCGCCGCGTCGAGCATGAACTGCAACCTCTATCTCGTGAGCCGGATGTTGTTCTCACTGGCGCGCGATGGATACGCGCCGGCCTCGGTCGCGCGCGTCTCCGTTCGTGGCGCGCCGGTGGTCGCGCTCCTCGTCTCGGCCGCCGGGTTGGCGGTCGCGCTGGCACTGGCGCTCGCGTCCCCAGCGCACGCGTTCGTCTACCTGCTGGGCATCTCGCTCTTCGGCGGCCTGTTCGTCTGGCTGATCATCTTCGCGTCGCACCTGGCCTTTCGCCGCCGGTGGGACGCGGCCGGACGGCGGGCGCTGCCGGTCCGCATGATCGGCTATCCCTATACGTCGATCCTGGGCGCGATCGCGATCGCCGCCATTCTCGTCACGACCTGGTGGGTCGAGGGCATGCGTGTGACGCTGCTTGCCGGGATCCCCTGGCTGGCCGCGGTCACCGTCGCCTACGCCCTGGTCGCCGCGCGACGTCCGGCGACCGGCACCGGCGCGGGCGCTCGGTGACTCAGTGCGCGCCGATGGAATCGCGCACGACGCCGTAGCGGCCACCCCATTGGTCGGTCATCTGGCTCCGGACGTCCCACAGCTCGGGGAAGAACATGACGCGCTGGCCTTCCATGAGGCGGTCCACCGGCCGTCCCTTGAGGGACTTGGCACCGAGGCCAATGGTGCGCTGGATGAGCTGCACGTGGCAGAACCGGAACCGCTGGAACAGCTCGTCGAACTCGGCGAGGGCTTCGGCCACCATGTACGCGTCCGAGTGTGAGTACTCCGAGTTGTAGATCTTCTCGACCGTGAGGGCGTGTCGGTCCAGGTAGTGGGTCCGGAACGACTGCCAGAGATGCGCGGGCATCTTGAGGATGGTACGGAAGCCCGGGGATTCCTGCCCGCTCCCGTTGCCCAGTTGCAGACGGATCTCCTGATACTCCTTGGGCGACATCGTCTCGAGCAGGGCGAGCTGCTCGATCATGAGCCGCAGCGCGATGTGCACGCGGCGGAACAGCGTGACGACGCGGTTCGTGTTCTCCTGCTGGAGGTAGTCATCGACGTCGAGCAGCGTGTACCCGATCAGCTTCATCCACAGCTCCTCGACCTGGTGGACGGTCTGGAACTGGAGCTCGTCGTGATTGCAGAACGCTGCGAAGTCCTTCTGGCAGGAGAGGAGGGCCTTGGTGTTCAGGTAGACCTCGTAGTCGAGGCTCCCCTCTCCGTTCATCGTGGCGTAGACGTGTTCGCGATCCA
The DNA here is from genome assembly GCA_021324635.1 of Gemmatimonadota bacterium. Classification (GTDB taxonomy): domain Bacteria; phylum Gemmatimonadota; class Gemmatimonadetes; order Gemmatimonadales; family Gemmatimonadaceae; genus Palsa-1248. The sequence continues at coordinate 19,032 of JAJPIS010000039.1, forward strand.
TGGCGCTCCGTCCCTCCGCGCGCGTGGCCTCCGATCGTGGCTCCCGCCGGTCGCGGCGGTCCTACAGGAACGATAGCGCGCGGTTCCATCCGCCGCGTGCCCCGCGGGCCGCCCGGGGGCGATGCGCCGCCCGCGATCGCCGCCCCCGCCCGCCCGTACCCCGCCCGTACCCCGCCCGTACCCCGCCCGTACCCCGCCCGGGGCGCCGCATCGCGCGGGCGGTGCGGGGACGGCCGCGTCCCGCGGCCCCGCGTGGCGTAGGGGCGGCATTCATGCCGCCCGCCGTTCGCCGTTCGGCATTCATGCCGCCCGCGATTCGCATCCCGCGCCGATGCCTGGCCCGGCATTCGCACGGCCCGCGTCCCGCGGCCCCCAAAGGAACGGGATTGTTTGGATGGTGCCGGGGCAATTCGCGTCGCGAATTGCCCCTGCACCGCGAACAGCAACGACGCGGTGGGGCCGTGATGCCGTCGTGGCACGTGGGCGCGTTGGGGGGCGGGGGGGGTGCGTGTCCCGGCGCACCGGGACCGGCAACAACGGGCGGGCCCATCGGCCGTCGCGGACACGTCGCCACGCGGGCACGTCGCCAGGCGGGCACCGGGGCCGGGGCGAACGGGGTGGGACCATGGTGCCGTCCCGGCATGTGGCCCCGTGAACGTGCGCACCGGAACGGCAACGACCCGGGAAGAATGGTCGCGGCATCGCCGCGTTCGGGCGCGGGTGGCCCTGGGATCGGACACGACGGGTGGGAATGACGGTGCCGTCGTGGGAATGGGGGTCGCAAACGGAAACGACGTGCGGGATGAAGGCGCCGCGGCGGCGTGTGGTGCGTGGATGCGTGGAGCGTGCGTGTCCGGCGCACCGGGTACGGCAACGGTGGGGTGGGGTGACGACGCCGTGGTCACGCGCGGGTGTGTGGGTGCCCCAACCACCACCGACGGGGGACATCGTGATGTCCCGTAGGGGCGGCATTCATGCCGCCCGCCGTTCGGCATTCATGCCGCCCGCCGTTCGGCATTCATGCCGCCCGCCGTTCGGCATTCATGCCGCCCGCCGTTCGCCGTTCGGCATTCATGCCGCCCGCCGTTCGCATCCCGCGCGGATGCCTGGCCCGGCATTCACACCGTTGCCGTTGCCTCCCACCAGCGTCGGATGGCGCCCGCGACCGCGTCCGGGTCGTCGGCCATCGGGAAGTGATGCGCGCCGGGCACCAGCAGCAGCTGGGCGTCCGGAACGCGCGCTCGCCACCGTTCGGGGAAGCTTTCCTTCACGCCCGGGCTCTCGGCGCCATAGATGAGGAGCATCGGTCGCGTGGTGAAGTGTGAGCGAACGATCCGGTCGACGTCCCTGAGGTAGCCGTCAGCGTGTGCGACATCGTGCAACATGGCGACCGCGTGGCGGCGAGCCGAGCGGTCGCGGTACGGGCCAAGGAACGCACGTCGTCCCGCGCGGGACAGATGTCGCCCCGCCCCGTACGACGTCGAGCCGACCCAGGCGAGCAGGTTGGTGAGCTGGTTCAGGAGTCGAAACGGCCGACTGCCCACGATGCGGAGCATCCGCGCGATACGCGGGTTCTCCCGCGCGAGAGGCCAGGCGAATGATTCCGTCACCGCCATCGCGCGGATGCGCTCGGGGTGCCGCGCGACCGCGCCGATGGCGACCGGTCCGCCCAGATCGTGCACGACGAGGCCGACCTCGCGTAGGTCGAGCGCCCGGATGAACCGATCCAGAATCTCCGCCGAGCCGGCGAGCTGCGGACGGTACCCGACCGGCGCGGGCGACAGACCCGAGCCCGGGAAGTCGAGGGCGACGCATCGGAAGTCCTCCCGAAGCCGGACGATCAGGCCCCGGAAGATGAACGACCAGGCCGGGCCGGCGTGCACGAACAGGAGCACGGGCCCGATGCCTTCGTCGATGTAGTGGAGTCGCGCGTCCGGGAGCTCCAGGTACCGGTCCTCGAAGGGATATTCGTCGTACGGCAGCCACGACGGCCGCCCCGCCGTGGTGGACGGGCGGGCCGTCGTGGGGCCCGCCCCCTGGGCTGCGACGACCCGCCGGTCGGTCAGAGGATGTGTCATGGCTCACTGCTCCCGCAGCACACCGGCCGGGGCCGCCGAGCCGCCCCGTTGCTTGGCCGCGTACTCACGGACACTCCAGAGCGCACCCGGATGGACCATGAACGTGCCCAGGCAGGAGGCGGTCAGGAGGATTGCCGGCGGCAGCATCGCCGAATACTGCCCCACGATCAGATGCGAGCAGATCGCTCCGCCGACGTGCGCCGCGAGGATGAGGAGCGCGACGGCGCGGATCGGCTCGATCAGCAGCGTGACCCCGCTCAGGATCTCCAGCATCGCAACGAGCAGGTACTTCCAGCCGGTCAGCCCGAGCAGGGTCATCTCCGCGACCGCGAACTGGGCGTAGGTGAACTTCGAGATGCCGCCGACGATGAGCATGACCGCGGGGAGGTTGACGAGCGCCTTGCCCGCCATCATGCGTCGTCTGCTCGGCTCCTCGGCTCGCGGTTGGCGGAGCGCGCCCAGAACGAGCTGCCCGAGCATGGCCACCAGGCCAAGCTCGACCACGGCGGAGACAATCGCAAAGGGAATCATGGTCCATACTCCGTCGAGGCGGGGATGACGCGCTCGACCGGCGCTGTGCGCACGGTGCGGGGCATCCCACGGTACAGGGAAGGTCTGCGTGCCTCTACGACGGCCGTCGGATTCTGAATGTGACCGCTGGATGGATCGTACCGCTATCGTCCCCGGGTCCACACAGAAACAGCGAGTCGCGGCACGGACGGCGTCACATCTCGAGCGCCAGCGCGGTCAGCGAGAGCGCCCCGAGGACTCCCTCGGCCACGAACAGGCGCGCGTTCTCGTGCACGGTATGGTCGAGCGAGACGCCGACGGCTCGGACGACCAGCGCCACGATCGCGAACGTGGCCACCAGCACGAGGCCGGGGATCCGCCGCCGGGTCACCAGGGACCCGAACACGAAAGCCGCGCACGCGAGTGGAAAGGCGCCGAACCCGACGCGCATCGTCGTCACGGCGAGCGGCGAGCCGAGCACGATCCCCACGGCTCCCGCCGACGCCACGGGGGAGAAGACCGATCGCGCGCCGATACGGGTGAGCACGATGGTCGCGAGCAGGAGGGCGGCGCCGCTCACCCACGGCGCGATCCGAGTGTGTGTGTGCATGCCAGGACGACGGACCCGGCGCGCCGAGTGTGACCGGTCGTGGCCGGTCGTACGTTTGTCGCCGCGCCGTCGTGGCCCCCGTGGCTGTCACGTCCCGCCACATCGCTGTCACATCATCCGCTCGTGATCCGTCCATGAGGAAGGCAGCGATCATCGGAGGCATATGTCCGGGATGGGCGGGACCGAGCGCGACTGGCTGGCCGGCCGCTTCGAGGAGTATCGGCCGTATCTGCGGGCCGTCGCGTACCGCATGCTCAGCTCCGCGAGCGATGCGGACGACGCGGTGCAGGAGTGCTGGCTGCGCCTGGCGCAGAGCGACGCGGACGCGATCGAGGACCTGCGGCGGTGGCTGACCGTCGTCGTGAGCCGCATCTGTCTCGACCACCTCCGGGCGCGGCGGTCCCGGCTCGAGGGATACGAGGGGAGCTGGCTCCCCGAGCCGCAGATCACGATCGACGCCACACCGGCGCCCGACGAGGATGCGGTGCTCGCCGATTCCGTCGGCCTCGCCCTCCTCGTCGTGCTCGACACGCTGACGCCCCCCGAGCGGCTCGCCTTCGTGTTGCACGACATCTTCGGGCTGCCCTTCGACGAGATCGCCGGGATCGTCGGGCGGACACCCATGGCGGCGCGGCAGCTCGCCAGCCGCGCCCGGCGCCGCGTGCGCCAGGCGGCGCCGCCCCCGGACGCCGACCGCGCAGCGCAGCGACGCGTCGTCGACGCCTTCCTGGCGGCCGCGCGCTCGGGTGACTTCGAGGGGCTGTTGGCCGTGCTCGATCCGGGCGTCGTGCTTCGGACCGATGGCGGCGGGGCCGGCCCGCTCGCGCGGCCGCCGCTCGCCGGCGTCGCGGCCGTGGCCCAGAGCGTTCAGGCGCGCGGCCGGAAGTTCGCCCCGCTGGGCCGTCCGGTGTGGATCAACGGCGCCCCCGGCGTCGCCGTCGGTCCCGCGGAGCGCCCGATCTCCGTCGTTGCCTTCACCGTCGTGCACGGCCGCATCACCGCGATCGACATCATCGGCGACCCGTCGAAGCTCCGCGGCCTGCGCATCTCGCCCTGAGGGAAGACGGTCGCCCCGGCCGCTTCGCGGGTCGCCCACCCAACGACCGATCACTGCCACCGAGCACGACGAGACCCGTCCCGCTACGACCCCGCGGGCTCGCTGCCGCCGCGCGCGCGCGCGGCACGCGTCGGGTCGGCGAGGCCGTACGCTTTCACCTTGCGCCAGAGGGTCGTCCGTCCCATCCCGAGCAGCTCGGCGGCCCGCGTGAGCCCGCCCTCTGTGAGCGCGAGCACCGCTTCGATCGTCTCGCGCTCAGCCGTGGGGTCATCGGCCATCCGGTAGCGCGGGCGACCGTCGAGTGGCGCGCGGTCGCTCCCGCGCACGTCGGCCGGGAGGTGCTGGGCCTCGATGCGCCGGCCTCCGGCGCGGATCGACGCGCTCTCCACGGCCGCGAACAGCTGGCGAACGTTGCCGGGCCAGTCGTGCGCGCGCAGCAGGCGCATCGCGAGCGGCGCACATCCCGGGGACCGGCTCCCGACCCTGGCGAGTGCGGCCACGGCCAGGAGCGGGATGTCGTCCGGTCGGTCCCGAAGGGGAGGAACGGCGATCGGAAAGACATTGAGGCGATAGAACAGATCCTCCCGGAACTGGCCAGCGCGTATCAGGGCCCGCAGGTCGCGGTTCGTCGCCGCGACCACCCGCACGTCGACCTTGCGCGCGCGCTCCTCACCGACGCGCGTGACCTCCCGCTCCTGGAGCACGCGGAGCAACCGAAGCTGGACCGCCGGCGGGATCTCGCCGATCTCGTCGAGAAAGATCGTGCCGCCCCCCGCCGCCTCGAACAGCCCCGACCGGTCACGGATCGCGCCCGTGAACGCACCACGCGCGTGGCCGAACAGCTCGCTCTCGAGCACCCCGGGAGCGAGCGCGCCACAGTTGATGCGGAGGAGGGGCCCCTTCGCGCGCGGAGAGAACTCGTGCACCGCGGCCGCGACCAGCTCCTTGCCGGTCCCCGTCTCCCCGGTGATGAGCACCGTGGCGTCGGTGGACGCGACCTGACGGAGCTGCACATACACCGCGCGCATCGCCGCCGATCGCCCGACGAGCCCGCCGGGGGCTGCGACGGCCCCGGGCTGCGGCCGACGCTCGAGCAGCGCGGCGACGCGGCCGATCAACACGTCGGGCTCGAAGGGCTTCGTCAGGAAGTCGTCGACGCCCGTGTGCAGCGCGCGCACGGCGGTGTCGACCGTCCCATACCCGCTCACCATGAGGACGGGGATGTCTTCCCCCCACACCCGAAGCGCCTCGACCAGCCCAATGCCGTCGACCCCCGGCATGCGGAGATCGAGGAGCATGAGGTCGAATCGCTGCGCGCGTACTGCCTCGCCGGCGCTCGCCGCGTCCGCCGCTGTTTCGATCTCGTACCCTTCGGCCTCCAACAGGGCGGCGGTCGACAGCCGGAAGGCTCGATCGTCATCGACCACCAGGAGCCGTGGGCTCACCGCTGCGTCCCTCCCTCCGGAACCGGGAGCTCGATCGTGAAGACGGCACCCCGCTCGGCCGTCCGGTTCGCGGCGCGTATTCGTCCGCCCGCGGAGCGCACCAGCCCCTCGGCGACGAACAGCCCCAGCCCTACACCGTGCACCGCCGTCTTGGTGCTGAAAAAAGGATCGAAGATGCGCGGGAGCACGTCGGCCGGGATCCCCGCGCCGTCGTCCGCGACGGTCAGCACACCGTCGGCCCCGACGTCGATCGCCACGCGCGACGCGTGCGCCTCCCGGGCGTTCCGACCGAGGTTGATCAGGACCTGCTTGAGCGCGTCGCCGGTGATCCCGACACGCACGTCGCTGGACCCGGTCACCTCGACCTGGAGGTCGCCGTCGCCGAGCGCCGTCAGCGATGCCACCTCACGGGCGATCGCGACCGGAACGCAGTCGGCGTTCCCGTTACTGCTCGGCCGATTGAGGTCGAGGAGCTGCTCGACGAGGGTGTGCATGCGCATCAACTCCCCGACGGCCAGGTCGGTGAACGTCCGGGCTTCGTCGTCGCGGAGCACGCGACGTCGAATCAGCTCCAGGCAGTTCCGCAGCGCGGCAACCGGATTCCGAATCTCGTGCGCGAGCTGCACGACGAGGTGACCCGTCGCCGCCAGCCGGTCCCGCTGCATCAGCTCCGCTTGCAGCGCCGACAGGCGGCGCGTGCGCTCCTCGAGCGCGAGATTCGCGGCCTCGATCTCGTGGAGGCGGGCCGCGAGCGCCTGACGCATGCTGTCGAACGCCGCCGCCAATCGCTCGAGCTCGCGGATGTCGGATCGGACCAGCGCCGCCGAAAAGTCGCCGGCGGCCAGGCGCCCCGCCGCGGCCGCGAGCCGCTCCACCGGCCGGCCCAGCCGACGCGCGAGCACCGCGCCCAAGCCCAGCGCGAGGACGAGCGCCGCCAGCCAGGCCGCGGCGAGCATCCGCCGAAGGCGGGGCAGCAGCGCGAGCTCGCGGTCGAGGTCGCGAGCGAACAGCACTGCGGCTCGGCCGCCCAGCGGAGCTCGCGCCAGGAAGTATCGCGCCCTCCCGATCCGCGCCTCGGCGGTGGCCCCGTCCCCCGCCGCCGCACGAAGGGCGTTCGCGGTTCCCGAATCGACGGTTGCCGTCACCACGTGTCCACCCGAGTCGAGCACCACGACCTCGGAGCGCGTGAGCCCCGCCAACGCGTCGGCAGCGCTCCGGTCGAGGGGGCGCGAGACACCGGCGGCACCAACCCAGGCACCCCCCTCGAACACCGGAGCCAGCGCCACGGTGGTGAGCGCGCGGCCGTCGGCGACGACGGCGACCGGTGTCGCACCGCGCCGCGTGGAGTCGAGCAGCGGCGCGGCCGGCGCTGGGCCGTTCCAGGCGCTGCCATCGGCGCCCACGACGATGTCGGCTTCGGCGGGATCCCGCCGCGGACCTCCGCCCAGAATGCGCAGTGCGCCGAGCCGGTCGTGGGACGCGAGCGCGGCACCGAGCCCCGGCGTTCGAGCGACCTCGCGGGCGTGCATGACCATCGCGTCGGCGATCGCCGCGTTCCGGTCCGCCAGCAGTCGAGGAGCCGCCGCGACCTCGTCGCGCACGCGCTCCTCGAGGTCGCGGCCCACCCAGCGGTCGATCATGACCCCGGTCGGGAGCGCGCCCGCGAGCACGGCGAGCACGATGAGGGCGAGCAGCGCGCGTCGGAACGGCATGGGAGAATGGCGGAGGGAACGGTCCGCGTATCAATACCGAGCGGCGGCGACCAGCGCGCAAGAGGCGGACCCCGCCGCGCACCGGCGTCTCGCCGCGCGCCACGTTTCATGGTCGCGTTCCATCGCCCGACGCGGCCGTTCCATGAGCGGCCGGCCACCCCACGCCGTCATCCTGCCGCCTGCGGCAACTCGCGACATGGCAGCGGTTTCCCTTCGCGCGCGGCGATGCGCCGTCGCGGGGCCACTCCTTGCCACGCCACTCGCGCATGCGGACCGATCGGACACCGCGCACGAGTCGCGTGCGCGTCCGATGGAATCCGTGCGCACCCCGTGCATACCTGTGCGTACCCGTGCGTACCCGATCACGATCACACATCATCCGGAGGCACTCCATGGATCGGCCACTCGAGCGGTTGATCGTCCTCGCATGTCTCGCTGGCGCGGCGGCCGCGGCCCCGCTCGGCGCGCAGCAATCCAGCGGGTCGAGTATGTCGGGCGGCGGCATGTCCGGCGGCAGCATGTCGGGTGGAATGAAGGGCGACGCGATGAAAGGCGACGCGATGAAGGGGGATGCCATGAAGGGCGACGGGATGAGGGGCGAGGCGATGGGCGGGATGGGACACGAGGGGATGGCGATGGGGACAGCGCACGCCTTCACCAAGGGCGAGGTCGCCGTCACCGGCGGGTACACGATCACCCCGGCCGGCGATCGGCAGATCCTCGCCTTCACGCCGGACTTCACGCTGGGCAAGGCGCCCTCGCCCTATGTGGTGTTGAGCAACACCGTCGGACTGGGCGATCATACCGTGTGGCTGGGCGAGATCAGGCACCGGTCGGGGGCCCAGCAGTTCGCGATTCCGGCCGGGACGGACCTGTCGCTGTACACTCATGTCGTGCTCTGGTGCAAGACGGCGAAGGTCGTCCTGGCGAGCGCGGAGCTGGCACCGGCCGGTGGGATGTCCAAGATGTCCGGCATGTCGTCCGGCATGTCCTCCAGCATGTCGTCCGGCACGTCACACTGATCGCCTGAGGACCCTGAGGGAGGAGATCGGATCATGATGCCCATCCTGCTCACACTCGCCACGGCGGCGACGCTCACGGGCGCGCCGCGGGCTCCTGGGCCCAGGCTGCCCGACGAGGGTGCGTTTCCGGGGTTCGCCGGCGCCACCGCATGGGTGAACAGCGCCCCCTTGAGCGCCGACGCGCTCCGGGGGAGGGTAGTGGTCGTCAACATCTGGACTTTCTCCTGCTCGAACTGTCTCGCCGCGCTTCCGCACATCGAGGCGCTCGAGGCGAAGTACCGCGACCGCGGGGTCGCGGTCGTCGGCGTGCACACCCCCGAGCTCCCGCACGAGCGGGTCGAGTCCAACGTGCGGGCGGCCGTCCGCCGCCTGGGCATCGTGTATCCCGTGGCGATCGACGCCGACAACGCGATCTGGAACGCCCTCCGGAACGAGTACTGGCCGGCGATCTACATCATCGATGCGCGTGGACGGGTCCGGTACCATCACTTCGGCGAGGGCGCGTACGAGGAGGAGGACGCCGCGGTGAGCGCGCTCCTCGACGAAGCGACGCGGACCGCCGACGCGACGCTCACGTCCCCTCCAGCGTTGACCGGCGCGTCCCCCGGCGACGTCGCGGCCACGGCGGGGCAGGGCGCGCGCGATACGGCGACATTCGCCGGCGGCTGCTTCTGGTGCATGGTGCACCCGTTCGACGCGCTGCCCGGGGTCGTGTCGGTCCTCTCCGGGTACACGGGCGGCCGGACGGTGCGCGCGCCGACGTACGGCGAGGTGTCGTCGGGCGCGACGGGCCACGCCGAGTCGGTTCAGGTCGTGTACGACCCGCGTCGGATCGACTTCGTGCGGCTCCTGGACGTGTACTGGCACAACGTCGACCCGCTCGATCCGACGGGACAGTTCTGCGACCACGGGACGCAGTACCGCACGGCGATCTTCTACCATGGGGACGATCAGCGACGCGCGGCCGAGGCGTCGAAGGAGGTGCTGACCGCGTCCGGGCGTCTGCCCGGTCCGATCGTCACCGAGATCACGCCGGCGTCGGTGTTCTATCCCGCCGAGGGGTACCATCAGGCGTACTACAGCAAGAATCCGGTCCGCTATCGGTTCTACCGGTGGAGCTGCGGGCGGGATGCGCGGCTCGACAAGCTCTGGGGGCCGACCGCGCGGCGGGGCGAGGGCGCGGCGTTCGCCCGGGCCGTGCGGGCCCGTCTCGCCGGCACACCCGTCGCCGCCGCCAACGCGATCGCCCCGCTCGTCGTGTCCGCGCCCGGCGGCGGCGAGTACCGTAAGCCCAGCGATGCCGAGCTTCGGGCGCGGCTCACCCCGGAGCAGTACGAGGTCACGCAACATGGGGCGACCGAGGCGCCGTTCCGGAACGAGTACTGGGACAATCATGCGGACGGCATCTACGTCGACGTGGTCTCGGGCGAGCCGCTCTTCAGCTCGCGCGACAAGTTCGAGTCCGGCACCGGGTGGCCGAGCTTCACGCGGCCGCTCGACCCGGA
>JAJPIS010000127.1 GCA_021324635.1 Gemmatimonadota bacterium
GACGCGGACGCGTGACGCGGACGCTAGACGTAGCGCGGGCGCGCGTCGCGGGCATCGATGCGGGCGCGCACGAGCGAGGGATTGACGAACACGCGGGCGAGCAGGACACCGCCGACGAACCCGCCGACGTGCGCCCACACCGCGACCCCGCCGGAGATGTCGGGGTGCAGTTGATTGAGCTCCGACAACCCGCTCAGCGCCTGGAGCAGGAACCAGTAGACGAGCACCAGCCAGGCGCGGATCCGCACGATGAAGACGAAGACGAACATCCGCACCGTCGTGCGCGGGTAGAGCACCAGGAAGGCGCCCAGGACCCCTGAAATCGCACCCGACGCCCCGACAGTCGGGACCGCGGACTCGGGGTTGAGCGCGATGTGCGTCGCGGCCGCGATCAGCCCCGACAGCAGGTAGAAGGCCAGGAATCGCCACCGCCCCATGCTGTCCTCGATATTCCGGCCGAAGACCGCCAGGTACAACATGTTCCCGAGCAGGTGCATCCACCCGCCGTGCAGGAACATGGAGATGAGCGGCGTGGCGAGGTTGATCGCGTCGTTGTCGACCACACACGCCAGCCCAGCCCCGATCGGCACCGCCGTCCCGAGCGGCGAGCGGTGCGTGAGCTCGCCCGGCACCATGCCGAGGTTGCAGACGGTCGCCGCCAGATGGGTCGCGTCCGTCCCCGCCCCCTGGACCACCACCCAGACCAGGACGTTGAGGGCGATGAGGACGTACGTCATCACCGGAACCCGCATCGTCGGGGTGTCGTCGCCGAGCGGGATCACACTGCCTCGACCGCCCGGCGACCGGGCAGGCTCCTGCCAATTTGACCGACCCAGTGGGTATCGCGATTGCTACATGTCGGCGGCAACGGTGCGTCCGAGTCTCGGGGCCGGCCTTGGCGGCAGATGGGTCGCGACGGATGGTCGCGGCCGATGGCACGAGCTGGGAGATGCGGGCGCGGTGGTGACACCCATTGGAACATTCACGAGGGTTGCATGGCTGACAAGGTTATCGGGATCGACCTGGGCACGACCAACTCGGTTGTCGCCGTCATGGAAGGGGGCGACCCGGTCGTCATCCCAAACGCCGAGGGCGGGCGGACGACCCCGTCGGTGGTCGCGTTCACCAAGGACGGTGAGCGTCTGGTCGGGCAGATCGCGAAGCGGCAGGCGGTGACGAACCCCCAGAACACCGTCTTTTCGATCAAGCGGTTCATGGGGCGCAAGCTCTCCGAGGTCCAGGAGGAGGTGAAGCGCGTCCCGTACAAGGTCGTCGCCGGCCCGAACGGGCTCGCCGTCGTCGAGGTGCAGGGGAAGCGCTACACGCCTCCCGAGATCTCGGCGATGATCCTCCAGAAGATGAAGCAGACCGCCGAGGACTACCTCGGCCACAAGGTCGAGAAGGCCGTCGTCACGGTGCCGGCCTACTTCAACGACTCGCAGCGGCAGGCGACCAAGGATGCGGGGCGGATCGCCGGGCTCGACGTGCTGCGCATCATCAACGAGCCGACGGCGGCGGCGCTCGCCTACGGGCTCGACAAGAAGAAGGACGAGAAGGTCGCGGTCTTCGATCTGGGCGGCGGCACGTACGACATCTCGGTGCTCGAGCTCTACGACGTCGAGGGGTCGCGCCAGTTCGAGGTCAAGTCGACCAACGGCGATACGCACCTGGGCGGCGACGACTTCGACCAGCGGGTCATCGACTGGCTCGTCGGTGAGTTCAAGCGTGACCAGGGCATCGATCTGTCCAAGGATCCGATGGCGCTCCAGCGCCTCAAAGAGGCGGCCGAGAAGGCCAAGATGGAGCTGTCGAGCACGCTGTCGACGGACATCAACCTGCCGTTCATCACGGCGGATCAGTCCGGTCCCAAGCACCTGAACTACACACTCAGCCGCGCCAAGTTCGAGCAGCTCGTCGACGACCTGATCCAGCGGACGCTTGCGCCGATGGAGCAGGCCCTCAAGGACGCAGGCCTCAAGCCCAACGAGATCGACGAGGTCCTGCTCGTCGGCGGCTCGACGCGCATCCCCAAGGTCCAGGAGATCGTCAAGAAGTTCTTCGGGAAGGAGCCCAACAAGGGCGTCAACCCCGATGAGGTGGTGGCGATCGGTGCCGCGGTGCAGGGCGCGGTGTTGACGGGCGAGCAGAAGGACGTGCTGCTGCTCGATGTCACGCCGCTGTCGCTCGGCATCGAGACGCTCGGCGGCGTCACGACGGTGCTCATCCCGCGCAACACGACCATCCCGACGAAGAAGAGCGAGACCTTCTCGACGGCGGACGACAACCAGACGACCGTCGAGATCCACGTGCTTCAGGGCGAGCGCGAGCTCGCGACCTACAACAAGACGATCGGCAAGTTCCAGCTCACCGGGATCCCACCGGCTCCGCGTGGCATGCCGCAGATCGAGGTCACCTTCGACATCGACGCCAACGGCATCCTGCACGTCTCGGCCAAGGACAAGGCGACGAACAAGGAGCAGAAGATCCGGATCGAGGCCTCGAGCGGGCTGTCCGAGGGTGAGATCGAGCGCATGGTGAAGGACGCGGAGAAGAACGCCGCCGAGGATCGGAAGCGGCGCGAGGAGATCGACGCCCGCAACCGGCTCGACAGCCTGACGTACGAGGTCGAGAAGAACGCCAAGGAGTGGTCCGACCGGCTGTCGCCCGAGCTCAAGTCCCGGCTCGAGTCCTCGGTCGAGCGGGCGCGCAAGGCGCTCCGGGGCGACGATCAGGGGGAGATCCGGTCGGCGCAGGAGGAGCTGACCCGCGCCTACAGCGAGGCCGGGCAGTCGCTCTACCAGCAGCAGGGTGCCGGGACGGCGGGGTCGGGCGGCCCGACCGGGCAGCAGGAACCGGCCGGTGCGGGGGCCCCCGGAGCGGGAACAGGTGGCGCGGCGGGTGGGAAGCCCGAGGACGTGGTCGAGGCGGACTACGAGATCGTGGACGAGAAAAAGTGACCAGGAAACCCTTTCGGGGTCTCACGTGTAACTATTTGCGACCAACCAATCGGATCCTGAGATGAGCCCAATGCCCTGGAAACTGTCTCGTACCCGAGTCGGGGCCGCGGTCCTCGCCGCGTTCTGCGGCGGGATGATCGTGGCGTCATCCCTCGACTTCACCCATTTGGGGCTGGCCCAGAACGCTGGAGCGCGTGCCACCGCCACCAAGCCCACGACCCAGCAGATCAAGCCCCTCGCGGAGCAGAACAACGCGTTCGTCTCGATCGCCGAGCACGTCACGCCGGCGGTCGTCTCGATCCAGACGGCCCGCGATCCGCGGCAGGTCGACGGCAGTAGCCCGCGCATGCGCGGGCGCGTGCCGCCAGGGCTCGAGGACTTCTTCCAGCAGTTCGGCACGCCGCGGCCGGAGCCGGAGGAGGCGAGCGGCTCCGGGTTCATCGTCACGCCCGACGGCTACATCCTGACCAACAATCACGTCGTCGCCGACGCCGACCGCGTCACGGTCACGCTCGACGACCACCGGGTCTTCAAGGCCAAGGTGATCGGGCGCGACCCGACGACGGATGTCGCCGTGATCAGGATCGACGCGCACGACTTGCCGGTCGTGAACATGGGAGACGATTCCCAGACCCGCGTCGGCGAGTGGGTGCTCGCCTTCGGCAACCCCCTCGGCCTCGATTTCACGGTCACCGCCGGCATCGTGAGCGCCAAGGGCCGCGGGGGCCGCGATCTCGCCGGGCTCATGCGCAACCAGTATTCGATCTCGGACTTCATCCAGACCGACGCGGCCATCAACCCGGGGAACTCCGGCGGCCCGTTGGTCAACATCCAGGGTGAGGTGGTCGGGATCAACAGCGCGATCGCGAGCCCGACCGGCTACTACTCGGGCTACGGCTTCGCCATCCCGATCACGCTCGCCAAGAGCGTGATGGACGACATCATCAAGTACGGCAAGGTGCGCCGCGCCGTGCTCGGGATCGCGATCGCCGACGTCGATCCGGACGACGCCGGGGCGGCCGGGCTCAAGACGATCGAGGGAGTCAAGGTGGGCGGGTTCACGCCGAGCGACGGATCGAGCCCCGCCCAGAAGGCGGGACTCGAGGCGGGCGACATCATCGTCGCGGCAGACGGCAAACCCGTCGACCGTGTGAGCACGCTCCAGCGGATCGTGCGCATGCACCAGCCCGGCCAGACCCTCGCGCTCGCCGTCGTGCGCTTCGGGACGCGGAAGACGTTCGACGTCAAGCTCACGGAAGCGCCCGGCGAGGATCAGATCGCGCAGCGCGACGCGCACGCCGACGATGCCGCCGGCGGGGCCAGCACCGAGAAGCTTGGCATCACGGTGGAGCCGGTCTCCTCGGATCTCGCCCGCGAGGCGAGCATTCCCGACGCCGACCGTGGGCTCCGTGTCACCGAAGTCGCAGGGTCCGGCCCGGCGCACAACAAACTCTTCCCGAACGACATCGTCGTGGCCGTGCTCTACCCCGAACCGCGGCACGCCGTGCACTCGATGGACGACTTGCAGTCCGCGCTCGCCAAGGCCAAGGCCGGCGATTACGTGAGCCTGCTCGTCTACCGCATGGGTCCCCAGGGGCAGGCCGGCATCACCCAAGTCGTGAGCCTCCGTCTGGGCGGCGACGGCCGCGGGTAGCCGCGAATAGCCGCGGGCGGCCGCGAATAGCCGCCCACCATTGGCGCGCGGTATCCCCGACAAGGCCCACTCGCTCCGCGAGTGGGCTTTGTCATCATCGGCCCCTATACTTCACGGCGCCGCTCGGGTGGCGTAATTGGTAGCCGCGAGGGCCTTAGGAGCCCTTGTCGAAAGACGTGCGGGTTCGAGTCCCGCCCCGGGCATTGGGCCCCCATTACATTTCCGCGGTAATGGCCATCGAGATCACGCCGAAGAAGGCGACCGGAGTGGAGCGGCTCCTCGCCATTACTGTCCCGGTCGAGGCCGTGCGCGACGCCGAGGACCGGGCCGCCCGTCGCTACGCCTCCAACGTCCGGCTCCCGGGGTTCCGCCCCGGCAAGGCGCCGGCCGCCGTCGTCCGCAAGCGCTTCGCGGACGCGATCCGACAGCAGGCCGTCGAGACCCTCGTCCAGGAAGCGTACCAGGAAGCGATCGGACGCGAATCCCTGAAGCTGATCGGGCAGCCACACGTGCACGATCTCAAGTTCGAGGAAGGGCAGCCGCTGACGTTCGAGCTGCACCTCGAGGTCCGCCCCGAGGTCACGCTCAACCGGACATCGGGCTTCCGCGTCCAGCGGCCCGAGCGACCGGTGACCCAGGACCAGGTGACCGCGCAGCTCGACGGGATGCGGGAGGAACGCGCGACCTGGACGCCGGTCGAGAGTCGGCCCGCCCCGGGGGACATGGTGACCGTCCTGCTCTCGACCGCCGACGATGCCGGCGGTCTGGGTGAGGGCAAGGAGTACCGCCTCGTGCTCGGCAGCGGGCAGGCGATCCCGGGCATCGAAGAGCTGATCATGGAGGCCGCGCCCGGCGAGACCGTCGAGCGCCCCGTGAAGTGGCCGGACGATTTCCCCGACGAGGCGCAGCGTGGGAAGACCAAGCCCGTGCGCGTGACCGTGCGGGATGTGAAGCGCCGCTCGCTCCCTCCGCTCGACGATGCCTTCGCCCGCGAAGTCGGCGACTTCGAGTCCCGAGACGCCCTGGTCGCGGCCGTCCGCGACGATCTCACCCGCAATGCCACGCGCGAGGCCGACGCCGACGTGCGACGTCTACTGCTCGACGACATCGCTGCCGCGAACCCCTTCGAGCTCCCGCCGAGCTGGGTCCAGCGACTCGTGGACGCCTACGCACAGGCGTATCAGATCCCGGAGGCGGATCGTCCCCGTTTTGCGAACGAGTTTCGACCAGTTGCCGAGAGCCAGGTCCGCCGGGAGCTGATCATCGAGACGATCGCCGAGCGGGAGAGCCTGGCCGCGAGCGAGGCTGACGTCGATGAGCGTGTCGCCGAGATTGCCGCCGCGCGGAAGGCCCCCGTGGCCGAGGTCTACGCCTCGCTCCAGAAGGCGGACCGCCTTCGGGAGATCGAGCGCGCGGTGACCGAGGAGCGCGTGTTCAAGTGGCTGCTCGAGCGGAATACCGTGGACTGAGCGTTACGTTTCGTCATCATCTCCCAATCGCCCAATGTCGACCATCTATCCTCCCTACGTCATCGAGCGCTCGAGCCGCGGTGAGCGGACGTACGACATCTTCTCGCGACTCCTCATGGATCGGATCGTGTTCCTGGGGACGCCGGTCACGGACGATGTCGCGAACATCATCATCGCGCAGCTCCTCTTCCTCGATGCCGACAATCCGGAACGCGACATCCACCTCTACATCAACTCGCCGGGCGGCAGCGTGTCGGCCGGGCTCGCCATCTACGACACGATGCAGTTCCTGCGCGCGCCGGTGAACACGACCTGCATGGGGATGGCGGCCAGCATGGGCTGCTTCCTGCTGGCGGGCGGGCGCAAGGGGCGGCGCGCGGCGCTGCCGCATGCGCGCGTCATGATGCACCAGCCGTCGGGGGGCGCGCAGGGCACGGCGTCGGACATCCAGATCCAGGCCAAGGAGATCCTCTACCTCCGCGGCAAGATGCACGAGATCATGTCGAAGCACACCGGACGCCCGGTGGAGCAGATCGAGCGCGATTTCGACCGTGACTACTACATGTCGGCCGAGGAGGCGCGGGCCTACGGCATCATCGACAAGGTGGTGTCGCAGGACATTGTCCCGCACCGCGGTGGGGAGAGCGTCGAGCTCGCGAAGTCCTGACGGCGCGTGCGCGCTCGCGCGGACACGCCAGGTCAACATGATGTCGAGGCAGCGCTGACGGATGGAACGTCTCAGAAAGAGGTCACGTTGACGGCCCACGGGCCACGTGCCATGCCGGGCCAGGCATCGGTGCGGGATGCGATCAGCGGCGCTGCCTCGTGAAATTTTTCACAAGGCTGGATGGTGGTGTACGAGCGTTCGCAAGTCTGCTTGACCGGTTCTTCGGTGGCTGTTACTTCTCGGCAGTCCGTCAGGACCGCGCGTCAACGGTGCACGCCCGGTACGTTTCGGTGACCCGCTCGATTCACGACCTGCCTGACGCCTGCATGCGCACCCGCCCGAGTCCCCGCCCCGGTAGCAGCCCGAGCATCGCCTGATCGGCCCCCCGCGCGTCCCCGACCCGTAGCCCGCCGACTGCATCCCATGTCCCACGACAAACACTTGCGCTGCTCATTCTGTGGCAAGTCGAAGGACTCGGTCAGGAAATTCATCTCGGGACCCTCGGTCTACATCTGCAACGAGTGCATCGCGCTCTGCAATGAGATTCTGGCCGAGGATGAGGAACGCGAAGTCGCCGAGGCGATCACCCAGGTCCCCTCGCCGCAGGAGATCAAGGACGTCCTCGATCAGTACGTGATCGGGCAGGAGCGGGCCAAGAAGGCGCTCGCCGTCGCCGTCTACAATCACTACAAGCGGATCAATTCGGCGTCGTTGCGCGACGACGAAGTCGAGCTCGACAAGTCGAACATCCTGCTCATCGGGCCGACCGGCGTCGGCAAGACGCTCCTCGCGCAGACGCTGGCCCGGATCCTCGACGTCCCGTTCACGATCGCCGATGCCACGACCCTCACCGAAGCGGGCTACGTCGGTGAGGACGTCGAGAACATTCTCGTGCGCCTGCTCCAGGCCGGCGACTTCAACGTCGCGGAGTGTGAGCGCGGCATCGTCTACATCGACGAGATCGACAAGATCGCGCGGAAGTCGGAGAACCCGAGCGTCACGCGCGACGTGTCGGGCGAGGGTGTGCAGCAGGCGCTGCTCAAGATCCTCGAGGGCACCGTCGCCTCGGTACCGCCCCAGGGCGGCCGCAAGCACCCGCAGCAGGAATACATCCAGATCAACACCAAGGACATCCTGTTCATCTGCGGCGGCGCGTTCGACGGGCTCGAGAAGATCATCGAGGCGCGCACCGGGCGGAAGCAGATCGGCTTCACCAAGGAGGACGTCGAGATCGACGCCGTCGCCGGATCGATCTCCCGCGCCCCCAAGAACCCGTTCTCCGAGGTCGAGCCCGACGACCTCCTCCGCTACGGGCTCATCCCCGAGCTGGTGGGCCGGCTGCCGGTCTCCGTCCCGCTGGAGGCGCTCGACGAGGACGCCCTGGTGCGGATCCTCAAGGAGCCCAAGAACGCGCTCACCAAACAGTACGCCAAGCTCTTCGACCTCGAGGAGGTGAAGCTCACCTTCGAGGAGCACGCGTTGCGTGCGATCGCGGGCAAGGCCCTCAAGCGCGGCACCGGGGCTCGCGGCCTTCGCGCCATTCTCGAGGAGATCCTGACCGACGTGATGTTCGACCTTCCGAGTCGCGAGGACGTGACCGAGGTCAAGATCATCGAGAGTACGGTGACCAAGGGCACGGCCCCGCTCCTCGAGATCTCCCCCAAGCGCCAGAAGAAGGAAGCGTAGCGGTCGGGCGCACGGGCGCACGAGCGTTAGCTTAGAGGCGGAGCCGCAGGTGCGGCTCCGCCTTCGTCGTCTGTCGGCGCGCGTCGTTCGTTCCCCCACTCTCCTTTCGCGGCTCGCCTTCGTTGCCCCTCTTCTTCCGCGACACCGAAGAGTTCGACATCGCCAATCAGTTGCCGGTGCTCCCGCTCCGGGACGTCGTGGTCTTCCCCTATGTCGTCGTCCCCTTGCTCGTCGGCAGGCCGGCGTCGCTCGCCGCCCTCGATGCAGCCGACCGGGCGGCTGGACGGGGTCGCGACCGCTTCGTCCTGGTCATGGCGCAGAAGAGTGGCGACACGCAGGATCCGGCGGCGGGCGACTTGTTTCGCGTCGGGGTCGTGGGCCGCATCCTCCAGCGGACTCGGCTCCCGAACGGGACCATCAAGGTCCTGGTGGAGGGGATCGCGCGCGCGCGGGTCGCGCGGTACAGCGTGGGTGCCGGCGGCTGGCTCCGGGCCACGATCCACCCCGAGCCATTCACGGCCACCCCCACCCCGGCTGCTGCCGAGGGTTCGTCACCCGGAGATGCCGCGGCCGAGCCGCCTGGCCGCCGCCGCGCCGCCGTCGCCGACTCGCCCTCATCCCCCGACTCCTCCGAGTCCGCCGCCTCCCCTGCCCTCGCCCCCACCTCGCCTGCGTCCCCCGCCGCCGAGTCGCAGGCCGCGCTCAGCCGACAGGTCCTGTCGCGCTTCGAGGAGTACGTCTCGCTGCACCGGCGCATCCCGGACGAGACGGCGAGCTTCGTCCAGGCGATCGAGTCCGACGAGCGCCGTGCGATCGCCATCGCCGCGCACCTGGCGGTCAAGCACGAGGTGCGGCAGCAGCTCCTCGAGGCGCCCGACCTGAGCGCGCTCTGGGAGGCGCTCGCGCAGTTGCTGGGCTCGGAGATCGAGTTGCTGCGCCTGGAGCGGAAGATCGACGACGACGTGCGCGGCTCGCTCTTCCAGAACCAGCGCGAGTTCTACCTTCAGGAGCAGCTCCGGGCGATCAACCGTGAGCTCGGGCAGGACGACGGCGACGATCTGAGCGAGCTGGAAGCCGAGATCAATCGGCGCGGGCTCCCCGAGCCGGTGCTCCTCCGCGCCCAGCGTGAGCTGCGGAAGCTGCGCCGCACGGCACCGATGTCGCCGGAGTCGACGGTCGGCCGGAACTACCTCGACTGGCTGCTCGGCGTCCCGTGGAAGGACCGCACGGACGATATCCTCGACATCGAGCACGCCCGCCGCGTGCTCGACGAGGACCACTACGGCCTGGAGGAGGTCAAGGACCGGATCCTCGACTACATCGCCGTGCTCGGCCTCGTCGGCCGCCTCGACGGACCCATCCTCTGCCTCGTCGGACCCCCCGGTGTCGGCAAGACATCTCTCGGGCGCTCGATCGCCCGTGCCCTCGGCCGCCGCTTCGTGCGCATGGCGCTGGGCGGTGTGCGCGACGAGGCCGAGATCCGCGGTCACCGACGCACCTACATTGGCTCCCTGCCGGGCCGGATCGTCCAGGCCATGCGCCGGGCCGAAGTCGTCAATCCGGTCATCCTGCTGGACGAGGTCGACAAGCTCGGACAGGACTATCGCGGCGACCCCGCGGCGGCCCTCCTCGAGGTGCTCGACCCCGAGCAGAACAGCGCCTTCAACGACCACTACCTCGAGGTCGACTACGACCTGTCGCAGGCGCTGTTCATCACGACCGCCAACACGCTCGGGAACGTCCCGGACGCGCTCCGCGACCGGATGGAGATCGTGCAGTTGAGTGGCTATCTCGACCACGAGAAGCTCGCGATCGCGCGACAGTTCCTGATCCCCAAGCAGCTCGAGCGCAACGGCCTGTCCGTCCCGGACGTGGAGTGGTCGACCGACGCCCTGCCCGCGATCCTCCGGCTCTATACCCGCGAAGCCGGTGTCCGCGAGCTCGAACGCCGCATCGCCCGCATCGCCCGCAAGGCCGCGCGCCAACGTGCCGAAGCGGCCGGCCCGACCGGCCTGCCCGCGATCGCCGCCTCGACAGCGACCCTGACACCGACACCGACCGGGGCACCGACCGGGACGCCGACGGACGGACCCGCCGCGGGCGGGGAGGCACGCCGACCGGTCGGGCTCACGGCCCCGACGATCGTCCGGCCGGAGACGCTCCGGGAGCTGCTCGGGCCCGCCCCGTTCGACCCCGACGACGTGACGTTCGAGGATACCGTCGGCGTCGCACACGGACTCGCCTACACGGCCGTCGGCGGCGAGAGCCTCGATATCGAGGTGAGCGTCGTCCCCGGGCGGGGCAAGCTCCAACTGACCGGCACCCTGGGCGACGTGATGAAGGAGTCGGCGAGCGCCGCCCTCAGCTACGCCCGCCGCCGGGCCGGAGACCTGGGGTTCGAGCGCGAGCTCGCCCGTGGGAACGCGCGCGACATCCACGTCCATATCCCGGCCGGTGCGACCCCCAAGGACGGGCCGAGCGCCGGCATCGCGATCGCCACCGCCATCGTCAGCGCCCTGAGCAGCATACCGGTGCGCGGCGATGTCGCGATGACCGGCGAGGTCACGCTCCGCGGCCGCGTGCTCCCGATCGGTGGGCTCAAGGAGAAGGCGGTGGCCGCGCACCGGCTGGGGATTCGACACGTGCTCATCCCGGCCGGCAATCTTCGCGAGGTCGAGGATCTCCCCGCGACCGTGCGCGAGTTCGTGACCTTCCATCCCGTACGCACGATGGATGAAGTACTCGCACTCGGTCTCCGGCGGCCCCCCGACGGCCCGCGACGCCGCGCCCCCCGCCCCCCCCCCCCCCCCCCCCCCCCCCCCCCCCCCCCCCCCCCCCCCCCCCCCCCCCCCCCCCCCCCC
>JAJPIS010000006.1 GCA_021324635.1 Gemmatimonadota bacterium
CGGCGACGGTGCCGGCGGGGCCACCTCGAACGGCGCCGCGACGGGCGCGGCGGCGGGCGGATCGTCGGACCGGATGGCCGTCCGCGGCAGGCCGTGACGCGCGCGGCCGCCGCGGCGCTGGTGGTGCTGGGCGTGACCACGCCGGCGGCGGTGATCGGGTGTGTCAGCAAGGACGACGCGACGAAACTGGTGCGTGCGATCCAGGCGTCGCAGCCGCAGCGCCCGGACGAGCTGCCCGTGCTGCTCAACCGCGAGGTGCCGGTCCGGTACCCGGCATCGCTCTACGCCACGAGAGCGCAGGGGAACGTGACGCTGCGCATCTTCATCGACTCGCTCGGCCGCGCGCGCCCGGAGTCGACCCGGGTGGCCGAGTCGTCGGGCCAGCCGGCGTTCGACTCGGCGGCGGTCGACGGGGTGGCGGCCCTTCGCTTCGCGCCGGCCAAGCGGCAGGGGATGCCGGTGGCCGTGTCGATCCTCTTTCCCGTGTTCTTCCGCCACCCGCAGGGCGCGCCGGTCCCCGGGGACAGCGTGCTCCTGCGTGCGGCGGACCCAGGGAGGTAACCGTGTGGCGTGATCGCGATGGCGCCGAGTCGCCGCGGCCGGCCGAGCCGGCCGGTGTCGAGCGCAACCGCCGCCCGTACGACAGCGTGCTCGAGACCGTCGGCTGGACGCCGCTCATCAGACTGCACCGCGTGACGCGGGGCATCCGGACGCCGGTGTACGGGAAGGCGGAGTTCTTCAATCCCGGCGGGTCGGTCAAGGATCGGATCGGGCTGCCCATCATCGAGCGCGCCGAGCGCGATGGGCGGCTCCGGCCGGGCGGGACGATCGTCGAGGGGACCAGCGGCAACACCGGCGTGGGACTCGCGATCGCGGCGGCCCTCAAGGGCTACAAGTGCATCTTCACGATGCCGGACAAGATGTCGCAGGAGAAAGTCCGGCTGCTCAAGGCCTTCGGCGCGCAGGTGATCGTCACGCCGACCGCCGTGCCCCCGGACCACCCGGACAACTACGTCGTGATGGCCCGCCGCATCGCGGCCGAGACCCCGAACGCGATCCTCGCCGACCAGTTCTACAACCCGGCCAATCCGGAGGCGCACTACGACACCACCGGCCCGGAGCTCTGGGCACAGACCGAGGGGAAGATCACCCACTTCGTCGCCGCGGCCGGCACGGGGGGGACGGCGACCGGCGTCGGGCGTTACCTCAAGGAGCAGAACCCCGGCATCCGGGTCGTCCTGGGCGACCCGGTCGGGTCGATCCTGGCCGAGAAGTGGCGGACCAAGGGGCGAGCCACGCCCGAGGGGACGCCGTACAAAGTCGAGGGCGTGGGGCAGGACAAAGTGCCGGGCACGCTCGACCTCGCGATCGTCGACGAGTTCCACACCGTGAGCGACCGGGAGAGCTTCGCCATGGCCCGCCGGCTCACCCGTGAGGAAGGTCTGTTCGTGGGTGGCTCCTCGGGGCTCATCGCCCACGTGGCGCTCGAGCTGGCCCGCCGGCTCGACGATCCCGCCGCCTGCGTCGTGACCTTTCTGTGCGATACGGGCGAGCGCTACCTCTCGAAGCTCTACAGCGACGAGTGGATGCGGGAGAACCAGATGCTGGAGCCCGACCGCGTCACGCTCGCGGAGGTGCTGCGGGGGAAGGACGGTGCCGGCCCGCCCGTCGTGAGCGTGGCGCCCGCGGCGGCCGTGCGGCAGGCGTTGCGGCTCATGAGCGTCCACGACGTGTCACAGCTGCCGGTGATGGAGGGGGACCGCTGCGTGGGCTCGGTCGCCGACTGGTCGCTGTCGGCCAGGAGCCTCGCCGATCCGCGCACCCTCGACGCGCCGGTCAGCGATGTCATGGATCCGCCGTTCCCGACCGTCGAGGCGAACCGCTCGTCCGAGGGTGTGGTGAAGCTGCTGTCCAAGACCAGCCCGGCGGTGCTCGTGACGGAGCCCGGGGGGACGCGCGTCCAAGGGATTGTGACGCGCTCGGATCTGCTGCACTTCCTGATGGCGCGGTGACGCGCGCGTGAGCGGGCCGTGTCCCCCATGAACATCACCGTCCTGCTCGGCGGCGCCTCCCCCGAGCGCGACGTCTCGTTGGCCTCCGGCTTCCGCGTCATCGACGCGCTCCGGTCCGCGGGACATGTCGTGATCGCGGTCGATCCGGTCTCCGGCGTGCTGCGGCCGTCGGCCGAGATGGCGTTGCGGGCGGGCGGCGTGCGGCGGGCGCCGCCGTCGCTCGAGGAGCTGGCCCGCTTGGGCGGCGCTCGGCGCCGCGAGCTGTCCCCCGAGCTCGTCATGCTGCCGCAGGTGCGGGACGCCGACGTCGTGTTTCTGGCCCTGCACGGCGGGCAGGGGGAGGATGGGACCATCCAGGCGTTGCTCGACCTCGTGGGCGTGCCGTACACGGGCAGCGGCCATCTCGCGAGCGCGCTGGCGATGGACAAGGACCTGACCAAGATCCTGCTCCGGGCAGCGGGGGTGGGTACCGCGGATTGGCTCATGGCGCCGGCCCGTGATGACGCCGTCGAGCGCGCGCTCGGCTACCCCGTGGTCGTCAAGCCATCCAAGCAGGGCTCGACCGTCGGGCTCTCGGTCGTCCGCGCGCGGGCCGAGCTCCAGCCGGCGATCGCCACCGCGTACCAGTACGACGACGAGGTGATGATCGAGCGGTACATCGCGGGTCGTGAGCTGACGGTCGGCGTGCTCGGCCCCGAGGCGCTCCCGGTCGGGGAGATCTTCCCAGTGCACGATGTCTATGACTACGAGTGCAAGTACACGGCGGGCATGGCGCGGGAGGAGTTTCCGGCACGGCTGACGCCGCATGAGACCGCGCTGCTCCAGGACCAGGCGCTGCGCGCCTTTGCCGCGCTCAAGCTGCGGGGCTACGCCCGGATCGACTTTCGGTTGGGGACCGACGGGGCGCCGTACTGTCTCGAGGCCAATACCCTGCCCGGACTCACCGGCACGAGTCTCATCCCGCAGGCGGCGGCGGCCCGCGGTCTGGAGTTCCGCGAGCTGTGCGAACGCATCGTCCAGCTGGCGGTGCGCCGGGGCTGAGGGGCATTAAACTTCCATAGTCCCGATGCCCTTCTCCGCGACCGAGACCGACGCCGACCGTCCGCGCATGACCCGCGCGGTCCAGTGGCTGATCGCGCTCAACGTCCTCGTCTACTTCGTTCAGGTCACGCTCGTCGGCGCGGGCGACATGGAGCGGTGGCTCGGCTTCCGCACGCACGACCTCGGCGCCGGGAATCTGTGGACGATCTTCACCTACATGTTCGTCCATGCCGGGTTCTGGCACATCGCGGCGAACATGCTGTTCCTCTGGGCGTTCGGGCCGCGCGTCGAGCGGGCATGGGGCGCCGGGGCGTTCGTGCGGTACTACCTGCTCTGCGGGCTCGGCGGGCTGCTCGCGCACCTCGTCCTCGGGCACGACAGCACGCTCGTCGGGGCGTCGGCGGCGATCTACGGCGTCATGCTGGCGTATGCCGTCCGCTGGCCGGACGACGAGTTCCTGCTCTGGTTCGTGGTGCCGGTCAAGGCCAAGTGGCTCGTCGCCGGCTGTGTGCTGCTGGAACTGGTGCTCGGCGTGTCGACGGTCGGCGGAGGCTCGTCGGGCATCGCCCATTTCGCGCATCTGGGCGGGCTGATCGCCGGGTGGCTCTACCTGCACACCCCGCCGGCCCACGCGCTCGAGCGGTTCCGGATCTCGCCCGTCCCCGAGGTCTCCGACGAGCCGCCGCGCGCGATCCCGCGCGGGCTGCCGCGGCCGCGCGAGCCCCGGCGCGAGATCGACGAGATCGTCGCCAAGAGCAAGGCGGCCGTGGCCAAGCGCCCGGTCCCGGCGCAGGCCCCGCGGACGCAGCCCCGCGCCCGCCGCACCGACGACGTCAACCTGCTGCTCGACAAGATCTCGCAGTTCGGGCTCGACAGCCTGACCAAGGACGAGCGGAAGCTGCTCGAGGACGCATCGAGGCGGATGAAGGAGAAGGGCGAACGGTCGTCGTCGTAAACCGGGGCGGCCGCAGGCCGCCCCGGTCGTAGGGGCGGCATTCATGCCGCCCGCGGATCGCATCCCGCACGAATGCCTGGCCCGGCCTGCGATACACCGGCGTGCGGCATCCCGCGCCACACCGCGGTGCCATGAATGCGCGCACGGCAACGGCGAACGGCGTGAATGCCGGGCCAGGCATCGGTGCGAAATGGGAACAGCGGGCGGCATTCATGCCGCCCCGGTTTACGGCGGGGACGTGGGATGCGTCCCCGGGGGCGTGCCGGCACGGGCCCGGATCACGCTCTTGATCCCGCCGCGCACATTGAAATCGCCGGTGACCTCCATCCACCGGGGGGACGCGGCGGCGACGAGGTCATCGAGGATGCGATTGACTGCGCGCTCGTAGAAGATCCCGTCGTTGCGAAAGCTCCAGAGGTAGAGCTTGAGGCTCTTGAGCTCGAGGCAGAGACGGTCGGGGACGTACGTGATGATGACGGTGCCGAAATCCGGTGCCCCGCCCTTGAGCAGGGCGAGCTCGCCGGCATCGCTCTCGATCCCCCCAAGCGGGCAGAGCGACGTGAACTCCGGGCAGGTCATCTGGATCTCGTAGTCCCGCCCGGCGTACGGGTTGGGGAACGTCTCGAGCAACTCGGGCTGAGGCATGCACAGAAAGTACCTCGTGGTCGGCCGTTCGAGACGGGGCTGGCCGCCGGCCGCTTGCCGTCGATACGTTTGGTGGTGCGGTACCCGTCGAGACGGCCGCGGCGCGGCGGGCAGTGCGACGCACTGCGATCGGGTCGTGGCGACGGATCACTTTCTGCGCGGAGGAGCTCTGCCATGGCATTACGGACGGCCCTTGTAGCGATCGCAGCACTTGCCGGGGTGACCGCGGGAGGATCGCCCGCGATGCGTGCGCCGGCGGCGCCAGCGGCGATGGTCGGGGTGCAGGGGATGAAGTGGACGACAACGCTCAAGCCCGAGGCCGGCAGCCAGGTCGCTGGCACCGCGTCGCTCGAGGCCGGCAAGGAGCCGGGCACGTCGATCGCCACCATCTCGATCACCGGCGGCACGCCCGGCGCAACGTACCCCTGGCACGTTCACCAGGGGAAATGCACCGCCGGCCCGGTCTTCGGCTCGGGCGCGGCGTACAAGCCGGTCAAGGTGGGTAGCGACGGCACCGGCAAGGCGACCGCGAACATCAACGCGGCGCCGCCGAACAGTGGGGACTTCCACGTCAACGTCCACGCGTCGCCGACGGACATGAAGACGATCGTGTCGTGCGGTGAGCTGACGATGGCGGGGATGTAGGAGGCGCGGGGCCGGCGGTCGCCCCCGGTCGGGGCGCCCGTCACCGCGCCCCATGCGGGATCGGACCCATCGTGCGGCCGGGATGGCCGTGACAGTCCCCCTGGGCCGTCGGACGAAGGGAACGACGGAAGAGTGTGCGCATCGAGGGCCAGCCCCCACCGAGCGGAGCTGGCCCTCGGTGTCCGTGTGTGGTCGATGGCCCGATAGGTGCCACGCTGAGGCGCGGCCGAACCTGGAGGGGTCGATATGTCAGCAGTCCGGAAGGCAATCGTCGCCGCGCTGGCCGCAGGGTGTCTGACGGCGTGTGCGCGACACGCGAACGTGGCCTCGCCGCCGACGACATCGGCCGGGCCCAACTCGCCGCAGCGGACGGCGGCGCTCAACGGGCGGACCTTCCGCGCCGTCCTTCAGCCTCAGGGCGGCGGCACGGTGACGGGCGCGGCCTCGATCGCCCCCGGACAGCAGATGGGCACGACGGTGGTCACGCTCGACATCACCGGCGGCACGCCGGGCGCGACCTACGCGTGGCACATCCACGAGGGCGCCTGCGGGAGCCAGGGCGGGATCCTCGGCGATCCGTCGCAGTACCAGCCGGTGCAGATCGGGCAGGACGGGCGCGGCCGCGCGACCTCGACCGTCAACGTGCCGCCCCCGTCAGGCGGCAGCTACCACGTCAACGTGCACGCCCCCGACATGCAGTCGCTCGTCGCCTGCGGCAACCTCGAGGAAGCCGGAGCGTAGGGTCGGGCACCGACACCGGATCGCGGCACCACGCACGCGATCCGTTACCGGAACGCGGTCCGGCGCCGAGCGCGGCACGCTCGTTTTTTTTCGCGAGTGCGTCGCTCAGCGCCGTC
Organism: Gemmatimonadota bacterium; assembly: GCA_021324635.1. GTDB lineage: Bacteria > Gemmatimonadota > Gemmatimonadetes > Gemmatimonadales > Gemmatimonadaceae > Palsa-1248. The sequence goes on from JAJPIS010000006.1 coordinate 6,156, forward strand.
GATCGCTGGGTCCGTGCGCGTCCGTGCGCCCGCGGCGCCAGAGCACGAAGGCGAGCAGGATGGCGCCGCAGGTCACGCCCATATCGGCGACGTTGAACGTCCAGAAGCGCCACCCGCCGACGCCGATGTCGATGAAGTCGACCACGCCGCGCGCGGACCGTACCCGGTCGGCCAGGTTGCCGAGCGCGCCGCCGGTGATGAGCGCGACCGCCAGGGCCTGGAGGACATCGTTGCGGTTCGCCGACCGGTAGACGTAGGCGAGCGTCGCGAGCGCGACCAGCGCGAGCGCCGTGAAGCCCCAGCGTGAGACGCCCGCGTCGCCCAACGTCATGCTGAACGCCGCGCCGGGATTGTAGGCGAGCGTGAAGCGGACCACCTGGCCCACCACATCGTGGGGCGTGTACGCCGGTGTGAGGTGCTCGACCGCGAGCTGCTTGGTGGTGCAGTCGGCCGCGAGCAGCCCCGCCACGACGGGCCAGAAGGTGGCGGCTTTGCGGGTCACACCCTGAAATTAATGCCATGAGAGAGCCCCGGCCGACCACGCTGATCGAATCCGTGCGCCTGTCCGACCACGTCGGCGCCGACGTCGTCCTCGCGAGCGAAGCGTTCCAGTGGACCGGCAGCTTCAAGTATCGGGCAGCGGCCAATGTCGCGCGCTCCGTGCCCCATCCGGCGATCATCACCGCCAGCTCCGGCAACTTCGGCCAGGCGATCGCGTTCGCGAGCCGGCTCGCGGGCAAGCGATGCACCGTCGTGATGCCGGCCAATTCCGCGCGCGTCAAGGTCGATGCGGTGCGCGCGTACGGCGCGACCGTGGACCTCATCGACACGACGAAGGTCCGGCGCGAGGACCGGGTCGCGGCGCTGGCAGCGGCCGACCCGTCGGCCTACGTGGCGAGCGCCTACGATGATCCGCTGGTGATCGAGGGGAACGCGAGCCTCGGCCGCGAGCTGGCCGCGATCAACGCCACCCGCCGCGCGAACGCTCCGTTCGACGCGGTGCTGGCGCCGGTCGGAGGTGGCGGACTCAGCGCCGGTGTCGTCACCGGTCTGCGGGCCGCCGGCGACGCGACGCCGGTCTGGGGGGTCGAGCCGACGATGGCAAACGATTTCGTGCGGTCGCTCGCGGCCGGGTGCGTGATCACCCACGATCAGGAGCCGCAGACGATCGCCGACGGGGCCCGCACGCGCAGCGTCGGTCGACACAACTGGGCCGTGCTCCGCACCGGCCTCGCCGGCGCGGTCGATGCCTCGGAAGCGCAGATCTGCGAGGCTGTCCGCCTCTGCTTCCAGCTGGCGAACGTGAAGATCGAGCCGACCGGCGCGCTCGCTCTGGCCGCGCTGCTCGCGCAGCCCGAGCGCTTTGCGGGCCGCCGGGTCTGCTGTGTCCTGAGCGGCGGGAATGTCGACCCCGGCGTCTTCTGCGGGATCATCGAACAGCGACGGTCACCGTGATCGCCGGCGACGGACGCGATGACGGTGCCGCGGTGGATGCGGGGCCAGGGATCCGTGCGGGATGCGAGTCGCGGGCGGCATGAATGCCGGGCCAGACATCCGTGCGGGGTGCGAATCGCGGGCGGCATGAATGCCGGGCCAGGCGTCCGTGCGGGGTGCGAATCGCGGGCGGCATGAATGCCGGGCCAGGCGTCCGTGCGGGGTGCGAATCGCGGGCGGCATGAATGCCGGGCCAGACATCCGTGCGGGGTGCGAATCGCGGGCGGCATGAATGCCGCCCCTACGATACGACCCCGTTGCCGCGCGCCGGCGACGGCATCGGCATCCCGCCGTCGTTGCCGTTCCCGGTGCAGGGGCAATTCGCGTCGCGAATTGCCCCTGCACCATCAAAAAAAACCGTTCCATTGGTGGCCGCGGGACGCGGCGGTCCCCGCATCGGCCCGGGATGGGAGCAGCGGGCGGCATGAATGCCGCCCCTACACCGGGGCCGCGGGACGCGGCCGTCCCGGCATCGGTGTGGGATGCGAACGGCGGGCGGCATGAATGCCGCCCCTACGGGGGCATCGCGGCCCCCGGTGGTACCGGTCGGACGGTCACCTCCGTTCGCCCGACTGCTGGGGGCGCGGGCTCCCGGCGCTACTGCCGCTCCCCTCGCTGCTGATCTCGAGCCGGCGCGAGCGGGCCTGCTGGCGGTTCTGCGGGTGCGGGATGACGATCTCGAGCACCCCGTTGTTGAAGCTCGCGCGCGCCTCATCCGTCTCCGCGCCCTCGGGTAGCGGGATGGCGCGATAGAACGACCCGTAGATCCGTTCCGAGCGGTACGTCCCGCTCCGCTCCTCCTCCTGCTCGGTCTGGCGCTGCCCGGAGATCGACAGCATCCCATCGCTGACCTCGACCGCGATGTCCTTCTCGGGCACGCCCGGCAACTCCGCCGACACGACCAGGTCGTCCCCGCGCTGGAAGACATCGACCGACGGTGCCCACACGGGCTCGGACAGATCGGGCAGCCCGGCGCTGAACGGGCTCGTCAGCCGACTGCGTCCACGTCCGCGGGCGCCGAGCTCGGGGAAGAGCCCGAGTCCTCCAAAGCCGAAATCGCCGAACATGCGGTCCATCTCCTCCGAGAGCCGGCGCATGAGCGTGAACGGGCTCACGAGCGCTCCGCCCTGCGTGAGCGCGCCGCTCTGCCCCTGACGTCGCAGTTCCGTCCCCGCCGAGCTCGTGCCGCCGTGCTCGCGCGACTTCGTGACGCCGACCTCGCGGTCACGCGCCGGAGTTGCTCCCGATGAGCTCGTGCCCGCGCCCGGTGCGCCGCTCGTCGATGCGCCGGTCCCTTGCATCGTGCCCGAGGTCCCTGCCTGCGCTTGCTGCGGCGAGGATTGCTGCGGTGTGCTGCGTTGAGCCATGATTCCCCTCCTGAGAGCGGATCCGTGTCGAGACACGTGGCGACACATGGAGGCACGTGCCTGGCTAGGGCTCCGAGGGGCGCGCAAACACGGTGCCAGGAACGGCACCGCCGGATCATCTCGAATCAGACGGCGGTGCGCTCGTAGGGCGGGAAGAACGACACGTCACGCGCGAGCAGGCCGCCGTGCGCCAACGTCGCGAGGGCGTGGGCATCGACCGCCTCGCGGGCGAGCAACTGCGGAAAGACACGATCGAAGCTCGTGAGCTGCGCGAAGAGCCCGCATGTGGGCAGCCCGACTACCGTCCGTGCACCCCAGCGCGCGAGCCAGAGCAGGCTGCCCGGGTGGGCCGGCACGCCGAAGCGCTCGAGCGAGACACCGAGCTGTGTCAGCGCGACGAACGCGGGATCGAGCGGGTCCAGCGATTTCGTGCCGCCGATCAGGATGATCTCGGCGCCGGCCGCGCCCGCCTCCTCGAACGCGGCCGCGATCGACTCCGCCGTCGGCGCGACGACACGCGGCTCGAGCAGGCGCGAGCCGAACCAGGCGACCTTCTCCCGCAGCGCGGCCCCGAAACGCGCCGTCGCCCGCGCGTCGAGCGTCTCCTGCACCACGACACCGATCACGGCGGGCCGAAACGCCGCGACCCGAACGAGACCCTCCTGCGCACGTCCCCCCCCCCCCCCCCCCCCCCCCCCCCCCCCCCCCCCCCCCCCCCCCCCCCCCCCCCCCCC
>JAJPIS010000112.1 GCA_021324635.1 Gemmatimonadota bacterium
GGGGGGGGGGGGGGGGGGGGGGGGGGGGGGGGGGGGGGGGGGGGGGGGGGGGGGGACGGTTCGTGGAGGTGCAGGGGACGGGGGAGCATGGCACCTTCGACCGAGCGCAGCTCGACGAGTTGCTCGCGCTGGCGGTCGCCGGGATCCATCAGCTCGACGCGATCCAGCAGGCGGCGCTGGCGGGCGGCGCGGCGCGTCGGTCGTGAGCAGCGCGCCGTCCGTCCTGGTGGCGACCCGGAGCGCGGGGAAGGTGCGCGAGCTCCGGCCGATCTTCGCCGCGTTTGGCGTGCCGACGGTGTCGCTGGAGGAATTGGGCATCGATGTCGAGCCGGCCGAGGAGGAGATCGAGCGATTCGCGACATTCGAGGAGAACGCGCTCGCCAAGGCACGCTACTTCTACGAGGTGAGCGGCGGGATCGCGACCGTGGCCGACGACTCCGGGCTCGAGGTGCTGGCGCTCGGCGGTGCGCCCGGCGTCCGGAGCAAGCGCTGGTCGCGCGACCTGGCCGGCGGGGCCCTGGGCGGGCCGACGAGCGGCAACGTCGACGCCGCCAACAACGCCACGCTCGTGCGGGCGGTCGCGGGGCTCGACGACCGGCGCGCGCGCTACGTCTGCGCCGCGGCGTTCGTGACGTTGGGACGCGAGCTGGTGCGACGCGGGGAAGTCGCGGGCTCGATCGTGACCGAGCCGCGGGGGCAGGGCGGGTTCGGGTACGACCCGTACTTCCTGGCGGCCGAGCTGGGGCGGACCTTCGGCGAGGCGACGCTCACCGACAAGGAGCAGGTCAGCCATCGCGGGCGCGCCTTCCGCGCCCTGCTCGAGGCCGTGGCCCGCGGCGACTGATCACGGCACGCCCAGCGGCGCGGCCGATCGCGCCCGCGGGCGCGTCGATTGCTTCCCCGGCCGGCCTCCGGTAGCTTGCGCGCGGTACCGGTTGGGACGGGGCGTAGCGTAGCCTGGTATCGCGCCTGCTTTGGGAGCAGGAGGTCACCGGTTCAAATCCGGTCGCCCCGATTGCGGCCGCGCCGGACTAGAGAGGAGTAGGGCCGACCCTCCCTTTCGGCCAGCCGATCGCGATCGCCGTCACGCGACACAGCCTGCCTCAGTGTTCGGCCGCGACGACGACGATCGCCGGGATACTCGCCGACGTCGGCGCCGATTCAGTGTCCGCGTGTCGGATCGCGTATGTCGGCGCCGAAGGTCGGGCTCGCGCGGATGGGGCTCGAGGCCGCCGGAACTGGCTAGTGGGCGGAGCCTGTCGCGGCCGAGTCGGCCGGCACCATCAGGGAGAAACCATCGAAGGGGTAGGTGACCACCGATCCGTCGCGGGTGCCGCGCGCGTGGCCACTCGCCACGGCGCGGGTCGCGTCGCGAAGGCGCAGGAGCAACGAGGGGTCCGAGACGGCGAGGTTGTGGGCGGGGAGCACTTTGCGAAGCCGGGGCGCGAGCGCGGCCAATCGCTCCACGGATCGCGCATACGCGGGGAAGTCCGAGCCGGGGCCGAAGACATAGATCGGGCCCTCGTAGAACGTGTCGCCCGTGAACAGCACCCCATGCGCCTCATCGACCAGCGCCAGCGCGTCGGGCGCGTGCCCGGGGACGCGCAGCACGCGGAGCGTGCGGCCGCCCAGGTCGATCGTCGTGCCCTCCCTCACGTACCCCGTGATGCGAAAGGGCCGAACGTGATACGATGCCGAATCGAAGCCCGGCGGCAGGGCTCCGCAGAAGCTCGCCGGCGACACCTCCTCGGCCACCGCCCCGTGCCCGAGGCCCCTCGCCTGGGCGGCCGTGTACGCGTCGTCCAGACCCAACACGTGATCGAACTGCCAGTTGTCCCCGATGTGGTCGTGGTGCGTGTGGGAGTTGAGCACCTCGATCGGACGTCGGGTGAGCGTGCGAACCACCGCGCGGAGGTCGCCCATCCCCATGCCGGTATCGAAGAGCAGCGCGCGCGTGCGGCCGACGACAAGATAGGAGATCACCTCCTCCCATTGATGCGGTTCGTAGATCGCGTACACGTCGGGATCGACCCGATAGACCTCGAACCAGCTGGACGGCACGGGAACGCGCTCCAGCGTCGCATAGCGGGGACGCGGGAGCGCCGCGCACCACGCCGGGGCGGCCGCTGACCCGGAGGCCGTTGCCCCGGAGGCCGGCGGCCCGGCCCCGGCAGGCGGCTGGGCACTCGCGCCGCCCCCGAGCAACCACAGACCCACCAGCAGCGCCGCGACGCACCCGTCGCCCGTCACGCCCTTCGATCGTCCCACCGGATCCGGTGTCATGGTGTCGGAGTGTGTGTGAGGGTTGGCCGAGCGACCACGCACTCGCCGATCACATGGCGATCAGACGGCGAGCTGCCACTTCGTGCGCGTATACGCGATCCGGAACCCCTGGCGCTCGGCGTTCCGCTGGCTGGCGCTGCCCGGCTCGGCGCACATCATGGCGAGATCGCATCCCTGGGCCAGCGCGATCGCCATCCGGGCCTCGAGCAGGGCGCGTTGTGCGCCCTGGCGTCGAGCCTCGGGCACCGTCGACGCGCCGCCGAACAGGGCGACACCCTCGCAACAGCGGAGCACACCCGTCGCCACCGGCACCCCGTCGAGCTCGGCGAACAGCGCCGACGCGCCCTCGCTCGACGCGGTGATGCGCCCCAACGCCAGGAAGAACTCGCTCAGCTCGGGGTGCTCGACCCATCCGCGCGCGGAGATCTCGGACCAGAGGTCCTGTTCCCCGTCACCCAGCAACCGGGTCCGCAGACGCGGGTTGGTGGGCGGCGGAGGCACGACGGTCCTCGGTAGCGGCTGGTACATCACCGATGTGAACTCGATCGGGCGGTAGCCGCGGCGACTCAGCCGATCGGCGAGCGAGACGCCGGCCAGAGGACTCACCTCGTGGCAGACGGGTTCGCCCCGCCCGTGGAAGAACGCCTCGAGCCGATCGAGATCCGAGTCGGTCGCGTCCGCGAACAAGCCGAGGCCGAACGTCTGCGTCACCGGCGACGCGGGTCCGTCGAACATCGCGTACGCACCGGCGACCTCGATCCATTCGGCGCCCGACCCCGGGTACAACCGGCGCCGCGCCTCGACGAAGCGCGCTCCGCTCACCGCCTCCGGGCGCTCCAACCGACAGGCGAGGGCACGATCAGCGAAGACCATCATGTGGTCCACAAGTCTAATCCTTCCGCTCGCCAGGGGGCACGGTGTCGAGGCGCACCTCGGACCCGGGGTCGCGAGTGGCGCGCGTGCGAGCGCACCGGCGAGCTGGGGCGGGGGCCGACCTTGCGGTTGATGCTGGCTCGCGGCCCCGGCGCCCGCGCGGCCGGCGGAGGAGACCGAGCCGCCGCTACCGGGTGCCGAGGGGCGGCGTTAGGCTTGTGCGCAGTGCGCGCAGTGCCGCGCGGTCGGTGGGGATGTGAGCCGCCCGGCCGGCGGCGCGTCGCGGGGGCGCCCGTAGCTCAGGTGGATAGAGCAGCAGCCTTCTAAGCTGTTGGTCGGAGGTTCGAGTCCTCCCGGGCGCGTTGCCTGAGCGCGGCGGCGCATGCGAGCGCGCACGCCGCCTGTTCGACGCTGTCGACGCCCAGGCAGGTTCGCTCCACCGAGCACGCTGGCGAGCACGCCCGCGCCGGTCCGCTAGGGATCGACGGGCAGGCCGCTCGGGACGTGCGCCGGGACGAGGTGACGGAGGTCGCGCGCCCGCGGGTCGGTCAGGGCACCCATGTAGGTCGTCAGGCGATCGATCGTGCTGTCCGGGATGACGACGCCGGCGAGGAGCGTGTCCCGGGAGGCCAGCACGGCGCTCGTGTTGTCGACGAGTGTGCCGAACAGGATCGGATCGATCTGGGTGGCGTCGTAGGTCCGCAGCTTGACGTCCGACTGGCTGTAGTGGGCGATGAAGTCGCGGAGGACCTTGAACTGACCGGCGTGCCCGTAGGGCCCGGTGAGCTCGACGTTGCGGAGGGGCGTGGTGCGAAATCGGTAGGCGTCTCGGGGGTCGCCGGTCACGTTGTAGCGGCCGAAGTCATCGTGCACGTTCGGCTGCACGCCTTCCCCGGGTCCGAACTGGGCGAGTGCGACATCGTGGAACTGGTTGTCGCTGAACGTCGATCCGTTGTGACAGACCGAGCACTTGAGGGTCAGGAAGCTCGCGGCGCCGCGGAGCTGATCGCCCGTGAGGGCGTCATCGTCGCCGGCCAGAAACCGGTCCCACGGACTCTGGTTGAACTCGAGGTTGGAGATCAGGAAGCCGGCAATGGCGTTCGTGGCGTACGCGAGGTTGAGCTTGTCGAGCCGTTTTCCCGGATAGGCGTCGCGAAACAGCTCGCGGTAGCGGGGAATCCGCAGCAAGCGGCGCATCAGACCCCGCCAGATCGCGCCATCGGCCGTATCGGGCAGGGCCGCCAGCTCGTTCCCGCTCGTCCCCCGCATCTCGGCACGACTCAGCACCGGGAAGAGTCCCTGCGCCGACGCCGCCCCGAACTCGAGCGCGCGCGTCATCTCCGGCGTCAGCTTGGCGCCCGCCGGCGTGTGAAACGCGCCCGTCGCATCGCGGGACACGCGACCATCCCAGAACAGCGCGGGCAGGGCGTGGAGGTTGAAGAGCGCCGGCGCGTTCCGGGGAATGATCACCCCGCCCGCGAGCTGACGACTCGGACCGAGGCCGCGGCCCCCCGTTCCGATCGAGAGGCTTCGCTGATCTCCGGTGGCGAACTGCGGCAGGTGGCATGTCATGCACGCGATGTCGCGGTTGCCGCTCAGGATCTTGTCGAACGCCAGCTTCTGCCCCAACCGCGCCAGCGCGGGCCGCACGGGCGGGGCAGGGGGAAGGGGGACGATGCCGCGCTTCGCGGCGAGCGCTCGAACCTGTTGCACCAGCGCCCGTCGCGTGACGTAGTCGAGCCCGCGAGCCCGGCTCGCGACCGCCCCGGGCACGGGCGACGTCGGCGCGTCGGTGCTGCACGCGCCGGCAGCCGCGAGGGTCACCGCCAGGAGCAGGGTGCGTACGATCGGCTGCCGCGGGGCCTGCCGCGGCGCCAGCCGCTGAGCCGCGTGACGGACGCCGTCCATCGAAACTCCTCGCGTGTGGTATCGCCGGTCGTGTCCCCAGGCCCGCGCGCGAGACGCTCGGGACCGTTGACGCGATCGCCCTGAACGATCACGACCCTCCATAGGTGGATATCGGAAACGCGGCGCGGATCCCGACAGGCGCGCGGTTCGGTCGTGGGCCGGCGTCGCCGGGGGACGGTGTCTCCGCGGAAGGGCGGCTGGCACGGCGCGTCGGATGCGACTATCCTGTCAGCGCCTCGATCGGGAGATGCGGCATGCGCGTGATGGCCGGCGACCAGTGGCGGACACTGGAACCGTTGCTCGACCACGCACTCGACCTCTCGGGGGATGCGCGGGACCGGTGGCTGGCGGCGCTTCGCCAACACTCGCCGGCGCTGGCGGCCGAGGTGACGTCGCTGCTGTCGGGCGAGCTCGCCGCCGACGCGCACGGGTTCCTCGTCGAGCCGCTCGGTCTCGCCGTCGAACCGTCCCTCGCGGGCTTCCAGCTCGACGCGTACACGCTGGATCGGCCGCTCGGACAGGGCGGGATGGGCTCCGTCTGGCTGGCTCGCCGCACCGACGGACACTTCGAGGGCGTCGCGGCGATCAAGCTGCTGAACCTGGCGCTGGTGAGCCGCGGCGGGCAGGCGCGGTTCCGTCGTGAGGGATCCTTCCTTGCCCGACTGGCCCATCCCGGGATCGCCAGACTTCTCGACGCCGGGGTCGGGCCGGGCGGGCAACCGTACCTCGTGCTCGAATACGTCGAAGGCGAGCCGATCGACCGGTACGCGTCGCGTCACCGGCTGTCGATCGAGCAGCGGCTCCATCTCTTTCTCCAGGTGCTGCACGCGGTCGGCCACGCGCACGCGCACCTGATCGTCCATCGGGACCTCAAGCCGTCCAACATCCTTGTCACGACCGATGGAACGGTGAAGCTGCTCGACTTCGGCATCGCGAAGCTCCTCGAGGCGGAGACGGGCACCGATGCAGCGTCGTTGACCGTCGAGGGCACCCTGGCGCTCACGCCGGAGTTCGCGGCGCCGGAGCAGACGCTCGGCGGCCCCATCACGACCGCGACCGATGTCTACGCGCTTGGCGTGCTGCTGTACCTGTTGCTCTCCGGCCGCCATCCGACCGCGGAGGGGTGTCGCACACCGGTCGAGGTCTTGCGAGCGTTGCACGAACGGACTCCCGCGTCGCTCCCGCATGGCGATCTGGGCACCATCGTCCACAAAGCGTTGCAGAAGGAGCCACGCGACCGGTACCAGACCGTCGCCGCCTACGCTGGTGATGTCGAGCGCTACCTTCGCCGCGAGCCGCTCGGCGCGCGGCGGCCGTCGGTTCTCTATCGCGCGCGCAAGTTCGTGCATCGGCACCCGGCCGCCGTCATCGGCGTGAGTGCCGCGATGGCGGCGCTCATCGGCGCGACTGTCTTCTCGGTCCGACAGATGCACGACGCGGAGCGTGAGCGGGACGCGGCGCGCTTTGCCGTCCGGCGCGCCGACGCGCAGGTCGAGTTCCAGTCGCTGCTCATGTCGCAGATCGGGGCGACCCCGCTCACGATGCGGGAGATCGTCGACCGGGGGCGTGCCGCGCTCGAGCACCAACACGCGGGCGACCCGCGACTGCTGGCGTCCATCCTCATGCAGCTCTCGGATCGCTACAGCGACCTCGGTGAGAGCAAAGTGCGCGGCACGCTGCTCGGCCGCGCCGAGTCGCTGATCACGGCCAACCGCTATCGGGACATGATGCCCGACGTCCGGTGCCGTCTGGCCGACAACCTGCGGTCGGAGGGGCGATACGCGGAGGCGACGGCCGCGCTCGAGAGCGCCGAGGCGGGACTCCGGGCGCGGCCGGATCCGGAAGTGGAGGCCGCGTGCCTGGCCGCCCGCGCCTCGCTCGAGCTCGAGACCCATGGTGGCGCGGGGACCGTCGACCTCATTCGTCGGGCGATCGCGATCCGCGACAGCCTGGGTGAGCGGTCGGGCATGTCGTACGTGGACCTGCTGGCGAGCCTGGCGGGGGCGCTCCAGGAGCGAGGGAGCTATCGCGAGGCGCTGGGCGTGTTCGACCGGGTGACGACGCTCCTGGACACGACCGCCCGCGGGACGACCATGGTCCGTGCGATCACCGAGCACGATCGGGGCGTGACGCTGATGGAGGTCGGGGAGACCGCCGAGGCCGAGCATCTCTTCCACGACGTGCTCGACCGGGCGCGACGGAGCGACCCCGACGGTCGACTGCCCAACCAGGCGCTCATTCACTATGCGCATGCGGCATTGTTTCAGGCGCACCTGGATTCGGCGATCAGGTATTTCCGCGTGCTTGCGGACCAGGCCGTCGCCGACCGGAACCTCTACTGGCAGGGGCGGGCGCTGTTCGGCCTGGCCGAGGCGCAGCTCGCCTCGGGTCGGCTGGGCGATGCGAGACGCACGATGGCGGCATTTGGTCCGATCAGCGGCAACCCGCAGCTCACGAGCTCGGACGATCAGATCGTCGACCGGCGGGTCCTCGAGAGCAGACTCGCGGTGGTGGCGGGCGACCGGGTGCGGGCGCGGGCGGCGGTGGCCGACGTCCTGCGGGCGGCCGGCTACCTCGCCGGGCGTCGCCGCCCCGTCTTCCACTCGACCCTCATGCTCGCTGGCACGTTGGCACTGGCGAGTGGTCAGCCCGCCGAGGCGCTGCGGTTCGCGCGCGATGCGCGAGTGGTGGCGACACGCGACTCACTCACCGAGACGCGCAGCGCGTTCGTGGGAGAGGCCCGACTCCTCGAGGCGCAGGCGCTCCTCGCCGGCGGCGACACGGCGAGTGCGCGCGCGACACTCGTGCGCGCGGTTGCGGGATTGGAGACCGGGGCGGGCACCGACCACCCCGCCACCCGTGCGGCGCGTGCGCTCCAGCGCCGGCTCGGGCCTCCGCCCGGGTAGCCCCGCCCGCGGGCGGCGGCGTCCGTCGACCTAGCGCGCCGCCTCTTCGGCCCCGTCGTCGAGCATCGCGTGGTGCAGGAGCAGCCGCGCCTTTCGCCAATCGCGCTGCACCGTGCGGTCGGACGTGCCGCGGACCGTCGCGATCTCGGCGAACGTGAAGCCGCAGAAGAAGTGCAGGTCGACGAGCTCGGCGAGCGCCGGGTCGAGCGTCGCGAGCGCATCGAGCGCGTCGGACAGCCGCGTCAGCTCCTCGGTGGCGCGCAGCGCGTCGGCGGAGGGCGGCTCGTCGCCGGCGAGCGTGATCTCGAGCGCGCGACCCCGTTTCTTCGCGCGCCTGCGCCGCGCGTAGTCGACGACCAGCCCGCGCATGGCGCGCGACGCGTAGGCGAGAAAGCGTCCGCGGTCGGCGAAGTCGAGGGACTCGCGGCCCGTGATGTTGAGGTACGCCTCGTGGAGGAGCGTGGTCGGACTGAGCGTGAGCGCCGCGCCGGCGCGCCGCAGGTTGGCCTCGGCGAGGCGATGCAACTCCCGGTAGAGCAGCGCGAACAGGGCCCCGGCCGCCTGCGGGTCGGCGCCATCGGCCTGTCGGATCAGGGCATCGAGTTCGGGCTCCACGGCAGTCGCTCCGCTCTCGAGTCTCGCCACACGGGCGGCGCCCGTGGACGCGCCGCGGCGCGCGGTGACGGAGAAAAGTCGAAAGCCCGGGCGTGCGCCCGCAAGAGGCCGCCGCCCGACGTGCACCGGCCGGCAGCGGGTGTGCGCCGGTGTGCATCAGTGTGCGGCGATGGTTGCCGGTGTGGCGGCGGGCCGCCGCTGTACTTCCGTGCTCGGCCGTCTACATTTCGGTCGCCGCGTGCGAGCGCGCGAGCCGCGCCCGTAGCTCAATTGGTAGAGCAAGGTCCTCTTAAGTCCGAGGTTGACGGTTCGAGTCCGTCCGGGCGCACGTGCGGGAGGGGTGGGAGCGCTGGGTGGTGCCAGTTGGGAGCGCCGGTCGGTGGCGCGGTCGGGAGCGCCGCGGCGAGTGCGGTGTGAGCACTGGTCGGGGCTGCTTGCGTGGCGCCGGCGGTGCGGGTAAACTTCCGGTCCCTTTTTTTGTTTTTTTTCACCGCCCCCCTGCCCGTGCCGAGCTGCGCGAGGCGCGGTCTGACGGCGGGTGAGCGGACTCGACCGGGGTCGAACCCGGGGGTCACCGAGGGGTAGCTGTGGGTTAGCCGGCGCTCGACCGGGGGGCGAGTCGGAGTGACGCGGAGCATGTCGTCCGCCTTGACTTGCTCGCACTCCCGATCTACTTTACAAGGCTGCCGCTGAACGCGGCACCAGAATTGGTTCGACGTTGCTGTTTGACAACCGAGACGAGATCGCAAGACGTGCAGGGCGGACTCGATGAACCGGCGGTCATGTCGGAGCGCCGGGGAGAGTTCGACCGACAATTTTTGTGATTCTGACGCACTCACCGCTCGACGCGGCGTGTGCGCGTAGTCGGTCGCGGTGCCGGTGGCATCGGGGATCGGCTGGGCGTGCGGGTCGGGGCGAGATGCGTGAGACGCGTTCGAGAGCTATGCAAACTCATTGGAGAGTTTGATCCTGGCTCAGGACGAACGCTGGCGGCGTGCTTAACACATGCAAGTCGAGGGCACCTCGCAAGGGGTGACCGGCGAACGGGTGCGTAACACGTGAGCGACCTACCGATTCGTGGGGGATAGCCGGCCCAACGGCCGGGTAATACCGCATACGCCATTCGGGCTGCATGGCCTGACTGGGAAACCTCCGGGGCGAATCGAGGGGCTCGCGGCCTATCAGCTAGTTGGTGGGGTAACGGCCCACCAAGGCGACGACGGGTAGCTGGTCTGAGAGGATGGCCAGCCACATTGGGACTGAGAGACGGCCCAGACTCCTACGGGAGGCAGCAGTGGGGA
>JAJPIS010000080.1 GCA_021324635.1 Gemmatimonadota bacterium
CTCCCCCTCCCCCTCCCCCTCCCCCTCTGGTGGGCCGCGTCGACGGGCGCGGCGCATCGGGCGACGGGGCGTGACGCGGCCCGCCGGAGCGGTCGAAGCGTCGAGTCCGGAGCTCGAGAGCCCGCTCGCCGCTCGCGACCGCACCATCGCGCGCCTCGAGCGCGACATCGCCGCGCTGCGCGGGATCCTGCTCGAGTACATGCAGGCCCGCGAGGCATCGGAGGACCTGCTCCGGGCGAGCGAGGCCCGGTACCGGTCGCTCATCCACCGCGCGGCCTACGGCATCTTCCGCGCGACCCTCGACGGCCGTTTCCTCGAGGTGAACCCGGCGCTGCTGCGGACCCTGGCGTACCCCGACGAATCATCTCTCGTGGCCGCGCCGGCCGGCTCGATGTTTTACGATCCGGGCGACGGCGCGCGGCTGCTCGACCAGGCCGGCCGGGGTGATCTCCCGGGGTGGGCGGAGGTCAAGTGGCGGCGATGCGACGGCGCGCCGGTGCTGATCCGGCTCACGATGCAAGTCGTGCGGGACGCGGCCGGGACGGCGATCGCGCTCGAAGGGATGACCGAGGACGTGACCGACCGCGCTCGGCAGGAGGAGCTGCTCCGGCGGAGCGAGCGCATGGCGAGCCTCGGCCACACGCTGGCCGGCGTGGCCCACGAGCTCAACAACCCGCTGGCCGCGATCGGCGGGTTCGCCCAACTGATGCTCCGGCAACCGCTCGACGACGAGGACCGGATCGCGCTCGAGACGATCAATCATGAGGCGCAGCGGGCGGGGCGGATCGTCCGCGACCTGCTGGCCTTCTCCCGCCGCGAGGAACACGAGCGGCGGGAACGCGTCGACGTCAACGAAGTCGTGCGCTACATCGCCGACGCCCAGCGCTATCAGATCGAGACCCTTGGCATCAAGCGCGACATCGCGCTGGCGAGCGGATTGCCGCCCGTGCTGGCGCAGGCGTCGCAGCTCGAGCAGGTCGTCCTCAACCTGGTCGTCAACGCGCGACAGGCGCTCGAGCTCACGATGGACGATCGCATCGGCGCCCAGCGGAGCGGGCGCGACGGGCCGCCGCCGACCATTTCGGTGCGCACGGCAATCGACCGGACCGTGAGCGCGGCCGGCGCAGTGCTGCTGGAGGTCGCCGACAATGGGCCGGGGATCCCGCCCGAGCACCGCGCCCGCATCTGGGATCCGTTCTGGACGACGAAGGACGAAGGCCAGGGGACCGGCCTCGGGCTCGCCGTCGTGCACAGCATCGTCGAGAGCTACGGCGGCACGATCGACGTCGAGACCGACGTCGGGCGCGGGACACGATTCCTCGTTCGACTCCCGGCGGCCCCAGCGGCCGGCGACCCGGGCACACCCGGCTGACCGTGCACGAGTCGACCGCGGAGCCGGCGGTTCCGGCGATCGCCCTCGAACCCGAGCCTGGCGCGGCGCGCGATCGGGAGTCGGTGCGGTCGGACGGCGGACTCGATCGGGCGCTCCGGCGAGAGTTGGCGCTGCTCGACCGGGCGGGTCTCCGGCGGACGCTGCGTCCGATCGAGCGCCGCCCAGGGGGCGGCGCTCGAGTGGTGGAGGACGGGCGCGTCCTCGTCGACTTCGCCTCGAACGACTACCTGGGGCTCGCGGCCGACCCACGGATCGCGGCGGCCGCCGCCAATGCGCTGCGGGAGGCAGCGATCGGGGCCGGCGCGGCGCGGCTGATCAGTGGCAACCATCCACATCATGAGGCGCTGGAGCGCGAGCTGGCCCGCTTCAAGGGCGCACCGGCCGCCCTCCTGTTCGGCAGCGGCTACCTCGCGAACGTCGGCACGATCCCGGCGCTCGTCGGGCGGCGCGACGTGATCTACGCCGATGCCCTCAATCATGCCTCGCTGATCGACGCCTGCCGTCTCTCGCGTGCCGAGGTGCGTGTCGTGCCGCACGCCGACACCGACGCCCTCGCGCGCCTGCTGCGCGCCGATCGGGCGACGGGGTTCCGACGTCGTCTGATCGTCGTGGACGGCGTCTTCTCCATGGACGGCGACCTCGCGCCGCTCGACCGCATCGTGGCCCTGGCGCGCGAGCACGGCGCGTGGACCTACGTCGACGACGCGCACGCGACCGGCGTACTGGGCGCGACCGGCGGGGGCTCGGTGGAGCACTGGGGCGCCGGCGTCGAGGGTGCGGTCGACGTCGTGATGGGCACCCTCGGCAAGGCGCTCGGCGTCGCGGGGGCGTTCGTCACCGGGTCCCGCACACTGATCGACTATCTCGTGACCCGCGCGCGCGCCTTCGTGTTCACGACCGGGACGCCGCCGGCGATGGCCGCGGCTGCCGTCGAGGCGCTGCGGATCGTGCAGGACGAGCCGGCCCGGCGGCGGCGCGTCCGGGCGGTCGCGGCCCAGCTGCGGACGCGCCTCGCGGCGCTCGGGCATCCGGTCGCGGGCGCGCCCGACGGCCACATCATCCCGGTGCTCATCGGTCCGGCCGATCGCGCCATGGCGGCCGGCGCGGCGCTCCGGGCGCGGGGCTACCTGGTCGGTGCCGTGCGGCCGCCGACCGTCCCCCTCGGCACCTCTCGGCTCCGCATCACGGCCAGCGCGGCGCACAGCGACGCCGACATCGAGGGCCTCGTGGCCGCGATCGCCGACATCCTTCCCCCTCGGACGGCCCGTTGACCCAGACACCGACCCAGGCCATGACGCCGGCCGCGCCTCGCCCTTGCTCCCCCTCCCCCTCCCCCTCCCCGATTGTCGAGCTCGACGCCGCGCACGTCTGGCACCCCTATACCCAGCACGGCATTGCGCCGACCGCCGTCCCGATCGCGCGTGCCGAGGGCGCCGTGCTGTACGACCTCGCCGGCCGCCCGATCATCGATGCGATCTCGTCGTGGTGGGTCACGCTCCACGGGCACGCGCACCCGGCGATCGCCGCCGCCATCGCCGACCAGGCCCGCCGGCTGGAGCAGGTGATCTTCGCCGGGTTCACCCACGAGCCGGCGGCGGCGCTGGCGGCGGAGCTCGTGCGCCATCTTCCGGCCGGACTGACCCGCATCTTCTACTCGGACAACGGCTCGACGGCGGTCGAAGTGGCCCTCAAGGCCGCCCTCCAGTATTGGCGCAACCGCGGGCAGCCGCGGACCCGGATCGCGGCCCTCGACCACGCGTACCACGGCGACACCTTCGGGGCGATGAGCGCGAGCGCGGCCAGCATCTTCACGGAGCCGTTCGCCGAGCTGCTGTTCGACGTCGTGCGCCTGCCCGCGCCCGGGTCGGCGGAGGATGATGCGGCGTTGCTGGCCGCGCTCGACCGGCTGCTCACCACGGACGGCGACCCGCTGGCGGCGGTGATCGTCGAGCCGCGGCTCCAGGGGGCGGGCGGCATGCGCGTCTGGCGGGCGGAGACGCTGCGCGCGGTCCGCGACCGGACCGCGGCGTACGACGTCCTGCTCATCGCTGACGAGGTCCTGACCGGGTTCGGGCGGACGGGGCCGACCTTCGCGTGCCAGGGCGAATCTCCGGCCACCGCCATTGCCCCGGACATCATGTGCCTCTCCAAGGGGCTCACCGGCGGGTTTCTGCCGATGGGGGTGACGGCCGTCCGGGAGGAGCTGTTCGAGGCGTTCCGCAGCAGCGACCGCCGGCAGACGTTCTTCCACGGTCATTCCTTCACCGCCAACCCGCTCGCGTGCGCCGCCGCGCGGGCGAGCCTGGCGTTGCTCGACGACGACTGCGCGGCGCGGCGCACCGCGATCGAGTCGGCGCATCGTGCCCAGATGCGCTGCTGGTCCACGCATCCGTGGGTCCGCGATCCGCGCGTGCTCGGAACGGTCGCCGCCTTCGACCTCGTCGCGCCGGCCGCCGAGGCCGGCGGGTACCTGCACCCGATCGGCCGCCAGTTGGCCGACTTCGCGTTCGACGCGGGGGTGCTGATCCGGCCGTTGGGCGACGTCGTGTACGTGCTGCCACCGTACTGCATCACGAGCGACCAGCTCGGTCAGGTGTACGCCGTGGTGACGGCATTCCTCGAGCGGCTCGAGCGGGAGGGCCCGGTGGTGGCCCGATGAGCGTACCGGTCGCAGCGCCCGCCGCCCATGCCAGCGGGACGCCCGGCGTGCAGGAATCGCGGGAGCCCCAGCGAGTGCAGGCGGCACCGGTCGCGCCCCCCGGTTGGCCCGCCGACTGGCGCCCGCCGCGCATCGCGCTCGGCGTCACCGGGACCGACACGGGTGTCGGGAAGACGGTCGTGGCCGCGGCGCTCGCGGCGGCGTTCACCGCGGCGCTCGAGGGGCAGCCCGGCCGCGTGCGGGGGCCGGGCGAGGCGGGAGCGGCCAGGGCGAGTGGGGGGAATGGCGGCAGCGCGGGGGCGCGGACCCCCGTGGGTGTCCTCAAGCCCGCCGAGACCGGGGTCCCCGACGGGAGTGTGCCGCCCGACGCCGCGCTCCTCCGTGCGGCGGCCGGAGGCGCCGTGCCACTCGGCGACGTCTGTCCGTTCGTGTTCACCGAGCCGGTCGCGCCGCTCGTCGCCGCCGAGCGCGCCGGCCGCGTCATTCCGCTCCACGCGCTCGATGCCGCGTACGTGCGCGTCGCCGGCGGTCGGGCCGCGGTCATCGTCGAGGGGGCGGGCGGCCTCCTCGTGCCGGTGGCCGACGGCGTCGGGTACGACACGTTGTTCGCGCGGTGGGGGCTCGCGGTGGTGATCGTCGCCGCCAACCGGCTGGGCGTGCTCAATCACGCCGCGCTGACCGTGCGGGCGGCCGAGGCGGCGGGACTCCGGGTGGCGGCCGTCGTGCTCAACACGATCACCGCCGCCCCGCCGGACGTGGCGGAGTCGACCAACCTGGCCGCGTTGCGGCGCCTGCTCCCGCGGCACAAAGTGTTGACGTTCCCGTCCGTCGGCGACCCTCACCATATTCCTGCACTGGCCGAGGCGGCCGTCGCCTCGGGTCTGCTGCACGCTCTCTTCCAGCCTCCTGCATCGTGACCCCGTCCCAATCCCGGTGGCTCGATCTCGCCGACGACGCGCTCGGCGGCGCCCTGCTCTCGCGTACGGACGCGCGGAGCGTCCTCACCGCGCCTGACGACGCCCTGCTGGAGCTTCTGGCCGCCGCCTATCGCGTGCGGCGGCACCATTGGGGCAACCGGGTGCGATTGCACTTCCTCTGCAACGCCCAGAGCGGGCTCTGTCCGGAGGACTGCCACTACTGCTCCCAGTCGAGTGTGTCGACGGCCGAGATCGACCGCTATCCGCTGCTCGCCCGGGAGAAGATCCTCGAGGCGGCGGGGCGGGCGGCGGCGCTCAAGGCCGGCACCTTCTGCCTCGTGATCTCCGGCCGGAGTCCCGGTGAGCGCGTCTTCGGGAAAGTGCTCGACGCCGTGCGCGAGATCCGCGCGCGCTACGACCTCAAAGTCTGCGCCTGTCTCGGTCTGCTCGACGCCGGGCAGGCGCAGCGTCTGGCCGAAGCCGGCGTCGAGACCGTGAACCACAACCTCAACACCTCCGAGCGCCACCACGCCTCGGTGTGCTCGACCCACACCTTTGCCGATCGCCGGGCGACCGTGGAGCACGTAAAGGCGGCCGGGATCAAGACGTGCTCGGGCGGAATCATCGGCATGGGCGAGTCGGACGACGACATCTACGACCTGGCGGTCAGCCTCCGCGAGCTCGACGTCCGCAGCGTCCCGGTCAACTTCCTGATCCCGATCGCCGGGACACCGTTCGCGAATCGACATGCGCTCGACCCGCGGCGCTGCCTCCGCGTTCTCTGCCTCTATCGCTTCGTGCTCCCATCGCAGGAGATCCGGATCGCCGGCGGCCGCGAAGTGCACCTGCGCTCGCTCCAGCCGCTGGGCCTCTATCCGGCGAACTCCATCTTCATCGGCGACTACCTGACCACCCAGGGTCAGACGGCGCAGGCCGACTACGCGATGATCCGCGACGCGGGGTTCGTGCTCGAGACACCGGACGGCGCGCCGTTCGACGGCGATCCGCTGGCGGGCGCGCCGCCGTCCTATCCGCGAGCCCCGCTCCCGATGCCGGTCGTCCCGCCTGGCGTCCCGTCCGGCCCCCCGTCCGGGATCTCGCCCGGCGTCCCGGTGGGCTGATGGTGGCGGGAGGAGGGAGAGGGAGAGGGGGAGGGGGAGGGGGAGGGGGAGGGGGCGGCGAGGGGGGATCGGCGCGGGCGCGGCTCGCGGACCTCCGCCGCGAGTATGCGCACGCGGTGCTCTCCGAGCCAGACGCGGACGCCGATCCGATCCGGCAGTTCGAGCGGTGGCTCGCTGACGCGCACGCGGCCGAGGTGCCGGACGTGAACGCCATGATTTTGGCGACGGCGGCGCCCGGCGGCGCGCCGTCGGCGCGGGTGGTCCTGCTCAAGAGCGTCGACGCGCGCGGCTTCGTCTTCTTCACCGACTACCGGAGCCGCAAGGGACAGGAGCTGGAGCGGAACCCGCGGGCCGCGCTCGTTTTCTTCTGGGGCGCGCTGGACCGCCAGGTGCGTATCACCGGTGCGGTCACCCGCGTCAGCCAGTCGGAATCGGACGCGTACTTTGCCTCGCGGCCGCTCGCGAGCCGCCTGAGTGCGTGGGCATCACATCAATCGTCGGTCGTCCCGACCCGCGCGGCGCTCGAGGCGCGGGTCGCCGAGCTGAGTCGCCAGTACGATGAGGGCACGCCGCCGCCGCTCCCGCCCTACTGGGGTGGCTATCGCGTGGCGCCGGACGCGCTCGAGTTCTGGCAGGGGCGGCCGAGCCGTCTGCACGACCGGCTCCTGTAGTCGCGGACCGCGGGCGGTGCGTGGCGGATCGACCGCCTGTCACCCTGAGCGAATGGGAGCTGGCCGCTCCGGCCCTCAGGCCAGCTCGCTGCGCAGGGTGACGTAGCTCTCGTAGCGCTCGGCGCTGATCACCCCATCACGCACGGCCCCGCGCACGGCGCAGCCGGGCTCGACCCGGTGCGTGCAATCCACGAACCGGCACTGATCGACGAACGGTCGGAACTCGGGGAAGCAGCGGTCGAGGGCCGCCGCGGGCACGGCCCAGAGACCAACCTCGCGGAGGCCGGGCGTGTCGACGACGTACGTCGAGTCGGGCAGCGGGACGAGCCGGGCACCGACCGTCGTATGCCGCCCCTTCTGGACGGCGGCGCTGATCGCGCCCACCCGGAGGTCGAGCCCGGGGAAGAGACTGTTGAGCAGGGATGACTTGCCGACACCCGACGGGCCGGCGACCACGGACGTGCGGCCGGCGAGCGCCTGGACGAGGTGTCGGAGCCCCTCGCCCGTCCGTGTGCTCGTGTAGTGCACCTCGTATCCGGCCCGCTCGTAGTCGGCGAATTGAGCGTGTGCGGACGCCCCGTCGACGAGATCGACCTTGTTGACCACGAGCCGCGCGGGGAGCCGATTGCTCTCGGCGATCACCAGGAAGCGATCCACCATCCGGCGGTGCGGCTCCGGTTGGGCGGCGGCGAAGACGACCACCACCTGACCGACGTTGGCGGCGATGACGCGCTCTCCCTGCCCGCCGCCGGGGGTGCGCCGCGACAGGGCCGACTGCCGTGGCAGGATCTCCTCGATCGCCCACGCGCCGCCGCGGCGGTCCGGCGCGACGATCACGCGATCGCCGACCGCCAGCTTGGACTCGCCCGCTTGCTTGAGGCGGCCACGGAGCGTCGCGTCGTACGTCGCGCCGTCGTCCATCCGCACCGACCAGACGCCGCCCGCCCCCCACAGGACGACACCCGGCCCGCGGTCGTCCGGCGCGTCGGCGACCGTCCTGCCCGTCATTCGGCGCGCTCTCCGGCTCCGACATCGCTCGGCGTGTCACGCCGCCGGATGAGCGCGTCGAGCGTGCGCTTCACGTCCGCGAGCGGCATCCGTCCCAGTGCCTCGCGGCTCGCGGCCGGGGTGCGCGCCCGGGCCAGGAAGTCGGATTCGACGTGTCCTGCCAGCGCCGGGACGCCGGCGCTCCAGCGGACGAAGAGGAAGTAGGCGCCGTACGGCCCGGCCGCGTCTCCGGTCTCCTCCACCATGATCTCGACCGTGTACGAGGCGCCGTCTGCCCCCTCGAACGCCGCGGGCCGCGCGTGGACTGCCGCATAGCCGCCGACCGTCGACGCGTCGCCCCGGCTGTGATCGGGCGGGAGATGCTGGCCGCTCACCGTCCGCTCACCCGTGGTCGCGCCGTAGCGCCTCCCGCAGCACGTTGCCCGCAATGAACATCACGTTGGCCGGCCGCTCGGCCAGTCGGCGCATCAGATACGGATACCACTGCGTCCCGAACGGCACGTAGACCCGCATCCGATACCCCTCGCGGACGAGCGACTCCTGCAGGTCACGCCGCACGCCATAGAGCATCTGGAACTCGAAGCGGTTGGGCGGGATGTTCCGCTCGCGCGCGAACCGCTTGGCGGCGCCGATGAGTCGCTCGTCGTGGGTGGCGAGCCCCGGATAGTTGCCGTCCTGCACGAGCCGCTCCATGCAGCGGGCGTAGCTCGCATCCACGTCACGCTTGGCCGGATAGGCGACGGACGGCGGCTCCTTGTACGCTCCCTTGCACAGCCGGACGCGGACCCGCGACTCGATCGCCCGCGCGACGTCGGCTTCGGTGCGGTAGAGGTAACTCTGGAGTACGATCCCGACGTGCCCGGTGTACGCGGGATGGAATCGGTCGTAAAAGAGCCGCAACGTGCGCTCGGTGTAGGCGCTCGACTCCATGTCGAGCCGCACGAAGGTGCGGTAGTCGCGGGCGCGGCCGAGCAGGTCGTGCATGATGGCGACGCACAGGTCCTCGGAGACGTCCAGGCCCATCGCCGTCAGCTTCACCGAGACGTTGGCGTCGAGCCGTCGCTCCTGGATCCGGTCGAGAATGTGCAGGTACTCCCGCCCGGCGGCCCGCGCCTCGGCCTCGGAGTGCACGCTCTCGCCCAGGAGGTCGAGGGAGGCCGTGATGCCCCGGCCGTTGAGCTGCACCACCACGTCGAGCGCCTGCTCGAGCGAGTCGCCGGCGACGAAACGCTGGGCGAAGCGCTTCGCGACGCGGTTCCGCCGGGCGAACTGCGCGAGCTGTGGCTGGCCGGACAGGTAGAGCAGCGTTGGACGGAGCATGATCGACGGCGCGGAGCGAAGGGGGCGGCGGGGGACGGCGGAGGCGGCGGGCAGCGACGGACGAAAAACCCCGGCGTCAGTCGGCTCGCCGGGGCTCGGGGTAGAAGCGCGAATCCTTGTGGGCCATCTCGAGCAGGAGATCGGCCGGCTGGAAGCGCGGCGGGAAGCGGTCGTTCAGCTCCTCCAACTGCCGCACGACGGCCGAGGCGCCGAGCGTGTCGATGTAGCGGAACGGTCCCCCCCGGAAGGGCGGGAATCCGATCCCGAAGACGGCGCCGATGTCGCCGTCGCGCGGTTCCCGGAGGACCCCCTCCTCCAGGCAGCGGACCGCCTCGTTGACCATCGCGAGCACCGCGCGGCGCTGGATCTCATCATCGGGGATCGCGCTCCGCTGCGCGCCGGTCGGCAACAACGCGTACACGGTCGGGTCGACGCCCCGCTTCTTCCCGGCCTCATCGTACAGGTAGAAGCCCTTCCGCCCCTTGCGGCCGTACCGGCCGGCAGCGACCACGCGCTGGAGCGACACCGACGGCGCCATGCGCGACCCGAACGCGTCGGCGATGATGTTGCCCGATTTCCCGGCCACATCGATCCCGACCTCATCGACGAGCGTGATCGGCCCGACCGGGAAGCCAAAGGCCACGAGCGCCCGGTCGACGGCGTCGATCGGCGCGCCCTCATCGAGCATCTTGCCGGCCTCGTTGATGTACGGCGCGAGGATCCGATTGGCGTAGAACCCGGGGCTGTCCCGCACGATGATGACCGTCTTGCCGAGGCGCTTGCCAAACGCGACGACCGCCGCCGTCACCTCGCTCAGGGTCGCGGGCGTCACGATCACCTCGAGCAGCGGCATCTTGTGGACCGGCGAGAAGAAGTGCATGCCGAGGACCCGCTCGGGGTGTCGGGTGGCCTCGGCGATCCGCGCGATCGGGATCGTGCTCGTGTTGGACGCGACGATCGCCCCGGGCGGGAGGACAGCCTCGACCTCGGCCACGACCCGCTGCTTGACCGCGAGGTCCTCGAACACGGCCTCGATCGCGAGCGTCACGTTGCCGAAGCCGGAGTAGTCGACCGTGCCGGCCACGAGCGACATCTCGTCCTCGAGCTCCTGGCGGGTGATCTGGCGCTTGGAGAGCCGCTCGCGGAGCACGTCCCGCACGGCGGCGAGCCCCTTGAGGACGCGTCCCTGCTCCGCGTCCTTGAACCGGACCGCCACGCCGCGCTGCGCGGCAATGGCGGCGATGCCGGCGCCCATGAAGCCGGTCCCGAGCACACCGATCTTCCGGATCGGCGCCGGCGGGAGGCGCCCGGCCGAGTCCGGCACGCCGGGATCCTTCTTGAGCGCGTTGCTGGCGAAGAAGATGAACATCAACTGCTTGGCGACGCCGCTCACCGCCGCCGCGCCGAAGAGCCGGGCCTCGGTCTCGTAGCCGCGGGCGCGCGGGCCGACGTACCCGGCGCGCACCGCCTCGAGCGCCGCCAGCGGCGCCGGGTAGTGTCCGTGGGTCCGTGCGAGCGTCTGCTCGCGCGCCTGCCGGAAGACCACCGCCCGGCCGATCGGGTTCGCGTCGAGCAGCGCGCGCGGCATGCCGTTCCCCGACCGGCGGGCGGCACCGGCGTGGGCGGCGCGCACGCGCGCCGCGCTACCCCGGCCGGCCGCGGCGAGCTCGCGGGCCCGCGCCTGGGCGACGTCGCGCAGGATCGCCGGGTGCACGACCTCGTCGACGAGCCCCGTCTGGAGCGCCCGGCGCGCGCGGACGTTCTTGCCGCTGAGGATCATGTCGAGCGCGGCGCGGAGCCCGACGGTCCGGGGGAGTCGCTGCGTGCCGCCGGCGCCGGGGATGAGCCCGAGCTGGACCTCGGGCAGCGCCAGCAGCGTCCTGGGCGTGTCGGCGGCGATCCGGTACGAGCAGGCGAGCGCCAGCTCGAGCCCGCCGCCCATACAGGCGCCGTCGATCGCGGCCACGACGGGCGTGCGCACCTGCTCGACGCGGTCCATGAGCGCGTGCCCCATCTGGCTGAGCCGCTCGGCATCGGCGGCACCCGGCAGCGCGGCCAGCTCGTCGACGTCGGCCCCGGCGATCCACACATCCGGTTTGCCGCTCAGGAGGACGGCGGCGCGGATGCTCGTGTCGCGCTCGAGGCGCTCGAGCAGCGCCTCGAACTCCTCGCGCACGGCGCGGGTGAAGATATTGACGGAGGCGCCGGGGTCGTCGAGCGTCACCAGCGCGACGTCGTCGCGCACGTCCACCGTGAGGGCCGGCATCAGGCGCGCTCGACGACCATGGCGTGGCCCATGCCGCCGGCCGCACAGACGGTGAGCAGCCCGAACTGCCCGTCCCGCCGGCGCAGCTCGTGGCAGAGCGTGGTGAGAATGCGCGCCCCGGTCGCGCCGAAGGGATGCCCGATGGCGATCGAGCCGCCCATGACGTTGAGCCGCGAGCGATCGACCTCGCCGACCGGATGCGAGAATCCCGCCCGGGCGGCCCAGCTCTTCGACTCGAAGCCGGCGAGGTTCGAGAGGACCTGGGCGGCGAATGCCTCGTGCATCTCGACGAGATCGATGTCGCGCAGCGAGAGCCCGGCCCGCTGGAGCGCGACGGGTGCCGCGAGCACCGGTGCTTGCAGGAGTTGCTCGCCCGGATCGAGGGCGGCGTAGGCGTACGACTTGACGAAGGCGAGCGGCGTGTAGCCGAGCGCGCGGGCCCGGGTCTCGCTCATGAGCAGCACGGCCGCGCCGCCGTCGGTGAGCGGCGACGAGTTCCCGGCCGTCACGCTGCCATAGACGCGGTCGAAGACCGGCTTGAGCGCCGCCAGTTGATCGTAGCTCGTCTGCTCGCGGATGCCGTTGTCGGCCGTCATCACGGTCTCGTACCGCGGCGCGACGTAGGCGGGCGCGATCTCCGCCGTGAGTCGCCCGTCGGCGACGCCGGCCGCCGCGAGCCGGTGCGAGCGGAGCGCGAACTGGTCCTGCTCGTCGCGCGGGATATGGTTGATCTTCGCCATCTTCTCCGCCGACTGGCCCATCGTCTCGCCGGTCGACGGCTCGGCGATCGCGGGCGTGATCGGACGGAGATCGCGCGGCCGCACGCGGCCGAACGTCCTGAGCTTGGCGGGCATCGTCCTGGCGCGGCTGGCGGCGACGAGGACGTCGGAGAAACCGCGCGAGTGCAGGATCGGCACGTTCGACAACGACTCGGCGCCGCCCGCGATGATCACGTCCGCGTGACCGAGCGCGATCTGATCGGCGGCGTCGGTGATCGCCTGGTTCGCGGACGCGCAGGCCCGACCGACCGTGAACGCCTGGACGCCCTTGGGGAGGATCGGCAACAGCGCCACCTCGCGCGCGATGTTGGGCGCGAGCACCGACGGGATCACGGTCCCGAAGACGACGGCCTGCACGTCGGTGCCGTCGAGGTTCGTGCGCTGGAGCAGCTCCGTCACGCACGCGCGTCCGAGCTCGATCGCCGACATCGGCTTGAGGACGGTCCCTGCCCTGGCAAACGGCGTCCGCAGCCCCGCCACGATCGCGACGCGCCGGCCGTTGCCGAAGGTAGGCATGGGAGGGAAAGGTACTCGGCCGGGAAGATCGCAGCCATTCTGGCAGCGCCCGCGCCGGACAGCGATCTTCCCGGGCATGGGTTCCCGTGCCGATGCCGTGCGCGCGCTCGCGGCGGCGCGCTTCGACGTCCTGGTCATCGGCGGCGGCATCACGGGGGCCGGCGTGGCCCGCGACGCGGCGTTGCGCGGGCTGCGGACGGCGCTCGTCGAGCGTGACGATTTCGGGAGCGGGACATCGAGCCGATCGTCCCGGCTCATTCACGGCGGGGTCCGCTACCTCGAGCACCGTCATTTCCACCTCGTGTTCGAGGCGAGTCGCGAGCGGCGCACGCTCCTGCGCATCGCGCCGCATCTCGTGCGGCCGCTGCGCTTCACCTGGCCCGTGTATCAGGGGGCGCGAGTCCCGGGATGGAAGCTCGGAGCCGGATTGCTCCTCTACGACGCGCTCGCCCTCTGGCGCAACGTGGCACGGCACCGGCGGCTGACGGCGGCGGCGGTGCTCGGCCGCGAGCCGGGACTCGAGCCGCGCGGACTCACCGGTGGCGCGGAGTACTTCGACGCGGCGACCGATGACGCGCGGCTGACGCTCGCCAATGCGCTGGCGGCCGCCGAGGCCGACGCGGTGGTCGTGAATCACGCCGAGGTGTGCGCCATCGGGCGGGACGATCGTGGCCGGGCGACCGGCGCCCGCGTGCGCGACGCGATCACCGGTGCCGAGGTGACGGCGACGGCGCGCGTGATCGTGAACGCGACCGGGCCGTGGAGCGACGCCGTGCGCCGCCTCGCCGACCCGACCGCGCCGCCCGGCGTGCAGGGCAGCAAGGGCGTGCACATCGCCGTCCCGGCGGCGCGGGTGGGCAACCACGGCGCGGTGACGCTGCTCTCGGCCGTGGATGGACGAGTGATGTTCGTGCTGCCGGCCGGGCTGCACACGATCATCGGGACGACCGAGAGCGAGACGGCAGCCTCGCCGGCCGACGTCCGGGCGTCGGCCGCGGATGTCGCCTATCTCCTCGAGTCGGTGAACGCGGCGTTCCCCGGCGCGCGGCTCGCGCGCGCGGACGTCCGCGCGGCCTGGGCGGGTGTGCGACCGCTGGCCGCCTCGGGGCAGGCGAGCGACGCCGCCCGCGCCTCACGCGAGCACGAGATCGTGCGTGAGCCGTCGGGCGTGGTCACGGTCACGGGCGGCAAGCTGACGACCTACCGCGCGATGGCAGCCGAAGTGGTCGACACGGTCGAGGCGGCGCTGGGTGCCGAGCCGGTCGCGACCCGCACCCACGTCGTGCCGCTCCCGGGGGCGAGCCGCGTCGCGGCCGTGGACGCCCTGGCGAGCGGGGATCCCGCGCTGGGGGAGCCGTTGATCGCCGGACTGCCGTACCGGCGCGCCGATCTCGTCTACGGGGTCCGCTGCGAGATGGCCGAGACGCTCTCGGATTTGCTCATGCGGCGCACCCGCATCGCCTTCGAGACGCCCGACGCGGGGCGTAGCGTCGCGCAGCCGGTGGCGGACGTGGTCGGTCGGCTCCTGGGATGGGACGCGGCCGCACGCCGTGCGGCCGTGGAGGCGTACGCGCGGGACGCCGAGCGCGTATTCGGGATCGACGGGACGTAGTCGATCAGGCGGCGCCGTTGGTGCGGGTGTCGTGGATCGTATGCAGCTCGACGATCTTGAGCCGGCGCGTCGCGCTGGGGAGCTTGAGGACCGCGAGGTCACCGAGCGCCTTCCCCACGAGGGCACGACCGATCGGCGACGACATGCTGCACTGTCCGTCCTCGAGCTCCACCGAGTCGCCGAAGACGAGGCTGTACGTCTCGGTGCCCTTGGTCTGGAGATCCTCGACCACCACACGCGAGCCCAGCCCGACGCGGTCGGAGGGGATCTGCGCGATGTCGATCTGCGACAGCTTGCTGAGCCGCTGGCGCAACTGACCGAGCCGCGCCTGGACGAACTGTTGCCGCTCGAGCGCGGCCTTGTACTCGCTGTTCTCGCGCAGGTCACCGAGCTCGACCGCCTTCCTGATCTCCGCCGGGAGCGTGACGTTGAGCTCGTGTTGCAGGCGCGAGACTTCGTCGCTGAGCTTGATCTTCAGCTCTTCAATCATGATCGTGTCTACAAAAGGGGAACGCCCGACCGTGTCCGGGTCGGGCTCTCTTGCCCAACGTAAGGGCCCCCGCGAACGACCGCAATCAGCGGCACCGGGCTTCGGGCCATATGTCCGTGCGGTGTGACGGTTTGCCCGCTTCTGGCGTCCCCAGCCACAGGATCCTGACATACAGGGTGCCCATTCGGACGGCGACCGCCCCTGGGGGACGGAGCGCATTTGCGAGGGTGACACATGATGGTTCATCGCCTCCCCAGCCATGCCCGATCTGGCGGCGCGGCCGGCGCAACGGCGGCCGCCGCGCGCCTGGCGGCGCTCGGCGCGCTCGTGCTCGCGGTGTTCGCGTGCTTCTCCGGGAGCAGCCGGAACGTGAGCCAACCGACCGGACCGACCGGGATCGGTGGGGGCGGAGGCGGCGGGACCGGGGGCGGGGGGGGCGGCGGGGCGAGCTACGCCGGCACCTACCGGCTCCAGACGATCAACGACTCGACGTTGCCGTTCGTGCTCGCGCACGACAGCGCGTCCGGCATTGGCCCCAAAGGCGACACGATCCGTGTCTTCAAGGCGTCATTCGACAGCTCGTTCATCTCCCTCAACTCCGACACCACCGCGCGCGAGATCGACTATCTGACGATCAGCGATGATCGGACCGCGTCGGACTCGAGCTTCCAGCGCGACAACATCGCGTTCGGCGACACGACGGCCGGGAGCTACACCGTGCGCGACACGACCGTGCAGCTCACGCGCACCGACACGGTGGGTGGCGCGCACTCGGTGGTCATGACGTACAGCGGCAGCGGCGGCCGGCTTCAGGGGACGGTCGCGTACAGCCTGTTCAACACCGATGACCAGCTCGTGACCAGCGGATCGGCGGTGTTCGTCTACCAGCGGACCGGCCCGCCGCTCCATGGGATGGGCGGCGGCTCCGGCGCGGCGGCGGAGCGGATCACGCACATCACGCACGTCACCCGCGCCCAGGCCGCCGGCGCCGGGTCGGGCCAGGTCACCGGTGCTGCGGGAGCGTGGAATCCGCGCGCGTGGCGCCCACCGGTGTCGGCCGCGCTCCGCGCTCCGATGCGCGCCGTGCCTGGCCGTACTCGTCCCTGAGACGGCGCATCATCGCCTCGCGCCGGTCGTAGAGGCGCTTGAGGGGGCGCGGCCGATGCCGAGCGAGCGCGTACGACGCGAGGAGCGGGAGCGCGAGGGTGGAATCGGCGTAGCAGACGACGGCGTCCGGGAGCCGGTCGGGGTCGATCTTCCCCCAGCTCACCGCTTCGGCCGGCGTCGCTCCCGAGAGTCCCCCCGTGTCGGGCCGGGCGTCGGTGACCTGGAGGAAGTAGTCGTGGCCACGCTCGTCGATCCCCAGCACCTCCTGGATCTGCGGCTCCGTCTGGAGCACGAAGTTCTTGGGGCTCCCGCCGCCGAGGATCACGACCGCACTCCGGCCCGCCGAGTCCGCGCCGTCGGGGGCCTCCGCGACGCCGGCCACCCAGTCGCCACGCTTGGCGCCCAGCACGATGGCGGCGGTCTCGTTCACATCCTGGTTGGGATCGATCAGGCAGGCGTTCCCGTCGAGCGCCAGCGCGGCCACGTTCATCCCGATCGACGAATCGCCCGGCGATGAGGTGTAGACCGGCACGCCGGCGGCGTGGGCGGCCGACAGGAGCGATTTCTGGCCGATCCCCAGCGCGCGCTCCCGCTCGCGGATGTACTTCCCGCACAGGTGGTGGAACTCGGCGCTCGACATCGGCCGCTGGAACTCCGGCGCCCGGATGATCTGGCGGAAGAAGGCGTCCGTCGACAGCAGCACGTCGTAGTCGAAGAAGATGTCGTAGATGCGCACGACGCCTTCGGCCCGCAGCACGACGTCGGAGGCCTGCGGGGTGCCACGATGCATGGCGAGCCCCAGGCCGAAGTGGGTGTCGTGGTACAGGTTCGCGCCGGTCGACACGATCCAGTCGATGAAGCCGGCCTCGACGAGGGGGATGAGGGCGGCCATGCCAAGCCCCGCCGGCGTGAGGGCACCGGTGATCGAGAGCCCGACGGTCACGTCGGGGTCGAGCATCTTGGTCGTGAAGAGCTGGCACGCCTCGCGGAGTCGGGCCGCGTTGTACGCGAGGAAGGTCCCGTCGATGAGATCCGCGACCGTCTCACGGCCGTCGATCCGCCGTGGGTCGATCCGCCCGCCCGCGAGGAATCGCGACCGGCCCTCGGCCTGCTCGGGATCGGTGTGTCGCCCTTCATGACCAGCCATGGAGTCTCCGATGCGACGAGGGTGCGAGGCTACCGCGCGCGCACGACGGCCATGCGGTCCGCCGCCTCGGCCCCTTCCGTGACCGTCCGGCGATCGGGGTGGGCGCTCGAATGGGCCGCCACGACGGCGGCCGCGGCTTCGGCCGGGTCATCGGTGAGCAGCATGAGGTCGAGGTCACCCGCCGAGATCTTCTTCTCGAGGAGGGCCCGCGACTGGAGCCAGCGGACGAGGCCCGCCCAGTAGCGGCGGCCGAAGAGGATCACGGGGAAGCGGTAGATCTTCCCCGTCTGGATCAGCGTCAGCGCCTCGAACAGCTCGTCGAGCGTCCCATAGCCGCCGGGGAAGATCACGAACGCGTCGGAGTACTTGATGAACATCGTCTTCCGGACGAAGAAGTACCGGAAGTTGATGAGCGTGTCGACGTAGGGGTTGGCGCCCTGCTCGAAGGGGAGCTCGATGTTGCACCCCACGGAGTGGCCCCGCCCCTCGCGCGCCCCCCGATTGGCAGCCTCCATGATCCCGGGGCCCGCGCCGGTGATGATCGAGTACCCGGCTTCGGCGAGGAGCCGCGCGGTCTCGCGGGCCGCCGCGTACTGCGGGTCGTCCGGCCCCGTGCGCGCGGAGCCGAAGATCGACACGCCGCGGGTCACGCCGGCGAGCGTGTCGAACCCTTCGATGAACTCGCTCATGATGCGGAGCACGCGCCAGGGATCGGTGCGGGTGAAGTCGATGCGCGGGCCGATCTTCTGGAGCAGCTTCTCGTCTTCCGTCATCGGCGGGAGGTCGCGGATCGCGTCCTCGATGAGCTGCACGGCGCCCGAATGGCGCGTCTCGTGACCCCGCGACGGCGGATTGCGCCCGGCGAGCAGGTGCCCCTCCTCGGTCCGCTCCTTCATGCCGGCGCGCGCCTGCCGTTCGGCCGACGCGAGCACGTCGGGTCCCGCCTGCTTCCCGGTGGCGGTTCGCGGCACGCGCGCCGGCCGTCGCTTGGCCATCAGTTTCCTCCGATTGGTCACCTGGATCGCCCGACCCAGCGGGCGTACCGCTCGACGTCGGCCGGCGGCGGCACGGCATGCTCGTCACCGTAGGCGGTGTACATGCGCCACTGGACGTACTCGCGCGGGGGCA
Organism: Gemmatimonadota bacterium; assembly: GCA_021324635.1. Classification (GTDB taxonomy): domain Bacteria; phylum Gemmatimonadota; class Gemmatimonadetes; order Gemmatimonadales; family Gemmatimonadaceae; genus Palsa-1248. Next base: position 18,135 of record JAJPIS010000080.1, read on the forward strand.
CCGGCAGGAACGGCGGCCGGGTGTGCCAGCCGCGGCGTCGGAAGCGCCAGGCGACTCGCAGCATGTCGGCCGCGAGCCCCGGCCTGAGGAATGCGCGCGCGGCGAGGACACGGCCCAGACGCAGCCAAGACATTGGGGGAGAAGTATAGCGTGACGCTCAAGGGTTTCCGCTCGTCCGAGCACAGATGCGTCGACCCGAGCTCGTCCTTCTCGCCCCCCTCATGGCACTGGGCGCGTGGATCGTCGTGCAGGCCCGTGACGTTCGCGCCGGTGCGGCGACGCGGCAGAGCGCCGCGTCGCTGGCCGAAGCGCTGCCGTCGCGCCTCGCCCCCGCCCCGTCACGGCCGACCGAGCCCGCGGCCGGCGGGGGCGCCGGCGCGGTGTCCACGGTGCGGGGTGGCGGCGCTCCGACGCCGGCGGTGACCTCGTCGCATCCCCCGGCGCCCAACCGGGATCTCGGGGAGATCCGCCGCCGGCTGCTCGAGAACCAGGCGGGCACGTACATCGGGGACATCCTGTCCGAGCGCGACTCGAACATCGCCCGGTGGCCGGACCGCACGTCCTCGCCGCTTCGGGTCTGGATCCAGTCCCCGGCCGCGCTGCCCGACTGGAACCCCGAGGACATCGCCCAGGTGCGTGATGCGTTCACGACCTGGGTATCGGCCGGCGCCCCGGTCCCCTTCACGTTCGTGATGGACTCGTCGGGGGCCGACGTGCACGTGACATGGGTCGACCACTTCGATGAGCAGATCAGCGGCAAGACGATGTGGGCCCGGGATGACAACTGGTGGATCGTCGATGCGAACATCGCGATCGCGCTCCACCACAATCACGGCGAGCCGCTCGATGCCTCGGCGGTCCGCGCGATCGCGCTCCACGAGGTCGGGCATCTGCTCGGGCTCGATCACTGCGCCGACACGACGAACATCATGACGCCACGGGTGCGGATCCGCGATCTGTCACCGGCCGACAAGGCGACGATGCGCCTGGTGTACGCGCTGCCGCCGGGATCGGTGCGGGAGGCCATGCGGTAGGATACGGCGCCCGGAGCGCACTCGGCTCCCGACGCGACAGTGATGACGGATGACAAAGCCCACTCGCGAAGCGAGTGGGCTTTGTCTTTGTCGTCGGGACCGGCGAGACGTCGCTACCGCTGGTGCTTGGTGGCGGGCGCCTGTGCCCGGGCGCGGCGGTGGGCGCGGTGGGCGCGGCGGGCGCGGTGGGCCGCGCGGCTCCGGCGCGAGCGGTGAATGTGCACCGGCCGGTTCCACCCGAGCTCGCGATCGGCGCGGTAGCTGACCGGGATCGCGATCGCGTAGGTCGGCGCGTCGGTCACCGCGAAGGCGGCGGCGTCGGCGAGGTCGGCCCGCACGTCGGCGATCACCTTGGCGGGACGGCGCGCGCGGGCCGCGTGCACCCGGTTGGTGAGGAGCACGACGAACATCTGCCGGTCGGGATCGATCCAGAGCGACGTGCCGGTGAAGCCGGTGTGACCGTACGCGCGCTCGCTCAGGAAGCGGCCGCAGCTCCCGTCGCCGCCGTCATCGCAGGTGTCCCAGCCGAGCGCCCGTGTGCCGGCCGCTCGGCGGGTGAAGAGCCCGACGGTCGAGTCGCTCACGATCCGCGTGCCGCCGTAGGTCCCGCCGTTCAGCATCATCTGCGCGAACACGGCGAGGTCGCCCGCCGTGCTGAAGAGCCCCGCGTGGCCGGCGATGCCGCCGAGCGCGTAGGCGTTCTCATCGTGCACCTCGCCCTGGAGCGGGTACCCGCGCGGCGGCGTCAGCTCGGTCGGGGCAACGCGGCTCTTGAGCGAGTCCGCGGGGCGGAAGAACGTGTCGGCCATCCCGAGCGGCTGGAAGACGTGCTCGTCGAGAAAGACATCGAGCCGCTCGCCCGATACCGCCTCGACGATCATCCCCAGCACATCGGCGCCGAGGTCCGAGTAGATGTAGCAGTCCCCGGGCTTGCACTCGAGCGGCGTCTCGAGCACATAGCGGCGTGCCTCGTCGGGCGTCGACGCGAGCCGCCAGAGCTCACGCCCCGAGGGGAGGCCCGAGCGGTGCGTCAGGAGCTGCCGGACGGTCACGGAGTCCTTGTAGCCGCCGGAGAACGCCGGGAGATAGGCGGAAACCGGCACGTCCAGCCCGATCCGCCCCTGGTCGTAGAGGACCATGATCGCGGTCGTCGTGCCCACGACCTTGGTGAGGGAGGCCAGATCGTAGATGGTGCGGTCGGGGGAGACGCGCGGACTACTCGCCTCCCAGCTCAGGCGCCCGAACCCGCGCTGCCAGACGGTCACGCCCTTGCGTCCCACCACCACCGCCGCGCCTGGATAGCCACCGGCAGCGATGCCGCGCAATACGACGCGATTGATCGCCTCGAGTCTCCGCGCCGACATGCCGACGTCGGCCGGAGCCTTGACCGGAAGGCCCGCACTGGCTGATGCGATGGCGGCAATCGCCGCAAGGATGCTCACCACCTGCTGTCCCCGACCGGGTCAACGAGATGTGCCGGCAAGCCGTTAACAGAGAGCGGCGTGTCGGACACCGATTACTGCACGAGGCGTGCTGGTGCGGAAGTGCTGGTCGCGTGCGATCTTACTCACGCTGGGGCATGTATACGTGTCGAGCCCGCCTGTAGTCAAGACGAGACACTCCGGGGACCGGCAACGGTCATCGCGGCGGCCGATCGGACGAGCCGCGCGGACATGTCGCCCGATGTCGCGCGACCGTCGCTAAGATAGACAGGACAGGCGAGGCCCCGAGATGGCGCGGTCACGCTCGGCAACCTTCGCGTCGCCACTCGTGTCCCATTCCACGACCCGCATGGCCACGGACGCACTACTCGTTCGACGCGCAATCGAGGGAGACGAGCGGGCGCTGCGCGCACTCTGGTCGCAGTACGCTCCGCGCGTGGACGCCGTCGTGCGGCGATTGGTTCGCGATCCGGACCGCGCGGCCGACGTCGCCCAGGAGGTGTGGATTCAGATCTTCCGCGCGCTCCCCGGCTTTCGGGGCGACTCGCAGTTCGGGACGTGGGCGCACCGGATCGCGGTCAACCGGACCCTCAATGCCCTCCGGCGGTCCCGGCGGCTCGACGCGCTCGAGACGGGGATCGAGGAGGCGAGCGCGGCAACCCCCGCCGACGACGACGAGCGACCGTTCGTCCTGGCGTCGATCGAGGCTGCCGCGGCGCGGCTCGCCCCGGGCGCCCGGGCCGTGTTCATCCTGCACGACGTCGAAGGGTACACACACGAGGAGATCGCCGCGGCGCTCGGGATCACGGCCGGCGGCTCGAAGTCACAACTCTTCAAGGCACGGGCGAAACTCCGCCGCCTGCTGGCGTACCTGGTCGACCCGGGCGCCGACGGACCGAGCGGACAGCGTGCCCGGACCGGGCGCCACGGCAGCGACCTCCGCTCGCCCGACGGGCGGGCGGCGCAGGCCATGCGCCTCACGCCGGCGGGGCGGTAGGAGGGAGAGGGGGGGAGGGGGAAGGTTGCAGGAAAGGGTGGGAGCAAGCGGATCACGTGCAGGGACGATGGTTTGAGACCGGGATGAACCATGGACAGTGAGTGGGAAATGGCCAGCCCAACGCGCGACGGCCACATCGCGGCCGAGCGTCTCGCCGCGCTCGCGGACGAGGCACCGACCGCAGGCGAGGAACAACACCTCTCAGCGTGCCCGGCGTGCAGGGACGAGGTGCTCGCGTATCAGAACCTGCTCGCGCTGACCCGGGCGGAACGGGACCAGCTCGCGGAGCCGCTCACGTCGTGGGAGGTCCTGGCAGCGGCGCTGGCTCGAGAGGCGGGTCGTCCCGAGACCCCGGTCGAGCGACCCGCCCGTCGGACGCCCACGCGACCGATCCAACCATGGATTCCCCCGTGGGCGCGCGGGGCCGCGGCGGCCACGGTGCTGCTGGGCAGCGGGATCGCCATCGGCCGTGTCACGGCCCCCTCCCCTCGCGCCGACGCCGCCGGCTCTCAGGCCGGCATCGCAACGGCTCCGCCGACCAGCATCGCATCGGCGGCAAGCTCCGGGGCGATCCCCGCCGCCTACCGCGCCCAGCCGGGCGGCGACACGTCGCTCTTCCGGACGCGCGATGACGCACTCCGCGCCCTCTCGGTCGCCGAAGATCAGTATCGGCACGCGGTCGCGTATCTGATGGTGCAGGACACCGGGTTCGTCGAGGGGACCGACGCGTTCAGGACCCGCCTGCGCGCGCTCGACGAAGTCGCCCACACGACGCGGGAGGCGCTGCTCCAGGCGCCGAACGATCCGGTGCTCAACCAGTGGTACATCTCGACGGTCGGTGCTCGCCGAGCGACGCTCCGCGAGCTGGGCCGAGCACTCCTCCCCGACAGCGTCTCACTGCGCGGGTTCTGATCATGCAGCGGGTCGGCCTCCCTTCGCTCCCCTTGCTCCCCATCCATCCGATGGGTCGGTCCCGCGCGCTCGTCCTCACCCTGCCTGCGGCCTGGCTGTTGGGGGCGGCGATCCCGGCCGCGGGCACCGCCCAGGAATCGCCCAGCGGGCACGTCGGCGGCACGAGCGCGGCGAGCAGCGCCGCGCGCGGCGAAGCGGGGGGCGGAGCGGGTGGGCGGGGGGGAAGCGGGCCACGTGCGCCGATCGGCTACTTCGGTATCACGTTCACCTGCAAGCTCAAGAGCGAGTGGAGTCCGAGCGGGCTCACGATCACGCACTACGGCTATCCGGCCGTAGCATCGGTGGAGCCGGGCTCTCCGGCCGATGCGGCGGGGATCCAGGCGGGCGACACCATCCTCGCGTACGACGATCGCGACGTCCGCAACCATCCGATCGTGCTCCAGCAGCTGCTCAGGCCGGGGACGCATCTGGATGTGCGGCTCCGGCACGACGGGATCGTCCGAAACGTCTCCGTCCGGGTCGCGAACCGCCCGTCCGATTTCGCCGACGCCCCCTACGTCACGGCGTCCTCCCCGGGCGCGCTGGTCGGCCGGCCGGTGCCGACGCGCCTGGCGATCAGCGTGCCGAGTGTGCCACCGTCACCGCCCGGGTCTCCACTCTCGCCGGGATCGGCGGCGCCAGCGACGCCCCGTGAGCGGGCGGGGAGCGCCGACTGGACCGGCGCGCGGATCCCGGTGACCCATTTCCTCACCGACGACGACAATCTGGCGATCCTCGCGGGCGCCCAGATCGTCCGCGTCAGCCGCGACCTCCGCGAGGCGCTGGGACTGGACCAGGAGGGACTCCTGGTGATCGAGGTCGCGGCCGGGACGCCGGCCGCGATGGCCGGCCTCCGGTCGGGCGATATCATCGTGCGGGTGGACGATCAGCCGGCCACGAGCCCGGCCCAGCTCTCGCGAGCGATGCTCCATGCGCACGAGCTCACGCTCCGCGTCGAACGCCAGCACCGACACCACCGCGTCGTGTTGCAGTGGTAGGGGGTGCCGGTGATCTTGCACGCAGAGCGTGCACGATCACCCGCGCCGGAGCAGTGCATGTCCGATCCAGCCGCATTCCAGTCGCCCGGGGCGTCCGAGGCGAGTCCCCCGTCCCCGGTCGCGCCGGCCACGCCCACGCCGCCGACCGTTCCCCCCGGGAGTCCGACCGGCGCGGCGGAGGGCGCCGACCCGACCGATGAGCCCGCCGTCACGCCCGACCAGGTGCGGATGGTGTTGCGCCGGGTGAAGGATCCGGAGCTCAACCTCAACATCGTCGACCTGGGACTCATCTACGACGTGCAGGTCGACGGCGCGGCGGTCAAGGTCGACATGAGCCTGACGTCGCCGGGTTGCCCGTCCGGCCCGGAGATCATGGAACAGGCCGAGCAGCAGGTGCGCGCGATGCCCGGGGTGAGCGAGGCGGCGATCAACCTCGTCTGGTCGCCGTTCTGGTCGCCGGATCGGATCGAGCCGCGGGTCCGGGCGTACCTGGGTATCTAGACCGGGTATCCCGCGCGGGCCTTCGACCGCGCGCCGGGCTCAGGAGCGGGCGACGAGCGCCTTGAGTGCCAGCGCGGCGACGACGGCGCCGAGGTTCAGGAAGGTGCTCGACTCCGAGCGCAGGGCACTCCGCCAGTCGTAGGATGGATCCACGAGTCGGGGGCGGGCGCCGGGAGGACGCGGGAGCCATCGCCCCGTCCGGCCTTTGTACGCGAGGTACGCCGCCCCGAAGTGCGACTCGAGCACTCCCTCCTCGTACCGCACGATGAGGCCGTACTCGATCGCGAAGACGGCGACCGCCGCCGGGATGAGCCAGGGCGCGCCCGTGATCACCGCCACGCCGAGCCACGCCAGGCCGTTCCCGAGGTAGAGCGGGTTCCGCACCCAGGCGAACGGGCCGTCCGTGACGAGATGATGCACGGCCCGCGAGCGGCGGCGCGTGCCGGACCCGGCGACGGCGACCCCGGCCAGGCGCAGGAGCTCGCCGGCCGCCGCGATGGCCAGCCCCACCGCCCAGGAGGCTCCGCTCATGGCGCCGTGCGTGGCGAGCGCCACCAGACAGAGCGGTACGGGCACGATGCCCCGATGCCGGAAGAGCCAGCCGCCGATCCGGGCCGCGCGCGTCTGCTCGGCCGGGCTTACCCGGGGGGACGGCGGCGGCGCCGGTCGCGGCGCCGGCCGCGGCGCCGTTCGCGACCGAGCGTGAGCCAGGCGAGCGCTCCCGCCATGGGAAGCGCGAGGACGACGGCGGTCCACACCGTCTTCGCTCTCCGCGAGTGACGACGGCTGGTCCAGAGCGATCCCAGCGCCGCGGCGTCGAGCACGAGTGTCACCACCCACCAGAGTCCGGCCGACCCCGCCACCACCGTCCACCCCCACGTCACTGCGCAATGGTGTGCTCCACTCGCACGTCGCGGCGCGCCGCGTCCAGTCCTGTGTCGGGCCCAGTCCTCACGTCACGCATGATGTACGCAATGATACGCGCACCGGCACCGGTCCCGATACCATCCGGCGCCCACGCCTACCCGGCATGGTGTACCGGCTCGGGGAGCGACTCCGTCGCCGGGGGGCATGGCTGGTCGGACTCGGGAAGCGGTCGCGCGTCGAACGTGGCCCACAGTACCACCCGGCGGGCGCCACCCACGCGGGCGAGCGCGGCCGCCCCGGCCTTGGCTGCATAGGTCCCATCGAGCGCGAGACGCTCGCCGGGCCGGGTCGCGTCGCCGAGCAGCGCGGCCGCCCGGTTCCCGGCCGCCAGGGGCCGCCCGTAGGCGCCGCCGAACACGGCGTGATCGACGACGACGGGTGCCGCCGGCAGCGGGCCGGCCGCTCGGCCGGCACGGCGCAGAAGCCGGCGCGTTCGGTGGATGAGGAGCGACACGTGGGTGGCGTTGGCGACCGGCCGCGGGGCCACGCGTGCCGCGACCACGGTCGCCGCCGAGCCGGCGAGGCCAAGCCCGATCGCGAGCCCCGCCGCGGTCCCGCCGGTGCCGAGCGGGACGACCACGTGAGTGGGATCGGGTAGCTCGCCGGCGGCAATCTGGAGGCCGAGCTCCAGCCCCGCGTTGACATGGCCCAGGATCCCGAGCGGCGAGCTACCGCCGATGGGGAGGACGTGACGGCGGCCACCCGGGGCCGGCCGCACGCGCGGGTCCAGTCCCGCGCGCCAGACGAGATCCCAGAGGATCGCGGGGCCCGTCCAGCGCGTCGAGCGGATGACTCGGCAGGCCCGTGCGGCCGACGCCGCGATCCGCTCAGCCGCCGGGTGCATCTCGTGGTCCCACCGTACCGCGGCCGTCCCCGCGCCGAGCCTGGCGGCGTGCACGGCCGTGGCGTACACGTGCGTCGACCCCAGGCCTCCCTTGGCGAGGACGAGGTCGCCGGGTCGGACAGCGCCGAGCAGGAACTCGAGCGCCCGCACCTTGTTCCCGGCGGCGACCGTCGCGTTCCGGTCCTCTCGTTTGACCCAGATCGAGCCGCCCGCGGGCAGGACGACGCACTCGACCGGCGAGGGAAAGGTCCCCAGGGTCGCCCGCGGGATCGCGCGCAGCGCCGGAAAGCGGTCGAACAGCGGCATGCCCTTAGATTCCACGCACTGTGCCTCCGCCACCCTCCCGCTCGGCCGCATCATCGGAGCCGCCCGTCCCAGCGACCCGGGGCGCCGGCGCGCCGGGGGCCGGGGCAGGCGCCAATCGCGACCGGGGCGGGGCGAGCTCGCACACCGGCCCGTACGCAGACTCGTACATCGACACGCCAGAGCAGGCTGACCGCTTCTTCGCCTCACTCGCCGGCATCGATCGCATCGCCCTGGATACCGAAGGGGCGAGCTTTCACCGGTTCGTCGATCGAATCTACCTGCTTCAGCTCTCGACCGCCGAGCGTGGCGGGGGGATCATCGATCCATTGACCGCCGGACCGTTGGTGGCGCTCGGACGCCTGCTCGAGGATCCGTCGGTGGAAGTCGTCTTTCACGACGCCGACTACGATCTCCGGCTGCTGCACCAGGACTACGGGTGGCGCGTCACCAACATTTTCGATACGCGAGTCGCTGCGCAGCTGTTGGGGATCCGTGCCTTCGGGTTGGCGGCGCTGCTCGAGCGCTACTTTGGCGTCAAGCTGGACAAGAAGCACCAGCGCGCGGACTGGTCGATGCGGCCGCTCACACCCGGCATGCTCGACTACGCCGCACAGGATACGCGGCACCTGCTGGCGCTGCGCGATCGGCTCGCGGCCGACCTCCGCGACCGGGGCCGCTGGGCGTGGGCCGCGGAGGAATTCGCGCGGCTGGAGGGAACACAGTGGGCTGGCGAGGATCCGGCCGACGCGTTCCTGCGCGTCAAGGGCGCCCGGGACCTGACGCGCCGAGAGCTGGCGATCCTGCGCGAGCTCGTGCAGTGGCGCGACGCCGTGGCGGCCGACCTCGATCGCGCGACGTTCCGGGTCGTCGGCAACGAGGCGCTGCTCGACACGGCACGCCAGGCGCCCACGAGTCGGGATGCGCTCTCGGCGATCCGCGGCATGCCGCGCGCCATGGTCGAGTCGCGGGGCAGTGAGATCCTCCGCGCGGTGCAGCGTGGCGTCGGTGTCCCCGAGAGCGCGCTCCCGCGGTTCCCGCGAGCGCCGCGCTGGGAGCGCGATCCCGACTTCGACGATCAGCTGGCGCGGCTCAAGCGCGCCCGGGACGCGGCGGCCGCACGGCTGGACCTCGACCCCGGGGTTCTCTGTTCGCGAGAGCGGCTCGAGGCGATTGCCCGGCGGAAGCCGCGCACGCCGGCCGAGCTGGCCGAGGTGCCGGGACTCCGGCAGTGGCAGACGGCCGAGCTCGGGCCGGCGTTGCTCGTGGCGATGTGGAATGGGGCAGGCACACCCGCTGCCCCCGACCGGGCCTAGCGGGTCGGCTTCTGCGGCGGCGTCGGACCCTTGAAGACGTCGCGATTGATCTGGACGTACTGCTTCTGATTGCCGGGCACATCTTCCTCCGGGAAGATGGCGGTCACCGGGCACTCAGGCTCGCAGGCGCCGCAATCGATGCACTCGTCCGGGTGAATGTAGAGCTGCTGCTCGCCCTCGTAGATGCAATCCACCGGGCAGACGTCGACGCACGCTTTGTCCTTGACGTTGATGCACGCTTCGGTAATGACGTACGGCATGGGCGAGTTGGGCGCGTCAGTGGCAGAGGTGAACGGTAAAAGCTAATAGGCACCCCGGCGCCCCGCACCACTGCGCGCGGGACCCGAGCGCTCGGCGCGGCGCGCGCTCGCCGCGTTGGGCCGGTCGAGATCGACCGGGCGGCCGGGCAGGACGAGAAAGGGCGTCGGGTCGATCGGCGGGCCGTCCCACCAGCGGGCGGCGTTGGGGCGGCGCATGAGCTGAAAGTGCAGGTGCGGCACGTTGGCGGGTGCGTTGCCGGTCGTCCCGACGTACCCGATCACCTCCCCCTTGGCGACGGTCTTGCCCTCGGCGAGCGACGCGGCGTAGTGGTCGAGGTGGGCGTAGTAGTAGACATAGTGGTCGCCGGCGTCCACCGCGTAGATGGTGATGCCCCCGAGGCTCGAGCGGCGAAGGCGGAGCACGCGCCCGTCGTCGACCGACAGCACCGGGGTGCCGCGCGGCGCGAGGATGTCGATCGCGCGGTGTGTGCGGCCGCCGCCCCGCGGCTCGTCGTAGCTGTCTCGGAGCTGGCTGGGCCGGACGCCGGCCACCGGCACCATGAGCTCGAGACTGGCGAGGTACGCGTGCTCGGCGGGGGAGCCGGGAGTCGGCGCATGGGCCGCCGCGGGCGGTGGGGCGGTGGAGGGCGCGCGGGCCGCCGGCGCCGGCCGGACCGCGGGCGGGCGGTGGCCGGCGCAGCCGGCGACCAGCGCCGCCGCAATCAGGAACGGGGAGCGAGACCTGCCGCGATGCATCCCCGCAGGATGGCGCTACTGCCGAGCACTCGCCAGCGGCTCAGGGGCCGTGGCGCGCCAGGTGAGCGCCCACTGCCGCGTCTGCCCCGGCTGGAGCCACTGCGCGGCGCGCCACGCGCCGAGCGCCTCGGTGAGCGAGTCGGGAGCACCGATGCACGGCTCGAGCGCGATGTTCAGGTACGGCTTGCCGCGCTTGAATGGTGTCCATTCGCGCTTGTTGATCCAGAGCCCGACGGTGGGCACCGTGTGCCCGTCGAGGGCGACCTCGAGGCGCGGCCCGTTCTCCTCGAGCGCCACGACCGTGGTGCCCGGCGGCATCTCGATGAACAGCTTACAGGCGTAGTGTCGCCCGACCTGGTCCGGCACGGTCAGGTCCGCGATGCGCTTCTCCAGGCGGACGTGCGGCCATCGGAACTCGGGCGCGAGCCCCCGGAGCGCCTCGCCGTGGGCGGCCGCGACGCGCACCCGGGCGCCCGTCGGCAGGTCGACGCGCGTCGACGGCGTGAGGGGGAAGACCGGGTAGGCCGACCAGATGAACGGGAGCGGATGGTCGCCGCAATTGGTGGCGGCGTACCGCATCACGACGCTGCCGTGCGTCGTGACCTGCACGGTCCGCACGAACCGGTACGGAAGCCGGCGTCCCTCCCAGGTGCAGACCGCCCGCTGGCCGTCCGGGTCGGTCTCGATCGCGACCACCGGCCGCTGCGACCAGAGCTCGCCATGATCGGGCAGGGCGAGGCCGCCAAACCGCTGAACGCCGCTCGGCAGGTGACAGGCCGCGACCGTGGGGAAGCATTCGTCGTAGCCGCCGCTATCGGCCGTCTCGACGTAGGACGCGCCGTCGACGGGCTCCTGCCAGGGCAGCACATCGCTCGTCCACAGCCACTCACGACCCGCCGCCTCGAGCGAGGCGATCTTTCCGCCGAGTGCCGGCACGATGCGGAGGCGCGTGCCGCCGCCGTGCAGCTCGGCGAACCCGAAGGGCATCAGGCGCGATCGGTCGAGGTCACACCCGTCGACTGTCGGCGAGGGGCCCGGGTCACGCCCGGGTCACGCCCGGGTCATGCCCGGGTCGGGCGCGGGTCGGGCCCGGGTCGCGGCCGGGTCGGCGCTCAGGCCGACTCGGCGACGACCACCCCGCGGGTCGCGAACACGCGGGCGACCGTCTCACCGATCTTGTTGTTCGGTGTGCTGGCCCCGGCCGTGATCCCGACCCGGACCGATCCGGCCGGCAGCCAGTCCGCGACCTCGACGTCGCTGTGGCTGCCGATCGGGCGGTGTCGGATCGTCCGCCGGTCGACGTCGAGGCATTCGGCGTCCTCGATGTGGTAGGTCCGCACACGGGCGGCGCAGATCGCGGCGAGCGAGATCGTGTTGCTCGAGTTGTACCCACCGACGACGAGCATGACGTCGAGCGGTTCCTGTAACAGCGCCTCGACCGCGTCCTGGCGGTCCTGCGTCGCGCTACAGATCGTATCGAACGTGCGGAAGTTGCGCGCACGATACTCGGCCCCGCGCGCCCGCTCCATCGCCTGGGCGACGGCATCGGCGATCGCGAGCGACTCGCGCGCCAGCATCGTCGTCTGGTTGGCGACGCCGACGCGGGCGAGGTCACGGTCGGGATCGAAATCGGGCGACGCCCCGCGCGCCAACCGCTCGAGCAGCAGTCCGCGGTCGCCCCGTCCCTCGATGTAGTCGCACACCATCCGGGCCTCGATCATGTCACGCACGACCAGGTAGCGACCGCCAGGGTACTTGGAGACCTGCGACGCCGTCGCCCGTGTCTCCTCGTGGTGGTACTTGCCGTGGATCAGGGCCGTGAAGCCGTCACGGGCGTAGCTGTCGACGCGCTTCCACACGTTGAGGACGGAGCCGCAGGTCGTGTCCACGACGACGACCCCCATCGCGCGCAGGGTCTCGAAGTCGCCGATGGTGACGCCGAAGGCGGGGACGATCACGACGTCGCTGGACGCGACCGCGGTGAAGTCGAAGCCGTTCGTCCCGGGGCGGAGAAAGTTGATCCCCATGTCCCGCAGCTTGTCGTTCACGTGCGGGTTGTGGATGATCTCCCCGGCGAGGAAGATCCGCCGATCCGGGAACTTGGTCCGCGTCTGATACGCGTACTCGACCGCCCGCTCCACGCCGTAGCAGAAGCCGAACTCCCGGGCGATCTGGACGGTGACACCGCCCGCCGCCAACTGGAAGTCCCGCGCGCGCAGGAGATCGACGAGCCGTCCCGAGTAGTCGCTGACGAGCGAGTCCTGCACCTCGGCCTTGAGGCCGAACCCCTTTCGGAAGTAGGTCGACGCCGTCTCGGGGACTGCCATGCGCGGAATCTAACGACTCACGCGTCGAGCGATGCGACCCGAGGAGCGGGTGCCGGTTCACCTCGCCATCACACGCCCGTGACGGAGGTACGGCGCATTGGTACGCGACGTGGCCGATCTGTGACCCCGCTCACGGGGTCGGCCGGCGTACCTTGGCGACCGATTCGGCGCCTCACGGTTGGACCACCCTCCGCCCCCGGACTTCGGCATGCACCAATTCGTTCGGCAGTCGGCGCGCCAGGCGGCTCGCATCCGCCTCGGCGCACTCGCCCTCCTGATGGTCACCTCGACGACCGCACGCTCCCAGACCCAGACCGGCATCATCGCGGGGCGCATGAGCGACTCCGCCGGACATCCCCTCGCGGGGTCGGTCGCGGTCCTCGGCAATGCTCGGTTCGGGGCGACGGCCACGCTCGACGGATCATACGTGATCCCCGGAGTCCCGGCGGGATCGTATCGCCTGGTGTCGCACTACATCGGGTTCCGGAGCGACACGGTGACGGTCGTCGTCGTCGGTGGACGGACCGTCTCGCAGCGGATCGTGATGCGCAGCGCGCCGTCGACGCTGGAGACGGTGACCGTCTCGTCGCCGCGCCTCAACCAGACGACGGTGGGCGCGCTCCAGGAGCAGAAGCAGGCCGACAACATCGTGACCGTGCAATCGGGGGACCAGATCCGATCGCTCCCGAACTACAACGCCGCCGAGGCGTTGGCGCGCATGCCCGGCGTCACGGCGGAGCGCGATGAGGGTGAAGGCAAGTTCGTCGAGATCCGCGGGACCCCGCCGCTGTTCCAGCATGTCACCATCGACGGCGCCGATGTCCCCGGCACGCTCCGGGGGGACCGCTCCGTCAAGCTCGACGATGTCCCGGCCGACGTGCTGGGCGCACTCGAGGTCCACAAGACGCTGTCGGCCGACATGGATGCGGCGGCGATCGGCGGCTCGGTCAACCTCGTGACGAAGATCCCCGAAGGATCGCCGGGCGGGTACGCGTCCGGCTACTACGGCTATCAGACGCTCGAGAGCAACAACAACGGGCACGGAGATCTGAGCTACGGCGGACGGATCGGGGCTGACCAGAAGCTTGGCTTCCTGCTCGACGGCTCGATCGACCGAACCGACCGGGTGATCAACGATGTCGAGCCCTCGTGGCAGGCGGTCGCGCCCGGCCGGAACGGGAGCTTCTACAATGTGAACGGCGGCTCCGGGTACACGGGCGCCTGGCCGAGTTGGAGCGAGCGGGAATACAACTACTACCGCACGCGGTACGGGGCGGGCGGCGATCTCGACTACCGCTTCTCCCCGACATCGTCGGTGTACGTCAAAGGGTTGTGGAGCGCCTTCTTCGACGAGGCGAACCGATGGATCACGGGCCTCGGTGGGAGCGGGTTACAGATGGTGAACGGCGTGCCCACCGTCACCGGCGCATCGGTCTCGCCGTTCTACTCGAACCGTGGTCCGATCGAGCATACGTGGGGATTCACCGGCGGCGGCAGGCACGATGCGGGCGTCTGGCAGCTCGCGTGGGCCGCCAACTACGCCGGCTCCTCGGCGAACCAGCACGATCACTATGACGACTCGTACGCGCCGCTGGGCGGGAACAGGCTCGCCAACTTCACGTACGGCTACGACGGGAGCCGCCTCATCCCCAGGCCGGTCCTCGCGCCCGGGGTCCTCTCGGATCTACACACGGCGTCCGACTACGCGCTCACCCAGCTCAACACCGACAACGAGCGCACGTCCGGGTCGATCGTCGGCGGCCGGCTGGATGCGCTTCTCCCCTACACCCTCGGCCGACTCCCCGCCTCGCTCAAGCTCGGGCTCAAGATCCAGAACCAGCACAAGGGCTATCTGTCGAACCAGCCGTCCTACCGGCCCGACGGCTCACCCCTGCTCTCGGAGTTCCCGTCGAGCTACCGCGCCCCATCGTTCTACGGCGACGTCTGCGCGGGATGCTATCCGCTAGCGCCGTTCGGGAGCATCCCGGCAGTGAACCAGAACCTGGTCGCCCATCCCGGCGCCTGGACCTTCACCCCCAACACCACCCGCGACGCGCTGGCGACGTTTGCCGGCACGGAGCAGGTCACCGCCGCCTACGGCATGCAGACGCTCGACGTCCGCAACCTGCACGTGAACGTCGGGGTGCGGGTCGAGAACACGCGGGTGGGCTATGTCGGGCACGGCGAGGACTCGACGGGTGCGTTGCTGGCGGACCCGATTCACGGGTCGCACAGCTACACGGACCTGTTCCCGAGCCTTCAGCTCAGGTACGCCTTGGGCGAGAATACCAATCTCCGCGCGGCGTTCACGCGCGGCATCGCCCGGCCGAACTACTCGCAGCTCGCGCCCAGCTTCAACGCCGCGGGTGCACTCCCGGTCCAGAACGGCGGTACCATCTCGAGCGCCATCACTGTCGGTAACCCCGACCTCAGGCCCGAGTACGCCTGGAACTCCGACCTGCTCGCCGAACACTACTTCAACTCCGTCGGCGTGCTCTCCGCGGGCCTGTTCTACAAGGACATCCGAAACTTCATCTTCAACCGGACGGCCTTCTACAGCGGCCCCATCCCGGGGTACGCGAAGTTCTTCGCGTCGACGCCCGAGAACGGCCCGTCGGCGGATCTGTGGGGGTTCGAGCTCGACTACATGCAGCATCTCACGTTTCTGCCCGGCGTGCTCCGCGGTGTCGGCTTCGATGTCAACTGGACGCACGTCGAGTCCCGCGCGATCGTTCCGCAGGACACGACGGCCGGGCACTACCTGAACGCGCTCACGGGGGACAGTGTCTTCCCCTATCGTGGGCAGCCGTTCCGGCACGCGGCGCTGCCGCGCCAGTTCCCGACCCTGCTCAACCTGTCGCTCCTGTACGACGACTCGCGGTTCACGGCTCGGATCTCGGGCCAGTACACGTCGGCGAGCATCTACGGCTACGGGCAGGATGGCACGAGCAACCCCACGAGCGGCGACAACTGGAACTATGCCCACTGGCAGCTCGACGCCGCGGCCACCTACACGCTGGTCGGATCGAGCGCGATCACGCTCCAGGCGCTCAACCTGACGAATTCCGTGTTCGGGTTCTTCAACGGGACGACGCGGACGCCGTGGAACGTGCAGCGCGAGTACTACGGGACGACGCTGTTCATCGGCGTCCGCCAGGGCTTCTGAGACGGACGGTTTGCTGGTCGATGCAGGGCCCACCTGCTCCGCGGGTGGGATCTGCCATCGGGCACCGCCTGGAACTCGCCGGCGCGCCGAGGCGGTCTACGGCTGCGCCGGACCGGCGGACGCCGGGCGTTTCGGCTCCCAGAGCTCGACCTTGTTCCCTTCAGGGTCGAGAACCCAGGCGAAGCGACCGTTGGCGTCGTCGTCGGTGCGCTTCAGGACGGCGACGCCCTTCGCGCCCAGGCGCGCGAGAAACGCGTCCAGGTCGTCGACGGCGTAGTTGATCATGAACCCGCTGCTCGACGGCGCGAAGTAACCCGTCGACGCCGGGAACGCGTTCCAGACCAGTACCGGCGGATGCTGCGGAGCGTCGTAGCGGAGCATGGCGCCGCCCCACGCTTCGAGCGGGAGGCCCAGCACGTCGCGATACCACGCGGCCAGTGCCTTCGGATTCTCGGCCTTGAAGAACACGCCACCGATGCCCGTGATGCGTCCCGCCGACTGCGCAGACGCCGCTTCGCCCGGACCAGTCACCGTGAGCGCTCCCAGGCACAGCACCACGACCGCTCGCACCGGCATCGCCGTGCCTCCTTGCAGGGTGGTTCCCACTGCTCCACGCGTGCGCCGCAGTCGCGCCGGCGGCGCACGAAAGGTGACCGCGCGCGAGGGGATTGTCGATTGTCCAGCGACCGGATTGCCGCGTGCGAACCGCGGCGCGACGCGCCCCCCCCCGGCCCGCAGACGTCAGCCGCTCCGTCGCCTGGTGCGCTCGAGGCTCGTGACTTGGTCGCGGATGATCGCTCGCAGTCGCTCGACGCCGTCGCTGACGCCGTCGCGTGGCACGTGCAGGGTGATGGGCAAGGTCCCGAGCGGCGGCAAGTCGAACAGCCGCTCGTTCGCGATGAGTGCCGCCGGGAGCCCCAGCGCCGTGCGCGCCGTCACGCCCAATCCGCCGAGCGCCGCCGCCCATAGACCGGCGAGACTGGGACTCACGGCCGCAATGCGCCACGGGCGTGCCACGCCCTCGAGGAGCGCGATGGCGCGCTTCCGAAACACGCATTGGGGACCGAGCACGACGAGCGGGAGCGGCCGCTCGATCCGCGGCTCGAACTGCGGCCCCGCGATCCAGGCGAGATCCATGTCGCCGATCACCTCGGCCGTCGGACGATCGGCCTGGCCGACGGCGAGCGCCACGTCCAGTCGTCGGCTCTCGATCCCTTCGACCAGCGCCCCGTTACCCTCGATGTGTACTTCCATCTGCACGAGCGGATAGAGCGTGGCGAATCGCAGCAGGACAGGCGGGAGGACGGTATCGGCAAAGTCCTGTGAGAAGCCGAGTCGCACGGTGCCGGCGACGGACGCACCGCGAATGGTATCGAGCAGCTCGTCATTGAGCGCCAGAATGCGGCGTCCGAACCGGAGCGCGATCTCGCCAGCCTCGGTCAGCGCGACCCCCCGGCCGCGCTTGCGGAAGAGTTCCGCGCCGACCTCCGCTTGCAGCCGCTTCATCTGGAGACTGATCGCCGACGGCGTCCTCCCCAGTCGCGCGGCCGCCTGTCCATAGCCACCGAGATCGGCCGCGAGGACGAGCGTGCGCAGCGTATCCAGGTCGAGGTTCGTCAGGTGCACGTGCCCCGGGTCGGTGATTGGTGAGGCAATATCACCAATATGCGTGAGCTACGCGAACTTGTCGTTAATGAGCCTCACGTTTACCTTCGCGCCGCGCGCCCTTCGGTCCCTCTCTGGAGACTATGTGATGACCAAGCACCTGCCCCTGTTGGCCGCGATGCTGCTCGTGTCCCTGCCGGTGGCGGCCCAGAGCCGCAAGGAAATTCCGCTGCCGGCAAGTCAGAACCCCACGAATGCCAGCCTGCCGATCGCGGCGGCCGTGTGGGCCGGCAACACGCTGTACGTGAGTGGGTGGCTCGACCCGGACATGAAGGCCGACACCGATACCAAATCACAGACCGTCGGGATCCTCGAGGACGTGCAGAAGCTCCTCGCGTCGCAGCACCTGACGATGGGCGATGTGGTGTCCATGCACGTGTACCTGGGAACCAACCCGGCGACCAACGGCAAGCCGGACTTCGCCGGCATGATGGCCGGCTATACCCAGTTCTTTGGCACGAGGGACCAACCGAACACGCCGTCGCGCACCACGCTCCAGGTCGTGCTGCCCGCTGCGTCGCGTGGCGCGCTGGTCGAGATCGACCTCATCGCCGCGCGTCCCACATAGCGGGCGAGCGCGAACGGGTGGTCGCGGCGCCGCGCCTGAGCGCCGCGCGACCCCGCGACCCGCGGCCCCGCGGCGGCGCTCCCCTTTCCAGGGCGGCCCCGGCTGGGCACCTCGAGGTGTGGCTGCCGGAGGGCGCCGTGGGGTGCGGCTGCCGGAGAGCGCCGTGGGTGCCGACGCCGGGCACCGCAGAGGTCGGTCATTGTGGCCGATTCAGATGGCTCGGGGCTCCGGGGCGGGCGCCCGGCGGGGCGGGCGCTCGGCGGGGCGTGGGAGGCCTTTCCCGGGGCGCCGCGGCGCCCTACGTTGACCTTCCCGCCGTGTGCCCTCCGCCCCCTCCCCCCCCTCCCCCCCCCGCGTCGCCGGGGCCCGTCTTGGCCTCGGACGTCCTCGACCCCGCCGCGACAGCTCCGCCGTTGTCACCCGCTCCGGTCGTCCCGCCCGCCCCCGCCCCCGCCCCCGCACCGCACCCCGCGCCGCTCGCGCCGGTCCCGGCGGCGGGGCCCGCCCCGGTGTCCGACGAGAACGGCGACGGCATCCACGCCGACGCGACGCGGGCGGATTTCGACATGGCGGCGGACGCCCCGAGCGCCGGCGTCGGGCTCACGAGCGCAGCGGCGGATCGGTGCGCGACGCTCCTCGGCGCGGACGGTCTCGCGGACACGGTCGCCGAGACCGTCGCGGATGGCTTCGCCGATCGCGCAGCCGATCGCGCAGCCGATCGCGCGGCCGACCGCGCGGCCGATCGCGCAGCTGATCACCCAGCCGATCGCGAACCTGATCACCTAGCCGATCGCGCAGCGGACCGCGCGGCCGCCCGTCCGGCTGATCGCGCGGCTGATCGCCCGGCTGATCGCCCGGCTGAGCGCGCGGCTGAGCGCCCGGCTGATTGGTCCGGCGACGCGACATCGAGCGCGGCATCCGACGCGGGATCCGACGCCAGATCGAGTGCAGGATGGAGTGCCGGGTCGAGTGCCGGGTCGAGTGCCGGATCGCCGGTCATCTCCGTAGCGGCGCCGGCGGCGCCGGCGGCGCCGATCGCGACGCGGCCGCCGCTCCTTCGGCCCCCGGCCCTGGTGAAGGGGGACACGATCGGAGTGGTGGCGCCGTCGTATGCGCCGCGTCCGGGGTGGCTCGCCCGCGGCGTCAAGGCGCTCGAGCGGCTGGGCTACGGGGTCGTCCTGGATGCGGAGCTGGGGACGCTCCGGCGCTTTCAGCGCGAGGAGGACGAGCGGCGGGCCGAGAATTTCATGGGGATGTGGCTCGACCCGCGCGTCAAGGCGGTGATCGGCGGGACGGGGGGGTACGGGGCGGTGCGGATGCTTCCGCACCTCGAGCCGGAGATTTTTCGACTCAACCCCAAGATCTTCGTCGGCTACTCGGACGTGACGGCGCTCCACCTCTGGCTGATGCGGCGGGCCGGGCTGCGCGTGTTCCACGGGCCGACGGTCGACGATCTGATCCCGAGCGCCCGCGATCCCACCATGTCATCGCTCGTCGCCGCCCTGACGACGCCCCGGCCGGTCGCGAGGATGGGGCGCGACATCGCCCGCGTCGTGCGGCCGGGCCGGGCCGTCGGCCGCCTCACGGGCGGCAACCTGTCGCTCGTCCAGCAGTCGATCGGCACGCCGTACGAGATCGATTCGCGCGATGCGATCCTCTTTCTCGAGGAAACGCGGGATCCGATGTCGGTCGCCGACGAGCGGCTCGTGCACCTCCGGGCGGCGGGGCTTCTTCGCCACGTACGCGGGGTGGTGTTCGGCCAGCTCTCGCTCGACCGCTCCGAGGAGGACGAGTTCGAGGATTTCCTGACCGATCTGCTGTCGGATCTCGACATTCCGATCCTGACGGACTTCCCGGCGGGCCACGAGGTGCCGAATCTCACGCTCCCGCTCGGCACCGAGGTGGAGCTGGTGGCCGAGGAGCACACGGGGTGGCTCGTCCACCGCGAGGACGCGCTGGCCTGAGGGTGGCGGGACGGTCGCGGGGCGCCGGGCCGCCCGTGGGGGCGGCATTCATGCCGCCCGCCGATCGCATCCCGCCCCGATGCCGGGACGCCCGCGTCCCCGCGGCCCCGGCGTAGGGGCGGCATTCATGCCGCCCGCGACCCGCATCCCGCACCAATGCCGGGGCGGCATTCATGCCGCCCGCGACCCGCATCCCGCACGGCTGCCTGGCCCGGGCGTGTCACGCGGGCCGCGTCCCGCGGCCACCAAAGGAAACGTTTTTGTTGATGGTGCCAGGGGCAATCGCTTCGCGATTGCCCCTGGCACCGGGAACCGCGCCGACCGGGGCCGGATGGTGGGCCCGTCGCGGCGGTCCGGGCACGTGTGGGTGCGTCGATGCCCGCGGCACCGGGAACGGCGGGCGGGAATGCATGGTGTCGCCGCGGGCGCACGTCGCCGTGGGCGCCCCGCGTAGGGGCGGCATTCATGCCGCCCGCGATTCGCATCCCGCACGGATGCCCGGCCCGGCATTCATGCCGCCCGCTCCTCGCATCCCACACGGCTGCCTGGCCCGGCATTTCACCGCGATGTCCGCGGGGCGGCATTCATGCCGTTCGCCGTTCGGCATGTCCCGCGGCCCGCGGCCCGCGTCCCCGCGTAGGGGCGGCATTCATGCCGCCCGCGACCCGCATCCCGCACGGACGCCGGGGCGGCATTCATGCCGCCCGCGATTCGCATCCCGCACCAATGCCGGGACGGCATGGGATGCCCGTCCGCGGTGGCATTTCGCGGCCACGCCCGGGTGACATGATGGCGAACGGCAACGGCGAACGGCGTGAATGCCGGGCCAGGCATCGGTGCGAAATGGGAGTAGCGGGGGGCATGAATGCGGCCCCTACCGGCCGAGGCGCTGGAGCTCGATCAGGAGACATCGATCCTGTACGACATCGATGCCGGCCGCGGTGAGGCGGGCGGCGGCGGCATCGTTGCGGATACCGAGTTGCATCCAGGCGGCACGCGGATGCTTGGCAATGATGTCGTCGATGTGCGGCGGGACATCGGCCGGCCGCCGGAAGATGTTGACGATGTCGACCGGTTGCGGCACGTCGGCCACCCGGCGGTAGACAGGCGCGCCCAGGATCTCGACGACGTCGGGGTAGTAGACCGGCACCGGGATGATCTCGAGGCCCGCGCGCTGCGCGTAGGCCGCGACATAGTACGCGGGCTTCTCCGTCCAGGCCGGCTTGATCCCGAGCACGGCGACACGGCGCGTCACGGCGAGCAGCGCCGCGATCTCGTCGTCGGACTCCAGCAAACGCCCGGATGCAGGGTGCACGACGAAAACTATCTCGGTTAGATTCCCTTCCGCACCCGCTACACCCGCTACACCCGCTACACCCGCTACACCCGCTACACCCGCTACACCCGCTACACCCGCTACACCCGCTAGACCCGCTGCTCACACCGCGCGGTGTGCCGGTGTGGCGCCCGGCCCGCCACGCGACCGCCCGAGTGAGTGGCCGGTCGGTTCGGCGGCGGCTCGTAGGGATCGCCGTTCACCCAGACCTGGGCGGCGCCACGCGCGTGGCGCCGTCTCCGCTTTCGTGCTCGGAGTAGTGGATCATGCGCATGCTCGTTCTCGGGCGTGGGCTACAAGGCTCGGCCTGCGCGTACGACCTCCTCCAGAACCCCGAGGTGACGGAGGTGCGGATCGCCGATCTGCACGTCGATCACCTACCGGAGTTCCTCGGCCCATACTCCGGGACGCGACTCATCCCGACACGGCTCGACGTCCGCGACACCGAGGCGGTCCGCGCCATCATGCGGCAGTCCGATGCCGTCATGAGCGCCATCCCGTACTATTTCAACTTCGACCTCGCGCGTCAGGCGGTGGAGGCGGGCGTACACTTCTGCGATCTCGGCGGGAACACCGAGATCGTCTTTCAGCAGAAGGGGCTGGACGCGGCGGCGCGCGAGCGCGGCATCACGATCATCCCCGACTGCGGGCTCGCGCCCGGGATGGTCAACATCCTGGCGCAGCACGGCATCGCGCAGCTCGAGCGCGTGTCGAGCGTCCGGATCTTCGTCGGTGGCCTCCCGCAGCAGCCGGAGCCGCCGCTCAACTACCAGGTCGTCTACTCGCTCGAGGGCGTGCTCGACTACTACACGACCCTCTCGTGGGTCCTGCGCGACGGGCGGCGCCACCAGGTGAAGGCCCTGTCGGAGCGCGAGACGGTCACCTTCCCCGCACCGGTCGGCGCGCTCGAGGCCTTCCACACGGCCGGCGGGCTCTCCACGCTCGCCTTCCGGTACGAGGGGAAGATCCCCACGATGGAGTACAAGACACTCCGCTACCCGGGGCACGCGCACATCATGGAGGCGATCCGGGAGCTGGGCTTCCTCGACACGGCGCCGATCGAGGTTCGCGGTGTGAAAGTCGCCCCCCGCGACGTGGCGACGACCGTCATGGGCCAGCGCCTCACGAAGCCGCACGGGCGCGACCTGGTCGCGCTCCGGGTGGTGGTCGAGGGATCGAAGGGCGGGGTGCCCAAGCGACTCGCGTGGGAGCTCCTCGACTACTTCGACGCGGCCCACGGCATCAGCGCGATGATGCGGACGACCGGCTACTCGCTCTCGATCACGGGGCAGATGCAGGCGCGGGGCGAGATTATCCCACCGGGCGTGCATACGCCGGACGAGTGCGTGCCGGCGGAGCGGTACATCGCCGAGCTCGCGAGGCGCGGAATCAACATCCGACAGGTCGCCTGACCGCGACCGTCATTAACGTAGGGGCGGCATTCATGCCGCCCGCGATTCGCATCCCACACGGCTGCCTGGCCCGGCATTCCGCGTGCGCCGCGTCCCGCGGCCCCCGTAGGGGCGGCATTCATGCCGCCCGCGATTCGCATCCCACACGGCTGCCGGGCGGCATTCATGCCGCCCGCGATTCGCATCCCACACGGCTGCCTGGCCCGGGCGTGTCACGCGGGCCGCGTCCCGCGGCCACCAAAGGAAACGTTTTTGTTGATGGTGCCAGGGGCAATCGCGGAGCGATTGCCCCTGGCACCGGGAACCGCACCGACCGGGGCCGGATGGTGGGCCCGTCGCGGCGGTCCGGGCACGTGTGGGTGCGTCGATGCCCGCGGCACCGGGAACGTG
Source organism: Gemmatimonadota bacterium (assembly GCA_021324635.1). Taxonomy (GTDB): domain Bacteria; phylum Gemmatimonadota; class Gemmatimonadetes; order Gemmatimonadales; family Gemmatimonadaceae; genus Palsa-1248. Next base: position 41,292 of record JAJPIS010000080.1, read on the forward strand.
CGCGGACCGTAGGGGCGGCATTCATGCCGCCCGCTCCTCGCATCCCGCACGGATGCCGGCCGGCATTCATGCCGCCCGCGAATCGGATCCCGCACCAATGCCGGGACGGCATTCATGCCGCCCGCGATTCGCATCCCACACCGATGCCGGGGCGGGAACGTCAGCGATAGACGCGATAGACCGCGTCGTCCTGGTCGTCGGTGATCAGCAGACTACCGTCCGCGGCGACGAGAAGGCCGGCGACGCGGCCCCAGCGGCTGCCGTTGGGCAGCTGCCACCCCGTGATGAAGTCGTCGTACGAGACGGGCTGCCCGTTGGCGATATGGACGCGGACGACCTTGTCCCCTGTGGGCTGGTCGCGGTCCCAGGACCCGTGGAAGGCGACCAGGGCATCGCCGCGGGCGTCGTCGGGGAGCATCGTGGCGCGGTCGAGGAACGTGATCCCGAGTGGGGCCGAGTGGGCCTGGAAGCCGAGCGCCGGCGCGATCGTCGACGCGCACCGTGTCCGATCGTTGAACTCGGGATTGGGGTTGTGCCCTCCCCAGCAGTACGGCCAGCCGTAGTCCCCGCCATCGCGGAGGATGTCGAGCGCATCGGGCGGCGCGTTCTGGTGATCGGGGCTGAGGTTGTCCCGCTCGTTCACGACGGCCCACAGCACATGCGTCGTGGGGTCGACGGCGAGGCCGACCGCGTTGCGCAGCCCACGCGCGAAGACGCGACCGTTGGCGCCCGATTCGTCGAAGCGCATCACCGTCGCACGGGTCGAGTCATCCTCCACGCAGACGTTGCAGGACGAGCCGACCGACACGTACATGCCGCTGTCGGGACCGAAGACGATCGTGCGCGTGGAATGCCCGCTGCCGTGCCCGTAGTGATTCACGTACGTGGGCGCGCCGGTGGGCACGCCGTGCGCGTCGAGCGCGAACCGGACGACACCGTCGGTGTTCGCGACATAGAAGGCCCCGGTGTGGAACGCCATCCCGTGCGGCTCGTCCAGTCCGCTCGCGACCACGCGCTGACTGTCCGGCGTGCCGCGCGGGCCCACGGCCCAGAGCCGAACGATCTGGCCGGTACCCGGCGAGGACACGTACACGGAACCGTCCGGCCCGAGCGCCAGCCAGCGCGCATCCGGGATGTGCGCGAAGTACGCGATGTGGAGCCCGGCCGGCAGGGTGAGCCGCTGCTCCAACTGCGCGTCGCTTCCGGGCTGCGCCACCGTCCGCCCCGCCGAGCAGGCGGCGAGGCTCCCGGCGACCATCACGGATCCCGCCAGACACCGCATCCACGCGAGGCGCGGGCTGCGCATCGCTCAGCCCCCGACCTTGGTCTTGGTCCAGATCACGATGGCCGCGCAGCTCGATTGGGCCCCGGTCTGGAACTGCGCCGGCGCCTCGGAAGGCGAGTAGACTTCGACCGCCGACACCTCGTCCGGCCGCATGTAATCGTTGAAATCGGTCGGGTCGGGCATCGGCGTCGGGACGCCGTCGATCACGTAGGTGACGCACCCGCCGGTCGCATCCCGACTCGACGTGAGCACCGGGTACCCGCTCGAGTAGTCGACGTGGATGCCGGGCATGGTCGTGAACAGATCCGTCATCTGGGTCGGGCCGCGCTCGGCGATCTGGTCCTCGGTCAGGAAGTGGCCTAGCCCCGCCCGCTGCCGGGTCGAGAACCCGACATTGCGGAGCCCGCGATCCCGCTTCCCTTCGACCGTCACCGTCGCCAGCTGCGGCGGCGCCGGCACCAGCCGAACGTCGGTGTGCCGCGGGACACGGTTGGAGAGATCCACCGCCACCCGCGTTGGCGAGAACCCGACCTTCCGCACGACGAGCGCCTGGGTGCCGGCGGGAAGCCCACGCAACGTGTAGGTCCCGTCCTCGAGTGACGTCGTGGTCGATGCGGCGCCCTGCACGGAGATGTCGGCGCCTGCCATCGCGTGCCCGAGCTGGTCGGTGATGCGGCCGCTCACCATCGCGTGCCCGCGTCGGAGTCCGGTGACGCCGCTCGATGGGCCGGCCGCCGCCGGCGTGGCCGCCGCGACCGGGGCAATGGAGTCGGGCGACGCCAGGTGCAGCTCGGCAAGCGAGAGGAGCTCACCCTGCGAGTTCACCTGCACGTCGGCGGTCGCCGAGGTGCGGAGCGATGCCCGGAGCAGCCCCTGGAGGTTCGACGGCACACCGCAGATACGGAACATCCCGTTGTCGTCGACCTTGGCCTCGCGCACGCGCGAGACACGGCGCACGCCGACGGCCGCGCCGACTTCCAGCTGGTTCCAGTAGAGGACGACCCGCGCGCCGGTGTCCGGCGCGTCGGTATCGGCGTCCAGGACACGGCCGATCACGGCACCGGGACCGGCGATCAGCTTCTCCTTGGGGCAGTACAGGGCGAGGAGCGCACCCGACGACGGAGTAGCCAGTCGGACCACCGCGTATCGGCCGGCCGGCATGGCGATCGGTTGCGTCGCAATCGCCAGGCCGAGGGTGTCCAGCTCGGCGTGCGCGAGCCCCAGGCGATACTCGCCCGGCGGCACGCTGTCGATGCGGAACTGGCCCGCCGAGTCGGTCACCCCCCGCCGCTCGGTCCCGGCGACGCTCACGGTCGCGCCGACAAGCGGACCGCCGTGCACGCTGTCGATCGCGACGCCGATGACGCCCGAGAAGCGCGGCGTGGAATCCGCCGGTGCGCTCGTCAGTGCGCTCCTCGATGTGGGCGCCGCACTGCCGCTCGTGGCCGCTGCGCCCGCCGCCCGCGCGCGCGCTCTGGTGCCGGCCGCGGCCGGCGGCGTGGTCCCGCCGGCGGCCTGCTGGGACGCGAGTGGGCCGGCGCCGATCAGGGCGAGCGCGGCCTGCGCGGCAATCATCCCGGTGAGGGTGCGAGTCATCCGAACCATTTCTTCAGCACCTGTGCAGTGTTGCCGAACGCCGCCGGCCGACTGGCCGCCGCGAGGGCGGCGGCGAAGTCGGGGGCCGACGCGTAGCGGTGATCGGGACTGCGGGCGAGCGCCTTGAGGAGCACCCGCTCGACGGCGGCCGGCAGGGAGAGCTCGGGCCGCAGCTTGCGGATCGGGGTGGGGTCGGAGCGCAGCCGGGCGAGCATCAGCTCCTGCTGCGACGTCCCCGGGAACGGCAGCGCGCCGGTCAGCATCTCGACCGTCATGAGCGCGAGCGCGTAGACATCGGACCGCGCATCGAGCGGTTTGCCGCGCAGTTGCTCCGGGCTCATGAACTCCGGCGTCCCGAGGACGATCCCGGTCGCCGTCAACTTCTCGAGCTCGGCCCCCGCGCGGCGCTCCTTGGCGAGGCCGAAGTCCATCACGATCGCGTGCGGCCGGCCGTCGGCCGCCGTGGTGACCATGATGTTCTCCGGCTTGAGGTCGCGGTGGACGATCTTGCACGCGTGCGCCGCGTCGAGCCCGGCCGCGATCTCCTCGATGAGGGCGGCGACCTCGGCGAGCGGCAGTTGGCCCATCCGGTACGTCCGGTCCGACAGCACTTCGCCCTCGACGTAGGGCATCACGACGTACACGAGTCCGTCCGCGGTGTGGCCGAGCGACTCGATGTGGCACACGTTGGGATGGCGAAGTCGGCCGGCCAGATCCGCTTCGCGGCGGAGGCGCGCCATGGCGTTGGTGTCGCGCGAGAGCGCGGGGGACAGCACCTTGATCGCCCGGCGCTCGCCGCTCGCCATCTCGGTCGCGAGATAGACGACCGACATCCCGCCCTCCCCCAGCTTGCGCTCGATCAGATAGCGGCCATCGAGCGTCTGCCCGGCGAGCGTGGCGTGCGCCGGGAGCCCGGCGGCGCCGTCGCCGCCGATCCCGGCGAGCACGCGCGCCTCGCTCTGGACCCGCGTCGTGCCGGCGACCAGCCGGGTGCCATCGCGGGTACAGAACCGAGCCCCGTCCGCGAAGGACGCCCCGCAGGCAGGACAACGAGCAGTCATCGGCCCGGAATCTAGCGACCGGCGCGGGGCGGGCGCCCTCCACCACCGGGGCCGGGCGACGTGAAACGCCGCTCCGACCCGCGTCGATCAGTCCGCGTACTCGAGCGTATGGTCGCGTGCCCGTACTAGTACACTCGACGTGGCTTCGGCGGTCCGCAGCTCGAGCGTCACCCCGTTGTCGTAGTCGATATCGAGCGTCGTTCCCTGCTGCCGAACCCCGCGCACGCGCCCCAGCGGAGCGGCGGACGCGGGGGCGGCGGGACCGGACCCGACCTCCGCCGTGCTCCCCGCGGCCGCAGCCACCGTCGTCTGCACCGTCATGGTCGAGCCGTCGTCGAAGTGCACGACGGTGGTGGCGCCGAGGGCTTCGACCTGCGTCGCGGTGCGACCCTTGAGCACGCCCGTCAGCTTGTGGTTGGCAGCCATGGCAGTGGGCGGGGCGACCGTCTACCGCGCGCCCGACGCCGGTCGACGGACGGCGGACCGCCCCATGTACTGGCCGTAGGCGGCGATCCAGTCGGTGGCGATGGCACGCTGGGCAGTGTGAAGATCGAGCCGTCCATCACAGACGTCGCGGTGCAGTCTGTTCTCGAGCCGGTCCTTGACCCGCGCGTTCCACGGCGTCGTCCAGTGCGACTCGGGCCAGAGGTTCCGCACCGAGTTGGAGCCTCCCAGCTCCAGACTGATGAGATGGTCCAGCTCGTACTCGCCGGGGCGGTGCGACGGGACGCCGTAGCGCGCGTACACCTCGCGCCTCACCTCGGCCGGGACGTTCCGCACCTTGCGGCTGTAGCCGGCGACGCAGATGTCCTCCGTCGACACCGGCAGGGTATCGCCGGGCGTGAGCCGGGGGTCGGGCTCGAGGGGCGCGGGGTTGCCGAGGCTGTCGAGGGTGCGCGCGGCGTACTGGGGCAGGCGCGGTGCGCCACTCGCGGCCGGGGGCTCTCCGACGCGGGACGCGCCGGCCGCCGTCGCGACATCCCCCCCGCCCACCTGATCGCGCCCGGCCGCCGGAGCAGGAGCGCCCGCGGTCGGAGCGCCCGCGGCCGCGCCCGCACTGCCATTCGGGTCTCCCTTCGGGGCGCCCTGACCTCCCTGGCACGCGCTGATGAGCGCCGCGGCCGCGAGCGCGCCTGCCCACCGCCACACGGGCGGCCCGGGGTCAGGCACGGACGCGATTCCGTCCCTCGGCCTTGGCGCGATAGAGCGCAGCATCGGCTTGCGCGAAGAGGTCCTCGGCGGAGTCGACTCGCAGGCTGGGGAAGGTCGCGACGCCGATGCTCGCCGTCAACCGCAACCCCGCCCCTCCCGTGCCGGACGCGTCACCGAGGACGAAGGACTGCGCCTCGATGCGCTCGCGGATACGCTCGGCGAACGCCGTGGCCCCCGCACCGGCGGTCTCCGGCAGGACGACGACGAACTCTTCGCCCCCGTATCGGGCGACGACGTCGACACTGCGCACCGCGTGCTGGAGCAGCGCCGCGACCTCGCGCAGGGCATCGTCACCGGCCAGGTGGCCATAGGTGTCGTTCACCCGCTTGAAGTGATCGAGGTCGACCATGAGCAGCGTCAGCACCGAGCTGTAGCGGCGGGCGCGCTCGAGCTCCGACGTGAGCCGCAGTGTCAGCGCTCGCCGGTTGAGCACCTGCGTGACCGGGTCGGTGTGTGCGAGCGCCTCGAGCCGCGCGTTGTCGGCCCGCGTCATCTCGATCACCTGCGCCCGCTGGATGGTCGCCACCGCGGCACGGATCACCGTGCCGGCGAAGTCCACGTCTTCCTCGGTGAGCGGCGGCTCGTCACCCCTCCGGCGGAGAAAGAAGACGCCGGCGTCCGTCCGGTCGAGCGAGAATGGCAGGGCGATCACCGACCGGATCGAGACGTGCACGCCTTCGCGCGCCCACATCGCACGGACGCCGTCGTAGAGTGGACTCGTCTCCAGGTTCTCGATCAGGACCGGCGCCCCCCCGTCGAGCGCCGCCCGGACTTCGGGGTACCGATCGAGCCTGACCTCGAGATTCCGGAGCGCGGGGTTCTCGTAGGCCGCCGCGACGATCCCTCGCTCGTCACCGGGTCGGGCGAGGATCACGGAGCAATGCGAGATGCCGAGCGCGCGAGCGACCCGCCGGGCGACGATGTGATAGATCTCGTCCGAGGAGAGATCGCCCGTCACCTCGTGCAGGATGTCGACCAGCTTGCGCCCGCTCTCGGCTTCCTCGCGCGCGCGCTGGAGCTCCGCTTCCTTGGAGCGCAGCTCCTCACGGGCCGCGATGAGGGCCGCCCGCACGCGGAGCTGCGCCTGGATGCGCGCGAGAAGCTCGCGCACGCGGACCGGCTTGCGCACGAAGTCCGCGGCTCCGAGTCCCAGCGTGCGCACCGCCGCTTCGTCGGGCGGGAGCGACGAGACCATCAGTACCGGCAGGTCGCGCCACCGGTCGTCGGACTTGATGCGCTCGAGCGTCTGATAGTTGTCGGCGCCCGGGAGGGCGACGTCGAGCAGCAGCAGGTCGGGCGCGTCCCGCTCCAGCCGCTCGAACAGGGCCTGCCCCCCGTGCGCGGCGCTCACCTCGTATCCCTGCTCCTTGAGCACCCATGCGACGGTCTGGAGCACGGACGCATCGTCGTCGGCGACGAGGATCCTCGTGTTGGCGATCACGCCCGATCCCCGGTCGAGGTCGAGGGGAAAATCGACCGCCGCGTCGATGGGATCGTCGGTCGGGACGACCGGCGGGCTCGAGGACGGGGGGTCATCCACACGCGCATCGAAGTGGGGGGTCGCCACGGGGAGAATCACGCACGAGTCACGCGCTGATCAGGTGCCGGATCACGCGCTGATGCGGTTCCGTCCCGCGGACTTGGCGCGATACAGGCTGCGGTCGGCCTCGGCCAGGAGCACATCCGGTATTCGGGCATCCGGCCCATCCTGCGCGTCCTGCGCCCGCGCGACCGCGACGCCGACCGAGATCGTCACCTGCAACGAGGTGACGGCGTCACCGAAGATGTGGTCATCGACGTTGCGCCGGAGCCGCTCGGCGAACGCGGTCGCGCCCTGCCACCCGGTGTCGGGCAACACCAGGATGAACTCGTCGCCGCCGAGCCGCGCCACGGCGTCGGTGTCGCGGGCGGTCTCCTTCATGATCTCCGCGACTGCCTGGAGCACATAGTCCCCGAACGGGTGACCGAAGTTGTCGTTGATCGACTTGAAGTGATCGACGTCGAGCGCGAGCACGGCGAGCGGGGTCCCGCGACGCCGCGCCTGGCGGCAATCACGCGCGAGCCGCGTCTCGAGCGCCCGTCGATTGAGACACCCGGTGAGCGGATCGGTTCCGATCAACTCGATGAGGCGCTGACGCATCTCGTCGACGCTCCGCGCGAGGAGCGTCAGGTCGTCGGGGCGCCGCTCCGATTGCGTGTCCAACGTCCCGCCGAGATCCCCGATCTCGACGTCCCGGCAAAACCGGCGCAGGGCGTTCATCCGCGTCCGAAAGGTCCCGAAGGTGTAGAGCAGCACGGCGCCGGCGAACGCGAACGTCGTGAGATCCGCGGCGACAGTGCCGACCGACGGCGGCACCCCGGGGATCGTCGCGGGCACCACCAGCGACGCGACGGCGTACGTGAGGCCCGTCGCCGCGAGGCCCCACACGGCGCACGGGAGGCCGTAGTAGACGGCCGCCACCTGCGACACGAGCAGGCCCAGGATGAGGAGCCGATCGTAGTCGCGCGCGGCCGAGGTCAGGTAGATCGCCCCCGCCGCGGCGGCCAGATCGACCGCCATGACGAGCGCCGGGAGCCGCGGCGGCACGGTCTGGGCGGATCCGTATCGGAGGAACCAGGCGACCATCGCCGTCACCCCGGCGTATGCGAGCCCCAGCGCGACCAACGCCAGCCACCCGCGTCCGGCGCCGCCCGCGCCCGTGTCGGTCACGCTGCGGTGGAGCACGACGGCGGTGCCGCACATGAGGGCCGCCCCGACGTACCGCGCCCACCGCTGCCAGAGCAGGACGTCGCGCTCGGCGCCGCCCCCCTCCCCGTCGCCGGCTGTCCCGCCCCGGCTGGGCGGGTCACTCACGGGCCACTCGTGCGCCGGCCCCGCGGCCGGTGCCTCGGCGCCCGACCCGAGCGGCGCGTCGGCGAGGCTCCCCCCGTAGACCGGCGGCCGGCCGTCCGGCCGCGCGGCCGGCGGGCGCGTGCCGAGCTCCGCCAAACGCCCGGCGCCCGGCATCGGCCGGGCGATCGGATGGAGCGGGTTCACGCTGGGTAATTCCATGCGGGGCAGATAGTTATCCGATGGAGTCGATCGGGCGCCGGCACGGTGGGGATCGAGCTCCCGTCGCTCGGCGATGAGGCCGAGAGGCCGACGGTCGGAGGCTCCCGCATGAGGGCTCCCTAACCTAGGGATTCTCGGACGGCTGGTAAAGATGAAACAGGCTCTTCCGTTTTGCGGGAATCAACACCCGATCCACACGCTCTCCACATTGCCCGGACTCACGACATCCGCTCCTTCGACGAGCGACCCGGGACCGCGCAACAGCGTCGCTATTCCGCGTCTTCGGGTCCGGCCGGCGCGGCGCCGGCGGGCTCGCCACCCTCGGTGGACTCGGTCCCCTCGGGCTCCTCGGGCACCACGCGCGCGACCGCGGTCACGAGGTCCCCGGAGTCGAGCTGCACCAGCTTCACACCCTGGGCGATGCGGCCGGTGACGCGCACCTGGGCGACCGACGAGCGGATGATGAGCCCATGCTTGGTGATCAGCATGATCTCGTCGGCGGGCAGCACCTCCATCACGCCGACCACGTCGCCCGTCCGCTCGGTGCGATTGACGGTGATGATCCCCTTGCCCCCCCGACGCTGGACGCGGTACTCGTCGAGGTTCGAGCACTTGCCCATCCCGTGCTCGGTCACGACCAGGATCGTCGCCTCGCGACGAATCACCACCATCCCCACGACCTCGTCGCCCGGACGCAGCTCGATCCCCTTCACGCCGGTCGTGTCGCGCCCCATCTCGCGGACGTCGGACTCGTGGAAGCGGACGGAGAGACCGTGCCGGGTCACGAGGATCACATCGTTCGTCCCGGTGGTGATCTGCACGTCGATCAGCTCGTCGCCGGACTCGACCTTGATGGCCTTGATGCCGTTGGTGCGGGGATTGGCGTACTCGGAAAGCGCCGTCTTCTTGACCGTTCCCTGCTTGGTGCAGAAGAGGAGGTACTGGTCGGCAGGGAAATCGCTCACCGGCAGCATGGCCTTGATCTGCGTGTCGGGCGCCACGTTGATGAGGTTCACGATCGGGCGGCCTTTGGTCGCCCGCCCCGCCTGCGGGATCTCGTGCACCTTGAGCTTGAAGCAGCGGCCATCATCCGTGAAAAAGAGGATGTGGTCGTGCGTCGAGCCGATGAACAGGTGCTCGACGAAGTCCTGATCCTTGAGGTCCTGCCCGGAGAGTCCCCGTCCGCCGCGGCGCTGGCGCCGATACGTCGAGACGGCGGTTCGCTTGATGTACCCGGAGTGCGAGACCGTGATCACCATGTCTTCCTCGGCGATCAGATCCTCGATCGTGAACTCCCCCTCGTCGCTCGTGATCTCGGAGCGCCGCTCATCACCGTACTCCTCGGCGATCCGCGTCAGCTCCTCCTTGACGAGCTTCATCCGCTTGGGGCGCGACTCGAGCAGCGCGCGCAGGTCCTTGATGGTCGTGCGAACATCCTTGAGCTCCGCCTCGAGCTTGTCGATCTCGAGGCCGGTGAGCTTGGCGAGCCGCATGTTGAGGATCGCCTCGGCCTGGCGCTCGCTCAGCTTGAAACGCGTCTGGAGCCGGCTGTTCGCCTGCGCCGTATCCTCGGCCTTGCGGATGACCTTGATCACCTCGTCGATGTTGTCGACGGCGATCTTCAGCCCCTCGAGGATGTGCTCCCGCTCGACGGCCTTGTCGAGCTCGAACTGCGACCGGCGGACGACGACCTCGTGCCGGTGCGTGATGTAGTGCCCGAGCAGCTCCTTGAGCGGCATGACCTTGGGCACGAGCTGCCCGGTCTGCGCGTCGGGCACGAGCGCGAGCATGATGACGCCGAACGTGGCCTGCATCGGCGTGTGCTTGTAGAGCTGGTTGAGCACGACTCGCGGGATCGCATCCCGGCGCAGCTCGAGGACGATCCGCCGCCCCTCGCGACTCGTCTCGTCGCGCATGGCCGTGATGCCGTCGAGCCGCTTGTCGTTGACCAGATCCTTGATCACTTCCTGGAGCTTGGCGCCGCTCACCTGGTACGGCAGCTCGGTGACGACGATCTGCGCCCGGCCGGACTCCTTCTCCTCGATCACCGCCCGGGCGCGCATCACGATCCGGCCGCGCCCCGTCTCCTGGTAGTCCTTGATCCCCTGGCGGCCGTAGATGTAGCCCCCGGTCGGGAAATCGGGCCCCTTGACGAGCTTGCGGAGCTCTCCCGGCGTGAGCTCGGGATTGTCGATCAGCGAGACGACGGCGCTGATGACCTCGCGCAGATTGTGCGGCGGGATGTTGGTTGCCATGCCGACGGCGATCCCGGATGACCCGTTGACGATCAGATTGGGGAAGCCGGCGGGGAGGACCTTGGGCTCCTGGAGCCGGTCGTCGAAGTTGGGCGCGAAATCGACCGTGCTCTTGTCGATGTCGGCCAGCATCTCCATCGCGATCCGGGTCAGCCGGGCCTCGGTGTAGCGATAGGCCGCGGCGTTGTCCCCATCGGCACTGCCGTAGTTGCCCTGCCCGTCGACGAGCGGATAGCGCAGGGAGAACTCCTGGACCATGCGGACCAGCGCATCGTAGACCGAGGCGTCGCCGTGCGGGTGGTACTTGCCGAGCACGTCGCCGACGACGGTCGCGGACTTCTTGTACGGGCGGCCGGGAACGAGCCCCAGCTCGTTCATCGCGTACAGCACCCGGCGGTGCACCGGCTTGAGCCCATCCCGCACGTCCGGCAGGGCGCGCGAGACGATCACGCTCATCGAGTAGTTGATGAACGACTCTTTGATCTCGTCGTCGATGAGCCGCGGGAGGATGCGCTCTCGATTGTTGGGTGCGGTCATGGCCCTGCCTGAAGGGAACGGCGAATGCGCGGGTGCCGAGCCGCGCGACAGCAGCCTCGAAAGTTACCCGATGGGCCGCCCGTGCGCAACCGCGCTGACCGTGTCTAAGTAGTTGCGCGGTCTGACTTTGCGGCGTTACCGCAGCCCACGCGCGAGGACCCCGATGTCGGGCACCCGGTCACAGCGCGGCGGGCTCGTCGGCGGCCGCTTCGACCGCCGCTTCGTCGGCGGCCGCTTCGGCGCGCTCGTGGGCGGCGCTCTCCCGGGCGATCGCGTCGCGCTCGGCGCGGTATTGCTCGTACCAGTGACGGGTGACCTCGCCGGCCAGCTCCCGATTGCCGAGCCCGAAGGCGAGCGCCAGCGCGAGCGCGACGGCGCCGAAGAGAATGGCGAACGCCGTGGTGACGATCTCGGTCGCGACCCCGAGCTCCTGGAGCGCCATGAAGACGGCGAGCACGATCACGCCGCCGCGACCGACCCGCGCCAGCGTCGGCCCGCCGCGCAGCGCGCCGGCGGACATCATGATCAGGCCACCGACGAAGCTGCCGAGGAGGATCCCGATGATGATGATCACCAGCGCCGCGACGACGCTCGGCACGTAGCCGACGAGCTCCGAGAAGACGGTCGCCAGCGACTCGAAGCCGGCGGCGTTGGCGGCGACGATCAGCACGCCGAACATCACGCTCCAGAACACCAGATTGGCGATGATCCGGGTCGGCTTGAGGTGCGAGCCCGTCCGCTCGACGGCGTCGAGCACGCCACCACCCTCGAGCAATCGATTGAACCCGATCCGCAGCAGCAGCCGATCGATCAACCGCTCCAGAAGCTTCGCGAGCAGATAGCCGGAGAAGACGATCGCCAGCGCACCGATGAAGCGGGGCACGAAATCGCCGACCTGGGCGAAGCTGGACGCGAGACGCTGGCCGAACGTGAGGCTGTCGGGGGACATGGCGGCAGGGAGTGGGCTCAGGTCCTCGTACCCCGGGCGGCGTCAAAGATTGCACTGCGGCGGCACCCGGGACAGAGGAGCCAGACGCGCCGCCGGGCGTAGCCCAGGCCGAAGGAGCCGCCGCCGATCGCCCGCTGGTGGAGCGTGACGTCGCAGCGCGGGCAGCTCGCCTGCCCGGTCGCGCTCCAGGCCCGGCGGATGCCGAGCTGCTCCTCGGCGGTGTACTGGGCTCGCTCCGCCCGAGATGGGGGCTCGGGACCGGCGGGGGACGGCGCCCGGCCCCCCTCGTCCCCGGCGCCGGCTGCCGGCCGGTCACCGCGGCCCGGATCGATCATGGCGACGCGCCTCGGCTCACTCGGCGAGGACGCGCAGCACGACTTTGCCGAACTGGGCGTCCTGGGCGAGCCGCTCGAAGGCCTCCCGGCCGCGCTCGAGGGGCAGGACGGCATCCACGACGGGTCGCAGGCGTCCGGCGCGGTACTCCGCGACGATCGCCTCGAACTCCGCGTCGTTGCCCATCGTCGACCCCATGAGGGTCCACTGATTCCAGAACATCCGCCGCACGTCCGTCTCGACGGTCGGGCCGGAGGTCGCGCCGCACGTCACCAGGCGGCCGGCGCGTCCGAGCGCGCCCAGCGACTGCGGCCACGTGGCACGACCGACGCTGTCGATCACGACATTCACCCCGCGCTTCCCCGTCTGCGCGCGGATCGTGCGCGCGACATCCGTCGTGCGGTGGTTGATCACCTCGTCGGCGCCCAGTGCCCGGGCGCGGGCCAGCTTCGCATCGCTGCCGGAGGTCACCCAGACGCGGGCGCCGCGGGCCTTGGCGATCTGGAGCGCCGCCTGCGACACGCCGCCGCCGATCCCCCAGATGAGGACCGAGTCGCCGGCTGCGACCCGCGCCTTGGTCACGACCATCCGCCACGCCGTGAGCGCGGCGAGGGTGAACGCCGCGGCGTCGCCGACGTGCTCCGGCGCGGGCGCCGGGACGGCCCGGACGTTCGCTGCCGGGACCACGACATACTCGGCGAACGTGCCGGGGCGGTGCTCGCCGAGTAGCGCGAAGTGGATGCAGAGTGACTGCTCGCCCGCCCGGCAGTACTCGCACCGCCGGTCGCTGATCCCCGGATTGACGAGCACGAAGTCGCCCGGCTGAACGTCGCGCACGCCGGCGCCGACCCGATCGACCACGCCGGCGGCGTCGGCGCCCATGATCCAGGGCGGGGTGATGGTGACACCCGGAAGCCCGCCCAGGACGAAGAGGTCGAGATGGTTGAGCGCTGCCGCGTGCACGCGCACGCGAACGTCCGACTCGGAGGTGACATCCGGCTCGGGCAGGTCGGTGCGGTACTCGAGCCGCTCCAGCCCGCCGTGCGCGCTGATCGTGAGTGCTCGCACTGGTGTTGGGGAAAGTTATATTGGGCGCGTGAGCGAGAATGATACGCCCCGTCTGCCCCGTCCCGCATGATCGCGATCAAAGTGCCCCCGCTCGGCGAGTCGGTCGTCGAGGCCACGGTCTCGCGCTGGGCCAAGCAGCCGGGTGACGCCGTCGCCGCCGGCGAGACGATCGTCGAGCTGGAGACGGACAAGGTCACGGTGGAAGTCCCCGCCCTCAAGCCCGGTGTGCTCGTCGCGCAGGCCAGGCACGAGGGCGACGTCGTGAAGGTCGACGAGGTGCTGGGCGAGGTCGACGACACGGCGGCCGTCCCGGCCGGCGCCCCGGCCGGCGCCCCGGCGGCAGCCGGCGCCGCCGGACCGCGCGCCACCCCGTCGGCTCCCGCCGCCCCGCCGACACCGGCCGGATCGGGGCCTGCGGTCCGTGCCTCACCGGCGGCGCAGCGACTCGCCTCACGCGAGGGCGTGGACCTGACGGGCGTATCCGGAACGGGACGCGGCGGTGTCGTGAGCAAACCGGACGTGATCGATCACCTCGCGCGGCGCACGCCCGCCACGCCCGCCGCGCCCGCCACGCCAACGGCGGCGACCGCCTCGACCACGCCCCCCGTGGCTGCGCCGGGGGGCCGGGGCGCGGCCGAGGGTGGGGGCCCACGGGGTGGCGCCAACGGCGTCGGCGGGATGGCGCCGGCCGACGCGGGCAGCCGCGAGACACGCGAGAAGATGACGACGCGCCGGCGGCGCATCGCGGACAATCTCGTGCAGGCGCAACAGACGACGGCGCACCTGACGACCTTCAACGAGGTCGACATGTCCGCGCTCGGTGCGCTGCGCGATCGGCTGCGCGGGCGGGTCGACGAGCAGTACGGCGTGAAGCTCAGTTACATGCCCTTCTTCGTCCGCGCGGCGACGATCGCGCTCCAGCAGTACCCGGTCGTCAACGCGCAGATCGAGGGTGACGCGGTCGTCTACAAGCACTACGTGCACATGGGGATCGCGGTCGCCTCGGACCAGGGGCTGGTCGTGCCCGTGATCCGCGACGCGGACCGCAGAGGGACGATCGAGATCGCCCGCGCGATCGGTGAGCTGGCGCAGCGCGCACGCGCCGGCAAGCTCGCGCTCGACGATCTCACCGGCGGGACGTTCACGATCACCAACGGTGGCGTGTTCGGGTCGCTCGTCTCGACGCCGATCCTCAACTATCCACAGTCCGCCATCCTCGGGCTGCACAAGATCCAGGAGCGGCCGGTGGCCGTGGCCGGGCAGGTCGTGATCCGCCCGATGATGTACCTCGCCCTGTCGTACGACCACCGGCTGATCGACGGCCAGCAGGCGGTCCTCTTCCTCGTGCGCATCAAGGAGCTCATCGAGGATCCGGCCTCGATGCTGGTGACCTAGTCCTGACCTCCTCATCGCCTGCTGCCCCGCCCACCCCCGCCGACGTCGTCGTCATCGGCGGTGGTCCCGGCGGGTACGTGGCCGCCATCCGCGCGGCCCAACTGGGTCTTGCCACCGTCTGTGTCGAGCAGGACGCGACGCTCGGCGGCACCTGCGTCAACGTGGGCTGCATTCCCTCGAAGGCGCTCCTCACCAGCTCGGAGCACTTCGAGTTCACCAAGGTGCACGCCGCCGAGCACGGATTCCACGCGGCCGTGGTGACGCTCGACCTGCCGCGCATGATGCAGCGCAAGGACGAGGTGGTCGCGCAGAACACGAAGGGGATCGAGTTCCTCTTTCGCAAGCACCGGGTCACCTGGGCCCGGGGCCGCGGCACGCTGCGCCCGGGGAACGTGGTCGAGGTGACGGCGTCGGACGGCACGGTCACGCGCTACCAGGCGCGCGACGTGATCATCGCGACGGGGTCGGTGCCGATCGGGCTGCCCTTCCTGCCGTTCGATGAGGAGCGGGTCCTCTCGAATGTCGGCGCGCTACGGATCCCGGAGGTCCCGGAGCACCTGGTCGTCATCGGCGCCGGCGCGATCGGCCTCGAGTTGGGGTCCGTCTGGCGTCGACTCGGCTCACGCGTGACGGTGCTCGAGCTCGCGCCATCGGCGCTACCGGGCAACGACGCGGACGTCGTCCGCGAGGTGGAGAGGATCCTGCGCAAGCAGGGCCTGGACATCCGCACCGGCGTGCGGGTGACGGGCGGCAGCCGCGCCGGGGCGCGGGTGACGGTGGAGTACCAGCAGGACGGCGGCGCGACCGAGCACCTCGACTGCGACTACGTCCTGGTCGCGGTGGGCCGGCGGCCGAGTCTCTGCGGGATCGATGCGGCGGCACTCGGACTGGCGCTCGGCCCCCGCGGTGAGATCCTCGTCGACGACCAGATGCGCACGAGTGTCGCGCACGTGTACGCGATCGGCGACGCGGTCGGCGGGAAGCTGCTCGCGCACAAGGCCGAGGAAGAGGGAGTGGTCGCGGCCGAGGTGATCGCCGGGCACGCGGCCCGGATGCACTACGTCAGCATTCCGTCGATCGTCTACACCTGGCCCGAAGTGGCGGTCGTCGGCCTCGCCGAGCACGAGGTCAAGGCGTCGGGGCGACGGTACAAGGTCGGCAAGTTCCCCTACTCGGCGAACGGCCGGGCGCGGACGATGGGCGACACGGCCGGGTTCGTGAAGGTCATCGTCGACGCGGAGAGCACCGAGGTGCTCGGTGCGCACCTGATCGGGCCCAACGCGTCGGAGCTGATCGCCGAGCTGGTGCTCGGTGTCGAGTATCGCGCAACGGCCGACGACATCGGCCCGATGGTGCACGCGCACCCGACGCTGTCGGAGGCGACCAAAGAGGCGGCGCTGGCGGCGCTCGGCCGCGCGATTCACATCTGACGCGGCGAGCACCGGGATAAGGAAGAAGTTGTTGTGATGGTGCCGGACCCGATCGTGCGGCGATCGGGTCCGGCACCGGGAACTGCACCTGCCCTTACGGGTGGCGCTACGGGTGGCCGCCGCCGGCCGCGCCTGCGGCACCGGCGCCCGCGCCGTTCCCACCACCCTGACCGGACGGACTGTTCTGGTTGCCGCTGGACGGCGCGTTGCCAGCGGTGCCGCCGGCGGCGGGCGCGTTGGTGTTACCGTTGGCGCTGCCGTTGGCGCTGCCGTTGGCGCTGCCGTTCGCCGCGGCTCCCTGATTCGTGGTGCTCTGGTTGCCCGAGCTCGCGCCGGGCGCGCCACCATTCGCGCCGCCATTCGCGGGCTGCGGCGGATTGTCGTTGGCGCCCACCGGGTTGTTGGGGCTACCGGGACTCGTGTTGGCCGGGCTCGGAGACATGGGCGGCGCGCCCGCGTTGTACGTGCCGCTGATCGTGCCGTTCGGGTTGGGCGGCGGGGTCGCCGCGTTGGCGCCCTGCACCTCGCCATTGGAGGTCGCGCCCTGCGTCGAGCTCTGACCGTTGGGGTTCGAGCTCTGGCCGCTCGAGCTGGGTGTCGTGCTGGGTGTCGAGCTGGGTGTGGTGCTGGGTGTCGAGCTGGGCGTGCTCGGCGTGCCGGGTGTGCTCGGCGTGCTCGGCGTGCTCGGCGTGCTCGGCGTGCTGGGTGTGCTCGGCGTGCTCGGCGTGCTCGGGGTGCTCGGGGCCGGGGTGTTGTTCGGCGTGTCGCTCTGTCCGGCGCCGCGCATGGCGGTGTCGCCGGGCGGGCGGATCCGGCCGCGGTTGCCGCTCATCGCGGCGGAGTCACCGTGCACGGCACCGGCCGCCGGGCTGGGCGAGGCGGCGGGGTTCGAGCCCGACGTCCCGGCGCCGGCCGCACCTGCGGCTCCGGCACTCGAGTCCATGGCCGCGCCGCGGCTACGACGTTGCCGCCCCGCCATGCCGTTGTGGGATTGCCCGCCGGAGACCTCACCCGCGCTCATGGTCATCACCCGGCCCATGCTCATGGAGTCGGGCGTCACGAACGTGAGGTTGAGCGCGCGCAGGAGATCGTTGGCGTTGCGGCTCGTGATGTTCTTCTTTTCCCGCGCGCAGGCCATCGCCTCCCGCGTGCGGCGATTGATCACGCCGCTCGGCGTCCCGGCGTCGCACCCCGCGTCGGTGAGCGCCGTCTGGAACTGGATGATCTCGTCGGTCGTGAGACCGTACCACCTGTGGGCGCGGTGCGTCGGCGGGGTCGTCGGCATGTTGCGCGTGCTCGCCCCAGCCTGCTCCGACTGTCCGGCCTGTCCGGTCGCGCTCGGCGGTGGCGCCGACTGCCGGCCGGCCTGCCCCGTGTCGGTCGCGCTCTGCGCACCGCTCATCGGTGCGACTGCGAACGCGGCGCCGGCCGCAAGTGCGAGCGCCGTGCACATCTGCGATCTCATCTGGAGCCTCCTCGCTGTTGCGGTCCGAGCCCCACACCGGCGGACCCGCGAAGTGCCCGGCGTCGGAGTCGCGCGCCGGCTCTGATGCGGGTGGCGTGGGATCGTGGCGTGGAATGCAAGGCGCGCGCCCCGCGCGAGGAGGACACCAAAGCAACCGGGGCCGGCCCCCGAAGGAGCCGGCCCCGGTCGAGACCGTGTCGTCAACCGGTCGAATGCAGGACGGCCGTGCGACGGCGAGCGCCCGATGCGGCGCAGATGCGGCGCCGCGCCCCAGGCCGTGCTACCGCACGCGGACCGACGCGCCGATCGCGGCGCCGATCGCCAGCAGTCCGGCGGTGGCGGCAGCGAGGGCAACCGGGTTCATCGAGACCGGCCGGTTCCACCAGGGCGCCACGACCCGCGGTGCGGTCGCCGGGAGCGCGGTCATGATCCGCTCCGTCAGATCCACCGGGGCGTGCATCTGCCGCCGCACCTCGAGATCGCTATCCAGGCGCTTCCAGAACTCGACATGCCGGACCGCCTCGGCGCCGCGCACGCTCGATTCCGGGATCTCGCCGTCCAGCCAGGCGTGAACGAGATCGGGGGTCCGCGTCAGCTCGATCGGCACCTCACGGTCACTCATGCGCGCCGACTCGCGATCGCGCGCAGACTCACGGCGCGCCTCCGAGGACTCCGGCACGCGCGAGCGGTTCAGGTCGTCGCGCCCGCCATGGGAAGTCAGATCGTCATGCGTCACGCGTATTTCTCCTCTAACAAGACCTGGAGCGCCTCGCGAGCGCGATGAACGCGCATCTTCAGAGCCCCGACAGTGGTGCCAAGTAGATCGGCCATCTCCTCGTACGACCGTCCTTCGACATGCTTCATCACGAACGCTTCCCGGAGGCTCGGTGCGAGCGCCGCCAGTGCGCGGTCGAGATCCCCACGCAACTCCGTCCGATCGAGATCCTCCTCCGGGGTCGCGTACCCGGACGGCTGATCATCTTCGTCGTAACTGAGGTGCGTGCGCCGGATGTTCTTGAGCCAATCCTTGCAGCCATTGGCCACGATCCGGAACACCCAGGCATCGAAGCGTCCCCGCACCTCACCCAGGTGTTGGTACGCTTTAATGAAGGACATTTGAAGGATGTCTTCCGCAACATCCGGACTGCCGGTCATGCCCAACGCGTGCCGGTACAGGGCGTCGCTGTACCGGGTGATGAGCATCGAGAACTCCTCCCGGTGCCCGGCGAGGACGTTGGCGATGATCTGCTGGTCGGCTTCGACCTGGTCGACCGGTGCGGCGGTCACCGTCGTTTTCACGGCGCTACCATAATCCCTTTCCCGCGGCGTGGATAGGCCTGCGGCAGTGCCGGCGACTCGTAACGCGACAGTCACGCCGCGTAGACGAGCGCCCGCGACGGAAGTAACAGGCGGGGATGTTACCGCTTGGCCGCAGACTTCTTCTTGCTCGAGCCCTTGGACGTACTCTTCGACTTCGCGGCCGGAACCGAGGCCTTCTTCCCTTTGGGTGCTGCCTTCTTGGCCGGCGCCGGCGCGGCCTGGCGCGGTGCGACCGGCGCGGCCGGCGGCGGACTCACGACCACCCGCGGCGGCGGCGCGTGCTGGACGGCCGCGACCTCCTCACGCTCGACCGGGGCGGGCTTGGGTTGCCGCGATGGCGGAAGCACCGGATGCGGCTTTCGTTTCGCGTCGGCGGCCTCGGCCTCACGAATGAGCTTGTCGGCCTCCTCCTGCGTCATCTGGCCGCGGCGGACCATGTACTGCACGAGATCTCGCGCGCTCTCGATCGCGAAGCCCGTGAGCCCGGCGGCCGCGCTGATGACATCCTTCATGGCCGCCGCCATCTTGCTGCCCGCCTCCTGACTGATCTCCTGAGCCTTGGCGGCCATCTCGGCGACGGTGTCGCGGACGTCGGCGCCCCGGTGGCCGGGGCTCCGCTTGGGCGGCGTCGCGGGCGTCGCCGCGGGCGGTGCCCCACCGTCCGCCGCTGGTCGTGAATCCATGGGCTGGGGTTTGTCCACCATACCGTACGAGCTCCGTCCGCCGTCGGTCCCGGGGGTCTGCGATCCCGGAAGAGGGTGTATTGAAGGCGTCGCGGGCGCGGCGTAAGCTTCCGGATGCCTGCGCGCCCGAGACTCCCGCCGACCTACCCGCCCAGTCTGCCCTGGCGCGCGCGGCGGTAAGTATATGATTTTTCGTCATCTACGCAAGGTATCGCGGCCCCCGCACCGAGCGCGGCTGTCATCACCCATTTGGCGTAGTTTAACGCCAGTATAGCGACATAAATGCAGCCGCTTCCACTCAGTGGGATCAAAGTGCTCGACCTGACGCGGGTGCTGGCCGGCCCCGTGTGCACGATGATGCTGGGCGACCTCGGGGCCGACGTCATCAAGATCGAGCGTCCGGAGGGTGGCGACGACACCCGGGGGTGGGGTCCGCCGTTCGACGGGCGGGGGGAGAGCGCGTACTATCTGAGCGTCAACCGCAACAAGTGGAGCGTCGCGGCCGATCTCGACCGCGAGGGCGATCGCGAGCTGATCGTCGCGCTCGCCGGCGACGCCGACGCGGTGGTCGAGAACTTCCGGCCCGGAGCGCTCGAGCGCCGAGGACTCGGTGCCGAGGCGCTCCTCGCCCGCTTTCCCGACCTCATCTGGTGCACGATCACCGGGTTCGGGGACGGGAGCAGCCGAGCCGGCTACGACTTCATCGTCCAGGCCGAGCAGGGGTGGATGGCGATCACCGGGAGCGCCGATGGTGAGCCGACCAAGGTCGGCGTGGCGCTCGCGGATGTGCTCGCCGGGAAGGACGCGGCGATCGCGACGGTTGCGGCGCTGGCCGGCCGGGCGCGAGGCGCGTTGCCGCCGGCGGGGCGTCGGATCGTGATCTCGCTCGCGCGGAGCGCGACGGCCGCGCTCGTCAATGTCGCGCAGAACGTGCTCGTCAGCGGTGAGGACGCGCGCCGCTGGGGGAACGCGCACCCGAACCTCGTTCCGTATCAGCTCTTCGAGGCCGCGGACCGGCCGCTCGCGGTCGGTGTCGGGACCGACGCCCAGTGGCGCGCCTGCGCGAGCGTGCTCGGCCTCGGTGAGCTGGCGGCCGACCCGACGCTGGCAACCAACGCCGGGCGCGTCGCACAGCGCTCACGCGTGGTCGATGCACTGGCGGCCCGTCTGGCCGGCGGGACCGCCGAGGCGTGGGCCGCCCGGCTGGGCGCGGTCGGTGTGCCGGCTGGGGTCGTGCGCTCGGTGCGGGAGGCGCTGGCGAGCGTCGACGCGTCGCCGCTCACCGGCGTCGCGCCATCGGTGCCCGGGGCGGTCCGCTATCCCCCGCCCCGCCTCGACGAGCACGGCGCCGCGATCCGCGCGCAGGGGTGGGCGGCGTTCCGCGCGGCGCCACCGCCTGGTCCGCACGCGCAGGAGTGACGCGGCGGCGACTGGCGGGGTGATCCGGTGATGCGCGTGATGCGCGTGATGCGCGTGATGCGCGTGATGCGCGTGATGCGCGTGATGTGCGTGATGTGCGTGATGTGCGTGATGTGCGTGATGTGCGTGATGCGGGCCGTGCGCCCGTCCGTCGTCACTGCCTCGTGCGCTCGAGCACGTGGGCGCAGTTGATCAGCGCGATGTGCGTGAACGCCTGGGGGAAGTTGCCGAGGAACTCGCCGGTCGCGGGGTCGAGCTCCTCGCTGTAGAGGCCGATGTGGTTCGCGTGACGGAGCATGCGCGTGAAGATCCGCTCGCCGTGCTCGCGCTGGCCGCAGAGCGCGAGCGCCTCGGCGAGCCAGAAGGTGCAGATCGAGAACACCCCCTCGCCGCCCGGCAGACCGTCCTCGTTGCGGTACCGATAGACGAGCTCCTGGTCCTCGCTGGTGAGCTCGCGGAGCACCGCCTGCACCGTGCCCTGCACGCGCGGATCGCTGTGCGGGAGGAACCCCACCATCGGGATCACGAGGTTCGAGGCGTCGAGCGCCTCGGTGCCGTAATACTGAACGAAGCTGCGCTTCTTGTCGCTCCACCCCTTGGCGAGGACGTCGGCGTGCACCGCGTCCCGCTCGGCCTCCCAGCCGTCCAACGACGCCCCGAGCGCGAACTCACGCGCCATCCGGATGCCGCGGTCCAGCGCCACCCAGCACATCACCTTGCTGAGCACGTAGTGCTGAAGCCCGGCTCGCACTTCCCAGATGCCGCTGTCGGGCCGACGCCAGTTGGCCGCCACCCAGTTCACGAGGCGCTCGATCGTGACCCAGGTGCCCTCGGTCACCGGGCGGGTCCGGCTCCAGAGGTAGGCCGTCTCCAGCAGCTCCCCATAGACGTCGAGTTGGAGCTGGTCGTAGGCCGCGTTGCCAGTCCGGACCGGGGCCGAGCAGCGGTAGCCGTCGAGGTGCGCGAGCGTCTGCTCGGTCAGATGGCGGCGGCCATCGATCCCGTACATCACCTGGATGTGCGTGTCGGTCGTGCGCCGCGCGACGCGCTTCAGGAACTCCATGAAGCGGTCCGCCTCTGCCGAGTGACCGAGGATACTGAGGGAGTAGAGGACAAACGCCGAATCCCGGATCCAGGTGAACCGATAGTCCCAGTTTCGGACGCCGCCGATCTCCTCGGGAAGCGACGTCGTCGGCGCGGCGACGATCGCGCCCGTCGGGTCGTAGCACATGAGCTTGAGCGTCACCGCCGAGCGCACGACGGCGGCCCGGTAGGGCCCCTCGTACCGGATCGCGCCGACCCACGCGTTCCAGAACTCGAGCGTCTCGACGAGCTTGCGGCTCGAGTCGTAGGCGCCGAGCGGACGCACTTCGTCGTCGTCGTAGCGGATCACGAACCAGACACAGTTGCCGGCGGCGGCCAGATCCTCGGTCCCGTTGTCGTCGCCAAACCCGCGGGCGCCCGCTCCACCCGCCCCGCCTCCCCCACTCCCACCCACACCGGCGACGCGCGCCACGGCGCCACTCACGCGCGCGACCGCGCCGCCGAGCCGCGCGACCGCGCTCCCGACCGCGCTCCCGATCACCGTCGCCGCGCCGCTGGTGCGCGGTCCGGACCCGCTGGCCCGCCGCGGCCCGGGCGGCGGCAGCGCGGCCGGACCTGGCGGTCCAGCGGCGTCGGGTGCGCTCGCCGCCACACCGAGCGGCGGGGGGGTGGGGGTGGGGGTGGGGGTGGGGGCGGCTGCCGAAGCGGGGACGGGAGCGGACGCGGGGGTCGGCGCGGCCCGCTCGCCCCCGTCCCCGCCCGTCATCACGGCACGCGCCGAGGGATGCGCATGCGCAGGCCGCGGCGAGACGGGCGCGGCCGTCGCGCTCAACTTGAGGGTCGCGCTCGCGGCGCCATCGTCGAGCGTCCACCAGATCTCGGCGGGTGAGGCGAGCGTCAGCACCTCGTCCTCGGCGTCCGTCGCGAGCAGACCATGTCGGCGGGGCTGCACCTGCGAGGTGCCGGTCGCGTAGTCGAAGCACGGCTTGAAGAGGACCCGCACCTCCACCTGGCCGCTCACGCACTCCACGCGACGATGGATCTCGGCGAAGACTCGGCGGCCGGCCGGCGAGATCGGCATGAAGTCCGTCAGCTCGACGACCCCGGTCGCCGTCCGGAACGTCGTCACGAGTACCGCCGTCTCGGCGAGGTAGCGCTGCTCCGTCGTGTAGGGGGCGGTGGGCTCGATCCGGCACGCGCCCCCGCGGGCGGCATCGAGGATGGCGGCGAACACGGACGGGCTGTCGAACGAGCGCGGGCAGTACCAGTCGATCGAGCCGTTGCGGCCGACCAGCGCGGCCGTGTGCAGGTCGCCTATCGTGCCGTAGTCGGAGATCGGGAGGTACCGGCCCGTCCCCGGCACGCGCACCGCCGCCGCCGGCGGGGGTGGCGCCGCATGAGGCTCGGCCGGCGTCGCGACATGAGGCTGGGGGGGCGACGCCGTCATGGCCGGGCTGGGGCGTCGGCGAGAACCGCCGTGCCCATCATCGCATCGACTCGCGCCATCACCGCGTTGAGCCAGTCGAAGACCGTGGCGAGGCGTAACTGCTCGCGCATGGCATGCATGCGCCGGGCGCGCTCGGCGGCCGGCATCTCGAGCGCGGCCAGAATCCCCTTGACGAACCCGTCGACGTTGAACGGGTTCACCAGCACCGCACCGTCGATCTCCTCGGCAGCCCCCGTGAACCGGCTCAGCACCAGCACGCCGCGCTCATCGATCTGACAGGCGATGAACTCCTTGGCCACCAGATTCATCCCGTCCTGGAGCGACGAGACGAGACAGAGGTCCGCCGCGCGATAGATGCTGGCCAGGGCGCTGGGCGGCATCGATTCGGTCAGGTACACGATCGGCGTCCAGGTGCTGGTACCGTAGCGGAGATTGATCGCCTCGACCGTCTGAAGGATCTCCTCCTCCAGCGCCTGGTACGGCGGCAGCTCGGTGCGGGACGGCACGGCCACGACGAGCATGGTGACGCGCCCACGTAGCTCGGGCGCGCGCTCCCACAGCAGGTCGAGCGCACGCAGCCGCTCGGGGATGCCCTTGGTGTAGTCCACCCGGTCGACGCTCACCCCGAGCTGGCGCCCGTCCGACGCGTACCGGCGGCGCAGGTCGGACACCGCCATGGCGGCCGACGCGTCCGCCGCCAACGACTCGAAGCGATGGACGTCGATGCTGATCGGGAAGGCGGCGAGCGAGGTCACGTGTCCTGCGTACTGCACGGTCAGGTTGCCGCGGTCGACCGTCGTCCCCGGGAGGAGCTGCGCCGCGCACTCGAGAAAATTGACCGCATACCGATCGGTGTGGAACGCGAGCAGGTCGTTCCCCAGCAGTCCCCGCAGCAGCGCTTCACTCACGCCGTACGGCAGGAGGTGCAGAATCTCGGGCGGCGGAAACGGGATGTGCCAGAACTGGTGAATGAAAATCCCCGGTACCGTCCCGCGCAACGACGCCGCCGCGAGCGCGAGATGGTAGTCGTGGATCCACACCGTCGGATCGGGGCCGCCCGCGCGGCGGAGCCGGCTGACCTCCTCCCGCGCCGCCGCCGCGAAGCGCTCGTTTACCCGCTGGTAGCGCGCCCACTCTTCATCGCGGAACTGGAGGTGGTGGATCAGCAGGTGGCACAGCGGCCAGAGCACGCTGTTGGCGAAGCCGAGATAGTATCCCTCGACGTCGGCCGCATCGAGCCAGACACGACGGAGCGTGTACATGGGTTCGGCTGGCGGAGGCGGCACCGCCACCCGCCCGGCCGCGTCGGCGGTCTCGCGGTCCGCCGAGCCGGAGCCCCACGCGACCCAGACCCCATGCGTCCGGCGAAGCGTCGGGTCGAGGGCCGACACGAGGCCCCCCGGTGGCCGGCGAAGCGTGACCCCGGCCGGCGTGCGGACGTGCTCGTACGGCTCCCGGTTCGAGAGCAGGATGACGGGTCGGGCGCTCGCCGAGCTCTCCATCGGGCGAAGGCCGATCCGAGACGTCAACCGCCCGGACCCTGGTGCGAAACCGGCGCCAGGCTCCGACGCAGATCCAAGCGGAGCAGCGGCGTCATCCACGGTCGTCGGTGCGGCAACTGCCATGCCGAACGGCCGGAGGCGTCCGCGGGGGGCGCCGACTAGCTTCCCGGCGTGTCTCCACTGACGCATGGGCAGTACGAGATCCTCGAGCGCGCGTTGGCCGACCGATCGCGGGTGGCGGTCGTGCGACGAGGGATCGAGCTGGTGGTCGTCCCCGAGCGGCTTCGGGTCGTGACGGGACGCGAGGTGGTCGACGCGCGACACCCGACGACCGGTGATTCATTGATGCTGTACCTCGACGAGTTGGATACGGTCGAGCCCGTTCCATCCCGGTAGGGCGGTGGCCGCACAGCCGAAGGCTCACCGCCCCGCTGTCCGCCCGAGCGGCGCAGGTCGGGACGCACAGCCCGAGGGGCACCCGGACACTCACCCGGACGCGCACCCGGACGCGCACCCGGACGCGCACCCGGACGCGCACCCGGACGCGCACCCGCTCGTCGCGGTCTACGCCGACGAGTCGTGCCTGGGCAACGGCCGGCCGGGCGACAATCCCGGGGGCGCGGGCGGCCTGGTCGAGCTTCGGCATCCCAGGACCGGGGCGATCGTGCGGCGCGACTACTGGCTCGCCGAGCCCGCGACCACCAACAATCGGATGGCGATCCGGTCGGTCATCGAGGCCGTACGCGGGCTATCGACCAAGGGCGCGCACTTCCGGATCATCTTCACCAGCGACTCGCGGTATCTGATCGACGGGCTCGAGTCGTGGGTGTTCGGGTGGGCCGCGCGGGGATGGACGCGCAAGGGCGGCGCGATCGAGAATCTGGCGCTCTGGCGCGAGGCGCTCGCGACGCTTCGGTCGGGCGGGCACCGGTATCAGTGGCGGTGGGTGCGGGGCCACGCGGGGCACCCGCAGAACGAGTACGCGAACCACCTCGCCACGCGGGCAGCGGCGAGCCAGGACTGCTCGGGCGGGCTCGTGCCCTCGCAGTTCGACGCGTGGCTCGCGGCCCGGACGACGCGGGGCGCGGCCCGCGCGCCGGATCCGTTCCCCGACTCCGGATCGTTCATCCCGGCGCGCGCGGTACCCGACCCCGGCGTCGCGTTACCGCCCTCCGCCGCGACGCGTCGGGGGTAGGATGCGCTATCTCATCATTCTCATCATCGGGCTCGCCGCCGGCTACATGTACGGCTTCAACGACGCCCAGGATCACGACAAGCCGATCGTCACGCGGATGGTGGATCAGATCGGTGGCCGAACGCGCGACAAGGTGAAGACCGACGCGGACAGGCAGATCGAGCAGGTCGAGCGGCGCTAGATGGGTGCCGTGCCGGTGCGGCCCGCACCCCCAGTGTCGCCCCCCGCTCCGACAAAGCCGTCCGAATCAGGCGCGCCCCTGCGTGCGTCGCCGGCCGCGGGCGGCTGCCGGTACTGCGGCGGCGAGTTCCCCGCCGGTCGCGCGATCACCTTCTGCCCCCACTGTGGGCAGAACGTCACGGTGATCCAGTGCCCGGCGTGCAGCGCCGAGCTGGAGCTCGGCTGGAAGTACTGCCCGACGTGCGGGCGCATGGTGGCGGATTCGGGGGAATAGCCGGAAGGGCAGACGCACGCCGACAGGGTAGATTTCGGGGCGATGCCCGATTCGCCTGAGCGTCAGGAGTCGCAGGAGTCGCAGGAGCCACAGGGACCGCCAGCGGTTTCCCCGGCGGTTTCCCCGACGCTTTCACCAGCGTCTTCGCACGCGTCTCCACCAGCGGCTCCGCCAGCAGCTCTCTCGCTCCGCGACGATCGGCCTGCCGGGCCCAACGTCGGTGGTGCGGTCGGTGGTGCGGTCGGTGGGGCCGGGCGCGTGGCACCGATCGACCGGGTGGGAACACTCGACCGGGCGGCGCTGGAGCGCGTGCTCGCGCGAGCGGCGCAGCTTCAGGTGATCTCCGGCGACGATGCGGGGCCGACCGACGGGCTGACCGAGCAGCAACTGCTCGAGGTCGGGCGCGAAGTGGGACTCTCACCGATGCACCTGCGCCAGGCGCTCGCCGAGGAACGCACCCGCATCACGGTGCCGACCGAGCAGGGGCTCGTCGCCCATGTGGCGGGGGCGAGCACGGCGTCGGCCCACCGCGTCGTCCCCGGCACGCCCGCGCAGATCCTTGCCGCACTCAACCAGACGATGCTTCGCGACGAGTCGCTCGCCGTCAAGCGCCGCTACGCGGATCGGATGACGTGGGAGCCCCGACGCGACTTCTGGGCGGCATTCCGCCGGCTCGCGCCCGCGGCCGGGCGGATGTTCGACCTCCTGCGCGCCCACGAGGTCGCGGCCACGGTCGTCTCGATCGATGCGGCACGGACGCTGGTACGGCTCGATGCCGATGTGTCGCACACGCGCGCGCAACGGCTCCAGGGCGGCGCGGCGGTGGCCGCCGGCGGCGTCGTGACCGGTGCCGCCATCGTCGGGTTCTTCGCCGTCATCGTGCAGGCCTTCGTCGCGCCGGCGCTCATCGCCGCCGCCGTCCCGGCGACCCTCGGACTGGCCGCCGGGGTCGCCGTGGCACGGACACACCGCCACACGCTCGAGCGGGCGCAGCTCGCGCTGGAGCAGGTGCTCGACCGACTCGAGCACGGCGAGGCGCGGCGCTCCACGGCGCTCGACGTGCTCGGAAGTTGAGCGGATCGCGCATGGCACCGCGCGCCGCGGGCACCGTGAGCCCGGCCGGGGTGGTCGGGGTGGTCGGGGGCGGGCTCATGGGAAGTGGGATCGCCCAGGCGGCGATCGTCGCCGGGCTCGACACGCGGCTACGCGAGCTCACGCCCGAGCTGGCGAAGGACGCACGGGCCCGCGTGGAGCGGTCGCTGTCCACCGCCGTCAAGCGGGAGAAGATCACCCCGGCCCAGCGCGACGCCGCGCTCGACCGCCTGGCCGTGACGACGGACCTCGCCCCGATCGCCCGGTGCGATGTCATCATCGAGGCCGTCGTCGAGGATCTCGCCGTCAAGGTCGCGCTCTGGCAGGAACTGCACGCGCAGGCACCGCCGTCGACGATCTTCGCCTCGAACACGTCGAGCCTCACGATCACGGCGATGGCGGTCGCCAGCGGCCGACCGGACCGGGTGGTCGGACTTCACTTCTTCAATCCGGTCCCGGCGATGCCGCTGGTCGAGGTCGTTCGCACGATCCTGACGAGCGATGACACGGTCGACCGGGCCACGGCGCTCGTGCGGCAGCTCGGAAAGGAACCGATCGCGGCCCGCGACACGTCGGGCTTCGTGGTCAATCGGCTGCTCGTACCGTACATGCTCGACGCCATCCGCGCCGTCGAGCAGGGGGTGGCCTCGGTGGTCGACATCGACACCGGCATGCGGCTCGGCGCGGGGCACCCGATGGGCCCACTCACGCTCCTCGACTTCGTCGGCCTCGACACGATCCTGCGCGTCGCCGAGATCATGTTCCTCGAGTATCGCGAGCCGCGCTTCGCCCCGCCGCCGCTCCTGCGCCAGCTCGTCACCGCCGGACGGTACGGACGGAAGTCGGGAGCGGGGTTCTACGACTATTCGACCGACCCACCGCGCGTGAGTGCGCTCGGGTGATCCGACTCGGCGCCGCCCCGAGTGATGGCGGCCAGGTGACGGCCGGGACAGGCGGGTCGACGCTCGCGCGTCCGCCCGGGTTCCGCGGCGCGTTCCGACTGGATGCGCCCGCGCGCGCGGTCTACGCGGAGGCGGCCGGGATTCAGCAGCTGTGGCCGACGGCGGTCGCCGTCCCCGCCGACGCCGACGACGTGGTCGCGCTGGTCCGATGGGCCGCCCGCACTCGCACGCCGCTCACGCCCCGCGGCTCGGGCTCGAGCATGGCCGGGGGCGCGATCGGGTCGGGGGTCGTGGTCGACCTCGGCGGCCTCCGCGAGCTCGGCGCGATCGATGCCCAGCGGAGACGAGTCGTGGCCGGACCCGGCGTGCTGCGCGACGAGGTCGATGCCGCGGCGCGCGCCGCCGGGCTGCGGTTCCCGGTCGACCCCTCGAGCGGCGCCTTCTGCACCGTGGGCGGGATGGCGGCCACGAACGCGGCCGGCGCACACACGCTGCGGTACGGCGCCATGCGCCGGTGGGTCGCCGCGCTCGATTGCGTCTTCGCCGACGGCACCCGCGCCGTCGTTGCCCGGGATGGACCGGTCGCCGAGGGCGTGCCGGCGCTCGATCGCCTCCACCGCGAGGTCGTGCCCCGGCTCCGTGCGGCAGACCGCTCGACGCTCCACCATCCGGGCGTGCGGAAGGACTCGTCGGGGTACGCGCTCGCGGACTTCGCGGCGAGCGGCGACGCGGTCGATCTGCTGGTCGGCAGCGAGGGGACACTCGCGATCATTCTCGGCCTCGAGCTGTCGCTCGCTCCACTCCTCCCCGAGACGGCGAGCCTCCTCGCCGCGTTCCCGACGCTCGAGGCGGCGGTCGGCGGTGCGGCCGTCGCCCGCGCCGCCGGGACGAGCGCCTGCGAGTTGCTGGACCGCACGTTCCTCGACCTCGCCCGATCGGCCGCCGCCGGTAAGGGGGACGCGGCCGGCGCGGCGCGCTGGGACGGCGCCGACGCGGTGCTGCTGATCGAGCTCGAGGGAGCGACCAGCGCCGCCGTCGCCGACGCGGGCCGCGCACTCGAGCGGGCGCTCCACGCGGCGGGTGCCGGCGAGGTCATGCTGGCCGCCGACCGGGACGCGGAGGCGGCGCTGTGGGAGCTGCGTCATGCCGCGAGCCCGGCGTTGGCGCGGCTCGATCCGGCGCTCCGGTCGATGCAGATCATCGAGGACGGGGCCGTGCCGCCGGCGCATCTCGCCGAGTACGTCCGCGGCATCCGGATGGCGCTGGCGCGACACGGGCTTCGCGGCGCGATCTTCGGGCATGCCGGGGACGGGCATGTGCACGTCAACCCGCTCATCGATGTGCGCGATGCGCACTGGCGCGCGTCGGCAGCGGACCTGCTGCGCGAGGGCGTGGCCCTGACGACCCGATTGGGAGGAACGCTCACCGGCGAGCACGGCGATGGTCGCCTGCGCGCCGGAGTGCTGGCCGAGACGTGGGGTGGGGCGCGCAGCCCGGCGATGGACTTGTTCGCGGCCGTGAAGCGGGCGTTCGATCCCGAGGGCATCCTCAACCCCGGGGTCAAGCTGCGGCGCGCTGAGCCGACGACGGGCGTCGCGGATCCCGGCGACCCGTTCGGCGCGATCAAGTACGACCCGTCGCTGCCGCCGCTCCCCGCCGCCGCGCGCGCCGTGCTCGACCGCGTGGCCGCCGACCGGGCGTACGCGCGCCCGCGACTCGCCCTGCTGGACGAGGTATCGCGTACCCGCCCAGATTTGGAGTAGGCTTCAACCCAGGGGACCGGCCTTGGCAACGACATTCGTCCACTCGACCCTGATCCCGATTCACGGGGCGATGACGCTGCCGCGCGAGTACTACGCGTCGAGCGAGATCCACGCCGAGGAGCTGGCCCGGATCTTCATGGACCGATGGCTCTGCGTCGGCCGCGCGAGCGAGCTCGCCGCACCGGGAGACTACGTCGTCCGTCAGCTCGGTACCGCCGGGGTGATCATCCTCCGCGACTCGGCCGGGCTCGTGCGGGGCTTCCACAACACCTGCCGCCATCGCGGGACGCGGCTCTGCGAGGTGCCGGCCGGCAATCTCGGTGGCCGGATCGTCTGCCCGTATCACTCCTGGACCTACGCGCTCGACGGCCGACTCATCGGCGCGCCGTCGACCGCCGGCATGGAGCACTTCGACAGGGGAGAGTGGCCGCTGCACGCGGTGCACGTCGCCGAGTGGGAGGGATTCATCTTCATGAACCTGTCGGCGCAACCGCAGCCGTTCGAGGAGGCGTTCGCGCCGGTGCTCGGGAAGTTCGAGCGCTTCAACCTGCCGGCGCTCCGGTCCGCGCGCCGCATCGACTACGACGTCCAGTCGAACTGGAAGCTGCTCTTCCAGAATTATTCCGAGTGCTACCACTGCACGCCCGTCCACCCCGCGCTGGTGAAGCTGACGCCGGCGACGAGCGGTGAGAACGATCTGTTCGAGGGGCCGTTCCTCGGGGGGTTCATGGTGATCAACGAGGACGCCGGCAGCATGACGATGAGCGGCCGAGCGTGCGGGCTCCCCGTCTCGCCCGACCTCACGGACGACGATCACCGCCGGGTGTACTACTACTCGATCTTCCCCAACATGCTGCTCAGCCTCCACCCCGACTACGTCATGTTCCACACGATGTGGCCGGACGGGCCGGGGCGGACGCGGATCACCTGTGAGTGGCTGTTCCACCCCGACACGCTCGCCGATCCCGCCTTCGATCCGAACGACGGCGTCGAGTTCTGGGACATGACCAACCGCCAGGATTGGCACATCTGCGAGGAGAGTCAGCGCGGCATCATGTCACCGGCCTACCGGCCGGGCCCGTACTCCCCGCGGGAGAGTCTGTCCGTTGCGTTCGACCGCGAGGTCCTCGCCGCGCTCGGCCGCGGGTAGAGCGCCGCACCGAGGCGAGACGTCAGGCGTTCCGGTCGAAGCACGCGTGGAAGTTGGGATTGTTCGTCTCATCCGACGAGACCGGAAAGTTCACGTCGGCGCCGTACGGCGTGCCGGTCACCGACGTCCCGACCGGGAAGACGGTCGACTGGTCGCGCCCGTACTGACGGACGAGACGTCGCATGTCACTCAGGCGATGGGCGGTGAGATAGAGCCAGAACGCCCGTTCGCGGAACATGACAGTGACGCGCAGGTCCGGTGACGCCAGTGTCGTCGAGTCGGCGGTGAGGGGCGCGATCGGCGTGCTGAAGCCGGCCCGGAGCGTGTTGAGCGCGGTCGCCCAGCCGGCGATGTCGCCGCTCTTCAATCGAGCCTCGGCATCGATCAGCGACGCCTCGAGCGCGGTCGCGAGCGGGATCGGATCGGTCGCGGTCTGGTACTTCAGCTCCCGGATGAAATTCGGGCCCGTGCCGGAGAACCCCGGGCCGCCGGTATTGAACGATGTGACGCGCGGGTCGTTCGCCGAGATGAAGTTCAGGCCGTTCACGCCTTCGTTGTCGGCGACGCTGAACGCGAGCTGGGTGGCGAAGTACCACACGCCGTTGTTCTCTCGCGGCGAGTTGGTCGAGCCTTCGACGTCATACTCGAATCCGGGCGCGACGCTGTCGGCGGCAGCCTGGGCGGCGGCGAACCGGCCGCGGTCGAGCAGGACGCGGGCCCGGCCGACGCGGGCGAGGTTGAGCTGCTCGATCCCCTTGGCATCGCCGCTCGCCGCCGAGTCGGCGGCCGCGATCGGGGTCGCGGCGGCGAAGTCCGCGAACGCCCGGCCGTAGACCGAGTCGGTCGTGAGCGGAAGCCCGTAGTGGACCGAGCCGTCGAGTCCGACCGAGTCGAACGGGATGCCCGAGCAGTAGTTCTCGGCAAACATGAGATAGCTGTAGCCCGCCAGATTGAGCATCTCGGCGCGCAGCACGTTCGTCGGGTCGTACTTCTGATACAGCCCCGCCGCGCGCTCGGCGCTCACCCGCGACTGGCTCAGGTCGAGAAAGAGGCCGCGCATCGAGCCGTTGCCGGGCGCGACGATGCGGTTGTCCACCGCGATGCGCGTCGGGAAGGTCTCGAGGTCGACGTACTCGTCGGTGATCAACGCCGTGATGTTGATCTGCCCTTCGTTGCCGCCCCCGGCCGCGGCCGCCGACCCGCCGAAGGCCACCTGAAATTGCGAGATCGCCCCGGCCCTGATGCT
The DNA here is from genome assembly GCA_021324635.1 of Gemmatimonadota bacterium. Lineage (GTDB taxonomy): Bacteria > Gemmatimonadota > Gemmatimonadetes > Gemmatimonadales > Gemmatimonadaceae > Palsa-1248. The sequence continues at coordinate 74,147 of JAJPIS010000080.1, forward strand.
GGGGAGCCCGGAGGCGCTCGTGATCTGCCCGGGATTGCTGGTATCCTTGTCCTTGGTGTTGAGGAGTCGGTCGATGTTGCATGCCGGCAGGGCGGCGAGGATGGCCAGCGCGAGCACGACGCCGCGGCGGCCGACGCGCGCGGCGCGGCCGTCGGGCACGCTCGGCATGCGCGAGGGAGCAGACATAGTCACCATGTGATGTCGACCCGCGCCGTGAAGTACCGCACCGGCGGCTGCGTGAGAAAGTCGGAGGTCTCGAAGGGGTTGTATCCGTTGGCGGTATTGGGCGCGAAGTTGATCTCCGGATCGAACCCCGTGTATCGCGTCCAGACGGCGAGATTGCGCCCCGACAGGGTGAGGGCGAGGTTGGAGGCGTTGATGCGCCGAGCCCACGAGGCAGGTGCGGTGAGGCGTGCCGTCACCTCGCGCAGCTTCCAGAACGAGCCATCCTCGAACGCGCCGGCGTCGCTCAGGCCGAGGCTCTCGGTGATCGCCGCCGCCTGGCGCCGGAGATTGGCGCGCGGGTCGAACGCCTCCTGGCAGTTGACGGTGCTGAACGCGCAGCGGAACTCCTCGGTGCCGTTGTACGTCACGACTCCCGCGCGGCGGTCGAACAGCGCCGACAGGCGCAGGAACCGAAAGAGGGTCACCGCCGGGACGAAGGTGTACTCGTCGCTCGGCTGGGCATTGCCCATGAAGACCGCGTTCGGGCCGACGGTGATCTCGTTCGGCTCGATGATGCCGTCGTGGTTCACGTCCTTGTACGTGTAGGGAAAGGACCAGAACCCACCGAGCGAGTGTCCGGGGGTGATCTGCTGCGTGTCGCCGGCGTTGCCCGCGTCGAACGTCACGGGGCGGATGTTTCGACCCAGCTTCACGAGCTTGTTGTGGTTGATGGAGGCGTTGATCGTCAGCTCGGCGGTGACGGCGCGGCTCTCGTACAGCGTGCCCGAGAGCTGGGCCTCCACTCCCTTGTTGGTCACCTGGCCGAGGTTGACGAACTGTACGTTGCCGCCGGAGCCGGGTGGGAGTTGGCGCTGGACGAGCGCGCCGCTCGTCGTCTTGGTGTAGTACGTGAACTGGACGTTGATCCGCTCCGCCAGAAAGCCCGCGTCGAAGCCGGCCTCCAGCTCGCGCGAGATCTCGGCGGTCAGGTTGGGGTTCCCGGTCGCGGTGTCGATCGCGCCGATCAGCTCCTGACCGTCCTTCTTGGCGGGTGCGGGGGAGAAAAAGAAGAGCGGCTGCCTGAACTGCGGCCGCTGCCCCGACTCCCCGAACGCCGTCCGCAGTCGCAGGGAGCTGAGCGCCGGGACGTGAGGGAAGAACGGCTCCTCGCCGATCACCCAGGAGAGACTCGCCTCCGGGTACGTGGTCCACGCACCGTGGGCGAGGGCGCTGTTCTTGTCGGTGCGCAGCGCCCCGGTCAGGAACACCTTGTCGCGCCAGGCGAGCTGCTGCTGCACCAATCCGCCGAACAGCACCTCCTCCGGGTTGTCCTCCGTGATCGTGAACTGATTGGTCGCACCGCCCAGCGTGCCGACCCCGGGAAGCAGACCCTGTCCGGTCCCGAGGAGTTGGTTGTGTTGGAGGTCACTGTACTGGGTGCCGAGCGAGCTGGTGCCGGTGATCGAGCGCGTCAGGGGATAGTGGGCGGTCGCGGTGATGTTGGTCGTGTACTGGCGCGTCGTCAGCGGGTCCGTCTGCACGTAGCCGCTCGAGAACGTCGGCACGATGCCGGGCGGGAAGATCTGTCGCTCGAGGATGGAGCCGAGGTCGAGGCCCGTGACCCCGACGACCGACAGCCAGGCGAGGGGCCGCCACGTCGCCGTCGCGCTCCCGGTGAAGCGGCTCGTGGACTGTGTGGACGTCAGGTGCGCCATGCTGTCGGGGGTGAGCGCGGCGAGATAGCCGCCTCCCGGCCCGTTGTAGTTCTGGCTCAGCAGGCCGTTGCTCAGCACCCCGTAGGAGGCATTGTCGTTCTGCGGGAGCCCCACGCCCGACTGAAGGAAGCCGAGGCTCGCCGAGACATCGGTCACGGGACTCAGCGTCGCGTGGAGATTGGCGCGGGCGTGCGTCTTGTTGTCGTAGTTGTTGGCGTAGACGCCGTGCTCGTCGTAGTGATCCCCGTTCACGAAGTAGCTGATCCGGTCGGTCCCGCCGGAGACCTGGAGCCCGAAGTTGTTCCGCCAGCCCGGGATGTTGGGGGGAATGCGTTGCAGCGGATTGAAGGTGATGAGCGAGTCCTTGAACGGCGTACAGCCGCCGCTCGACTGGAGCAGCAGCGTGCACGCGATCGTCCGGTTGCTGCCCGTGTCGGGCACCGTCGGGTCGATCCGACCGATCTGGAGGAAGTTCGTCGGATAGGTCACGTAGTTGCGGACCGTCCCGCCCTCCTCGAACACCCGCCACACCGGCCGCCCGGGCAGCCCGTGCTTCGTCGTCACCTGGATGACGCCGTTCGCGCCAGCCGTGCCGTAGAGGGCGGCGGCGGCCGGCCCCTTCAGGATCTCGATGTCCTGGATCTCGTCCGGATCGAGGTCGTCGAGCCGCGACGTGGACTGTCCACCGACATTGAGCTGGGTGCCCGACTGCTCGTTGTCCGCACGCACGCCATCGATGACGAGTAGCGGCTCGTTGCTGAGGGAGACGCTGTTGTTGCCGCGGATGCGGATCCGCGAGGTCGCGCCGGTGGTCCCGGTCTGCTGTGTCACCGTCACACCGGGGGCGCGTGACGAGAGCACGTCGGAGAAGGTCGCCACCGCCGTCTTGGGAACGGAGTCCGCGCTGATGAGCTGTACCGAGTTCCCCGTCTCGCGCGTGCGCTCCGTCTCGCCAGTCGCCTGCACCACGACCTGGTCCAGTGTCGTGGCCGCCGGGGCGAGCGCGAAGTCGGCGGTCGTCGCTCCCGAGTCGGGAACCGTGACCGGGCGCGCCTGGCTCTGATATCCGAGCCGGAGCGCCCGAAGCGTCACCGCCCCGCTTCGCAGCCCCGCCAGCCGGTAGGTGCCGTCGGCACGGGTGGCGGTGCCCAGGCCGGTCCCCTCGATGCGGATCTGCACGTCCCCGATCGGCTCGCGCGTGCCGGCATCGGTCACCCGGCCGGTGATGACGCCGCGCTGCGGTGTCTGTGCGGCCGCCCGTGTCGGGAGTGCGATCTGCAGCCCTCCGACCGCACATCCCCACGTCACGACCGCGACCGCGGCGGCCCGCCGCCGCCAGTGAGTGCGCTCCGACATCACAGCCTCATACGCACGTCCTCGCCGACGAAGGGTGTGTGGACGTCATCCCGGCCCATCGTCCCCGGACCCGCTGGTCGGGATCATCCGGCTCGTCGCTCTCAGCGCGATCATAGCGCCAGGATCGACCGGAAGTAAAGGCGCACCGGACGCGCGCACGAACCCGCACGACCTCCGCACGACCTCCGCACCAACCGCGCACGAACCCCGCACGGTCCTGACACGAACCCCCCACCATCCTCCGGACGCGTCGATTGCGCGCGCCAGGGCCGAAGGCGACCTTTCCCGCGTTGAAGGGGGGGGAGCCCGGCCCGATGCACGCCTATCCGCATTCGCACGTCTTCTACCGCAAGCTGCGGCGCGCGTATCCGCTGATCGTCCGCGGTGAGGGCTGCTACCTCCACGACGAGGCGGGCCGCAGCTATCTCGACGCGTGCGGCGGGGCGTTCGTGGCGAATATCGGACACGGTGTCCGCGCGATCGGCGAGGCGATGGCGCGCCAGGCGGCGGCGGTCGGCTACGTCAACGGCACGACCTTCACGCACGAGCCGGTCGAAGCCCTCGCGGCCGCCCTCGCGGCGCGCGCGCCGGCGGCGCTCGAGCTCGTCTACTTTCTCGCCAGCGGCTCCGAGGCGGTCGAGGCAGCGCTCAAGCTGGCCCGCCAGTACTGGGTCGAACGCGGCCGCCCGGCCAAGCACACCGTGCTCGCGCTCGCGCCCAGCTACCATGGGAATACGCTGCTCGCCCTGTCCGCCTCGGCGCGCGAGCACTACCGCACGCTGTACCGCGACTGGCTGGTCCCGGTGCCGCGCGTCCCGGCACCCTACCCCTATCGCTGCGCCTGTCACAGCGTGGGCGAGCCGTGCGACGTCTGTTCGGGGAACGCGCTCGCGGCGGCGATCCGGCACGAGGGCGCGGAGACGATCGCGGCCTTCATCGCCGAGCCCGTCGGCGGCTCCTCGACCGGCGCCTCGGTCCCGCCCGCGGACTATTGGCGTCGTGTCCGCGAGCTGTGCGACCGTCACGAGATCCTCTTCATCGCCGACGAGGTCCTCACGGGCGCCGGGCGGACGGGGACGTGGTTGGCGCTGGAGCAGTACGGCGTCGTGCCCGACCTGGTGACGATGGGCAAGGGGATCACCGGCGGGTATGCTCCGCTCTCGGCGCTGCTCGCGCCGCGGCGAATCGTCGACGTGATCGCGGCCGGGAGCGGGGCGTTCCAGCACGCGCAGACGTTCTCGCATCACGCGGTCTCCTGCGCGGCCGGGCTGGCGACGCTCGAGCAGATCGACCGGCAGGACCTGGTGACGCGATGCGCGCGCATCGCGCCGGCGTTTCACGCGGCGCTGGCGACCCTCGCCGAGCTGCCACACGTCGGCGACGTGCGGGGCCGTGGCCTGCTGGCGGGCATCGAGCTGGTCGAGGACCGGGAGACGCGTGCCCCGTTCCCCCGCGCGCTGCACGTCGCCGAGGCGGTCGCCGACGCCGCGCTCGACCTCGGGCTCGTCGTCTGGCCCAACGTCGGCCAGGCGGATGGCACGAACGGGGATCTGCTCCTGCTCGCCCCGCCGTTCATCGTCGGGCCCACCGAGATCGAGCTGATGGTGACGCGCCTCCGGGCCGCGCTCGAGCGCACCATCGTCCCACTCCTCGCGGCTCGCTGACCCGATCCGGTGATGCCGACCGCGCCGTCGCCCTCCCCCTCCCCCTC
>JAJPIS010000100.1 GCA_021324635.1 Gemmatimonadota bacterium
GGCTCGTCCGAGGCCCGCTGCTCTCCGCCCGGCCGCCCCCCGGGCTCCCCGGCCGCTCCTCCGGCTGCCGCCCCGCTCGCTGCCTCGCTCCCCGCCCCACCCCGGGCCGCGGCCGCGCCAGGGTGCCGAGCCTCGTCGCCCGCCGAACGCCGGCTGTCGGCCGCCGCAGCCGACGCCGCAACGTCCAGCACGTCGGCGAGCGGCACATACGCCTCGCTCGCCGACGCAGCCCCGGCATCCTCGGCGAACCAGTCGTCGACCGGCTCGCGCTCGGCGGCCCTGGCACCCGGCACGTCCGCCCAGCCGCCGCCCGCCGGCGGCTCCGCCCCCACGCGGCCAGCCTCGGCACTGAAGCCCGCCGCCGCCGCGCCGGCCGCGCCGCCCGCGCCGGCAACGCTTCCCGCCACGCGCCCAGGAAGCTCACCCACCCGCTCATCAGGACGGCCGTCCGGGCGTGTCCCCGCCCGGTCGCCCTGCCCCTCCCCCGCCCGCGCGTCCGGGCGCCCACCGCCCGGCTCGGTCGCCGCGGCCACCGCCGCCCCGGCCACGGGCGCCGGCTCAGGCGCTCGCCCCGTCGGACGATCCGCCGCGACGACGGGCGGACGATCGGACGTCCGCTCGTGCGCCACCCGTACGGTGGTCTCCGCGGCGGTCGGCGCCCGCACGGCCGAATGTGGCCGGTGCCGCCGGAGTAGCTCGTGCGCGACGCCCATGTACGCCTGGGAGCCCGCCGAGGTGATGTCGTACAGCATGATCGGCTTGCCGAAGCTCGGCGCCTCGGCGAGGCGCACATTCCTCGGGATCACGCTCTCGTAGACCTTGGGGCCGAAGTACTCCCTGGCGTCGGCCGCGACCTGCCGCGACAGGTTGAGGCGCGCGTCGTACATGGTCAGCAGCACGCCCTCGATCGAGAGACGCGGGTTGACGCTCTGCTGGACCAGGTGGACCGTGTTCAGGAGCTGCGACAGCCCCTCGAGCGCGTAATACTCGCACTGCACGGGGATGATGAGCGCGTCGGCCGCCGCCAGCATGTTGACCGTGATGAGCCCGAGCGACGGCGGACAGTCGATGAGCACGAAGTCGTAGTCCCCGGCGATCGGCGTGAGCGCGTCGCGCATCGCCTGGTCGCGACGAGGGTGCGCGACCAGCTCGACCTCCGCACCCGCGAGGTCCGGCGTCGCCGGCAGCACGTCCAGGTGCTTGAACTGCACCCCCCGATGCCGCGCCTCGGCGGCCGTCGCCCCACCGAGCAAGAGGTCGTAGACGGTCGCCCCCAGGGACTCCCGCTGAAGCCCGATCCCGCTCGTCGCATTCCCCTGGGGATCGCCGTCGATCAACAGCGTGCGCTGCTCGGCCACCGCGAGGCTGGCCGCGAGATTGACGGCAGTGGTGGTCTTGCCGACGCCGCCTTTCTGGTTTGCGATCGCCAGGATGTGGGGCACTGCTCGCGGGGTCGAAGGCCGGTCGACGAGGGCTGGGGATCGGATGGGCCGGAATATAGCGCGCGCCATCCAGCCACGCGCCCGCAAATTGTTTCACGTGGAACATTGGTGCCCGCCGCCCGCGGGAAGTCGGCCCGCGGCCCGGTCCGGCGGCCGCATTGCCACAACAATGCGCCACGATCCGCCCACCAACGCACCACAATACCGGCGTGCGCGCCGTAGGGGCGGCATTCATGCCGCCCGCGACCCGCATCCCGCACCGATGGCGGGGCGGCCGCGTCCCGCGGACACCAACGGAATGGGTTTGTTGGATGGTGTCAGGGGCAATCGCACAGCGATTGCCCCTGACACCGGGCACGGCAACGACGGGTGGGGCCATCGGCCGCCGCGGCACGCCGGCGTGCGGCCGTCGGGCACGGCAACGACGGGGTGGGGACACGATGCCGTCGCGGGCACGTGGCCGCGTTGGGGGGGGGTGGCGTGCGTGTCCCGGCGCACCCGGAACGGCAACAACGGGCGCGGGGTGACGGCGCCGTGGCCACGGGCGGGCGTGTGGATGCCCCAACAACCAACGACGGGGGGGGCGCATCGTGACGTCCCGTAGGGGCGGCATTCATGCCGCCCGCGACTTGCATCCCGCACAGAAGCCGGGGCGGCATTCATGCCGCCCGCGATTCACATCCGCACGGATGCCCGGCACCGGGAACGGCAAACGGCCGGCGGGATGACGGTGCCGTGGCGACGCGCGGGTGCGTGGGTGCGGATGCGTGGGTGCGGACGCGTGGGTGCGGACGCGTGGCGCGGCGAACGACGGGTGGGTGACGGTGCCCGGCGTGGGCGCATCGCAACGTGGTGTACCGTAGGGGCGGCATTCATGCCGCCCGCGACCCGCATCTGCACGGATGCCCGGCCCGGCATTCATGCCCCCCGCGACGCGCATCCGCACGGATGCCCGGGCGCCCCCACCCGCACGGACGCCCCGCCCGCCGACGCGGGTACGCCCGCCGGTGCCTCACATCGGCACGGATGCCTGGTCCCTCCCCCGATATGTGGCGTCGAGCCACCGTCGCGGGTTGTGCGCGATGTAGGTCCGGCAGCGGTTCCAGTCGCGTGCGTCGCGAATCACGCGGTCGTGATACCCGCGCTGCCACAGAGTCCCATTTCGGCGCCGGAGAACCGCGCTCACGCGTTTCGCGGAAAGCCCCTTGAACAGCCCCACCACGCGACCCAGAGGCAGCGGCGCACCCGTGTCCAACCGCAGGATCGCGTGCACATGGTCCGGCATCACGACCGATGCGTCCACGATCAGGGCAGGGATCCGCCGGGGCAACTCGGCCAGGGCATCCGCCACGATCCGCCCCGCGAGGGTGAGGGCGAGCGTCCCTGCTTCCACCCGCGCCAGTATCGGTGCCCGACCCCGCACGACCGTCGTGATCAAGTACGCGCCCGGCGCCCTGTAGTCGTGCCCGGGTCGTCGCAACGTCCGACGCCGGATGCGCCTCGGGAATGCCCTCGCCATGGCTGACTCTTGCCGCGATGCGTCATCGCCCCGTCGCGGCGACGGTCCACGATGCGACGCAAACGCCTGCGCCCCCGGCGCCCCGGCGCCCCCGGCGGCCGCACATGTCCGGGGAGCGACCGGGCATCCGTGCGGATGCGGGTCGCGGGCGGCATGAATGCCGGGCCGGGCATCCGTGCGGATGTGAGTCGCGGGCGGCATGAATGCCGCCCCTACTACGACAACGGGCGCGCCGCGGTGCACCTTTGTGGGCGATGCGCTACATCGGGAACAAGACCAAGCTCCTGCCGTTCATCGATGACCTGCTCGACGGGCTGGGGCTCAGGCCGCGCCGCGCGTTCGATGCGTTCTCGGGGACGGCGGCGGTCGGGAGCTTTCTCAAGGCGCGCGGCGCACGGGTCGTGAGCTGCGACCTCATGACGTTCAGCTACGCGTTCCAGCGCGCCTATATCGTCACCGATCGGTACCCGGCCTTCGAGGGGCTGATGGACGACCCCGATCTCCGCGCCGCCCGAGCGCGCGCGGAATTCGCACACCGTGTGGATGCCCGGGTGCGCGAGCGGGAGGCGGCCGGCGAGGGGCGCGGTGCGCGCGCGCACGGGGCGCGCGATGCCGGCCGACGCGCGGACGGGCGCAGCGGGACGGGGCGCGTGCGGGCTGCCGCCGCGGCCGGTGACGCGGCGACGCGCGGGAACGCAGCCGCGACGCGCCGCCTCGACGAGATCCTCGTCTTCCTCGATTCCTACCTCGACCCGCACACGTCGTTCATCTCGCAGCACTTCGCGGCCGCACTCGCCCCCGCGGAGCGCCCGACATGCGAGACGCACTCGACGCACTCGACGCACTCGACGCAGGAGACGCGCGAGGCCCAGGCGACGCACGGGGCGCAGGCGACGCACGCACTGAATCCGACGCACGCCACGGCGCAGACGAGGACGGGGCAGACGAGGACGACGGACACAAGGGGCACGGCGCTCGTGACGAGCTCGACACAGGCGACGAGCACGGCGCACACCGGATGCGCGAGCGGGGCGCGGAGTGGCGATCCCGGCGACCTGGACGCCGGCGATGACGGACGGGCGCGGCACGGAGGGGCGGGGACGCTCACCCGGCCGAGCGCGCGCGGGAGCGGTGCGACCGATGTGCCGCCCGTGGCGCGGATGTACTTCACGCTCGACTGCGCGCGGCGGATCGACGCGGTGCGCGAGCGGCTGCACGAGTGGCAGAGTGCCGGCGCGATCACGGACGAGGAGTTCTATCTGCTCCTGGCGGCGCTCGTCGAGGCCGCGGACGCGGTCGCCAACACGACCGGGATCTACGCGGCGTACATCAAGCAGTGGCAGCCCAACGCGCTCCGTCCGCTCCGCCTCCGACTGCCGGTGATCGTCCCGCCCGCGGACGTCGGCCCGGATGCAGACGATCGCGCGCGCGCGGATGAGGCGCGGTGCGTGGCCCATCTCGGTGATGTGTCGGCGATCGCGCCGCGCGCCGGACGGTTCGACCTGCTCTACCTCGATCCGCCGTACAACTCGCGGCAGTACAACGCCTACTACCACGTGCCGGAGCTCATCGCGCGCGGCTGGTTCGGCGCGCCGGTCGCCTTGCGCGGGAAGACGGGGCTTCCGCCGGTCACCGACACCAGGTCGGTCTGGTCGACGCGCGGGGGATGCGTCCCGGCGCTCGAGCAGTTGATCGCATCGGTCGACACCGATCACGTGGTGCTGAGCTACAACAGCGAGGGGATCATCCCGGAGGCCGAGATCGAGCGGATCCTGCGGGCCGCCGGCCGGCCGCGGACCTTCCGGCGGATCACGCGCGAATATCAGCGGTACCGATCCGACCGCCCGAGCGCGACCCGGCGGTACACCGCGCATTCGGTCTCGGAGCACCTCTACTACGTTCGCCTCGCGGGACGGTAGGCCGGCACGGACGAGATCCCGCGGGCGCCGACGCACGACGCGGACACGCGAGGCGTGCGGCCCGGGTTCGAGGGCGGCGGCGAGCCGTCAGCACGATGGTGACGACCGACGTCGCGCGCGCCGTGCGGTCACGGTCCCGGCCAGGACGCGCCGTCCATCCCCGTTGGCCGGCCCGCCCGCTCCGCACGATGACTGCGCTGTGGCGTCGATGTGACCTGTCGCACGGCTGCGGCGTTGACTCGTCGTGAACGCGAACGCCGGCGCCGAGGAAGAGCCGCCACGCACCGCGCGCGCGGGGGCCGGAGGCGCGGCGGGGCCGAGTGTCGGCGCGAGCGGTGCGTCGGAGGCACCGTCGGGTCGGCGCCTGGACTCCGGGCGGTGGGCGGCGGGGAGCGCCGCGGCGCTGCTGATCGTGCTCGGGTTCTTGCCGGTCGCGCAGTGGGCCGGCGGGAGTCTCGACGGGCTGTACGCCGGTCTCGTCCGCGAGTGGGTCAGCGGCTCGGCGATCGCCGTCGGACTCGGCGCCGTCCTCGCCATCTGCTCGCGAGATGTCCCCGCGCTCTGGCCCGCACAGCGACTGACCCGGATGGCCACGAGGATCGACGGGTGGGCGGCGCGGCGCCCGCGTCACTGTGACGCCGCGATCGCCGGCGGTGCGACGGCGCTCGCCCTCCTGCTCGCGGTTTGGCTCTTCAACGCCCGCCCGATCCTGATCGACGAGATCGCCCAACTGCGCCAGGCGCAAATCTTCGCCGGCGGCCATCTCTGGCTCACCGCCCCACGCTTCCCGGCCTTCGTCAGCTCGCTCCTGATGGTGAACGCCGGCGGCCGCCTCTACTCGCAGTTCCCGCCCGGCGGGCCGGCGATGCTCGCGCTCGGCCAGCTCCTCGGCGCCCCCTGGATCGTCGACCCGGTCGCCGCCGGCGTGTCGATCCTGGCCTTCGCCGCCCTCGTGCGCCGAGCCGAGGCTCGCCCAGTCGTCCGCGCCGGCGCCGTTGTGCTCTTCGCCTGCGCGCCCTTCGCGCTCTTCATGTCCGCCTCCCACATGAACCACGTCACGGCACTCATGTGGCTCCTGGTCGGCGCCGCCGCAGTCGCCGCGGCGCTGGCCGACGACACCCCCCATCCCCTGCTCGCCGCGGCGAGCGGCTTCGCCTTCGGCGCTGCCGCGACGATCCGACCGGCCGACGCGCTGGCCTTTGCCATTCCTGCCGCTGTCTGGTATCTGGCGCGCGTCTGGCGCGATCCGACGCGCTGGGGTGACATTGTCGCCGCCGGGCTCGGGCTCGCCCTACCCATCGGGGCGATGATGGCGGTCGACGCGGCCACGACCGGCGCGCCGCTCCGGCTGGGGTATGCGGTGCTGTGGGGGAGCGGCCACACGTTGGGCTTCCACCGGGCGCCGTGGGGCGAGGCGCACACACCGCTTCGTGGTCTCGTCCACGTCAACACGTACCTGCTCCAGCTCCAGCGTTATCTCTTCGAGACACCGATCCCGTCACTCCTCCCCGCCGTCATCGCGCTCGCGTCGGCGCGGCGATTGACGGCGGTGGACCGGTACCTGCTCGCGAGCGCGGGCCTCCTCCTGGCGGTCTATTTCGCCTACTTCCACGAGGGCTTTTACCTGGGCCCACGGTTCGTCTTCCCCCTCGTGCCGGTGCTCGCGCTCTGGACCGCCCGTGCTCCGGCGGCACTCCGCGGCCGACTCGCCGAGCGGCCACTGCTCTACCGCGGCGCGGTCTACACGCTGGCGGTGAGCGCGGGCGTCGCGATCGTCGTCGGCATCCCGGTTCGGGCGCTGGCGCATGCGCGCACGGGAGCGAGCGAGCGCTGGGCAACGCCGCAGGTGGCGAGCGCCGCCGGCGTGCACGGCGCCCTCGTGTTCGTGCGCGAGCCGTGGGACGCGCAGCTCGTCGCCCGCATGTGGGCGCTCGGTGTCTCGCATCCGGACGCGGAGGTGCTGTACGCGCACGTCGACGCCTGCCGGCTGGAGCTCGCCCTCACGGCGCTCGAGCAGGATGCGTCGGACGGTGGCACCGCGAGTGGCACGGCGAGCGGCACGGCGACGCGTCCCGGGGCCACGGTCGGCGCGCCGACCGCCACCCGGGCGGCGGGTGCGGCCACCGGTGTGCTCCGGGCGCTCCTCCGCGACTCGGCCCGCGTGCACCGGCAGGCGCTCGCATCCGGTGTCACCGTGCACATGCAGGACGGTTACGAGCCGGCGCCGGTCTGCCTCGCCCGCGTCCGCGAGATGCTAGTCGGCACGGCGCCTCTCGCGCCCTTCCTCCTCCTCGACGACGGGAACATCTACGCGCGCGACCTGCACGAGCGCGACACGCTGCTCGTGGCGGCGTATCCCGGCCGCCCGGTCTATCTGCTGCGCACCGACGGCCCCGGGGCGGAGGCGCTCCCCCGTTTTTTCCCCTACCGCCCGCCCGCCTCGGCGCCCGCCCTGTCCCCCTGAGCGCGTGTGACTCCGCGGAGCGCCGGCCGCGGCCCCGGGCGGGCGTTCCGGTGCACGCCATTCCCCGCGGCCATGTCGACGGTCGACACGAACCGTCTCCGACACGGACTCCGGCGATTGGCGTGCGATGCCATTGCCATACCATTTATGTGGGTCGCAAATGGCTTGACAGATGGCGTGAGTCGATGCCAGGTTGTGGTATGTCAATCACCATCACAATGGATCGTGCCGGCCGGGTTGTCCTGCCGCGGCCGGTCCGCGACCGGCTTGGCCTTACCGGCAGCAGGTCGCATCGGATGGAGCTCATCGAGGCGCCCGAAGGGATCATGTTGAAGCCCGTCGGCGCGGATGTGCCGGCGACGCGCGACGCGAGCGGGTGGGTCGTCTTTCATTCCGACGTGGACGACCAGTCGGCGGAGTCGACTGATGCGGCGGCGCTTGTCGATGCCCTGCGCGAGCGGCGCACCCGTCAACTTGGTGGCGAGTGAGCCCGCGGCGACGGTCCGGGACATTTTTCTGCGACACGTCGGTACTCGTTGCCGCCTCGGACACCGCGCACCAGCATCACCGCGCCTCTCTTGCCCTCGTTACGGCGGCCCGTCCCGGACAGGCATTCTGTGCCGCGCATACGCTGGCCGAGCTGTATGCCGTCCTGACCGCCACTCCCGCCCCCCGCATGCGCCGCACGGCCGACGTCCTTGCGAACGTGGAGCACGCGGCGAGCGTGTTTACGGCCGTCGCGCTCGAGGTGGAGGACTACCGGTTCGTGCTCCGCCACACGGCCGGTGCCGGGATCCGAAGCGGGAACGTGTACGATGGCCTGATCCTCAAGGCCGCCGAACGATCGGAGGCCGACGCGGTGTACACCTGGAACGTCCCGCACTTCCTCCGCGTTGCCTGGCCGGGCATCGTCGCCCGCATCCGCGCTCCCCAGACTCTCTAGACTGCTAGACCCGCAGCATCAGGTGCTCCTCATCGACGGCGCGGTCGCCGATCCTGATCGCCTCCTGCTCGACGCCGCAGAGGACGAAGCCCAGGGAGCGGTAGAGCCGGCGGGCGGGCTCCTGGTCCATGCTGACGCAGAGGGAGAGGATCCTGATGTCGGGCAGCGTGCGGGCGCGGTCGATCACGGCCTGGACGAGTCGGCGGCCGATGCCGCGGCCGCGGGCGTCGGCGGCGACATAGACGCCCCAGATCCGGCCGCGATGTCGTGTCTTGATGCGCGCCTCGCGCGAGAAGCCTGCGACGCCGCGCAGCCGGCCGTCGATGAACGCGCCGACCACGAACACGTCGGGGTGTCCCGCCCGCAGTGACGGCGCGATGGCCGCCGCCGGCGTCCGCCGGTGCTCCTCGGGCGTTGTGCCGAAGGCCCAGGGCTCGCGCTCGAGGCCCTCGAGCCGCACCGCCCAGAACTCCTCCGCATCGGCTTCACCGAGCACCCGGATCTCCACCATCGCCGGAATGTATTCGCGTCGTGCCGGCCTCACCGAGGCGCGCTCCTCATGTGAGCGGATATATCGTTGTCTTTACAGCGTTCTATCGCAATGATATATTCACTTATGCCGCGCAGCCTCCCATCGCTCCCCATTCCCGTCCGCCGCGACTTGCGGAAGCTCGGCGCGGACCTGCGTGACGCGCGACGGCGGCGCCGGATTACCGCAGCCGTTCTCGCCGAGCGCGCGATGATCTCGCCGCCGACGCTGCGGCGCGTCGAACGCGGTGATCCTGCCGTTTCGCTCGGCATCTATGCCACGGTGCTCTTCGTGCTCGGCTTCGCCAACCGCCTGGAGGCGCTGGCCGCCGTCGAGCGAGACGCTGTGGGGCTCGCGCTCGAGGAAGAGCGGCTCCCGAAGCGCGTGCGGCAACGTCGAGCGGCAGTACGGCCCGACCGGACGCACGAGCCGCCGGGCGGTCCCGAGAGACAACACCCGTGAGCGAGCCCACCGCGTTCGTCCACCTCGCGCTGGGCGGACGAACGACGCGCGTCGGCCGCCTGTGGACAACTGCCGCGAAGGGGCGCGAGACCGCCACGTTCGAATACGACCCCGAGTGGCTCCGCCACCCGGAGCGCTTCGCCCTCGAGCCGGCACTCGCACTGGGGCCGGGCCCCTTCCACACATCACTCGGTCGCGCCCTCTTCGGCGCCCTCGGTGACTCAGCGCCCGATCGGTGGGGCCGCACCCTCATGGCTCGGGCCGAGCGGCGGCGGGCCGCCGTGGAAGGGCGCCGGCCGCGTACCCTGCGCGAGAGCGACTACCTCCTCGGCGTCTCTGACGTCGTCCGCCAGGGCGCACTCCGGTTCTCGACAACCCCCGACGGGCCGTTCCTCGCCGCGGACCCCCGCTGGAGCGTGCCGCCGCTCGTGGAGCTCCCGCGTCTGCTCGCGGCAAGCGGCCACGTCGAGGCCGACGACGAGACCGAGCCGGACATGCGACTTCTGCTGGCGCCCGGGTCCTCGCTCGGCGGTGCGCGGCCGAAGGCCTCCGTTCGTGACCGCGACGGCCATCTCCTAGTCGCGAAGTTCCCCTCGCGAACCGACGACATCGACGTCGTGCAATGGGAGGCGGTCGCGCTGGGTCTCGCCGAGCGGGCCCGAATTCCCGTTCCGGCGTGGCGGGTCGAAGATGTGGCGGGTCAGCACGTCCTCCTCACGCGCCGCTTCGACCGTGTCTCCGCCGGAACGGGCGAGCTGATCCGCGTGCCGTTCCTCTCCGCTACGAGCATGCTCGGCGCCGCGGACGGCGAACTCCACAGCTACCTGGAGATCGCCGACGCGCTCCGGCAGCATGGCGCCGCCACCGCGACCGACGTCCCCGCGCTGTGGCGTCGGATCGTCTTCAACATCCTCGTGTCGAACACGGACGACCACCTCCGCAACCACGGCTTCCTCTACGGCGGTCAGGAGGGGTGGCGCCTCTCGCCCGCTTATGACCTCAATCCCGTCCCGACGGACGTGAAACCGCGCGTCCTGTCGACAGCCATCGGCCTCGACGAGGACGCGACGGCGTCGCTCGACCTCGCGCTCGAGACGGCGAGCGAGTTCGCGGTCGGCGCTCGCGAGGCCCGAGTTGTCGTGCACGAGGTGGGTGCCGTCGTGAGCAGGTGGCGTGAGGTGGCGGCCGGGCTCGGCCTCTCTGCGGCAGCATGTGACCGGATGGTCTCGGCGTTCGAACACGAGGACCTCTCGGCGGCGCTCGCGGTCCGGCCGTGAGACCCTGACACACGCGCGACCCGCGCGGCGTGCCCCTGCGGCGCGTGGCGGCCGAAGCGCCCTCCCTGCCGGACACCTCCGCGCGTCATTTTGCGATGATACACCATAGGGTGTAATGTTCGTGGGTATGGACCGCCTGATGGATGTGTTGACGGCGATCTCGCACCCCACGCGCCGGGCGATCATCGCGCAACTGGCGGCCGGAGGGCCCACCCGGTTCCTCGACGTCGCCCGACGCTTCGATACGGCGCTGAACGCGGTGACCAAGCACCTGAAGCTCCTCGAGCGGGCGGGCCTCATCGAGCGCGAGAGACGGGGACGCGAGGTGCTGATCTCGTTCCGCGCCGAACCGCTACGCGACGTCGCCGGTTGGGTGCACGGGTACGAGCGGTTCTGGAATACGCAGCTCGATGAGTTCGAGCAGTACTTCACGAACAAGAACGCGAAGCACGGGAAGCACGGGAAGCACGGGAAGCACGGGAAGCATGGGAAGGATGGGAAGCACGCGAGACGGGAGACGACGCGATGACCTCCATCAGGACGCTCGAGCTCAGGATCGAACGCAGCATCCCCGCGCCGCCGACCGACGTGTTCGACGCGTGGCTGGACCCCAGGGTCCCCGGCACGCCGTGGAACGCCGCGGAGCGGTTCATCGTGGACGCGAAGGTGGACGGGCTCTTCTACTGGACCCTCAAGGGGACGGCCCACTACGGCCGGTTCACCGCGCTCGAGCGGCCAGCGCAGATCCGCCACACCTGGGTCTCGCCCAACACGCTCGGCGAAGAGTCGACGGTGACCGTGACCTTCCAGCCCGAGGGTGACGAGACGCGCATGATCCTCGTGCACGCTGACCTCCCGGATCACGAGCGGGCGCGCGCCCACGAGGCTGGCTGGACCTACTTCCTCGGTGTGTTCCGCGAGCAGTTCGGCGACGGCTCGCGCAAGCCGTACCGGTGGGAAGAGGCGCACCCGCCGGCAGCGAGTCGGTGAACCCATCGCCCCGAGCACACGGCGAACACCCGGTACCAGCCGCCACCACCCGCCGCACCCGCCGCCACCCGCTACCACCCGCCACCACCCGCTACCACCCGCTACCACCCGCTCACCGAGGACGACGCCGCCATGACTGCGCTCAGCGAGAGGACGACGACCGCCACCGGCTATGCGGCCGTCAACGGTCTCGACATGTACTACGAGGTCGACGGCACCGGCGACCCGCTCATCTACATCCCACCGGCATTCGGATTCGCCGGACAGAAGTCGTTTCCCACCCTGGCGCAGCGCCACGCCGTCATCACGGTCGATCTCCAGGGACACGGCCGGACGGCGGACATCGCGGAGCGCCCGCTGTCGATCGAGCAATACGCCGAGGATGTGGTGGGCCTCCTGAGACACCTCGGCATCACCAAGGCCGACATCTTCGGCGAGAGCTTTGGCGGCAGTGCCGCGGTCATGCTCGCGGTGCGTCACCCCGAGCTGGTCGGTCGCGTGGCGACGTACGGCGCGACGTTCGGCCCGCCGGCGCTCGCCCACAACCCGGCGATGCTCCGGTTCGACGCCCCGCCCACTCCGTGGTCCCATGACATCCAGTTCCAGCGGGAGAGCTACGCCAGGGTTGCCCCCGACCCCGACCACTGGCCGACGCTCTGGGAGAAGGTCGCTCGCGTTCAGTGGAACGGCTTTTCGCGCGACGAGCTGGCGTCGATCACGGCGCCGGTGCTCATCGCCGTCGGCGACCGCGATTTCGTCCGCGTCGAGCACGCACTCGACATCTCGCGGCTCATCCCGAACGCGGAGCTGGCGGTGATCCCCGATGCCGGCCACTTTGCCCTGATCTCCGAGCCGGAGCGCGTCATCCCGGTCGTCGAGCACTTCCTGCGGAAGCCCGCAGAGCGGCCCCCGGTGGCGACCGCCGGCATGGGCTACCATCCCGGCAAGACCCGATGACCCAGGCCGCCCTTGCAGCGCGCCGGCCGCGCCGATACCGGTGCGCCATGGCGACCTCCGGTCCTATCTTCCTGCCCATGAGCCACGATCTCCCGCGCCGGTGCCGCGCGATCGCCACGAGTACGTGGAGCGATGCGCTCGACCGGCTGTCGCTGCCCGGCGTCATCGAAGGACTCACGCTGCGGAGCGGAGCGGGCGCGATCGCCGGGCCGGCGCTCACCGTCCGCGAAGCGGCCGGCGCACTGGGGTCGCACCCGGTGCACGCCTTCACGCCCGGCACGTTCCTCGACGCGGTCCAACCCGGCGCGGTGCTGGTCATCGATCTCGGCGGGGCCGCGGTCTCGAGCTGCGGCGGGCTCGTCGCTCTTGCCGCCGTCCAACGGGGCGCCGTCGGCCTCGTGATCGACGGCGGCTGTCGCGACATCGCCGACGTCCGCGCCGCCGGGCTCTGGGTCTCCAGCCGGCACGTGACGCCGACGTCCGGCCGAGGCCGGGCGAGCGTCGAGGCCATCGGCGTGCCCGTCACGATCGGTGGGGTTCGCGTGGCGGCCGGCGACTACATCGTCGGCGACGAGACGGGGGTCGTATGCCTCCCTGCGGCCCGGCTCGAGGAGCTGCTACCGATCGCCGACGCGTTGTCGCGCAAGGACGACGAGTTCGCGAACGCGCTTCGCGAGGGGCACACGTTCGCGGCCGCGGCGAAGCGATTGAGCCACATCTAGTGGCCGGCGTGCCCCGCCCCGGGCCGGAGGCGACAGGACCGACGTACGCGGACTGCGTCGTCCAGGCGCTGGCGGAGATCGGCGTGGCTCGCCTGTTCGGGATGCCGGGCGGCGGAAGCAACGCCGATCTGATCGAAGCCGCAGGACGCAGCGGCCTCCCCTTCTCCCTCGCTCAGACGGAAACCGGGTCGGCGTTCATGGCGAGCGCGCAGGCCGAGCTCACGGGACGACCGGGCGCGTGCCTGGCCACACTCGGGCCCGGGGCCGCGTCGCTCACCAACGGCGTCGCGAACGCGCACCTGGACCGCGTGCCGCTGCTCGTCCTGACGGACTGCCGAACGGACGAGGCGGCGGCGGTGATGCAGCATCAGACGCTCGCGCACGACGCGATCTTCGGATCGCTCGTCAAGCTCAGCGTGCGTCCGCGCGCGGGTGCGGTCCGCCCCGCCCTCCGCGCGGCGACCGATGCGGTGCTCGGCGCGCCGCCCGGTCCGGTCCACATCGATCTCGCCGCCGAGCTGACGTCGGCCGAGGTGCCGGCCGACGACGTCTGGCTCGCCGCCAAGGGCCGTCGCCCCGCAGGCGCCCAACCGGGCGAGCCCGGGTCACTCTCCCGCGCGAGCGAGGCCCTGCTCCGACGCGCGCGGCGGCCGGTCATGCTCATCGGCCTGGGCGCCCGGACGCCGGCCATCGCCGCCGCGGCGCGTGCGCTCGCCGCCCGGTACGCGATCCCGGCGCTCGTGACCTACAAGGCGAAGGGCGTCGTGCCGGACCGGCACCCGTGGTGCGCGGGCGTGCTCACCAACGGCGCGCTCGAGCGCGACGTGCTGGAGCGCGCCGACGCGTTCATCGCCGTCGGTCTCGATCCCGTCGAGCTCCTCCCCCGCCCATGGACGTCGACCGCACCGATGATCGCGCTCACGCCCTGGCCACTGCACCAGTCGCAGCTCCCGCTGTGCGATACGCTCGTGGGCGACGTCGTCACCGGGCTGGCGGCGGTTGGCGATCAGCTCGGCGGGCCGTCCGACTGGGACGGCGGCGAGGTTCGGCGGGTGGCGGCGGCGCAGCGGGAGCGGATGCGGCCCGCGGGGGACTCCGCGCAGCTCCTCCCACACCGCGTCGTCGAGCTCGCGGCCGAGGTGTACGGTGGATGCCGCATCACCGTCGATGCCGGCGCGCACATGTTCCCGGTCATGTCGCTCTGGCCCGCCGGCGAGCCGGGCGGCGTCCTCATCTCCAACGGGCTCGCCACCATGGGCTTCGCGCTCCCCGCCGCGATCGGGGCGGCGCTGATCGACCGTGCGCGGCCGACCGTGGCGTTCACCGGCGACGGAGGACTCCTCATGTGCCTGGCCGAGCTCCAAACGGCGGCCCGCGAGCGCGTGCCGGTCCGCGTCATCGTGTTCGACGACGGCGCACTGAGTCTGATCGAGGCCAAGCAGCGGCAGCGGGGGTACGCGATCCGCGGAGTCTCCATGGGGGAGACCCGATGGGAGCACCTCGGGGCGGGATTCGGCGTGCCCGTCCGCACGGCGTGCGACGAATCCAGCTTGCGCGCGGCGCTCCGCGACACGGTCGGTGATACCGGACCGGTGTTGATCGCGGCCCGGATCGCCGCCCAGGCCTACCTGCCGACGATGCGCGCCCTTCGCGGATGACCGAGCCCGCGGCGTCCGTGACACAGCAGCTCGCCGAGGTACTCGCCGCGACGACCGTCGGCGCGCTGCCGGATGTCGCGCTCGAGGGTGCTCAGCGGGCGGTCATCGATTGGGCGGGGTCGGCGATCGCCGGCGCGCTCGAGGGGCCGGCGCGCCTGAGTCAGCGGGTCGTGGCGGGGCTGGGCCGCTCCGACGAGGCGACCGTGCTCGCCGCCGGTCGCGCATCCGCCGCAGGGGCGGCGCTGGCGAATGGAGTCGCCGCCCACATTCTCGAGCTGGATGACATCCACAAGGCATCGACCGTGCACGCGGCCGCTCCGGTCATCGCGGCCGCGCTCGCGGTGGCCGAGCGGGAGCACGCGAGCGGAGCGCGCTTCATGTTGGCCGTCGTCCTCGGATACGAGGCCGCGCTCCGCATCGGCGAGGCGGTGAATCCCAGCCACTATCGCTACTGGCATCCGACCGGGACGGCTGCGACCTTCGGCGCCGCCGCCGCGGCCGGGAGCCTCATCGGGCTCAGGGCCGAGGCGATGCGAGACGCCCTGGGGAGCGCCGGCACCCAGGCCGCGGGACTCTGGGAGTTCAACGCCGATGGCGCGATGAGCAAGCACCTGCACCCGGGCAAGGCCGCCTTCAACGGAATCCTCGCGGCGGACCTCGCTCGGCTCGGCTTCACCGGGGCGCGACGCATCCTCGAGGGCGACCGCGGATTCTTTCGCGCCATGAGCGGATCGCACGACGCGAGCCGCGTCACCGCCGGACTGGGCGAGCGGTGGAAGATCGTCGAGAACTGCTACAAGCTCCACTCCTGTTGCGGTCACACGCACACCGCGATCGACCTCGCGCTCGGACTCCGTGTGGACGGCCGGTTGGCGGACGGCGAGGCGGGGACGCCTGTGGCCGGGCGTGTCGCGGCGCGTGTCGCGTCCATCGACATCGAGACCTACGGGCCCGGCTACGCGATCGTGCGCGAGGGTAATCCACGGACGCCGTACCAGGCCAAGTTCAGCCTCGCCTACTGCGTCGCCGTCGCACTGCTCGAGGGGCGGGTCGGACTCGAGCAGTTCGCCCCCGAGCGGTTCGGCCCGGACGGCCCGCGCGACGCGGCGACGCGAGCCCTGCTCGCCCGGACGCGGGTCGCCGTCCGGGACGACCTCACGGCCCGCTATCCCGCCGCCTGGCCCGCGCGGCTGGCGGTCACGCTCGAGACGGGCGACGTGCTGGCCGGCGCCTGTGAGTTCCCGCGCGGGAATCCCGAGAACCCGATCGACACGGAGGCGCTCGAGGGCAAGATGGTCGCCCTGCTCGAGCCCCGGTTCGGGGCGGACGTCGCGCAGCGGGTGCTGACCACGGTGCGGAGTCTCGGGTCGCGTATCGACATGGCGACCGCGTTCCGCGACATCGTGCCGGACGCGGCGCGCGCGACGGCATGAGCGCGGAGGCGCTCCCGCTCGCGGGACTCCGGGTCGTGGCCCTCGAGCAGGCGGTCGCGGGCCCGTTCTGCTCGCGTCAGCTCGCCGACCTGGGCGCCGATGTCATCAAGGTCGAGCGACCCGACGGCGGGGACATCGCGCGCGGCTACGACAGCGTGCTTCGCGGGCAGTCGGCGTACTTTGCCTGGTTGAACCGCGGCAAGCGGAGCATCGTCCTCGACCTCAAGCAGCCGGACGACGTGGCAGTCTGCCGGCGGTTGGTGGAGGGCGCGGACGTATTCGTCCACAACCTCGCGCCGGGAGCGGTCGAGCGTCTCGGATTCGCGTACGATCACCTGGCGGCGCGGCAGCCGCGCCTCATCTGGTGCGGCATCTCGGGCTACGGACCCGACGGGCCGTTCCGGGAGCGGAAGGCGTACGACATGTTGATCCAGGCCGAGTCCGGTGTGGTCGCCCTCACCGGGACGCCGGAGTCGGCGGCCAAGGTCGGCGTCTCGATTGCCGACATCGCCGCGGGCCTCTACGCGCACGCATCGATCCTGGCCGCCCTGCTTCAGCGCGGCCGCACCGGCCGGGGCGAGCGGATCGACATCTCGATGCTCGAGTGTCTGACCGAGTGGGTGACGCCGGCGCTGTACGCGTGGATGGGGAGCGGCTCGACCTTGGCGCGCGCGGGGATGCGCCACAACATGATCGTCCCGTACGGCGCCTACGCCTGTGCCGACGGCCCCGTCATGCTCGCCGTGCAGTCCGATCGCGAATGGCTCCGATTCTGCGACCAGGTGCTGGGCCTGCCGGCGCTCGCGCGCGACGACCGCTTCGCCACGAACGCGCAGCGACTCGCGAACCGGGTGGCGCTCGAGCGCCTGATCGAGGACCGCTTCCGGCGGCAGACGGCGGCAGATGTGACGGGCCGGCTCGAGCGGGCCGACATCCCGACGGCCGCCGTCAACGACCTCGCCGCGGTCGCCGCCCACCCGCAGCTCGCCGCGCGCGGGCGATGGACGACGGCCGGGACTCCGGGGGGCGAGATCCCGGCGCTCCTGCCCCCGCACAACCTCCACCGCGTCGCGCCCCGCATCGGCCCGGTCCCCGGGCTCGGAGAGCATGGCGACGAGATCCGGCGGGAGCTGGACGGTGGGCGCGACGGCGCCTGAGGGAGGTCCTACAGCGCGGCGCCCGCGCCGCGGCGCCAACGCTCGACTTCGATCACCAGGTTCTGGAGGTCACTGGGACTCACGCCGGGGACACGGGACGCCTGGGCGAGAGTGCGAGGCCGGAGGGCCGCGAGCTTCTGGCGCGCTTCGTACGTCAGCGACTGCATCTCGCCATACGGGAGCGCCGCATCGAGCGCGAATGCGCCCATCCGCCGCAGCCGGTCGGCCTGCTCCCGTTCGCGCGCAAAGTAGCCCTCGTACTTGATCTCGAGCTCGGCGGTCACGACCGGCTCGCGACCCAGCGTCGAGCCCACGCCGGCGGCCGCGAACAGGGCCTCCAACGACACGCCCTGGCGCCGCGCGAGCTCGATCGCCCGCACCGGCTGCGCGATCGGTGTGGTACCGGCCGCCGCCAGGAGCGACGCCACCTGCTCGGGCCGCACGGCGGTCGATTCGGCCAGTGCTCGCGCCTCACGCTCGGCGGCCAGCCGGTCGGCCACGATCGTCGCCTCGGTCCCGTCGTAGAGGGCGAGGTCCCGCGCGATCGGCGCGAGGCGCGCCAGGGCGTTGTCCTGACGGACGGTGAGCCGGAACTCGGAGCGCGAGGTGAAGAGCCGGTAGGGCTCGTCGACGCCGCGCGTCACGAGGTCGTCGATCAACACGCCGATGTACGACGTGTCCCGACCGAGGATGAGCGGTGGCCGCCCCCGCGTGGCCAGGGCCGCGTTGAGTCCGGCGAGCACGCCCTGCCCCGCGGCTTCCTCGTATCCGGTCGTGCCGTTGATCTGGCCGGCGAAGTACAGCCCCGCGACGGCCCGCACGGCGAGCGTCGGATCGAGCTGCGTCGGCGGATAGTAGTCGTACTCGATCGCATAGCCGGCGCGCGTCTTCCGGACCCGCTCGAGCCCGGGCACCGACCGGAGGATCTCGAGCTGGACGGGCGCGGGCAGCGATGTCGAGAGGCCGTTCACGTACAGCTCGGCGGTGTCGTGTCCCTCCGGCTCGAGGAAGAGCTGGTGGCGGTCGGCGGCCGGAAACTTCACGATCTTGTCCTCGACCGACGGACAGTAGCGCGGACCGCGCGAGGCGATCGCGCCGCCGTACATCGCCGACTCGCCGATGTGGTCGGCGATGATGCGCTTCCCCGGCTCGAGCAGGAAGGTGATCCAGCACGGGAGCTGCGCCGGGTGCCGCGCGCCGGCGGCCGAGACGCGCGGGGCCGGCCAGAAGTGCGACCACGAGTAGTCGAACTGGTCGATCTCGCTCTCCTGACGGTCGAGCGCCGAGTAGTCCACCGAGCGCCCATCGATGCGCGGCGGCGTTCCGGTCTTGAACCGCCCCACCGTGAGCCCGACCGACTCGAGCTGCTCCGCGAGATGGGTGGCCGGCGCCTCACCGGCCCGGCCGCCGGCGAGCTGTCGATCGGTGCCGATGTGCATCCGGCCGCGTCCGAACGTCCCGGAGGTCACGACGACCGCCCGAGCTCCGAACCGCCGGCCTTCGATCGTCTCGATGCCGAGCACGCGCGGGATGCCGTCGCCCGAGCCCGAGTCGAGCAGCAGGCGCGCCACGGTCCCCTGGATCGGGTGGAGCCCGGCGTGTCGCTCGAGCAGCGACCGCACGGCGCGCCGATAGAGTCCCCGATCGCACTGTGCGCGCGGCGCCCAGACGGCTGGCCCCTTGCTCCGATTGAGCATCCGGAACTGGAGCATGGCGAGGTCGGTCGCCCGGGCCATGATCCCGCCCAGCGCGTCGACCTCGCGGACGACCGTGCCCTTGGCGACCCCGCCGATGGCGGGGTTACAGGACATCTGGCCGATGGTCTCGAGCGCGCTCGTCACGAGCGCGACGCCCGCGCCGAGCCGGGCCGCGGCGACCGCCGCCTCCGTTCCCGCGTGGCCGCCGCCCACGACGAGCACGTCGAACTCGGCTTCGGTCTCGAGGGTCCGGGATGCGGTCACGCCGGAAAGCTAACGCGACAGCGTGTGGGCTCTGCCGCCTCGACACCGCGGTGGCTGGGGACGGTGGCGTCCTGCGGGGTCTCGGCTGTCGCGGGGATCGCCGAGTGCGGGGCCCGGCGGGTTAGACTTCCGCGATATGCCGATCGCGCTCACGGCCGCCTATCCGACGCTCCTCGTCAGACGCGCAGCGTTCGAGCGGGTGGGACTCACGCGCGCGGCCCTCGACGCGCGGTTCGGTCTCACGCCCGACGAGTTTCAGGTCGAAGGCGATCTCATCGCGCTCGGCCCATTGGTCGGCGAGGACACGCTCACCGACACGATCGCGGAGCTCGAGCGGATGGGCCTCACCTACTTCGACGACTTCTTCGATCTGAGCGGGAACTGGCCGACGTGGCTCCGCCTCTACGCCGCCGCCATGTCGGCCGCGGCTCCCACCGAGGGCGGCCGGCCGGTCACGTAGTCGACCGGCCGGGCCGGGTTACAGCACGACGACCCCCAGGCGGGCGCCGCGGGTGACGGCTTCCGTGCGGGTGGAGACATCGAGCTTCTCGAAGATCGCGCCCACGTGCGCTTTCACCGTGTGGTCGGAGATGCCGAGCCGCCCGGCGATCTGCTTGTTCCCGAGGCCGTCGGCGAGCAGGTTGAGCACCTCCACTTCGCGGCGCGTGAGGCGCTCGACGGCGCGCGGCGTGGTGTCCACGGACGCCTCCGCTCGGGGCGCGGCGGCTCCGCCGGCCAATGCGCGGGCGACGGCCGGGTGCACGGCGACGAATCCCGTCGCCGCGGCCCGCGCGGCCGACTCGATCTCATCGTCGGTCGCCGACTGGGGGAGGAGCGCCCGTGCGCCGGCGCGCAGCGCGTCGCGGATGCTCCCACGCCCGTCGACCGACACCAGGAAGATCCCCGGTCGAACTTCGTGCATCTGCGGAAGACTAGCGGTCTGGCATCACCGCTCGCCGCGGTCACCGACCGTCACGCGGAGCTCGCGCGGCTGGCCCCCGCGGACGATCCGGATCGCGATCGAGTGACCGACACGGTCCGTGCCGAGCGCCGCCATCAGGTCGCCGGCGTGGCGGATCGGCTCGCCGTCGAGCGCGACCAGCACATCGCCCATCACGAGTCCCGCCTGGTCGGCCGGGCTCCCCGGCTCGACGGCAATCGTGATCGCGCCGCGGGCGCCGCCGGGTGGCA
Organism: Gemmatimonadota bacterium; assembly: GCA_021324635.1. Lineage (GTDB taxonomy): Bacteria > Gemmatimonadota > Gemmatimonadetes > Gemmatimonadales > Gemmatimonadaceae > Palsa-1248. The sequence goes on from JAJPIS010000100.1 coordinate 20,625, forward strand.
GGCCGAGCGACGTGGCAGTCGACGGGGGCAACCGGACCGGCTGCACGGCAATGCCCAGGTAGCCGTGCGGGATGCGCCCGTGCGCGAGCAACTGGTCGATGACGCGGTCGACGGTGGATGCGGGGACGGCGATCGGCGCGCCGCGGCCGAGTCCCGACGTGGTGACGCCGACGATCTCCGCCCCGCCCGCACCCGCTCGGGCGAGCGCGCCGCCCGAGAACCCGTCGTGGATCGCGAGGTCGAGGCGGATCATCCGATCGATCCTGCCGCCGCGCCACGTCCGCCACTCGCCGCCGGCGGTCCGGACGACGCCGAGGGTCGCGGTCAGGTCTCGGCCCGGGCGGCCGAGCGCGAGCACCAGCTCCCCGGGCCGGAGGTCCGCCGCGTCGCCGATCGGCGGCGCGGATCCGGCCGATCCGGCGCCGCTCGGCTCGAGTCGGAGCACGGCCAGATCGGTCGAGACATCGCGCCCGGCGAGCGTTGCGGCGGTCGTGGTCGCATCGCCGAGCGTGACCGTGATGTCCTGCTCGCGTCGGATCGTGTGGCTCGATGCGAGCACGATCCCCGGGCGCCAGAGGATGCCGCTCGCCGGGATGCGCTCGCGGGCGTGGATCGCGACCACCGCGGGACCGACCCGATCGGCGGCCGCTGCGAGGTCCGCTGAGAGCGCCGCCCAGGCGCCGGATCCGGAACTTCGTGCCATAGACCCTCCGTTGATGCCGATGATGACCCGCGTCGCGCTACTCGACGCGGCCGACGTCGAAGCATGACGCCAGCGCCGGCGCGGGTACATCGGCCGTTCGGGGGAGGCCCCTCGTACCGGGCACCGCAACGACGGCGTGCACCCCGGTGCCGCAGCGGGCACGCGGCCACGTTGGCACCGGGAACGACACCCACGGGGCGCCGTGATCCCTCGTAGGGGCGGCATTCATGCCGCCCGCGATTCGCATCCCGCACCAATGCCGGGCGGCATTCATGCCGCCCGCCGTTCGCATCCCACATGGATGCCGGCCGGCGTGGGATGCCGGCCGGGCGCGGTATTTCCCGCGCCGGGCGCCGTGTATCCCCAACCGCAACGGCGAACGGCGTGAATGCCTGGCCCGGCATGTCACGCGGCGCGTGGCATCCCGCACCAATGCCGGGCGGCATGTCGCGCCGCCCGCGGGACGCCGGCCGGCCGGGCGTCGGTGCGAAATGCGGATCGCGGGCGGCATGAATACCGGGCCAGGCATCGGTGCGGGATGCGAATCGCGGGCGGCATGAATGCCGCCCCTACCGGGGGGCGACGGGACGCGGGCGGGGTGACGTGCCGAACGGCGGGCGGCGGGCGGCATGAATGGCGCCCCGGCATCGGTGTGGGATGCGCGTCGCGGGCGGCATGAATGCCGCCCCTACGCGCGGGGGCGCGCGGCGCGGGCGGCGGGACATGGCGAACGGCGGGCGGCATGAATGCCGACCGTACGGGTACACGCCCGGCGACGTGCGCGGACGGCGGCCCCGACATCGCGTCCGTCGTTGCTGTTTCCGGTACCAGGGGCAATCGCGTCGCGATTGCCCCTGGTACCATCCAAAAAATCCCGTTCCTTTGGTGGCCGCGGGACGCGGACGGGGCGACATGCCGCCCGGCATCGGTGCGGGATGCGAGTCGCGGGCGGCGCGACATGCCGCCCGGCATCGGTGCGAAATGCGAGTCGCGGGCGGCATGAATGCCGCCCCTACACGGGGCGGCCTGGCGGCCGCCCCTATGGGATGTCGTACTGCACCGTCGCGTACACCGTGGCCGGCTGGCCGGGCGTGATGAAGTAGCCGGACTCCAGCTCGCGATACTGCGTGTCGAGGACGTTGCGGACGCCGATCTCGAGCCGTGCCCCCTGGCCGATGCGGACGCTGCCGCTCGCGTTGACGAGCGCGAACGCCGGGCGGGTGAGCCCGATCGCCTCCTCGAACGGGGTGTACTTGCCATTGAAGTTGGTGTCGAGGCGGAGTCGCCAGATCGCGTGCGGCGGCGCGAGATCGATCGCCGCATCGCCGACGAACCGCGACGTATTGAAGACCGTCTGCCCCGAGTAGTCGATTCCGTTGCCGGCGTCGACGAACCGCGTGTACTTCGCGTCGAGCACCGTGACATTGGTGGAGAGCACGACCGCCGGGGACGCGGTCAGCCGCCCCGTCACGTCGACCCCGCGGCGCCGGCTCGGGCCGCCGCTGATCGTCGTCACGCCGTTGAATACCTGCTCGTTGCTCAGATCCATGCGGAAGGCGGCGGCGTCGAGCGATAGCCGCCCACGAGCGATCTTGACCCCGGCCTCGTAATCCCAGACCGTGATGAACGGCACCCTGGGATCGAAAATGACCCCGTCAGCCTGGCGGAAGCCGCGGGAGACGTTGGCGTAGACGCCGAGCCAGGGGAGCGCGCGCACGAGCAGCCCCGTCTTCGGGGAGAAGATGCCCTTGCTGTGCTGGAGACTCACCGTCGGCCCGAGCACGTAGAACGGGGCAGCCGGCGAGCTGTCGATCGACGACGGAACGCGCGCCGCGCTCGAGAGCTGGTCGACCCGCGCGCCGAGATCGACGCGCACGAACGGCGTCGCGTCGAACGAGGACTCGACGAACAGCCCGCCCGACCCCTGATGCGCGTGCACCAGCCCGAAGGGGATCGAGTCCTGCCGGAACGCGCTCGCGCGCTCCCCCCAGTTCTCGTAGTGCGAGTGGTCGTACCGCGCCTCGCCGCCGAAGGTGACGTGCAGGTGCGACGTCGCGTATGTGAGCGCGCTCGTCGCGCCGCCGCCATACCGGCCGTCGTACTCCCGGGTCTCGACGCCGCTCCCCTCGCGCAGCCCACCCAGTCCGGGCGGCGTGCTGAGCCAAAAGTTCCAGGTTCCCTGGGTCGAGAAGAGCGTCGTTCGCCACTCGAGGTCGGGCGACAGCATCACGCGGAGACTCGCGCGCTCCTGCGCACGCCGCTTGAACCCGCCGTCCCCGAGGTTCGACACGACGTTGTATCGCCTGCTGAGGTACGAGAGCGTGTCGAGGAATCCGGGGGAGTTGTACGTCGTCGCGTACAGCTCCGTCCCGACGTCCAGCGTCGTCCGCCGCGAGAGATCGTGCACGAAGCGGCCGTGAACCTGTCCGACCTGGTTCTCGTCGTGCGGCCGCCAGCCGTCGTCGTGTGTACCACGAATCCCGAGCACGCCGCTCGTGCCGCCGTGGTCGAAGCCGGTCAGCACCGACCCCAGGTAGCGCCCGAAGTTGCCTGCCTGGAGCTCGGCCCGGGTGCCCTGGACGCGCTCGACCGTGCGCACGTTCACCACGCCGGAGAACGCGAAGTTCCCGAACAGGGGGCTGGTCGGCCCCTTGATCACGTCGATCCCGCTCACCGCCTCCGGGAAGATGAGGCTGAAATCGTTGTAGCCTTCCGCGTGCCCGTTCACGGGCTCGTTGATCGGGACGCCGTCGATCCAGAGTGCAATGTCGGTCGAGTGGTCGGAGCTGAATCCGCGGATCGACAGGTCCGACGCGAACCCCGGCCCCTGCCCCTGCTCGTGCACTTCCACGCCGGCGGTCTCGCGCAGTAGCTCCCACGGCGAGTTGGCCGGCGTCTGCGCGATGATGCTCGGCGTCACTCGCACGACGTCGATCGGCTCCGACGGATGCACGGGCGTGGTGGTGATCGTGATCGCGCCCAGATGGGCGAGGTGGGCACCGGTGCGGGCGATCGAGTCCGCCCGCGCGGCCAGCACCCGCGCGCGGACGCTGTCGGCGTGGGCGCGGCCAGGCGGCTGCGGGATGTGACCGGTGACCGTATCCGCGTACGCGGCGGCCGCGGCGCTGTCGGCGGCGGTGGTCACGCCCTGGGCGGTGTCGGTCGGGGCCTGCGCGGCCACTCGCCGCACCGGAAGTACTGCCAGGAGCGCCAGCGTGGCGACGCCGCCGATCCGACGACGTGTCATCCCGCGTGGCTCGCGTGGCTCGCGTGGCTCGCGTACCTCGGGCGGACGCTGGTCGAGCGGGTGATCGGATGGGTGCGCCGGCCGGCCCAGGGCTCGGCGCGCGCGCACGTGTGGCATGAACACAGTCGATGGTCTCCGCACGGGGAGGTGCGGCCCGGGCGGGAATGCCCGGGCCGATCGCGGTGCGCGGACGCGCACCGCCCCTAGCGACCCCGGATGTCCGAGGTCAGGCGCGGAGCGAGGGAGGACCGAGTGGGAGCGGGAGAACGACGTCCGGCGCAGAGCTCGCCTGGACGGTGGCCGTGGGCAGCGGCGATGCGGCCGCGACCTCGATCGGCACGACCGGCAGGGCGACGAGACGCCCTGCGGCCAGGGTTACGAGGCCGGTGACGCAGCATGCGCCCGGACACGTGCAGTGATGCCCGTGATGGTGGGCCGGGTCGATCGGTGCGCTGCCGCCCCCGCCCCCGCCAGGCCCGCCATGAGCGCAGTGAGACGCGGTGGTCGCCGCCGGGCCCGTCGGCGCACAGGGTGCGGCGCCATGCGGCCCATCGTGTGACGCCCCATGCGGCTGGCCGTGCGATGCGAGGTGCGACGCGAAATGCGACCCGGCGAGATGCGACCCGGGAGCGCTCGCGCCGTGCATCATCAGGCCGCCGTGCTCCGGGCAGACGTGCGACCCGAGCCCGGCCGCCACGGCGGTCGACCAGAGGCCGAGCGCGGCGGCGCATGTCCGCATCCATGGAGACCGGGTGTACCGGGTGGGCCGGCGCATCCGTCGAATGTACACCTGGGGGTGACGGCCCGCTCAGGCCTGCTTCGTCAGCTCGGACGGCTGGGGTTGCGGGGTGAGCGGACCGTGGCGCAGGAGTCCCTCCCACCCGCAGTTGAGGCACCAGCTCGAGCGGAGCGACGGGACGAGCCGGTTCCAGGCCCCGGTCTTGAGGCGTGCCGTCGGCGCATCACAGTTGGGGCATCGATCCCCGCGCGGGAGGATGTAGAAGAACACGATCGTGGCGGCGACGATCCGGAGCACGAACAGGCCGCCGAAGATCAGCACGAAGATCGTAGCGTCGGACATACGCGCCTCCCGCCGTCGGGGGGGAGTCTCGCGGGCAGGGTGGCTCCCCAACGTCTCGCGGCATGTGCCGTGCCGGAGCCAAACTACAACCGTGCTTCGACGCGAGCCCAGGGCTCGACGTAGGCGACGCCGTCCTCGACTCGCTCGATGACGACCTCTCCGCCGACCACGAGCCGGGCGCCGTCCAGCCCCCGCGCCGGCATCCTGCGCGAGACGCCATCCACCTGGAGCTCGATCTCCCCCTCCGCCCCCTCCCCCCCTTCCGCCCCCTCGCCCACCTCGCCACCTCCACCAGCCGCCCCGGCTTCCGCCGCGCTGCCCTCACCACGGGCCGGGCCCTCGCGGGAGACGGTCCGAACGCGGGCGAGCGCGCCCTGGAGCACGTATCGCTCGTCGATCACCTCGGCCCGGGCGGCCGGGATCGCCCAGGCGGCGACGAGCGTCAGCGCGCCGGCCGCGCCGGCGGCCCCGGCGGCTCCGGCGATCCCGACGTCGGCGCCGGGTCCGAGCCGCGAGTAGCGGGCGAGCAGATAGCCCGTCGCGCCGAACACCGTCGCGAAGCCCGCGACCATCGGCACGTTGATGGCGAAGCGGTGCGCAGGTGCCGCGGCCGTCGTCGGGGTGGTCGATACGGGGGTCGCCGAGGGGGCCGGCGGTCGCGCGCGGGCCGGGCGCTCGATCCCGTTGAACATCGCCCGGACGCCGAGGAGCAACCCGAGCACGAACGCGCCGAGGAAGGCGTAGGCCATCGCTCAGCTGCCCAGGTATGTGTGGAACCACGCCAGCGTGCGCGGCCAGGCATCACGCGCCGCCGCGAGGTTGGCGGCGCCCTGCGCGTCGTGTGCGTCGTCCTGGGCGCGGAGGAAGCCATGTCCCGCCCCGCTGTAGACCTGGTCCGCGTAGGTCTTGTGGAGTTGCTTCATGGTCGAATCGGTGGCGGGGACCGTCGCCGAGATCCGCTCGTCGTTCCCGCCGTAGAGGCCGAGCACGGGGGCGCGGGCGTTCCCGAGCTGATCGCTGGCGGGCGGCGGGCCGTAGAAGACCACCGTCGCCTTGAGGGCTGGTGTCCCGGCGGGCGCTGTCGCGACATCGTGGGCGAACGAGACCCCGCCGCCCCAACAGAAGCCGACCGTGGCGTAGACCGGCAGGGCCGACGGGAGATGCGTGGCGTAGGCGGCGGCCGCGTCGATGTCACGGTGGACCGCTGCGGGGTCGAGCGCCCGCACGGCCCGCACACCCTCATCGGGAACCATCGTATCCGGGGCCTGCGGTGGAAGCGTCCGGTGGATGAGATCCGGGACGATCGCGATGTAGCCATCGGCCGCGACCTGGTCTCCGACCGCCTTGATCCACGTGCTCATGCCGAAGATCTCGTGAATCACGACCACGACCGGCACCTTGTGATCGACCTGCGGATAGAAGACCCAGGCGCGGATGCTGTCGCCGGGCACGCCCGGCGTCGGAATCATGACATACTCACGGTGTCGCGGCGAGCGCGCGAGGGCTTCGGCGGCCGAACTGGCCGACGGCGGCGTCGGCGCCAGCCGCGTCGCTGGCGGGTGGCCATGTCGGACGGCGGCCAGTTGGGCGAGCAGCACATGGCGCCGCAGCAGGAGTCCGGCCGCGAGCACGATCGCGACGACGAGAACGGGGAGCGGGACCGAGCGTGGAACCGGGCGGCGCGAGCGCGAGGGCACAGGGGATGGGGCGGGTTGGCTGGACAGTGGCGTGCGCATGGTGCCGATCCGGTACAGGGTTGCAGTCGTCGTCGTCGTCGTCGTAGGGGCGGCATTCATGCCGCCCGCTGGCATTCCGTGCCGATCCCGGGCCGGCATCATGCCGCCCGCTGGCATTCCGCGCCGGGATCGGCGGCACGCATGCCGGCCGCCGTTCGGCATGTCATGCCTGTGGTTGGCGGGTGGCGTTGGATGGCCGCGTCTCCTGGCCGAGAACAATATGTCACCGCGCCGGCTACCAACCTTGCGATATATCGGCAGCCGTCTTAAGATATATCTCACGTAATTACTCGAGAGGTGGACCGATGTTCGGAGAGTGGAGGGAGTGGGGGTGCGGGCCCCGAGGGGCGCGCGGGAGTCGGGGCGGGGGCTGGGGCTGGGGGTGGGGCGGGTTCGGCGGACCGTGGGGCGGTGGGCCGGGTCCGCGCGGGCAGCGCGGCGGGTTCCGCGGGCGGATGTTCGAGCAGGGGGATCTCAAGTACGTGATCCTGCAATTGCTGAGCGACAAGCCGCGGCACGGTTACGAGATCATCAAGGCGCTCGAGGAGCGGCTCGGCGGCACGTACTCGCCCAGCCCCGGCGCGGTCTATCCCACGCTCACCATGCTCGAGGAGATGGGGTACGCACGGGCGACCGAGAGCGATGGGAAGCGGATCTACGAGATCACGCCCGAGGGCCGCGCCTACCTGGAGCAGAACAAGGGCGCCGTCGATGAGATCTTCGATCGCATCGCCGGGTTCGCGACGAGCTTCTTCGGCCCACCGATGGTCGAGGTCCATCAGGCGTTCAAGAACATCGCGCGCGCCACCTACGCGACGGCCACGCACCTCAAGGATCCGGAGCGCCTCAAGCGCATCCGTGAGATCCTCGAGCGGGCGGCCGCCGAGATCGAGGGCGTGGGCAGAGCCTAGTCCGAGTCGGATGCGCGTGGGCCGCTGGCAGTTTTGCGGCCCGCAGGGCATCCTTTGCCCCACCGGCGACTGCATGGCGCAGTCGCCGCCCGTGTGTGGGGGGATCTGTGGCCGACCAGGCGACTCGGACTGTGCCGCGCACCGGCGAGGTCGACCGGCCCGGAGCGGCCGACATGTCCGCCGGGGGAGAGCGAGCCGAGGGAGAAGGCGGGCGGGTCCGGGAGCGGCTCGCCCTCCAGGGCCTCGACTACGCGATCGCGCCCGAAGCGAACCGGCTCGCATACATGCTGGGCGGGCTCACGTTCTCCGGCATCCTGCTGCTGATCGCGACCGGGCTCGTGCTCGACCAGTACTACAACCCCAGCCCGATCGCGGCCCACGACAGCGTCGTCTACATCATGACGCGGGTGGCGCTCGGCGGCTGGATCCGGGGACTCCACTACTGGGCCGCGAGCATCGTCCTGGTGACGGTGTTCTTTCACACCTGCTGGGTCTTCTGGCGGCGCAGCTATGTGCGGCCGCGCGAGGTGACCTGGTGGGCGGGCGTCGCGCTCCTGATGGTGCTCTTCGCGCTCGCGTTCACGGGAACAGTCCTGCGCGCGGACCAGGAGGGTGGCGAGGCGCTCGCCCACGCGATCGCGGGGGCGAAGCTGTCGGGTCCGCTCGGGGTCCCGCTGAGCCCCGATTTCGCCCAGAGCACGAATCTCCTCAGCCGGTTGCACAGCGCCCACGTCAGTCTCCTGCCGCTCACGATGCTCCTGCTCGTGGGCCTGCATTTCTGGCTCATCCGCACGCTCGGGATCAATTCGCGGCAGCCCAGGACGAGCCGTTTTTCCGAGCATCTTCCCAGGCTCACGGGGTACGCCCTGCTGCTGGTCGGGCTCGCAGGGCTGCTCGCCGCGTCCTTCCCGCCCCCGATCGGCCACCCCTCGGTCGAGGGGTTCGAGGTGACCAAGCCCTACTGGCCGTTCCTCTGGATCTACGTGGTCGAGAACTCGATGGGCATCACCGGCATGGTGATCGCTCCGATCGTGATCTTCGGGTTCCTGTTCCTGGTCCCGTTCATCGATCGCCCGCGCGACGGCCGCGGACGCCACAAGCTCGTGACCGTGCTGGCGCTCATCGTGCTGGCGTGCTACGTCGGCGGGATCGTGTACGGCTTCTTCGCCCCACAGAAGTCCCACCTCGGGATGCAGATGTGATGTCCCCATGCTGACGCGTCACCTGCCTGCCGTGGGTCGCGGTGCACCGCGAGCGACCGCGCCCCGGCAATCCGGTCTATCCCCCCTCGCGTCGCTCTCGCCGCGTGCGTCGCTCGCCTCCCGCGGCGCGTGGGCGCGGGTGCCCACCGGGCTCGCGCTCGCCGTCGTGGCAACGGTCGTCTCGCCCGCGATCCGTGCCGACGCGCACGAGACGGGCGCGATCCGGGTCGCCGCCAAGGAGGTGCCGATCGGCGGCCGCATCGATGTCACGGGCGAGAAGCTGCCGAAGCACGAGTCGCTGACGCTCCAGCTTCGCGGGATTCTCGACAACTACGATGTCGGCCGGGTGACGACGGATACCGCGGGCCGGTTCGCGGCGCAGCTTCCCGTGCCGCCGGCCGCACCCGCGGGGACGTACACGCTGGTCGCGATCGCCTCCGACGGTGACGTGACCGCGCGTGCCGATCTCGTCGTCACGCCCGCCGGCACGACGACCGCCGCCGGGGGCGCTGCGGGCGCTGCCGGCGACACTGGATCGAGCGCCGCGGCGGGCGGCGGTGCGAGTACCGGCGGCGGCCACGACATGGCCGGCATGCCCGGCATGAGCGGGATGACCGGCCCGCACGCGACCGCCGAGCCGATGGTGATCGCGAGCACGACCACGCCCGCCCAGTGGGCGATCATCTGGGCCCTCATCGTCGCGAGCGTCGTCGCCGGCATCGCCCTCATCCGGCGAGCCCCCACTTCACACCACGCGCGAGGAGGGCCGGCGACGGACAGCCGCTAGCGCGCGTATCGGCCGCGGTTCTACCGGCCGGTCGCTCGGAGCGACGCGATCTCGGACTCGGCGCTGGCGCGCATGCGCTCGGCGAGGGTCCTGAGTTCGGGGTGTGTCAATTGCGGCGCGTAGCGGTCGATCAGCTCGATCCCGCGCTGATCGAGGGCGGCGACATCGGCGCGGAAGGCACGATCGTAAGCGGCGCCCGATCGCGTCGCGAGCGCGGCGGCGGTCGCGGAGTCGGCGTGCGAGACGCGTGGCGAGTAGCTGTCGTGAAAGAGCCCGGTCAGCGCGGCACGCAGGTGGTCCATCTCATCGTCGTGTGCCTTGTCCACCCGCTGGGCTGCGGTCTTCGCCGCTGACGCCCCGGGCCGGTGCATCGCGCCGTGCGCGAGGAGGGCGATCCCGCGATTGAGATCCGCCATCTCCCGCAGGAACTGCTGGTCGGGCCCGCCCCCTCCCCCGCTGCTACTCGCAGCACCGCCCTGCGCCCGGAGCGGCGTCGCGATGGCGAGGAGCGGGACCAGGGCCGTCCCCAGCACCCGGGCCAGGCGCCGGCGCGCGCGCACCCGCGGAGCTCGAGCGACCATCGCTGACGAGCGACTACCCATCGGAACCTCGAGGAGAACGGTGGCGGGATCGACCGATGTCAAATTACACCCGCACACGCCGCATCGACCTCCCCAGGTCCGACCGCCGCCGCGCCGGGCGCACCGAGCGGCCAGGTGCTCCGCGGCGGACGGCCGCGCGCGACCCCGTATCTTCCGGGCATGTCGAGACGGGCCGCACGCGAGGTGCGCTACGCCGGAGCATCCCTCGACCGCGCGGCCGACCGGCGATCGGACGCCGAGTGGATCGCCGCCATGGCCGCGGACCCGCGCGCCCGCGTGCTTCCCATCTGGCGGGACAAGAACCTGGTCGCGAACCTGGTCGCGAACCTGGGCGGGCCCGACGGCGCCGGCGGCACCGGCGCCGCGCCGATCGGTGCACCGAGCGATGCGAGCCCACACGCGGGACCACCGGCCGGTCCGCGCGCCGGGGCGTGGGCGGGGCCACCGCTCTCGGTCGACGACCGCGACGGGCGCGCGCTGACGTTCCTGGGCATCGATGCCACCGGCCCGGTGTTCGCCGCCGACGTGTCGCACCTCGAGGGCACGGCCCTCGCCGCCGGCGCCGCGGGCGGGACGTTCCTCGATCTTCGACATGCCGGCCCGCTCGTCGACGCGCACGACGCAGCCCTCATGGCCTTCGCGCGGGCCATCACCGGCTGGCACCGCCGGGCGCGCTACTGCGGCGTGTGCGGCGCAGCGACCGAGAGCCGGCAGGGCGGGCACATGCGCCGGTGCCGCGATGCGAGCTGCGGCGCCGAGCTCTTCCCGCGGACCGATCCGGCGGTGATCATGCTCGTGGAACACCCTGCGGACACGGCGCGCGACGCCCGATGCCTGCTCGCCCACCACAATCGGCTGCCGCCGCGCAGCTACACCACTCTCGCCGGGTTCGTGGAGCCCGGCGAGACGCTGGAGCAGGCGGTCGCGCGCGAGGTGCTCGAGGAGACCGGCGTACGCATCGCCCAGGCGACCTACCTGGGATCCCAGCCGTGGCCTTTCCCCCACTCGCTCATGATCGGCTTCCGCGCCGTTGCCGAGGCGGGCACGAGCGACGCCATCACGGTCGACCGGGCCGAGCTCGAGGACGCACGATGGTTCACGGCGACGGAGCTCGACCGCTTCGGCGAGTGGGGCGACACCACCGCCGAGTACCAACTGCCGCGCCGCGACTCGATCGCGCGCATGCTGGTCGAGGCCTGGCGCGCCGAGCACGCCGAGGGGGTCAGGCCAAGGCGGCGTCGAGCTCGATCTTCACGTTCCCCTTGAGCGCGCCGGAGACCGGGCACCCATCCTTGGTCGCCTGAGCCGCCTTCTGGAAGGCGTCGGCCGAGGCGCCCGGGACGGTGGCGCGCACGGTGAGCTTCATCGTCGTGATCTTGAACCCCTCGCCGACCCGGTCGATCGTGCACGCCGCCGCCGCCTCGATGCGCTTGGCGGGCGTCCCCGCTTTCTCCAGTCCCAGGCTCAGCGCCATCGCGTAACACGCGGCCTCCGCCGCCGCGAGCAGTTCCTCCGGGTTCGACCCCTTGGCGTTCTCGAACCGCGTCCCGAACGAATACGAGGCGTCGAGCGCGCCGCTCTCCGTCTTCACCGTCCCCTTCCCCTGTTGCAGTCCCCCTTCCCACACGGCGGTCGCGCGACGAGTCGGCATTGCGAAAGCTCCTTCGAGGTGTGTGATGAGGGACGAAAGATACCGAGGACCCGGCGGCCGCCGCGGGAGTCTCCGCGGACTGTCCGTTCCTGGGACGACCCGTCCCGGGCGCGCACGACGGGGCCCCCGCCGAGGCTGCCGCCAGTCCATCCAAGCCATTGCGTGGCGGAGCGTTACGGCCTGCGCCCGGTGTGGCGCAGGTCTTCCGTACGGGAGACGCCGTGGACATCATCCGGACCCCACCCCGCAGGACCCGCCGCTACTGGCTGGCGACGGCCGGCGTCGTCGCGCTCGCGTCGGCGACCCTCGCCGTCAGCCGACTCGAGTCGCGGCCACCATCGGTCGAGCGCGGCACGCTCATGATCGATTCCGTTCGACGTGGAACGATGCTGCGTCAGGTTCGTGCCCCGGGCACGCTCGTGCCGGAGCACGTGCGCTTCATCTCGGCCCTCACTGCGGGCCGCGTCGAGCAGCTCCCGATTCGGCCGGGGGCCCGCGTCACGCCGTCGACCGAGCTGCTCGAGTTGAGCAATCCCGACGTGCAGCTCGAGGCCCTGACCGCGCAGCAGCAGCTCGCGGCCGCGCAGGCCCAGCTCATCACCAATCAGGCGCAGCTCGAGAACGAGCAGCTCACGGCTCGCGGACAGCTCGCGACCGCGATCGCCGACTCCGCCAACGCCGCCCGGCGCTCGGCGACCGCCGACGCGCTCGACCGGAAGGGGTTCGCCGGCCGCATGGAGGTCGACAGCGCACACGAGAGGATGCACGAGGCCGCCGAGCGGGTGGCGGCGGCGCGCCAACAGGTCCAGGTGCTGACCACGTCGCTCGGCGAGCAGCTCGCCGTCCAGCGGCAGCAAGTGGACCGCCTGAAAGCGATCGTCGAGTTCCAGGCCCAGCGCGTCGCGTCGATGCACGTCGTCGCTGGCGATAGCGGCGTCCTCGAGGAGCTCTCCCTTCAGCTCGGGCAGTGGGTCACGCCCGGCACGGTGCTCGCCAAGGTCGCCCAGCCGGGGAAGCTCAAGGCCGTGCTCAAGGTCCCCGAGACACAGGCCAAGGACGTCGCGGCCGGGCAGGTGGTCGCCGTCGACACGCGCAACGGCGTCGTCCCGGGCCGCGTGACGCGGATCGATCCGAGCGTGCAGAACGGGACCGTGAACGTCGAGGTGGGGCTCGAGGGGCAGCTGCCGGCCGGCGCGCGGGCGGACCTGAGCGTCGACGGCACGATCGAGATCGAGCGGCTCGACAACGTGCTCTACGTCGGCCGCCCCGCCTTCGCCCAGCCGGACGCGAGCGTCGGCCTCTTCAAGCTCGACTCGCGCGGCACCACCGCCGTTCGCCAGACGGTGACGTTCGGGAGTGCCTCGGTGACCACGATCGAGGTGCGCGGCGGACTCAAGGCCGGCGACCGCGTGATCATCTCCGACATGTCCGCGTGGGACAACGCCAACAAGGTGCGCATCGAATGACGACCGTCAGCTCCCCCACGTCGTCCCCTCTCACGCCCCCGCCGAACGATGGCGGGTCGGCGCTGATCCGGCTCGAGGGGATCACCAAGGTGTTCTACACGGACGAGATGGAGACGCACGCGCTCGCCGAGGTCCACCTGGAGATCAAGGAGGGCGAGTACATCGCGATCGGCGGGCCGTCGGGCTGCGGGAAGACGACGCTGCTCTCGATCCTGGGGCTCCTCGACACGCCGACGAGCGGGCAGTACACGCTGGCCGGCCAGCCGGTCGGCTCCCTGTCGGCGGCCGACCGGGCGCGGGTGCGGAACCGGCAGATCGGGTTCATCTTCCAGGCATTCAACCTCATCGGTGATCTCACGGTCTACGAGAATGTCGAGCTGCCGCTCACCTACCGCGGCATGGCGTCCTCGGAGCGGCGGGAGCGGGTGCAGCGGGCGCTCGAGCGCGTCGGGATGGCGCACCGCACCAAGCACTACCCGGCGCAACTCTCGGGCGGCCAGCAACAGCGCGTCGCGGTCGCGCGGGCAGTGGCCGGCGACCCGCTGATCCTGCTCGCCGACGAGCCGACGGGGAACCTCGACTCGCAGAACGGCGAGGCGGTCATGGGTCTTCTCCACGAGCTGCACGAGGGCGGCGCGACGATCTGCATGGTGACCCACGACCCCCGGTTCGCCCGCCACGCCGAGCGGACGGTCCATCTCTTCGACGGTCGGGTGGTCGAGGAAGAGCAGGGGCCGCGCCGCGCCGCCGACGAGGCGACCCTCGGCCAGAGCGGATTCGGGGTCGCGTGACGCGGGACCGGCTCGCCGTCGACCCGCGCTCCGCGCCGCGGTCGCTCCGACGCACGCGCGGCGTCACGACGGTGGCGGTGCTCGCGTCCTCCGTGCCCGCGCGGCGCGCGACCCGGATCGATCCGGTCGCCGCCCCGAGGTCCGCGTGATCTGGTCGCGACGCTCCGCCGGCCGGGAGGCGCCCGAGGGGGCGGTCGGCGTGGGGCCGGCCGCCGCACCGCTCGCGGTGAGCGGACCCCTCATCGCGCTCCACAACCTCGAGCGGTTCTACGAGGCCGGGGGACAGCGCACGTACGTGCTGCGGAACATCACGCTCGAGATCGCGTCCGGCGACTTCGTGTCGATCATGGGACCATCGGGCGCCGGCAAGTCGACGCTCCTCAACGTGCTCGGGATGCTCGACAGCGGCTGGAGCGGAGAGTACCAGCTCGCCGGCCAGCCGGTGCACGCGCTGTCGCACAAGGCCCGCATCGCGCTCGGCCGTCGCCACATCGGGTTCGTCTTCCAGCAGTATCATCTGCTCGATGACCTCACGGTCGCCGAGAACCTCGACGTCCCGCTGTCGTACCGCGACGTGCCCAAGTCGGAGCGCCAGGCGCTTGTCGCCGACGCGCTCGACCGCTTCGGGATCGTCGGGAAGAAGGATCTCTACCCGCGCCAGCTCTCGGGTGGCCAGCAGCAGCTCGTCGGCATCGCCCGCGCCGTGATCGCGCGGCCGGCGGTGATCCTCGCCGACGAGCCGACCGGGAACCTCCACTCGAGCCAGGGGCGTGAGATCATGGCGCTCTTCCGCGAGCTCAACGCCAGCGGTACGACGATCGTCCAGGTCACGCACTCGGAGGAGAACGCCGCCGCGGGTAAGCGGGTCGTCGAGCTGCGCGACGGCTGGATGACATGATCACCGCCGGTCCGATGCCCGATACTGTTGCGACCACATCGACTGTCCGCCTGCCGCGGGTCCTCGTCGCCGACGATCAGCCGGACATCCTCGAGGCCGTGCAACTGCTGCTCAAGGGCGAGGGATACGAGGTCGAGACGGCGCTGTCACCGTCCGGGATCCTCCTCGCCGTCCAGCGTCACGACTTCGACGCGGCCCTGATCGATCTCAACTATGCCCGGGATACGACCTCGGGCGCCGAAGGGCTCGACCTGCTCGGGCGGATCCGGGCGGTCGATCCGACGCTCCCCGTCTCGGTCATGACCGCGTGGGGCAGCGTCGACGGCGCGGTCGAGGCGATGCGGCGCGGCGCCTATGACTACGTGGAGAAGCCGTGGGACAACGCGCGGCTGCTGCTCATGGTCCGGCGCCAGGTGGAGATGGGTCGCGCGCTGCGCGCCGGCCGGCAGCTCCAGACCGAGATCGAGACCCTGCGGGGCACGGCGGGGCGGCCGCTGTTGATCGCGGAGTCGCCGCGGATGCGGCCCGTGCTCGACCTCATGGCCCGGATCGCGCCGTCCGACGCCAACGTCCTCATCACCGGTGAGCACGGCACCGGGAAGGAGCTCGTCGCGCAGTGGCTCCATGCCGCGTCGGCGCGCGCGACCAAGCCGTTCACCGCCGTCAACCTGGGCGGGCTCTCGGAGGGGCTCTTCGAGAGCGAGTTGTTCGGTCACGTCCGGGGTGCCTTCACGGATGCCAAGACGGACCGGGCCGGCCGGTTCGAGCTCGCTGACGGCGGGTCGCTCTTCCTCGACGAGATCGCCAACATCTCGCTCTCGCAGCAGGCGAAGCTCCTCCGTGTGCTTCAGACGCGCGAGGTGGAGCGGGTGGGATCATCCCGCACCAAGCGGGTCGACGTCCGCATCCTCGCCGCGACCAACGCCGATCTGCGCGAGGAGGTGAGCGCCGGGCGGTTCCGTGAGGACCTGCTCTTTCGGATCAACACGATCGAGATCCCGCTTCCGGCGCTCCGCGATCGCCGGGAGGACATCCTGCCGCTCGCGCGTCATTTCCTCGACCGCCATGCCCAGCGCTACGGGCGGCGCGGGCTGACGCTGGACGCGGGGGCCGCGCAGGCGCTGCTCACGCACAGCTGGCCGGGGAACGTGCGGGAGCTGGACCACGCCGTCGAGCGCGGCGTCCTGCTCGCGCAGGGGACGAGCGTTCGCGCGGGTGACCTCGGACTCCGTCCGCCGGGCCCGCCGGCCCGGCTCGAGGACCTGACGCTCGCCGAGGCCGAGCGGGCGATCATCGAGCGCGCGCTCGCCCGGTTCGGCGGCAACGTGAGTCAGGCCGCCCGGGCGCTGGGCCTCAGTCGCAGCGCCCTCTATCGCCGCCTCGAGAGCAACGGGCAGGTGTAGGGGCGGCCGCCAGGCCGCCCCGCGGTAGGGGCGGCATTCATGCCGCCCGCCGTTCGCATCCCGCCCCGATGCCGGGACGGCCGCGTCCCGCGGCCCCGGTGTAGGGGCGGCATTCATGCCGCCCGCGATTCGCATCTGCACCGATGCCTGGCCCCGCATTTCGCGCGGGTCCCGCGTCCCGCGGCCACCAATGGAACGGGTTTGTTGGATGGTGTCAGGGGCAATCGCGACGCGATTGCCCCTGACACCGGGAACAACAACGACAGGTGCGATGACGGCACCGTGGCGTGCGGGCGTATGGTGCCCCCGGCACCGCGAACGACGGGTGCGACCATCGGCGGGCGTGGGCGTTGGCACCACGGCGCGTGCCCGCCGGGAACAACCACGGCGGGCGCGACGCGGGTGCCGCCGCGCACGGGGCAAACGTGCGCGCACCGTAGGGGCGGCATTCATGCCGCCCGCGA
>JAJPIS010000125.1 GCA_021324635.1 Gemmatimonadota bacterium
GCCGCTCAGTCGCTCCGCGGGAGCGCGCGGAGCTCGGCGGTGAGCTGATCGACGCGGCGCGCGGTCGCGTCGTCCAGGCAGCGGGCCCGTACCGGCGCCCAGAGGGGCGGCACGATCCCGCCGGAGTGCCAGCACCGGAGGTCCCGGGCGGTGACCCACGCCGCCTGCTCCTCCCGCAGACGCCGAAGGGCCGGCGGGTCCAGCCCGCCGAACCGCACGGGAGCATCCCGGCGGAGCGCCTCCACCAGCGTGTCGTACGCCCGGCGAAGCGATGCCTCGCTGCCCCCGACCAGGGCGTAGAGGCAGACCTGCTGATCGTTCGGCGTGGGTGAGCCGCACCGGCTCAGACTATCGTCATGCTGACGCGATGTTGCTCCGATCGTGCTATCGATCGGCTCGGACGACGCCCCCAGCAACGCGACTGCCCCCGGTGAGAGCTGCGGGCCGGGCGGGGACGGGCGCCGAGTCGCTCGGCCCGACACCGGTCCCGCGGCGGTACCGAGCGACCCCGCGGCGGTGTCGATGCCCGCGCTTCGCGCGGTGCGACTGCCGGTGCCGATCGGTTCGGGTCGGGCCGGGCGCACGATCGAGTCGCCCGTGCGTTCGGGCGCGGGTGCGGCCCGATCCACCGCGCCAGGGTGATCCGCCATCGATCGAACGTGGCGGAGCACGGCGCCGCCGCCCGCGAGCGCCAGGACGAGCGCGCTCACCTGGGCGGCGCGGCGCCCGCGCCAGCGGCGCTTCGCCACCGCCGATCCCGTGCTGGTGACGGCGTCGGGGGAGACGGCGAAGACGGCTTCCGCCGGCCCGCCGGGCACTTCCGCTGCGTCGGATGCGGCGGGCGTGAGCACGCGCGAGGCGCGGTCGGCGCGCGGGGAGTGCGGTGTCCGGGCCGGCTCGACGAGCGCGGCCGCGAAGGCGTCGGCCGTGGACCACCGGAGATCCCGGTCCTTGGCGACGGCCCGCTCGATCGCCCGTTGCACGCGCCGCGGGACGTCGGCGCGCACGCGCCCGAGCGACGGCAGGTGCTCGTACTTCTGGTTGTAGATGATCGTGTAGAGCGTCTCGCCGGACCACGGGCGTCGGCCGGCCAGGATCTCCCAGCCGACCATCCCGAGGCTGTAGATGTCGCTCCGCGCATCGACATCCCGCCCGTCCACCTGCTCGGGCGACATGTAGAGTGGCGTCCCGATCGCCGTGCCGGTCAGCGTCAGCCCGGTCTGCTGGCGCAGCAATCGCGCGACACCGAAGTCGGCGAGGAGGGCGCGATCGACGCCCGTCTCCTCGAGGAAGATGTTTTCCGGCTTGACGTCGCGGTGGACCACGCCCTCGCGGTGCGCGTAGGCGAGCGCACTCGCGACTTCGCGGAGGATCCGTGTCGCCATCGGGACCGGCAAGGCCGGTTGGCGATCGAGTCGCGCGCGCAGCGACTCGCCGGCAACGAGCGGCATCGTGTAAAACAGGTGTCCGCCTGCGCGGCCCGCTGCGTAGACCGGGAGGATGTGCGGGTGGCGGAGTCGGGCGCCGAGCAGGATCTCCCGGCGGAAGCGCTCCACGGCGTCATCGGAGACGTGATCGGCGGGGAGAACCTTGAGGGCGACCTCGCGACTCAGCGCGAGGTCGGTCGCCACGAAGACACGACTCATCGCGCCACCGCCGAGCTCGGGCCCGAGCGCGTACGCGCCATCGAGGGCGGTGGCTAGCCGATCGCGGAGTGAGTCGGTTATCGAGATCGCTCCTCCGGCCGGTGCCTGGGAGTGCGGGGCGGCGGTGGACGCTGTGGCATGGACGAGTTCGCCGTACGAGGGAGCGCAAGGCCTGCGCCAACCGCCGGCACAGCGCCGGTCCCACGTTCTACACCGGGCCGGCCGTGTGGTGTCGAGCGGGTCTGGCGGGTCGCGCGGGTCGGCCGGGTCGGGCGGGTCGGGCGGGTCGGGCGCGCGACGCGAGAACGGCCACGAAAACGGTCACGAGAACGACCGCAGGACCAATGGTGAGGCCCAGCACGTAGCTTCCTGAGCCCATGCACGACGGCACGCGATCGCAGCAGCTCGTCCGTGGACTCGGTCCGGTACAGGCGACCGCGTTGGTCGTTGGCATCGTCGTCGGGACCGGCGTCTTCCTCAAAGGCGCCATCATCACGCAGCTCACCGGCTCCCCGGGGATGGCGCTCGCCGCGTGGACCACTGCGGGACTGCTGTCGCTCGCGGGCGCGCTCACGTACGCGGAGCTCGGCGCCATGCTGCCGTCGGCGGGCGGCGAGTACGTGATCCTGCGCGAGGCGTACGGCGACCTCGTGGCGTTCGGGTTCGGGTGGATGCGCATCATCGTCGGCGCGACCTCGACGGCCGCCGTCGCGACGAGCTTCGCCACCTTTCTCGGATCGCTCACCGGGGCACGCCCTCCCTGGGTCGTCGTCGACGGCCGGCTGCTCGGGCATCTCGCGCACTGGCAGTTCGGGCCGCCGCAGGTGGCCGCGATTGCCGCGCTCGCGGTCATCATGTCGATCAACTGCGCCGGTGTGGTCGCCGGCGGTCGCACCCAGGTCGTGTTGGCGACGGTGAAGGTCGCGGCGGTTCTGGTGATCATCGGCGGCGTGCTCGCGGTCGCGCCGATCGGGCGGTGGGTGAGTGGGCTCGCCGGCACGCTCCCCACGGGATCCGCACGGCACACGCTGAGTGCGGTCGCCACGGCGGGCGGCACGGGGCCGGCCCCCGGCGCCCCCGTCCCCGGCTCACCGGCGGCGTTCGGCGCCGCCGTCGTCGCCGCCCTCTGGGCGTACACCGGGTGGAGCTATCTGCCGAATTCGGCCGGCGAGATCCGTGACCCGGGGCGCACGCTCCCCCGGGCAATCGTGAGCGGCACGGTGCTCGTGATGGTGCTCTACGTGGCGCTCAACGCCGCGTACTTCATCGCGCTCCCGGTCGACGCGGTCGCGGCCGCCAACTCGACGCGCTATCCCGATGCACCGGCGCTCGCGACTCGCGCCGTGGCCACGCTCCTCGGCACGGGCGCCGGTCGGGCGATGACGATTGTTTTTCTCGTCTCGGCACTCGGCACCCTGAACGGGGCCATGCTCACATCCCCGCGTGTGCCGTTCGCGATGGCGCGGGCCGGTCAGTTCTTCCCGGCCTTCGGCAGTGTCGGGCGGCGCTCGCGGGCGCCCACCTTCGCGATCGTGTGCATCGCCGCGTGCGCCGCGCTGATGGCGGCGAGCGGAACGTACGACCAGTTGACGGATCTCGTGGTCTTCACGTACGCCGTCTTCTATGCCTTCACCGGGCTCGCGCTATTCGTGCTGCGTCACCGGATGCCGGACCGGCCGCGGCCGTATCGGGTCTTCGGGTACCCCGTGGTGACGCTCGCGTTCGTGATCGCGAGCGTCGGCCTCATCGTCGCGATGCTGCGGGCCAACCCGCTCGTGGCGTGGCTCGCGCTCGCCCTCCTCGCCCTCGGCCTGCCCGCGTACGGCTACTTTCGCCGTCAGATGATCGGCCGGGACGCGTATGTCAGTACTTCCAGCTCGTGACGTCGGCCCCGGGGGGCGCGGTCGCGGTGATGCGTGCGGCCATCGCCGGGAGCACGCGGTGGAAGAAGGTCTCCCCGGGGCTCGAGGGTGTTCCCGTGTAGCAGTGCGGCTGGCGGCGGCCGATGTCCCACGTCGCGTCGGAGTGGGGGTTGGTCGTCCCGTCCAGGAAGTCCTTCATGAGGAACGCCGCCTCCTCGAGGTAGTAGCTGTCCTCGTCGCCCACGAACAGGTGCAGCTTGCCCTGGAGCTTGGGGCCGAGGGTCGCCCAGTCGCGCTGGAGGATGTGATTCAGGTCGTAGTGGTCGCGCCAGAAGTCGATCACGCCTTTATCGATCCGCCCCGTCCACTTGTCGTACAGCAACCGCGGGTATCCGTCGGCGCCAGCCGGGCCGAACACATCCATGAAGATGTCCATCTGGTCGCCGGATC
Organism: Gemmatimonadota bacterium; assembly: GCA_021324635.1. Classification (GTDB taxonomy): domain Bacteria; phylum Gemmatimonadota; class Gemmatimonadetes; order Gemmatimonadales; family Gemmatimonadaceae; genus Palsa-1248. The sequence continues at coordinate 3,959 of JAJPIS010000125.1, forward strand.
GGCCGCGCGAGCCGTAGATGGCCTCGAGATGACTGGCGTCCATCTCGTTCATCAGGCTCTGGTTGTCGGGCGTCCGCTCCCACCCCCGCACATCGGTCGTCTTCCACGGGGCATTGGGCCGGAACGCGTTCGAGTCCTGGTAGATGTCGACGAGCTGGAAGTAGTGGAAGTCGACCGGATCGGGGCAGGCGGTCCAGGTGCCGTTCAGCGAATCGGGATAGAAGATCTGCCAGGCAAGTGACTCCCACCCGCCGGTCGATCCGCCGAATGTCACCCGGGCCCAGGGCTCGGCGATGACGCGGAAGTCGTGCTCGATCCGCGGCACCATCTCACTCCAGAGCGCATCGCCGTACGGGCCGTTGTTGGCCGAGTTGACGGCGTAGGAGTCGTCGTAGTAGGGCGTGGGGTGCTGGAAGCCCACGATGATCATCCGCGGCAACTTGCCGCTCTTCCAGTCCTGCGTGAATCGATACGCCGCCTCGGCGTTGGCGCGGGCCCGCCCCGTGAGCGATGACTCCGGTGGACTCTCCTGCCATGGCGAGAACGTCGGCTTGAAGTGATCCTGGTAGTACGCCACGGGGTAGTGCGCGCTCGGGTGCTCGTCGTAGCCGTCGGGGAGGAGCACGTACGCACCGAGGTAGATGTCGTGTCCCCACCACCGGCTCAGGATCGCCGAGCGGAACTTGATGTGGCGGATGTATTTCGTATCCTTGGGTGGCTCGATCGGCGGGATGCGCTGCGTCAATTGCACGCGGATCGTGCGCGCGGCCGGCCCCAGCGTCACGCGCTGCGGCGTGCTGTACAGGTTGCCGGGAGATCGATTCCAGTGCTGCCCCTCCCACTGGTCCATATGCGCCTTGATCGTGTGACCGTCCGCCCGGTGGAACGTGGTGTAGACGTTCAACACCGCCTGCACCCAGTAGTCACCGGACGGGATGTCCCGCAGGCTGGCGACCGGCCAGCCGTGTGTCCCGGCGTCGATCACCGCCGGCTCACCCGGGCGCAGCCCGTCGACGTCGACGCCGTAGAGCGGCTGCGAGGTCAGTCCCCGCCCCACCTGGAAGCGGGGCTCGGGGTCGTTCGCCCGCGCGATGACGAGGAGCATGCGGCCGTCCACCGGCCGCGGCTCGACGCTCGCCGGGACGACGATCTCGAACCGTATGCCGCTCGTCCGTGCGGGCGTGCGGGCGGGCGACGCACCCTGAGCCGCCGCGCGCTGGACACCCCACGCAGCCGCGGCCGGCGCCAGTACTCCGATCAGTGCCCAGTGTCTCGCTCTCATGTCGGTGACCGCTCCGGGGGTCGGGCGTGGCCCCGTGCGCGTCGGAGCGCACGGCTCGCGACGGAAGCTACGATCCGCCGGGCAGGTCGCCAGACCTCCGATCCCACCCCACCATGCCAGCAATGAGACGCTCGCTTCTGCCCGAGGCGGTCGAGCGATACGCCTCCGAGGAGATGGTGCACGAGCCGCCCATCCTGGCCGCTCTGCGTGAAGAGACCGCGACACTCCCGCGCGCGCGGATGCAGATCGGCGCCGACCAGGGTGCGTTCATGGCCATGCTCGTGCGGCTCATCGGCGCGCGGCGGTGCCTCGAGATCGGGACCTTCACCGGCTATAGCGCGCTCGTCGTGGCGGCGGCGTTGCCGCCGGATGGGCGCCTCATCGCCTGCGATGTGAGCGAGGAGTGGACGCGCATCGCGCGCCGCTACTGGGCCCGCGCCGGGGTGGCCGACCGCATCGACCTGCGACTCGCGCCGGCGCTCGATACGCTCGGCGCGCTCCGGCGCGAGGGTGCCGCCGGCACGTTCGACTTCGCGTTCATCGACGCCGACAAGACGGGGTCCGATGCGTACTACGAGCACTGCCTCGTGCTCGTCCGCCCCGGCGGCGTCATCCTCCTCGACAACGCGCTTCAGGATGGGGCCGTGGCCGATCCCGACGTCCATGACGCCGACACGGATGCCATCCGACAGATCGATCGGAAGATCCGCGATGACCCGCGAGTCGAGGCCGTGCTCCTGACGGTCGGCGACGGGATCATGATGGCGCGGAAGCGGTAGGACGAACCCTCCCATACCCACTCCCATGACCAACACCGACGCCGCCGCCCCGAACGCCGCCAACGATCGGCGCATCGACTACATCGAGATGGCCGCCACCGACATCGCCGCGACCAAGCGGTTCTACGCCGACGCGTTCGGTTGGAAGTTCACGGACTACGGGCCCGACTACACCAGCTTCGAGGATGGGCGCCTCACGGGCGGGTTCCGCACGGACGCGACGGTCGGGCAGGGTGCACTGATCGTCATCTACGCCGTCGACCTCGCCGCCGCCGAAGCCCGGGTGCGCAAGGCCGGCGGCCGAATCGTCAAACCGATCTTCGCGTTCCCCGGCGGCCGCCGATTCCACTTCGCCGATCCGAGCGGGAACGAGCTCGCCGTCTGGGGCGAGTAGGACCGCCCACGCAACCTCAGCCAGACATCCGTCCAGGGTGCGGGCAGGGGCGGCATGAAGGCCGGGCCAGGCATTCGTGCAGATGCGGTCACCGGGCGCCATGAACGCCCGCCCCGGCATTGGTGCGGGATGCGGGTCGCGCGGAATGCCGGGGCAGGCATCCGTGTGGGGCGCGGGTCGCGGGCGGCATGAATGCCGGGTCAGGCATCGGTGTGGGATGCGAATCGCGGGCGGCATGAATGCCGCCCCTACGGTGCGCCACCACGGTACCGCCCCGCCGTTGTCGTTCCCGGTACCAGGGGGCAATCGCGAAGCGATTGCCCCCTGGTACCATCAAAAAAATCGTTCCTTTGGTGGCCGCGGGACGCGGTGCACGCGGAATGCCGGGCCAGGCATCCGTGTGGGATGCGAATCGCGGGCGGCATGAATGCCGCCCCTACGGGTGGCCGCGGGACGCGGGCCGTTCCGGCCCCGGCATCGGGTGCGGGATGCATGCACGGATGCGGCATGAACGCCACCCATAATGTCATCGTGGCCCGCCCGGCGGCCGCCGCGGGCCACCCGGGCAGGCCCAGGGCGGGTCGGTGTGTCAGATTGGCAAATTTCCCCGGTACGCCGGATGCCAGGAGTGTCCGCCGCTGCCGCCCATGCTCCGGGCCGGTGTGCGGTCCAGCGGCGGGGCGGCAGCGTGAGTGACAGATGCTCACCGCCATCGTGGCGGCATGTCCTTGTCCCATTTCGTTGAGGAGGTGTTGCTATGACGACGTTCGCTCCCATTCTCGACCGGGTGATGACCCTCAGCCGTGCGTTGGACGAAGTCGCCGGCGTGCCGGAGGGGACGACGGGCTCCGGCTGGACTGGCACGAGCCGCGGGCTCTGGTATCCGGCCGTCGATACGTATGAGACGAGCAAGGCCTTCGTGATCGAGTGCGACCTGCCGGGTGTCAGCGCCGACCAGGTCGAGCTCAACTTCGAGCGCAACACGCTGACGATCTCCGGTACCCGCGGCATGCCCTTCTCTCAGGATTCCGACACGGGGTCCGGCGAGTCGACGGTGCGCGACGATCTCCGCGTCTATAGCGCCGAGCGGCTGTGGGGTCCGTTCACCCGGTCGATTCGGCTCCCGGAGCATGTCGACGGGGACCACATCGCCGCGAAGTTCCATCAGGGCGTGCTGACGGTGACCGTCCCCAAGGCACCCAGCGCCGTTCCGCGTCGCATCCAGATCAGCGCCTCGGCGCACGACAAGCAATAACCTGAGCGGGGCCCGCCGGCGTACGCCGGCGGGCCCGCCTTCCCGCCGGTTCGGCTCGGCTCCGGCGGACGGCGGCCATCGCCGGGCCGCGGCAGGCACGCGCGCGCGGCGACCCCCCTTACTTTACGAGTGCGCGGCGGTCCGGAGCGGCCGCGCGGCTGGCCGACGGGCGCGAATCCGGCGGCCGCATGGCACGGCTGTGGCGCTGGTCAGCGAATGGCGCCGGAGCACCTGTGCCGCGCGTCGGGACTCGGACGCGCTTGCCGCTTGGCAGGGGGGGATCCATGGAGATGCTGGAGCTCGAGGTCTTCAGCCAGGACCGGAACATGGCGGTCGTTCGCCTGCCCGGGCGCCGAACGCCGGGGTCGGTGGTGCCGGCGGACTCGCTCCGTCACCTGTGCTTCCTCGCCGAATCGATCCGGGACCGCGTGCGCGAGGATCACGACCGCGACCTGGGCGACGATGCCCAGGAGTTGTACGAGCTGCTCCTGGCCCGACTCCGGGCGTTCGAGGAAGCGACGCGCGATCTCACCTACGCGCCGAGTGGCACGTTCCCGCGGTTCCCGGGGTGACGGCGCGCGACGGCGCGCCCAGCCCGTTCGCGGACTGCTTTTCCGGGCTGGCGTCGACCTACGCCGAGGCTCGGCCGGACTATCCGGCGGCCCTGTTCGACTACGTGGCCGGCCTGGTCGATCGTCGTGACCTGGCCTGGGACTGCGGGACGGGGAGCGGGCAGGCGGCCGTTGCGCTGGCCACGCGGTTTGGCCGGGTGATCGCGACCGACGCGAGCGCCGCCCAGATCGCCCATGCCCGGCCCGCGCCGGGTGTGGAGTACCGGGTGGCGCCGGCCGACGCCAGCGGCATCGCCCCGAGCACGGTCGACGTGGTGACGGTTGCCCAGGCGCTCCACTGGTTCGACCTCGATCGATTCTACGCCGAGGTCCGCCGTGTGCTGCGCCCGGACGGCGCCCTCGCCGCCTGGTCGTATGGGGACCCCACGATCGTGGACGATCCGGCGCTCGACGCGTGCCTCCACCGCTTCAACACCGGCACCCTCGGCCCCTACTGGCCGACCAACCGCCGCGCGGTCGGTGAGGGGTACCGGCGCCTCCCCTTTCCATTCGCCGAGCGGCCCGCGCCGGCGATGGTGATCGAACGACACTGGTCGCTGCACGAGCTGGCCCAGTATCTCCGCTCCTGGTCGGCCCGCGCGCGCTACCTATCGATCCACGGCACCGATCCGGTGACCCCATTCGAGCTGGAGCTGGCGCGGAGCTGGCACGATCCCGCCGAGCGGCACCTGGTGCGCTGGCCGCTCACCATTCGTGCGGGTCACCTGAACGGCTGAGGGGGGTCTCGGCTACCGGGTTGGAGGACGACATCGGCGATCGCGTCGGCGAGCCTGGCGCTCCCCCTGGCCGAGGGCTCGATCTGGTTCGTGTAATCCTCGGGATCGGAGCACACGACCCGCAGGTCGAGGATCGGCAGCCGGGCCGCCCAGGCCGCACGGATGATGGCATCGTTGAAGACGGCGAGCGCGACCCCGGTGATCGACTGGAGCGAGGGATCGAAGTTGCCCTGGTAGATCGTGCACACCGTCGTCGGGAGCCGTCGCGCCCTCAGCCGCCGGACCATCGCGCGATAGCGACGCTCGAAGCGCTCGGCGATCTGCGCGAGCTTCCAGAGCGCCTCACCCACCGATCCGACCCGCTCGGAGAGCAGCCCGCCCTCGCTGAGCGCATCGTTCCCCCCGGTGCTCACGACGAGCTGGGTGGCATCGGGGGGCACCTCCAGCAACTGGCGCGTGACTTCGTCGATCGTGCTCCCATCCTGCGCAAGGAGCGTGACGCGCCAGCCGTCGGGAAGCCGCGCCTGGAGCGCGTCTCGGGTGGCGCGTCCGGGCGGGACATAGCTCTGGTTGTCGAACACCGAGTCGCCGAGCAGCACGATGTGCCCCACGGACATCGTGTGCTCGGCGGGCGGTGCGTCAGCCGAGCGTCGGCGGCTGTCAGCCGAGCGGGTAGCGGACGCCGAATTGGAAGGGGAAGAAGGGGGCGTTGCTCAGGCTTCCGGGGGCGGTGAGCGGCAGTTGGTACCGCAGCTCGAAGAAGACCTGGAGCGTGCTGATCGGGTAGCGGACGCCGCCACCGAAATTGATTCCGAGTCCGGTGCTGCCGGAGCCGCAGGTCACGGGGTTCCCGAAGGCGTCGAAGCCGCAGATGTCGGCCGTGACCGAGACGTGGTAGAGCCCGAGCCCCGCGAGGGCGTAGACATTGAGCGGCGTTCCGGAGAGCGGGAAATCATACAGGCCGTCGGCATCGAAGCGGAGGATCGTGGCGTGGCCGCCGCCGCCGCTCGCGCCGAAGTGCGTCCAGCCGACCTCACCGCGGAAGTAGAACGGCCCCGTGCCGACCGGGTGGTATTCCACCGCGCCCATGAGATCGATACCCGTATTCAACCCGTTGCCGAAGTTGCCGACCGGTACGGCGAATCCCACTGACCCATCGACCGCCCACTGTCCCGGGGCGAGGTGCGCGCTCGAGGCCGCGGGTTGTTGGGCGACCGCGGGACGAGCCAGCGCGAGTGCGCCCGCGGCGAGGACGAGAGCCATCGAGACGCTCGATTTCATGTGTGCTTGCTCCTGTTCGGCGTGAAGTCGGCACGCGGTGAGGGTGGCGCCGCCCCGCGAGGTCACGGGTCGACGCCAGGGGAACACTGGTCACGATGCCCCCGCCCACTTGCACGAATGATGCGCGCGCGGCGGCCGAGCCCGGGGATCGGCGGCGTCGCGACGCGAATGGTATGCAATCCGAGGGGGCATTGTCGAGGCCGAGCCAGGGCAGCGCACCTTCCGGGCCGCCCGCGTGTCCGACGTGGTACGTCCCTCGACGATCGGTTACCATAGCGCGTGCGCCATCCCACCCCGAGCTCGCCACTGCGTCCTCCGTACCCCACCGTTCTCGCGCTTCTGGTCCTGGGCGCGGCCGGCGTTGCATCTGCCCAGGCCCCTGCCCCCGTTCGCGATTCCGCGGCCACCGATTCGGCGCCGGCCGTGGCGGGGGCCGCGACCTACGCCGGCCGGGACAATCGGGTCGACGTGCGGATCCCCCGGATGGAGGCCGACATCCCGGTCGACGGAGACCTTCGGGCGCCGGCCTGGCGTCGAGCTGCGGCCCTGACCGGCTTCTCCGAGTACCAGCCCATCGACGGCGTGCCGGCGCGGGACTCGACCCGCGTCCTCGTCTGGTATTCGCCGCGCGCGATCTATTTCGGTATCCAAGCGTTCGAGGCGCACGGCCCGGTGCACGCGACCCTCGCGAACCGGGACAAGATCGACGCCGATGACAACATCATGCTCGTCCTCACCCCCTTCGTGCGCGGCCGACACGCGTTCGTCTTCGGCGTCAACCCGCTCGGGATCCAGGAGGATGGGACGATCACCGAGGGCGTGACGAACTCGGGGTTCGGCGCGACGAGCCAGACCGGACCCCCGCCGCTCGACCTGAGCGCCGATTTCGTGTACGAGTCCCGGGGGCATCTCACCCCGTGGGGGTACGAGGTCGAGGTCCGGATCCCGTTCCGGAGCATCAAGTACCAGGCGAAGGATCCGCAGGACTGGGGGCTCAACATCGTCCGCAGCGTCCAGCACGCCGGCGAGTTGGACACCTGGGTGCCGACGCGGCTCGCCGCGGTCTCGTTTCTCGCGCAGTCGGGCGTCCTCACTGGCCTCACCGGGTTGGAGCGGGGTCGCGCCGTCGACCTCAACCCCATCATCACGCAGCGGGCGATCGGTGGCCCGGCGGTCGGACAGCCGGCCGGGTGGCACTACGGGGTCGAGCGCCCGCAGGCCGGGGGCAATGTCCGGTGGGGCATCACCAACAACCTCATCCTGGACGGGACGTTCCGTCCCGACTTCGCCGAGGTCGAGTCGGACGCGACGCAACTGCGCTACGATCCGCGCCAGGCGATCCAGTATCCGGAGAAACGCCCCTTCTTTCTCGACGGCATCGAGCAATTCAACGTCCCCAACAACGTCATCTACACCCGGCAGATCCTCGCGCCGATCGAAGCGACCAAGCTGACCGGAAAGGTCTCCAATCTCAACGTCGCGTATCTCGGCGCGCTCGATGACGAAGGATCGCCGCGCGCCGGCGGCCTTGGCCATCCGATGTTCACCATCCTCCGTGTCCAGCACGACATCGGCGAGGCCTCGCAGATCGGCGCCGTGGCGACCGACAAGGAGGCGGGCGGGTCGTACAACCGGGTCGGCGGGATCGACGCGCGGTTCACGTGGGACCGCATCTACTCGTTCGGCCTTCAGGGCGTCGCCAGCGAGACCCGCGCTCCGGCCCCGGTGCTGCTCGGCAGCCCGACCCCCGGGAAGCGGACGGGCGCCGGCCCGCTCTGGGAGGCGCGCTTCATTCGGGGCGGGCGGACGTTCGGGATGTTCTACGACCTCCAGGGCATCGATCCCGAGTACCAGCCGGACGCCGGGTTCATCGGCCGCGCGGGTGTCGTCAACCTGAACGTCGATCACCGCTACACGTTCTATCTCCCGTCGGGATCGTTCCTCCAGGCGTTCAACGCCGACTTTCTGTTCGTCAACATCTGGCGCTACCGCGACTTCACCAACGCCGGCGCGACCGAGGACCGGAAGTACCATTTCACCGGCGTGGCGACGCTCTTTGGCGGGTGGACGCTGACGGGCGGCATCTTTCTCGAGCACTTCGGCTACGACCCGTCGCTCTACGCCAACTACTACCTCGGCCACATCACCGGTCACGACACGACGTTCACCCATTATGTCGGGACGTCGACGATCCCCAACACCGACTGTCTGGTCACGCTCCAATCGCCGCAGTTCGCGAAGTTCGACTTCCGGGTCAACTACGTCACCTGCCGCGACGAGAACTTCTTCGAGTGGGCCTCGGCCGACATCAGCAACACGTCCATCACGCTGGACTGGCGCCCCACGCCCCGCCTCCGCTCGCAGTTGACCTACAACGCGCAGTTCTACCACCGGCGGAGCGACCACTCCCTGGTCGCCAACACGCGGATCCCCCGCCTCGACGTCGAGTATCAGCTCTCGCGCCCCATCTTCGTCCGCATCGTCGGCCAGTACGACGCGACCTACCGGGACAACCTGCGCGACGCCTCGCGGACCGATCTGCCGATCTTCATCCGCGACCCGGTGACGGGCGCGTACGCGCGCGCGACCCGCTTCGCGAGCAACCAGTTTCAGGCCCAGGCGCTCTTCGCCTACCAACCGATCCCCGGCACGGTGGCGTTCGTCGGCTACGGCAACAACCTCACGGAAGCGGACCCCTTCCGCCTGCTCACCCTCCGCCGGACGTCGGACAGCTTCTTCGTCAAGTTCAGTTACCTCGTGCGGATGCAATGATCGGTCTCCCTCCGCGGCCCGCTGTCCGCATCCCGCCTCCCGCGCGCGTCGCGCGCATGCCGCGCCTCCTGGTGCTGGCCGCGCTGGCGGCCGCGCTCGCCGCGGTGAACATGGCGACGAGTGCCGCCGCGCAGACTCCGGCCGCGCCCGGACAGGGAACCGGCGGGACCGATAGCGTCCACGCCGGGACGCCGGCGACGGCCGCTCCCGTTCCCGCGCCCCCGCCGCCCCCCGAGCCGTCGGCGACCCGGAGCACGGAGGGTGGGATCTACAGCGGGCGCGAGCACCAGACGATGGTCCGCGTTCCGCGCCTGACGGCCGACGTGCCGGTCGATGGGACGCTCGACGCCCCCGCGTGGCAGCGCGCCGCGCGGCTCACCGGGTTCTCGGAGTACACTCCCGTCGATGGCGCGCCGGCCGAAGACTCGACGGATGTCCTCGTCTGGTATTCACCGCAAGCGATCTACTTCGGCATCCGCGCGTTCGAGGGGCACGGCACCGTGCACGCGACCCTCGCCAACCGCGACCAGATCGACGGCGACGACAACGTGCAGCTCATCCTGACGCCGTTCCTGCACGGACGGCAGGGACTGGTCTTTGCCGTCAACCCGTTCGGCATCCAGGAGGACGGGACGATCACCGAGGGGGCGGCCACCGGCCAACAGTTCGGCGTCGCGACGCACGACCAGCGTCCACCGACGGATCGAAGTCCCGATTTCGTGTACGAGTCCAGGGGGCACCTCACGCCGTGGGGGTACGAGGTCGAGGTCCGGATCCCGTTCCGGAGCGTCAAGTACCAGGCGAAGGATCCGCAGGACTGGGGGCTCAACATCATCCGCAAAGTCCAGCACTCGGGGCACGAGGACGCGTGGGCACCGACGCGGCTTGCCGCGTCGACCTTCCTCGGGCAGTCCGGTACGCTGGCCGGGCTCACGGGGCTCTCGCGCGGACTCGTGCTCGACCTCAACCCGTTCGCGACCCAGAAGGCCCTCGGCGGACCGGCCGTCGGCCAGACGCCGGGCTGGCACTACGGGGTCGAGCGTCCGCAGCTCGGTGGCAACGTCCGTTGGGGGATCACGAACAATCTGCTGCTCAACGGGACGTACCGGCCGGACTTCGCCGAGGTGGAGACCGACGCGACGCAAGTGCAGTTCGATCCCCGAAACTCGATCCAGTATCCCGAGAAGCGGCCGTTTTTCCTGGACGGATTGGAGCAATTCAACGTCCCGAACAACATCATCTACACCCGGCAGATCATCTCGCCCCTCGTGGCGACGAAGCTGACCGGCAAGCTCTCCGACATGACGGTCGCCTACATGGCGGCCCAGGACGATGAGGGGTCCCCGGCGCTGGGCGGCGGCGGGCACCCGATCTTCAACATCGTCCGCCTGCTGCGCGACGTCGGGCAGGGGTCGCAGGTCGGAGTCGTGGCCACCGACCGCGAGGCGTCGGGCACGTTCAACCGCGTGGGCGGCGTCGATGCGCGCTTCACGTTCGCCAACATCTACTCGCTCGCGCTTCAGGCGGTCGGCAGCAGCACGCGCCTCGCCGGCCCTGGCACGAACGGCATCGCGACGCGCGGCGTCCAGGGCGCCGGGCCCTTCTGGGAGGCGCACTTCGTCCGGGCGGGACACACCTTCGGCGTCGACTACAACGCCACCGGGATCGACCCCGAGTTCGTCGCCGGGAGCGGGTTCATCTCCCGGGCCGGGATCGCGAATCTGAACCTCGACCACCACGTCACGCTCTACGGGCCGCCCAACGCCTTCGTCGAGACCTTCACCGCCGACGTCGCCCTCATCCACACCTGGGTGTACCGGCATCTGACGGCCGCCGAGGCGCCCGAGGACCGGCGCTACCATCTCACGGGCACGGTGACCCTTCATGGCGGGTGGCAGCTTGGCGGCGCCGTCTACGCCGAGACCTACGGCTACGATCCGTCTCTCTACGCCAACTACGCGCTGGGCCACATCACGGCGCACGGCACGACGTTCACGCCGTTCGTCGGCCAGGCGATCATCCCCAACACCGACTATGTCTTCGTCCTGACGACGCCGCAATTCTCGACCCTGTCGGCCTCGATCCTCTACATCTCGGGCCGCGACGAGAACTTCTTCGAGTGGGCGTCGGCCGACATCGGCAATACGGCCATCACGATCAACTGGCGGCCCACCGAGAAGGTGCGGTTGAACGCGACCTACAGCGGGAACTTCTACCACCGCCACAGTGACGGCTCGCTGGTCGAGCGGCAGCTCATCCCGCGGCTGGTCGCCGAGTACCAGCTGTCGCGTCCGATCTTCTTCCGGCTCGTCGGGCAGTACGAGGCGACGCATCAGGACAACCTGCGCGACGACTCACGGACCAATCTCCCGATCTTTTACCGGGACCCCTCGACGGGCACCTACACGCGTGCGACGGCGTTCACGACCAACCAGTTCGGCGTCCAGGGGCTCTTCGCCTATCAGCCGGTCCCCGGCACGGTGGCGTTCGTCGGCTACGGCAACAATCTCACCGAGCCGGTCTCCTTCCACTTCCTGACGCTCCGGCGGACGTCGGACAGCTTCTTCGTGAAGTTCAGCTACCTGTTTAGAATGTAGGGACCCAGATCTCTCGCCTTCCGTCCCGGACTCGCATGGACGCACCCCCTGACACGCCCGCCGCTTTCGGTCCGACGCCCCGCACCAAGGTCAAGCGGTATCCGGATCGCGGCGCGTACGACCGCGAGGTCGTGTATAGCATCCTCGATGCGGGGCTCATCTGCCACGTCGGGTACGTGATCGAGGGCCAACCGTTCGTCACGCCGACGGCCTACTGGCGCGAGGGGGACCTGTTGTACTGGCATGGCTCGGCCGCCAGTCGCATGCTGCGCACGGTCGGCGAGGGCGTACCGGTCTGCGTCACGGTCACGCATGTCGATGGGATCGTGTTGGCGCGCTCCTGGTTCGACAACTCGATGAACTACCGATCGGTGATGGCGTTCGGGCGCGCCGAGCCGGTGCAGGATGCGGAGGAGAAGCGGCGCGTGCTGGCGGCCTTCACCGACCGCGTCGCCCCGGGGCGCACGGCAGAGACGCGGCCGCCGACGGAGCAGGAGCTCAAGGCGACGTTCGTCATGCGCATGCGGCTCGCCGAGGTGTCGGCCAAGGTCCGGACCGGGCCACCCCGCGATGAGGAGGCCGACTACGCGCTTCCCTGCTGGGCGGGTGTCGTGCCGATCCGGCTCGTGCTGGACGAGCCTCAGGCGGACCCCCTCCTGCCACCCGGTGTACCGGTGTCGTCAGCCGTCCGGGCCATCCGGCTCGGCACACCGTAGGGGCGGCGCATGAGGGCGACGTCACCGGGCCGGACACCACGCGCGACAACGGGACTGCGCACGGCACGAGGGAGCGAACCATGACACGGCGCTACGTGAGCAGGACGCTCGTCGGAGGGCTGGTCGCTGCGATCGCGGCGGCCGGGGCGTTCGGCCCAGGCGCGTGTCCCGCCGCCGCGCAGGCGGCGCTGCTCGTCGGCGGCGGCGGAGTGGCGGGCAACCAGATTCCCAACGCCGCCCACGTGGGGAGCCTCGGGTACAACGCGCTCGTCGGCATCGGGTTCGACTTGCCCTTCATCCCCCTCGCCTTCCGGGTCGATGGTCAGTTCGACCAGTGGGCCTCCCCGGCGGGGCTGTACCGGTTCCGGGTCCTGAGCGGAACGGCGAATGTCGTGTACTTCATCCCCACGGCTGTCCTCCAGCCGTACGTGGTGGCCGGCACCGGCTACTACCACCTGATCCCGAGACGGAACGGCATCGACACACCGAGCAATGGACTCGGCGTCAACGCCGGCGTCGGGGTCAAGGCCGGCCTCGGCGCGCTCGGCGTCTTCGGCGAGTGGCGATATCACTACATCCCCAACACGGGGGCGGGTCATACGTCGTATGCCCCGTTCACGTTCGGCGTGAGTTTTTGACGGCGGCCGCCCACGGGCGGCAGATTGTACCGGCCGATCATCAGGGAGGGCCGGGATGCACGCCGGGATGGTGCTGTCGCTGTTGGTGCAGGTACTCGCGGCCGGAGGTTCACGGGCCGCGCTGATCGCCGGGGCACGGGGGAGCGCCGCGCCGCCGCCGGCGCGACTCCAGGGGGCGACCGTCCGCGCGCGCGACCTGGGGGTGCCGTTCGAGGGCACGCCCGGCCCCCACAACGCGATCACGGACGTGCCAGGGGTCGCCGTCGGCTACACCACCCTCATCTCGGGTGACGGCAAGGGTCCGCTCGTGGTGGGGCAGGGCCCCGTCCGAACCGGCGTCACCGCCATCCTCCCGCGCGGCAAGGGCTCGAAGGACCCGGTGTTCGCGGGGTTCTTCTCGCAGAACGGCAACGGCGAGATGACGGGCAGCGAGTGGCTTCAGGAGGGTGGCTTCCTCGAAGGGCCGGTGATGATCACCAACACGCACAGCGTCGGGGTCGTCCGCGACGCCGTGATCGCCTGGGAGCTGGCGCATCAGGCGGAGCAGGAGCCCAGGGGAATCGCCGAGTACCCGTGGTCGCTGCCGGTCGTGGCCGAGACGTACGACGGCGGCATGAACGACGTCAACGGCTTTCACGTCCATCCGGACGACGTGTTTCACGCGCTCGACGCCGCGGCCGGCGGGGCGGTGGCCGAAGGCAATGTGGGCGGCGGCACGGGGATGCGCTGCTTCGGCTTCAAGGGCGGTACCGGGACGGCATCGCGGGTTCTCCCCTCGGCCCAGGGGGGATACATCGTCGGCGTGCTCGTCCAGTGCAACACCGGCTCGCGGAGCCAGCTCCGGATCGCGGGCGTCCCGGTCGGACAGTTGGTGACCGCGCCGCCGACCCCCGTCGGCCAGGGCTTCCCGACCGATCCGGAGCGCGACGTCGGGTCGATCATCATCGTGGTCGCGACCAACGCGCCGCTCGTCTCCCGCCAGCTCGACCGCCTCTGCAAGCGCGCGACCCTCGGGCTGGGCCGGGTGGGTGGCACCTCGGGGGACGGGTCGGGGGACATCTTCGTCTCCTTCTCGACCGCCAATCCACTGGCTGACGATATCGGGATCAGCACCCCGGGCGGGACCAGCGACCACGCGAGCCCTGTGGCGCACATCGACATGCTGCACAACGACGCGATGGACCCGCTCTTCCTGGCGACGATCGAGGCGACCGAGGAGGCGATCATCAACGCCCTCGTCGGCGCCGAGACGATGGTCGGCCGCAACGGCCGTGTCCTCGCCGCGCTCCCGCACGATCAACTGCGGGCCCTCATGCAGCAGAAATTCCCGCCGACGCCCTGGTGACCGGTATGTCGACCCGGTACCGGTCCACCGTCCGCCCGCACGTCGTCGTCGCCCGCACGGCGTGGACGATCCTGATCGCGGCCGCGGCCGCCGGGGCGCAGCAGCTCCAGCCCGGCCCGGCTCCCGCCCCCGGGAGCTTCGAGTCGCGCATCGCGCGGGTCGTGCGCGACACGGTCCTCGCCAACGGGCTCGCGGTCGTCTCGATCGAGAATCACGCCGTCCCGCTCGTGACGGTCGAAGTGGCCGTCCGGACGGGCGCGTTCACGCAGGAGCCGGGCGACGAAGGGGTGCCGCATCTCTTCGAGCACATGCTGTTCAAGAGCTACACGGGTCCGCGCCGGTCGTGGGGCGCGACGATGGGGGAGCTCGAGGCGGCGAGCTACAACGGCGAGACCGGCGACGAAGCCGTGCGCTATTACATCACGCTCCCCTCGGCGAGCACGGAGGGCGGGCTGCGGGCGCTCGCCGAGCTGGTGCGGGACCCCGACTTCACCGACGACGACCTGGCGCAGGAGCGGCACGTGGTGTTCGACGAGTTGGACCGCGATGCATCGGATCCGATCCGTCACATCTACAACGCCGTCGGGCAGCGGCTGTGGACGACGGCCTGGGGCCGGAAAGATCCGGGTGGCGACGGGCAGGCGCTCACGCGTGTGACGGCCAAGCGGCTCGATGCCGTCTTCCATCGCTACTACGTTCCCAACAACTCCTTGGTCATCGTCAGCGGCGACGTCACGGCCGCTCAGGCATTCAAGTTGGCGGACGAGCGGTTCGGGCACTGGAAGCGGCAGCCCGACCCGTTCGCGTCGTTCGTGCCGCTCGCGATTGCGCCGCTCCCCCACCCGGTCGGCATCATCGACCAGCGCACGGGATTGGGCGATGTCCTCCTGCTCGCCGAGTGGCAGGGGCCGAGTGTGACCACCGACCCGGACGGGTCGTACGCGGCCGACCTGCTGTCGACGATCCTCGACGATGCCGGATCGACGTTCCAGGCGCGGCTCGTCGACAGCGGTCTCTTCACGTCCTGCACGGTCTCCTATCTGACGCGCGCCAATGTCGGGCCGATCGTGCTCACTGCGCACACGAGCCTCGACAGCCTGCCGCACGCACTCGCGGCGCTCCGGGACGCGCTCCAGCGTCTCGACGCGCCGGAGGCGTTCACGGACGACGAGCTGCACGACGCCCAGCAGTCGCGGCGGGTCGAGACGGCGCTGATGCTGGAGCATCGGACGGCGATCGCCCACGAGCTCGCGGAGTTCTGGGGGAGCGCCGGGCTTCCGTACTTCCGGACCTATGCCGACCGCACGGTGGACGTCAGCCGCGTCCAGCTTGCGGCGTTCGCCCGGCGCTATCTGGTGCGCAAACCATTCGCGCTTGGCCTGCTCGTGCCAACCGGTTCCGGCGATCGCGTCCAGCCGTCGGTCGTCGCCTTCATGGGGATGTGATGCACGCGCGCCCGCGCCCCGTCGCGCTCGCGGCGCTCGCCCTCACGACCGCCCCGCCCGGTCGGCACCCGGCGGCCGCGGGCGCCGGGCGGTTCGCCGTGGTGGCGCCCGATACCATGACGACCGAGTACGTCGTCTCCGGCGTGCACGTGATCCAGCGGTGGACCCCGAACGACGACGTCATCGCCCTCGACCTCTACCTGGCCGGCGGCGTGCAGCAGTTGTCGGCGGCCAACGCCGGAGTCGAGGAGCTCGCGCTGCGCGCCAGCGAGTACGGGTCCGCGCGCTACCCGCTCACGCGGGCGCGACGTGCGTGGGCGCACACGGGAAGTCGCTGGGTCGTCGACCCGGAGGCCGACTGGTCGATGGTGGGCTTCCGGAGCACCGGCGACCAGTTCGACTCCACGTGGTCGGTGTTCGCCGACCGCATCGTGCACCCGACGCTCGATTCGGCGGCCGTCGGCCCGGTGCGAGCCCGCATGATGGGCGAGCTACGCCTCCGCCAGCTCACGCCGGAGGCGGCGGTCTACGATCTGGCGGACAGCCTCGCCTTCATCGGGCATCCCTATGCACTCCACCCGTCCGGAACCGAGTCGGCGCTGGCCGGGCTCACGGCCGGATACGTGCGCGAGTACGTGCACGACCAGTTCGTGACCTCGCGCATGCTGCTCGTGGTCGTCGGCAACGTCTCGCGTACGCACCTCGAGCGGCTCGTCGCGTCGACGCTCGGCACTCTGCCGGCCGGCTCGTACACGTGGAGCCCGCCACCGCCCGTGCCGCGGCGGCCGACATCGCTGTCACTGGTGCAGCGGGTGACGGCGACGAACTACATCCTCGGGTATTTCGCCGGCCCGTCGGTCTCGAGTCCCGACTATCCGGCGTTCAGGGTGGCGATGCTCCTCCTGAGCGGCGGGCTCGCCGGCGCGATCCGCGGGCGGACGAGCCTCTCGTACGCGGCCTACGCGCCGTACCAGGACCGGGCGGTCGCCTCCGGCGGGATGTACGCGACCACGGCCACCCCGTCGCTCGTGCTGGCGCTCATGCGCCAGCAGCTCGAGTTCCTCAAGTCGGCACGGTTCCCGGGGTATGCGCTCGACAGGTTCATCAAGGAATTGACCGGCCAGGCGCTCCTGGAGCGGGAGACGAACGCCGCCCAGGCGGCTGCCCTGGCTCGCGCGCAGCTCCTCGAGGGGAACTACCGCAAGGCCGATGGCGTGCTCGCCGGCCTCCGGCACGTGTCGCCCGACGACGTGGCGCGCGTCGCCAAGGCGTACATGCGCGACATCCAGTTCGTCTACGTGGGCGACACGACCCGGGTGCGCCGCGACTGGGTCAAGTCGATGTGATGGGTGCCGCCCTCGCCCGAACACCCACATGTCGATCGAGCGCGACGCCGCCGGCCGGGTGGTGTCGGCCGACGGCACCGAGATCCGCGGGTGACCGGCTGCCCTACGGAGGGCCGTCGCGACCGAAGGCGGCGACCAGTCCTGCGACGAACCGCTTGAGGGTCAGGTCGTCGGGCTCGCCGTGATCCGGGTTGAGCTCCGTGATCGTGAGGGCGCGGACGCGCGAGTCGTTCAGGAAGACGCCCAGAGCCTCCATGGCCTGATCGAGCGTGAGTCCGATATTCCGCCCGGTGTTTTCCGATAGCGGCGCATCGGTGAAGTCGATGACGTCGACGTCGAAGTGGACGAGCAGGCGCTCGCGCCGCGCACCGAGGCTCGCCAGCGCGTGGCGGGCCGTGCCCGACGGATCGCGGGCGACCGCCTCGAGCGGCGTCCGAGCAATTGCATAGCGCTCGATGCATTCGAGCTCCCACGGACGGGCCTGATCGTGGCGGTGCGCAAAGAGATGCACGTCCTGGGGCAAGAGCATCGGATGCCGCGCGCCCACGCGCGCGAGACCGTCGATCGTGTCGGGGACCCCGAGCAGGTGTGCCATCCCCATCCAGTCGAGCGCGCCGGGCGGCGCGCTCGCGGGCGTATTGAGGTCGGCGTGCATGTCGAAGTACAGGAGCCCGAGGTCGCCCCGGCCATCGAGATGACCGGCCACCGTCCCGACCCCGACCGTGCAGTCACCACCCAGGACGATCGGCATCTCGCCGGCGGCGACGGCCTCCCGCACACGATCCGCGACGTGCCGCGCGATGTCGGTCACCACCCCCGCGTGTTGGACCGACGGATGATCGCGGTCGGGACGCCACCGATACAGTGGCAGGTCGCCGCGATCGCGGGCGGCACGCCCCAGGCCGCACAGACCGGCGATGAGTCCCGCCCGTCGCAGCGCCGCCGGTGCCTGCTCCTGTCCGGGCGCGAACGCCCCCGCGCTCGACGGCGCCCCAATGATCGCCAGTGGTCGCGACATGCATGAAGATAAATCGAGGACGGCTTCGGCCTCGCCGCTGGTGCAATGATCTCACCTCCGGCAATCGCGCAAAGGTGAGGCGCTTCCGCGCCCGGCGCCGAGCGCGAATGGTCGGACGGAGCCGGCCGGTTGACCCGCGACTCAGCCCTCGCCGAGGATGATCTGGCGGCGGAGCGCCTCGGGGATACGGCGGCGGTGGGCGCGAGCGGCGACCCAGAAGACGAGGCCGAGCCCGAGCCAGGCGCCGAGCAGGCGCCACTCGAGCGGAACGCCACCGCCGGCGCCCGTCCAGGGCTCGTAGAGTGAGAGGATGAACGAGCCGGCCGCCCCGGCGCTGGCGACCCAGGCGGTGACGCGGCCGCCCGGGGCGCGGAAGGGGCGGGGAGCGTCCGGCACCCGCGTGCGGAGGCGGATCAGGGCGAGGCAGGTGAGCAAGTAGGCGATCGTGAGGCAGGTCGCCGCGGCGTCGACGATCGGGATGATCGCCGTGCGGCCGAGCAACGTGCCCAGGGCGCCGGCCGCGCCGGCGAAGACGATGGCGAAGGCCGGCACGCGGTGTCGGGGATGGACCGTGCCGAACCGTGACGCGATGAACCCGGCACGACCGAGCGCGTAGAGGATCCGCGTGCTGGCGAGCAGGACGGAGTTCCACGTGCTCAGGAGCCCGAACAGGGCCGTCACGAGCACGACCTTGGCCAGCAGCGCCGACCCGAACGCGGCCTCGAAGGCCGCGGCGACCGGCACCGTCGCGCGGGTGAGTGCCGGCCATGGCATGCTCATCGACGCCGAGATGATGACCAGCGCCTTGAAGACGATCCCGACCACGATCGACAGAACGATCGCCGTCCCGACACGATGGAGCGTCGCGCCGGCCGTCTTCTCCTCCATCGCCTGCGTTCCGACGTTGAAGCCCCCGAACCAGAACGACGCCGTCATGAAGAGGCCGACCATCCCTGGCCAGATCGAGCCCGTCGCGCTCCGCTGAAAGTATGGCACGAGGTTCGACGCATGCCCGCGCACGAACCCGGACACGATGAAGAGCCCGGCGAGCGCGAGCACCGCGATCACGAGCCAGTCCTGGAGTCGTGTCGCGGCCCGCGCGCCGCGATAGTTCAGGAACGTGAGCAGCGCCATGCCGCCCAGCCCCAGGGCCAGGGCGCCGGCGTGCACGTCGCCACCGAGGATGCGATAGACGGTCGGCCCGTCGAGCCCGGGGACGAGCGCGGCCAGCACCCAGCCGATCGAGATCGCCTCGAACGCCGCCACGGCGACGTACGTGAACGCGAGCAGCCACCCGACGAGGAAGCACGTCCGCTCGCCGAACACCTCGTACGCGTACGCCACCTCGCCCCCCGAGACCGGGAGCAGCGTCGCGACCTCGCCGTAGCACAGGCCGATGAGGATGACCACGGCGCCACCGGCACTGAGGCCGATGGCGGCCCCGACGGGGCCCGCCTGCCGGAGCCAGTCGCCGAGGACGACGGCCCATCCCGCACCGACGACGGCCCCGAAGGCGAGGGCGAAGAACTGGAACGAGCCGAGCTCGTGCCCCAACCGCTCCCCCTGCGTGGGGGGCGGATGGGAGCCGCCCGGGGCGCCGGCCGCGTGGCGGCCGGGGGCGCCGCGGGCCGAGCCGGTGACGGTCGTCATCGACCGGCGGCCGTTCCCGGCGCCCGGGCCGCCCCGATCGCGGCGCTCGAGGCGCTCGAGACGCTCGAGGCGCTCGAGGCAGGCGCCGGCGGGAGCCCGAGCATCGCGCGAGCCTGCCGGGGCGTCGCCACCTCGCGGCCGAGCTCGTGGGCCAGCCGCACGGCGCGCGACACGAGCTGGGCGTTGCTCGCCGCCAGCTCACCGCGCCGGTAGTAGACATTGTCCTCGAGTCCGACGCGCACGTGGCCGCCGAGCAGCATCGCGAGCGTCGTCATCGGGAGCTGGTGGACACCGAGTCCGCTACAGAGCCAGAGCGAGCCGTCGGGCAGCTCGCGCACGAGCTGGAGGACGTTGTCGACCGTCGGCAGGCTGCTCGTCTGGTACCCCATCACGGTCTGGATCCAGTAGGGCGGCTCGATGAGCTGCTGGGCGATGAGATCGCGGATGACCCAGCCGCCGCCCGTGTGGTAGGTCTCGAGTTCCGGCTTGACGCCGAGCGCCTTCATGCGCCGCGCGAACGACGAGACCAGGTGATAGCTGAACGGGACACACTCGTCGTAGACCACCTCGGGGTGGGGGTCGGGCAGTGGTGCCGGCCGGGCCCGGAGCCGGAACTTGCTCATGTCCGGCGTGAGATTGAGCGATGCCACGTCCGGGCGGGCGGCGAGGCACTGGAGGCGTTCCTCCATCGTCATCCCCGGGCCGCCGCCGGTCGTGTCGTTGACGATGATATCGGGGCACCGCGCGCGGACCGCGGTGTTCACCGCGAGCCAGACATCGGTGGTCGTCGCCGGCCGTGTCTGGTGGGCCGGGTCGCGGGCGTGGATGTGCACCATGCTCGCCCCCGCGCGGTACGCCTCGTCGACGGAGTCGGCGATCTCGTCCACCGTTTCGGGGAGCGCCGGGTTGGACTCCTTGCCCTGGATGCCGCCATTGACGGCGCAGCAGATGATCACGGGCGGCATCTTGCCGACGCGCTCGAGGTACTCGAACGCGTCGGCGTAGCGCCAGCTGGTGGGTAGCGTGGTCATGCGGTGCACCTGGCCGCGAGCGGATGCCGCGCCGGCGATCTCATGATCCGGGAAGGGGCGGGAAGACGCCGCCCGTCGGTCGCGGCGTGAGCCACACACCCTGCTTCATGCGCAGGCGGATCCGCTCCGTGTTGGCGAAGTCCTGCGTCGGGTCGCCGGTGAGGACGAGCAGGCTCGCTTCCGCGCCGTCGGCCAGCCGCCCGATCTGGCGATGCGGGAAGATGAACTGGGGTGTCGTCTGGGACCACATGTGGAGGAGCGCGGCCGGGGTGAACACGCCGGTCGCCGCCAGGGCGCGCGCCTCGTCGGCGGAGCTGTGGCGGAACTGATCGCTCCCGACGAGCAGCTCCACTCCGGCATCACGGAGGAGTCGAAGGTTGGAGCGGACGACATCGCGCGCGCTCCGCCGCGCCCGCGTGGTGTCGTCGGGCCCCTGTTGTGCCGTCTGGTTGATGGTCGTGGAGACGGGGACGTGGCGCGAGGCCGCGAGCCGAGCGTCCGCGGGGTCGATGCGGAAGGTGGCCGCGCCGGCGGAGTCGAGGTAGAGGGGCAGGTGCGCGATATCGTCGACGCCGGCGAGGAGCGCGTTGTGGAAGTCGGCCGCGGTCTCGATGTGCGCCGAGACGTGCAACCCGGCCGCGTGCGCCCGCTGGACGATCCCGGCCACGAGCGTCGGGTCGATGCCGCGCCGCGCGCCATAGCGATCGTCGTCCCGCCGGCGCGCGTACTGCTCCGAGTAGCAGAGGAACACCTTCACCAGGTCCGGGTGATCGGCCATGAGCTTCGGCCAGACGCGGGCGATGTCGGCCGCGTTCCGCACCACGAAGACATACTGCTCCTGCTCGTCTCTCGTGGTCGGCTTGGCGATCGCTCCGATCGCCGCCAACTGGTCGATGACCTCGAGCGGGTGCCCACCCGGTCCGGTGAACCCCGGCCCGGCGGCGATGAAGTCGACCGACGTCGGCCGATTGACGAGGCTGTCGACCGCCGGGCGAATGAGCGGAGAGTTGCTCAGGTCCCGCACGTAGAAGACGCCATCGAGCAGATACCGCTCGACGTACGTGGGCACGAGCGTGCGCTCGAGCCAGTGGTTGTGCGACTCGCCATACGGCGGCACGACATATCCGCCCGCGAGATCGACGACCGAGTCGATGTGCGCCGGGCGGGTCAGGCGGAAGACGCTGTCGGCCACCCAGACGGTCCGGTCGACGAACCGGCTGCCATCGTCGGTCAGCCACCGGCCACCACGGAGCTCGTACACGTGCGCCGCGCCGCCGCCCGCGGCGGCTGTCGCGCCGGCGTCCGCGTTCCCTCCGCCGCCCGCTCCGGAGCGCGACGAGCAGCCCAGCGCGAGCATCGTCAGTGCGACGACAGCCGTCAGCGCCGTCAGCCATGCCGCGGGTGCGATCCCCGCGGGCCCGCCCGCCGTCTCCGGCCCGGAGCCTGACCGCGTCTCGGTGGTCCCGCGCTGCGTGCCCGTTCTCATGACAGCTCGCCCCCGGTGTGAAGCGTGACATCCGCGGCATTGGTGGCATCCGCGACCGCCGCGGCGGCCTCGCGGAAGGTGTGGATCACCAGATCGACATCGGCGTCCGTCATCGCCGTCGACAGCGCGAGCATCCCGCGCGGCGCGATGAAGACACCGCGCGTCAGAAGCCCGAGGTGCAGGAGGGCCGAGATGCGACGTGAGGCGGCGGCGCTCGCCGATCGGTAGTCGGAGACGCGGGCTCGCGATGGGTGGACGTGACCGAGTGAGCCGACGCCGGAGACCCGGGCTGGCAGTCCGACGGCATCGGCGGCGGCCTGCATCCCGGCCCGCAGCCGATCGCCCAAAGCATTGATGCGCGCGATCTCCGGGCCGGTCAGCAGCTCCAGCGCGACGCGCCCGACGGTCATCGTCCCCATGTTGCCGTTGAACGTGCCGGAGTGCGAGATCGCCTCGGGGTGCCGGGCATCGAAGGCGGCCATGATCGCGGCGCGCCCTCCGAACGCCCCGATCGGCAGACCGCCGCCGATGACCTTGCCGAGCGTCGTCAGGTCGGGCACGACGCCGTACAGCTCCTGCGCCCCCCCGACCGCCAGCCGGAAGGTCACGACTTCGTCGAAGATGAGGAGCACGCCCGCGTCGCGAGTCGCGGCACGGAGCCCGCGCAGGAACGACTCGGTGGCCGGGATCACGCCCGCCGCTCCCATCACGGGCTCGACGATCACGGCCGCCAGCTCCTGGCGATGCCGCTCCACGAGCGCGCGCGTGGTCGGGAGGTCGTTGAACGGGGCGATGAGCACCTCGCCGGTCAGCCCGGGGGAGAGCCCCGCGCCGTCGGGCCGGCCGGCCGGCCAGGTCGGCGGCGCGGCCCCCGGGTCGACGCTCACCTCGGCGGCATCGTAGCTCCCGTGGTAGCCACCTTCCATCTTCAGCACTTTGGGGCGTCCCGTGTACGCGCGCGCGGCGCGCACGGCACCCATGACGGCTTCCGTCCCCGAGTTGGTGAAGCGCAGCCGCTCGATCGACGGCAGGCGGCGGACGATCGCCTCGGCGAGCGCGATCTCCGCCTCGACGGGCGCGCCATGCGCCGTCCCCCGCGCGCCGCAGGAGGCGAGCGCCGCCACCAGCTCGGCACGCGCGTGCCCGTGCACGAGGGACGTGTAGTTGCCGAGGCAGTCGATGTAGACATTCCCGTCGACGTCGGTGAGCCGGCACCCGGCGCCGCGCTCCATGTAGGCGGGATAGGGCGAGTAGTAGGTGGCCGTGCGGGTGCTCCCGCCCGGCAGGGTTCGCAGGGCGCGCTCGTACAGGGCCCGCGACCGGGGTGTCCGGTCGCGGTGCGCGCGCTCGAGCGCCGCCGCGAGGGTCTCGAGCGTGGCCCCGGGGGCCGATCCGATCGTCGTCATGACCGCTCCGAGTGAGAGTACCGTGAGTCGACGGGCGCCGGCATCGGCGTGGCCGCGCTCATTGATGATCCCAGCTGTCGACCGGGCGGCGGTCCGACCGGAGGGCGTCATCGTTGGCCCAGGGCCGGGGACCGTAGGGGCGCCGATCGGGCCAGATCTCGTCCAGCGTCGCGGCGTCGTACAGCCGGCCGGCCTTCATCACGTCGCGGACCTGTCGCGTGTTCCGGATGTCGTCGAGTGGATTGGCGTCCAGCACGTCCAGGTCCGCGATCTTGCCGACGGCGAGCGACCCGATATCGTGGTCGAGTCCGACGTACGACGCGCCCTGACAGGTGCCGACCTCGAGGGCTTCCATGGGCGAGAGCGCGAGCCCGTCCGACCAGAGATCCCACAGGGCGTCGATGCCCGGCCACTCGCCGTGCCCGCCGATCGCGCCCCGGGCGCCGGCGTGCAGCATGTCGGCCATCCCTTCGGCGAGCATCGGCACCGCGTACTCGGCCAGCGGTCGGCGCACGTCGTACCGCGCGAGCGCGAGCTCGCGCCAGGGCACGAACCGCCGTTGCCGGGGGTCCGGCCACAGATCGCTCTGCACGAGCCAGTACTCCTCGGCCCGAAGCTGCGGGCTGCTCACCGTCAGGGTCGCCGAGTACTCGATCCCGGCCTGCCCGAAAAAGCGCGACGCGTCGGAATAGAGGGGGGAGTACGGGAGGTTGTGCTCCCATCCCGGATGTCCGTCGATGATGAACGCGAGGTCGCGAAAGAGGTCTTCACCCTCGGCGGTGGTCGTCACGCCGGCCTCTCGCGCCGCCTGGGCCAGCATCTGCCGCTCGACGCGCGACGGTTGGTGATAGTCCTTGATCGTGACCGCCCCCCACTCGACGAGGCGCCGCACGATGTCCTGGGCGTCGCGGTAGCCGTGGATGTCGCTCGACGGCCCGAAGCCGATGACCGGGTCGCCGGCGCTGTAGGTGCGCGGCCCGATGATCTCGCCTGCCTCGATCAGCTCGGCGATCGGGAACGCCGGGTCGGACTCGGTCGCCGGGTCGAGGACCGTCGTCACGCCATAGGTCAGATAGCGCGCCGACTCCTCGCGGTGGCGCTCGATCACGCCACCCACGCCGTGCAGGTTGTGGGCGTGCATGTCGACGAGCCCCGGGATGATCGTCTTGCCGGCCACATCGATGACGCGATCGACTCCCGTCGTGTCGCAGCTCGCGACGTCGCCGACGCAGGCGATCCGGCTGCCACGGACGACGATCGTTCCGCGCTCGATCACCCGCCGCGCATCGAGCGTGACGAGTCGCGCACCGACGAGTGCCACCGATCCCCCGGGCGTCGGCCGCGGCACCCGAACATGGATGCGGAGCGTGTCCGACCGGCCGGAGACCACGTCGGTCACGTAGTAGCGGTTGCCGCTCACGTACTCGACCGTGCGGGCGTCCCGCCAGTGCGGGTAGAGGCCGCCCTGATGGGTGAGTCGCCGGACGGCGGGGCCGTCGAGCCTGATCGTGTCGGCCTGGGTCGTATCGGCGGGCAGGTGCCGACGCCGCGCGCGCGAGGCACCGAGCGGCGCGACATAGAGGTCGAAGTGCCGCGTGAAGGCGACCCAGCGGCCATCGGGCGAGAGCGCGACGTCGCCCCCGGGGGTGACGACGGCGCGCGAGTCGGTGCCACCCGTGGTGCCGTGGGCCGGGCCATCCGATGCGCCGTCGACTCGCCGCACGCGCCACGCCTCCCGCGGGATCTCGCCGTGCCGCGAGGGGGCGAGGAGATCCGGCTCCGGCACCTGCTCGGCGACATAGATGCCACCGTCGCGAGTCACGCTCGCGCGCGTCAACTGATCGATCTCCGTGAGCGGCACCGCCGGCCCGCCGTCGCGCGGGACACGGGAGAGCTCCCACCACTGGTTCGCGCTCCAGGGCTCGCCGCGCGCGGTCGCACCGGTCCCCCGGGTGACGAGGATCGAGCGCCCGTCCGCCGCCCACACCGGGTAGTGATACTCGCCGGGCTCGGACGTCAGGCGGCGCGGGGCCCCGCCGTCGGTGTCGATCCGCCAGACCGCCCCGCGCGCGACATCGTCCCAGGTGGCGACCGCGAGCGCGCGCCCGTCCGGGGACCACGCGGAGGCGAGCGCGAACGGCCGCTGCGAGTCGGCGACCGGCGGGGCCGCGAGTGCCGCGACGGCGTGCGGCGTGCCGTTGGGAAGGTCCATCGTCCACAGCCGGCCGAGGGCCTCGAAGGCCAAGCGCTTGCCATCGGGCGAGGAGGCCGGCCAGCGGATGAAGTGGGATTCCACCGAATCGTCGGTGAGCCGCACGCGGGACCGGACCGACTCGGAGATCTCCCGGTGGACCCGCGCCGTGAACGGGATCGTCTCGACCCGTCCCGTCGCCACCCAGAGCCGCCGGATCTTGCCGCCCTGCGGGACGATGAGCGATCGCCCGTCCTTCGCCCACCGATACCCGGGGATCACCTTCATGTGCCGCACCGCATTCCCCTGCGTCGCGTCGCTCTCGATCGGGTCCATGGCGAGCCGTTCGGCGCCCGTGTGCAGGTCCCGCAGCCACAGCGCGGTCCGCACGTTGTAGGGGTGCCCGCGATACTCGATCGATCCGCCCGGGAGCCGCCGGCCGAAGGCCAGCCACCGTCCGTCGGGGGAGACCTCGGGCGCGAACTCGACGACGTCCGCGCCGCGGTAGAGGTGTGGGCTGGACGGCGGCGAGAGGTTGCGCACCCGTCCGGTGGCCAGCTCCAGCCGCTGAATGGCCTGCCCCTCCGTCACGCCGTCGCCGTCGCGCAGCATTGACGACCGGTAGAAATAGAGAAAGCGTCCGTCGGGGGATGGCGCGGGCCAGTAGTACTGAGACTCCATGGACGAGAGGAGCTCGTGCGCCCTGCCCACGGCCACGGTCGCCGGTGCCCGGTCCAATCGCGCGCGGATGTGGGGGCCTCCGGCGGCGCCACGGCTCGCGATCGGCCCGGCGGCGCCGGGCGCGACGTCCACCGGGAAGCTCGCGATCGTGGTCCGGTGGAGCTCCCAGTCCAGCACCGTCGGAAAGACCCGGACGGCGACGATCGTCCGGCCGTCGGGCATCCAGGCGGGCTGTCGGATCCGGGATCCGCGGTCGAGAAAGACCGGACGGGGGTCGGATCCGTCGGCGTTCATGACCCACAGGTTGTCCTGGCCGCCGATGCGGTCCGACACGAAGGCGATGCGCGAGCCGTCGGGCGAGTAGCGCGGGTGGTAGTTGAGGGCGGCGCCGCTGCTCTGCGTGAGGCACTCGGCGCTGCCGCCGGTGGCCGGCACGCGGTAGATCTGGCCCAGGAGGTCGAACACGACCCACCGTCCATCTGGTGCGATGTCGACCGACTCGAACGTCGCCTCGCTCGTGGTGAAGTCGATCGTGCGGGTCCGGCCGCGTGTCCGTGTCACATCCCACGCCGTGTCGGCCCGCGTGGTCAGGGAGGGCGGCACCGTCCGCAACCGCAGGGAGAGGCGCTCGGTGCCCCGCAGCACGGTGAGCGCGATCGGCTGCCCGCGGGTCGCGTCGAGCATGTGGTGGAGCGTCCGCGTGCCGGCGCTCCGCGGGAGCGGGCTGCCGTCGGCCGCGATCACGATGTCGCCGGGGCGCAAGCCGGCACTGTCGGCCCCGAGGCCGGCGACGACGGCCAGGACCTTGATGCCACCGTGTGCCGCGTCGAGGTGTGCGACGCCGCGCTCGGCATCGGTGAGTGTCGCCGCCTCGAGCCCCGGATCGAACGGCGACGCGCAGCGCGAGTCGAGGTCCGCGATGCGCGTCCCGTTGCGACAGAGCGGCCGCGACCCACGGGGCGGGGGAGCCGAATCCTCGGTGAGCTGGAGCAGGAGCGCGAGGGCGAAGCGCGCGCGGGCAGTGTAGGCCGGAAAGTCGAACTTCTGCCACTCGTCGGACGGCAGGTGCATGTCGTCGTCACGATTGACGCCGAACACGATCGCCGGGAGCCCGCGCATGGCGAACCCGAAGTGGTCGCTGTCCTGGATCACCTCCCGGGTGAGCACGTGCACGTGCACACCGGTCGCGGCGCCCGCGCGGGCCAGCAGGGCCGGCCAGGCGGGACTCGTCCCCACATCCATCGCGATCGGATCGGTCTCGGGGTGCCGCCCCATCTGCTCCATCGTGAACATCGCCACGTGCCGGGCCCAGGGGAGCGGTGGCGCGGCGACGTAGTGGAGTGAGCCGAGCAGCCCCGGCTCCTCACCACCAAACGTCGCCAGCACGACCGTGCGCCGGAGGTGCACCCCCGACTGCGTGAGCGCGCGCGCGATCGCCAGCACGACGCCCACGGACGAGGCGTTGTCGTCGGCGCTGTTCCAGATGCTGTCCCGCAGCGGTCCCTGGCCGGGCGGCATGGCGCGTCCGGGGTCGGCCTCGCCGATCCGTCCCTGCCCATCGTGGTGCGCGCCGATGACGACGACCTCGCGGGCGAGCCTCGGGTCGCTGCCCGGGATGACCGCCAGCACGTTCTCGGACTCGAGGACATCGCCGGGGTGCACCGGGTGCGGCGGCGCGAACGGGAAGCGCTGGAGGTACGATCGCCCGGTCGGGGTCGAGTCGCCGAGCGGCTGGAGACCGAGCGCCGCGAACGCGCGCGCCACGTACTCGGCGGCCTGGCGCTCGCCCGCGTAGCCGGCCCCGCGGCCGCCGTAGGCATCGCTCGCGAGCTCGGAGACGTCGCGCCGGAGCCCCTCGGCGGTGATCGCGGGCTCGGCGGCCCGGAGCAGCGAATCGACGTGCGCCGACACGCGGCCGCCGCCGGCCGTGTCCCGGACGGCCGGGGCGGCCGGGGCGGCCCCGGGCGTTCCCGGGGCGACCGTCACCCCGCCGCCGCCCCGCCGGTCGGCGTGCCCCGCGGCCCCGGTCAAAGCGGCGGCGAGTGCCAGCGCCGCGAGTCCCGGCCGCCTTCCGTTTTTGGATCCAGAATCCGACATGGTGGGACCGAACATACGGCGCCCGCCCCGCCGGGGCAAGGTAGGGGCGGCATTCATGCCGCCCGTGGGGGACGTGCGCGACCGTAGGGGGGGCGGCGGGGTGCTTGCGGAATCGCTCGCCCGAACGGATTTTGTATCCGCAATGACCAGCCTGTTGCCAACACGCGCCGACCGCCGATGACGGCGGCCTGGCCCATCGTCGCCTCGCGCGGCGTGAGCGACGTCGTGTATGCGGCGATCCGCGACCGCATTCTCCGGGGGGATCTCGCCCCCGGGTCCGTCCTGCGCCAGGAAGAGCTGAGCGGCGCCATGGGCGTCAGCCGAACGCCCGTTCGCGAAGCGCTCATGCGCCTGGTGAGCGACGGCTACGTCGAGCGGCTCCACCGCCGCGGGTTTCGGGTCGCCGGCGAGCCGATCGGTGATCTCGTCGCGCTCTATCCGATCCTCGCCGCCCTCGAGCGGCTCGCCTGCGAGTCCGCCCTCCCCCGCATCGATGCGGCGCGGATCCGCCGGCTCGATCAGGTCAACGGTCGGATCCGGCGCGCGATCGAGCGAGGCGATGCCCGGGAGGCGATCACGAGCAATCAGGAGTTCCACCGCCTGCTCTCGGAGCCGTGCGACAATGCGCGGCTGGTCCGACTGCTGGAGGAGCTGAGCGCCGAGGTGATGCGGCTCGAGATCTGGTCGTTCTCGAGCGAGGCCGACCGGGAGGAGACGCTCCGGAACCACGACGCGATCCTCGCCGCTCTCCGCGCGCCGGCGTTCGATCGTGTGCTGACGACGCTCGAGCGCGACCGGCTGAGCGCCTATACGGCCTTCCGTCAGCAACTGGGAGTGCGGTCGGCGCCCGCCATGGCTCCGCCGACCGACCGACCCGCCCGGCGACTCCCCGCCGCCCCTTCCCCCCCCCCCCCCCCCCCCCCCCCCCCCCCCCCCCCCCCCCCCCCCCCCCCCCCCCCCCCCCCCCCCCCCCCCCCCCCCCCCCGCCCCCCCCCCCCCCCCCCCCCC
>JAJPIS010000091.1 GCA_021324635.1 Gemmatimonadota bacterium
ACGCACGTCGCCGTGCGTGGACCGTAGGGGCGGCATTCATGCCGCCCGCGACGCGCATCCCACACCGATGCCGGGGCGGCATTCATGCCGCCCGCGATTCGCATCCCGCACCGATGCCGGCCGGCCTGCGACGCCGGCCCCGGTGTGGCATTTTCGCGCGCGCGCCGGGTGCCGTGTATGCCGAACGGCACGGCGAACGGCGTGACATGCCGGGCCAGGCATTGGTGCGACATGGGAGTCGCGGGCGGCATGAATGCCGCCCCTACGGGACATCACGTCGCGATTGCCCTGGCGCCATCCAACAACCCCGTTCCGTTGGTGGCCGCGGGACGCGGGCCGTTCCGCCGCCGGCGGCGGGATCAATCGCCGGCGGCGCCGGCGAGCTCGCGGGTGTCCTCCGGCGCCGAGACCAGTCCGGCCTCACGGGCGAGCTGAGCGATCCCTTCGTCGATCGTCCGCGAGTGGTGCATCGAGCAGAATTTCGGGCCGCACATCGCGCAGAACTCGGCGCTCTTGAAGTACTCGGCCGGCAGCGTCTCGTCGTGATACTCGCGCGCCCGCTCGGGATCGAGCGCCAGGCGGAACTGCTCGTTCCAATCGAACGCGTAGCGCGCCCGCGAGAGCGCGTCGTCCCGGTCCCGCGCGCCCGGACGGCCGCGCGCGATGTCGGCGGCGTGGGCGGCGATCTTGTAGGCGATCACGCCCTGCCGCACATCCTCGGCGTTGGGGAGCCCGAGGTGCTCCTTGGGCGTGACGTAGCACAGCATGTCGGCCCCGTGCCACCCGATCATGGCGGCGCCGATGGCGCTCGAGATGTGATCGTACCCGGGCGCAATGTCGACCACGAGCGGGCCCAGGGTGTAGAACGGCGCCTCGTGGCAGACCTCCTTCATCCGGCGCACGTTCATCTCGATCTGCTGCATCGGCACGTGCCCGGGCCCCTCGACCATCACCTGGACGTCGCGCGCCCAGGCCCGGCGCGTGAGCTCGCCCAGCGTGTCGAGCTCGGCGAACTGCGCGCGGTCGCTCGCGTCGTGCAGGCACCCGGGACGCAGCGAGTCCCCGAGCGAGATCGTGACGTCATGCTGCCGGAGGATGTCGAGCACGTCATCGTAGCGCTCGTACAGCGGATTCTGCCGGCGGTGGTGCATCATCCAGACGGCGTGGAGCGAGCCGCCGCGGCTCACGATCCCCGTGAGACGGCCGTGCACGAGCGGCAGGTGCTCGAACAGGATCCCGGCGTGGAGGGTCATGTAGTCCACCCCCTGCCTCGCCTGGTGCTCGATCAGGTCGAGGAGGTCGTCGGCCGTCAGCTCCTCGAGCTCCTTCCCCATGAGCACCGCCTGATAGATCGGCACCGTGCCGACGGGGACCGTCGAGGCGCCGATGATCGCCTCGCGCACCCGGTCGATGTCGCGACCGGTCGAGAGGTCCATGATGGTGTCGGCGCCGTACTTCACCGCCATGTGCAGCTTGCCGACTTCCTCGTCGAGGTCCGACGTCACCGCCGAGGTTCCGATGTTGGCGTTGATCTTGACGCGACTGACCTGCCCGATCGCCATCGGCTCGAGCGCGCCCGCGAGATGGTGCACGTTGGCGGGGATGATGAGCCGGCCGCGGGCGATCTCGTCACGCACGAGCGCCGGGTCGAGTCCCTCCCGGTCGGCGACGAAGGCCATCGCTGGAGTGATCTCGCCGCGCCGCGCGGCCGCCATCTGGGTTGGAGCGTCCATGACGTGACTCCCTACGCCGGTGCGAGCCGGATCAGGTTCGAACGGTGTGGTCTCAGCCGGCGGCGGTGGTGCCGCCCGGCACCCGTGTCAGTCAGCAAACTAACGAGAGGACCCGGCGCCATGCGGCGCCACCTCGGGGGGTCGGCGGCCCCGTG
This sequence comes from Gemmatimonadota bacterium, assembly GCA_021324635.1. GTDB lineage: Bacteria > Gemmatimonadota > Gemmatimonadetes > Gemmatimonadales > Gemmatimonadaceae > Palsa-1248. The sequence continues at coordinate 1,889 of JAJPIS010000091.1, forward strand.
CGGCCGCTGACGCGGCGGGCAACGGCGCGGCCGGTGACCGGCCGCCCCGCGCCGCCCTCTGACGCGTTACCGGTCTTCCCAGGCGAAGCCGGCCACCCAGCGGGTCAGGCGATTGCCGGGCTCGAGCGACAGGATGACGGTCCCGCCGGCGGACTGCGTCACGCCGCGCGCGGCGATCCCGTCGATGTGGCGGCCGTTGGGGTCGATCGCGCTCAGAAAGTCGTGGCCCTTGAAGCGGAAATCGTAGACCTTGAGGGTCGACACCTTGCCGAGGGTGTCGATCAGGACCGCGCGCTCGCGGATCCATTCGTCGGCGCCGGCGCGGAGGTCGACCGCGAGCGCGATCCGCTTTCCGGCACCGAAGCAGCCCAGGACCTGGGTCGCGACCGATCGCTCCGACGTGACCAGCCGGTCGTAGGGCGGCGGCGGCAGCGTACGGAGCCAGGCGTCGATCGAATCGCGTACGACAGCGGCCCGGGCCAGCAGCGGCGGCGGCACGCTGTCCCGGCGGCAGACAGCGGAATCCGGCCGGCGAGCGCTGTCGGCCGGGGACGACGCCGCGCCCGTCGCGTGAGCCTCCCCGGAGGGCCGGAGCGGCGCGGGCGATGAGACGGTGACCGGGCCGGCGGCCGCGGGCGGCGGCCGGACGCCGGACGTCGGGGAGGCGCCGGCGGGCCGCTGCGCGCTGTCCGGGGCCGCCGCCGTGTCGGGATTGGGCGGGGCGTCCGTGTGCGCCGTGTCGATCCGCTCCACGGCGGCGTACACGGCCGAGGCACGCCGGACCAGCGAGTCGAGCTGCCGCGACAGGTGCAGCGTGGCGACGATCCGGCCGTTCCAGTGGTCGAACCCGCTGACCGTGTCATCTTCGACCCCCCACGCGTCGTATACCCGGACGGGAGTGCCGATCGGCACGGGAGAGAGGGCCTTGACCGCTTCTGTATACGCCGCGACCTGTCGCTTGGTGCGGAGATCGTTGTCGAAGCGACCGATGTCGACCAGCAGACGTTTCCCCCGCTTGGCGGCGAGGAACCAGGTCTGCATCGTCGGGTCGAACACCATGAACTGGCCGATCGAGTCGGCCGCTGGCGACAGCGCAGGAACGGGCGCGGCCGGCGCCGGAGACAGGACGGGTGTGGCCACAGCGGTGACCGGTGCGTCGGCCGACGCGCCGCTGTCGGCGGCCCGGGCGGTCGTGTCCGGGGTGAGCTGGCCCGTCGTGTCGGCGCCGGCGAAGGTCGTGTCCTCCGCCGTCCCGGCGTCGGGGTGCGAAGCGCTACAGCCTGCGGTCGCGAGGATGAGAGCGCCCATGGCGAGCGCGAGAGTCGCTGCCCCGCACGGGCGGTCCGAGCGCGGGCGGTCCGAGCGCGGGCCTGGCGTCCCGCAGCCTCGCGGGCGATCGGGGGTCGTCGCGCCGGCCGCAGCGCCGGCCGCAGCGCCGGCCGCAGCGCCGGCCGCGCGCCCGCCGGTCCGCGGGGCGCGTGTCAAGCATCCCATAGGTGTCGCATAATATGCCGTATCTGGAGCACGACGGCGTGACGCGTGAGCTTGCCGCGGGTGACACGCTGGTCGGGAGCGGAAGCGAAGTGGACTGGCGGCTGGAGACGATCAATCTGGCCCCCCGCCACTTCTCCGTGCACGTCGATGCCGCAGGCTCGGCGGTGCTCACACCCTACCGGCTGCGCGAGGTCGAGATCAACGGCTCGGTGGCGACCGGTCCCCACCCGCTGGCCCACGGTGATGAGATCATCGCCGGGGCGGGGATCTTCGCCTACCTCCAGGCACTCGAGCCACAGCCGGCCGAGGTGCCGGCGCATCCGGCCGCGGCGGCCTACCTCGTCGACATCGCCGGCATGCTGGCGTATCCACTGACGGACGATGCCGTCCGCATCGGGCGCGACCCGGTCAATCACGTCCCGATCCGCGATCCATCGGTCTCGCGGTTCCACGCCGAGGTGATGGTGGCGCCGGACGGCGCCGGGTTCGTGTTCCGGTCGATGGGGGCCAGCGGCTCGACGGTGAACGGCGCGCTCGTCGGCAGCAGCCCGCGGCCGCTGGCCGAGGGCGACCTGCTCCGCATTGGAGGAACGGCCCTCCGATTCAGCACCCAGCCGCCGCCGCCCAAGGTCCGGGTCGTCACCAAGGCCGACGTCCCCGCCGGCCCGCGGAGTCACCAGCCGACGCAAGCGCAGCGGGCGATCGAGCCGGCGACGCTGCGCGCGCACGAGCCACTGACCATCCCCAGGGAGATCGGCGGGACCACCTGGC
>JAJPIS010000022.1 GCA_021324635.1 Gemmatimonadota bacterium
ACGCACGTCGCCGTGCGTGGACCGTAGGGGCGGCATTCATGCCGCCCGCGACGCGCATCCCACACCGATGCCGGGGCGGCATTCATGCCGCCCGCGATTCGCATCCCACACCAATGCCGGGGCGCCATTCATGCCGCCCGCCGTTCGCCGTTCGGCATTCATGCCGCCCGCGACGCGCATCCCGCACCGATGCCCGCCCCGGCATTCACGGCGTTCGCCGTTGCCGTCCGCAACACACGGCGCCCGGCGCGGGCGCGAGATGCCACACCGGGGCGGCATCCCGGGGCGCGCGAATGTACCACGGAGTTGACAGCGACCGGGGCGTCGCGGCACCTTCCCATGAAAGGTTGAGGGGTCGGGACCGACGCCGGCCCGAGGAGCGACGGTGGCGGACACGGAACTCGAGCTCATGCAGGGGACACTGGACCTCCTGGTGCTCAAGGCGTTGAGCTGGGGGCCGCGGCACGGATACGCGGTGGCGCAGTGGATCGCGGACCGAACCCGGGACGAGCTCGTGGTCGAGGACGGCGCGCTCTACACGGCGCTGCACCGGCTCCGGGCGCGGGGCTGGGTCGAGAGCGAGTGGGGGCGGTCGGAGTCGAACCGGACGGCGCGCTACTACCAGCTCACGCCGGCCGGCCGGAAGCAGCTCGCGATCCGGGTGTCGCGCTGGGAGCGCTACGCGGCCGCGGTCGCCCGCGTGCTCCGGACCGCCTGAGCGGGGCCCGGCGATGCGCGGGATCAGACGCCTATTCCGGCTGGAGCGCGGCGAGCCCCCGAACGCCGACGAGGTCGACGTCGAGATCAACGCCCACCTGGCGATGCGCATCGACGAGCTGATCGCGGCTGGCATGACTGCCGAGGAGGCGCGCGCCGAGGCGCTCAGACAGTTCGGCGATGTCGCCGGAACGCGGGAGGCGATCCTGTCGCTCGATCGCGGGCAATGGGCCCGCGCCCGCGCCGCGGACTGGTGGCACGGGCTCGCGCAGGAGGTGCGGTACGCCGTCCGCCAGCTCCGCCGCAGCCCCGGCTTCGCCGCCTCCACGGCGCTCACGCTCGCGCTCGGACTGGGCGCCACCGGCGCGATCTTCAGCGTGGTCGAGCGCGTCCTCGCCCGCCCGCTGCCCTTCGCCGACTCCGACCGACTCGTCCGCGTCTGGCCCACCGAGCCGGCGACCGGCCCCGCCGAACGGCCGATCTCCATCCCCGATCTCGAGGACTGGCGGCGCGCGCAGCACGACTTCAGCGCCCTCGGCGGCTACTGGTACCGCGCCGGCCAGAGCGGGGCCGACCTCACGGGCTTCGGAGCGCCGGAGTGGCTGCCGGTCGCGCAGGTCACGACCGGATTCTTCGAGGCGCTCGGGGTCCGCCCGGAGCTGGGCCGACTCCCGAGCGCGAACGAGATGCGCGAAGGCGGCGACCACGTGGTCGTCATCAGCGATGGGCTCTGGCGCCGCCGGTTCGGCGGCGATCCGTCGATCATCGGCCGCACGATCCAACTGAGCGGACTGCCGTACGTCGTGGTCGGCGTGATGCCGCCGTCGATGCGGTTCCCCGGTGACGGACCCGACGCCTGGCTCGCCGCGCTCTACCAGCCGCAGAGCTCGACGCCCTGGAAGGACCGCGCCACCCGGTGGCTCAGCGTCGTCGGACGGCTCGCACCCGGCGTGACGCCGCAGCAGGCACAGCGTGACCTCTCCACGGTGCAACGACGCCTCGCCGAGCAGTACCCCGACGCCGACCACGGCTGGACGGCGGCGTGTGCCGTGCCGCTGCTCGACACGATCGTCGGCGACGCGCGCCCGGCGTTGCTGATCGTGCTCGGCGCCGTCGCCTGCCTCCTGCTCATCGCCTGCGTCAACATCGCGGCCCTCCTCCTCGCGCGCGTGGGCGCCCGGGAACGGGAGTTCGCGGTGCGCACGGCCCTCGGCGCACCCGGCTCTCGCGTGCTTCGGCAGGTCCTCACGGAGTCGGTCGTGCTCGCATTGGCTGGCGGCGTCGTGGGCGTGGGAATCGCGCTGCTTGCCGAGCCGGTCCTCCTCCACCTCGCCGCCGGCCAGGTACCGCGACTCGCCGGCGCGCCGGGCACGCAGTGGCTGGCGGCGTTGGTGACGCTGCCGCTCGCTCTCGTTGCCGGCGTCGCCCTCGGCCTCCCGCCAGGGCTCCAGCTCCTGTCGATCGACCCGCAGCGCGCCCTCGGGGAGGCCGGCGGTGGGCGAGGCAGCACGGCCGGCCGCGGCCGGTTCCGGGCGCGGCAGATGATGGTCGTCGCCGAGACCGCGCTCGCCGTGATGCTCGTCTGCGGCGCCGGGCTCATGGCCAAGAGCTTCCGCAAGCTGGTCGCCGTCGACGCCGGGTTCCGGCCGGACCATGCGCTGGCGGTCGCGCTCACGCTCCGCGACACCGACAACGACGACACGCGGATGGCGCGCGTGTACCGGCAGATCCTCGAGCGGGTGCGCGCGACCCCGGGCGTCGTCGCGGCCGGCGCGGCCAAGGTGCTCCCGCTCCAGGGCGACGAGGAGACGTGGCCGTTCGCCGTGGCGGGCGGCGTGATCCCGCCCCCTGGCGAGCGTCCGACGGTGACGGTGAACCACGTGAGCGATGGGTACTTCCAGGCCCTGGGCACGCCGATGGTCGCAGGGCGCGAGTTCGCACCGTCGGATACGGCCGGTGGACCCGATGTCGCGATCGTCAACGAGACATTCGTTCGTCGCTACATGGGAGTGCCACCGTCGGCCGCCATCGACCGGGCGCTCATCTTCGGAACCAGCCGGGTCCCGATCGTCGGCGTCGTCCGCGACCTCCACGAGCACGGCCTCGACGCCGCGCCGCAAGCGGCCGCCTACGTTGCCGCCCCCCAGAACTTGCGGTCATCGCTGACGCTCGTGGTGCGCACGCGCGGCGACCCGGCGAGCATGACGGCGCCCGTCGAGCGAGCGATCTGGTCGGTCGACAAGGATCAGGCGATCCGGAACGTCACCACGCTCGACGCCATCGTCTACCGGACGGTCGCCCGCGCGCGGCTGACATCCGTTCTCCTGGCGTGCTTCGGCGCGCTCGGACTCCTGCTCGGGGCGCTCGGCATTGCGGGGGTCGTCGCCTACACGGTGAGCCAGCGCCGCCAGGAAATCGGGGTTCGGGTGGCGCTCGGCGCGACGCGGCGCGAGGTGCTGGAGGTGGTCGTCGGGAGGGGGCTCGCGCTGGCGCTCGCCGGTGTCGCGACCGGGCTCGCCGCGTCACTCGTGGCCACGCGCGCGATGCGAGCCGTGTTGTTCGGCATCGCGCCGGCCGATGTGAGCACGTACGCCGAAGTGGCCGGCGTGCTGCTGCTGGTGGCGATGGCGGCCGCGTATCTCCCCGCGCGGCGAGCGATGGCGGTCGACCCGGTCGAGGCGTTGCGGGTCGGTTGAACAGCAAACGAACAGGGTCTATTGGATGATGAGAATGCCCACTGCGAAGCGAGTGGGCATTCTCATCGGGACCTGCGGAGCTGCGTGGGGATGCCTGGGTGCGACGTGCGGGATTCGGGAACTGCGGAACCGCGTGGGGCTTCGTTGGGCGCTGCGACGTCCGCGAGGCGGCACGAGGGGCGCCGGACGGCGGCCCCTATTGCTGGGCGCGAATGGCGATGATGGGATCGACGCGCGTGGCGCGGGCGGCGGGGACGAGCGACGCGACGAGGCCGGCGGCGGCGAGCGACAGGGTCGCCAGCGCCCAGGTCGCCGGGTCGGCGCGGCTCACGCCGTAGAGCAGGCTCGCCAATAACCGCGTGATCAGCGCGCCGGCGATCACGCCCCCGAGAACGCCGATCCCGACGAGCCGCAGCCCGCGCTCCGTGACCATACGGAGCGTGAGCGCGCTCGAGCTGCCGAGCGCGGCCCGGATCCCGAGTTCCCGCGTGCGCTGGGCGACCGCGTAGCTCATGACGCCGTAGAGGCCCGCGACCGCCAGCACGACCGCGACGAGCGCGAATGTCCCGATGAGCGCCAGGTAGAACCGCGGCGTGCCCACGCTCGCCGCCATGACATCCGTCATCCGCGCCACCGCCGAGACGGCCGCCCCGGGGTCGACCGACCGAACCGCCGCCCGCACCGCCTTCTCGAGCGTCGCCGGATCGCCCTGTCGCGCGTGGACGACAATGCTGAAGGTCCCGTCCATGCCCGCACCACCCTGCGTGTACGGCCAGTATACCTCGGGAACGGGCGGGGCCTCGGGACCGGCGTTGGGGATGTCGCTCACGACACCGACGATCGTCACCAACGTCGAATCGTTCTCGTAGAACCGCCGCCCGACCGGGTCCGCGTGCGGGAAGTCGCGGCGGACGAGCGCCTCGTTCGCGATCACGACCCGCGGGATCCCGGGCCGATCGTCATCATCCCAGCGGAGAAGTCGGCCGGCCACCAGCCGTTGCCCCATCGCGCGGAAGAAGTCGGGAGTGGCCGCGCGATCGTCGGCGAGCGGGAAGTGCTCGGGATCGATGTTCGGCTGACCCTCGTAGCGAATGTTGGAGTTCGATCCCCACGACTTGTATGGCAGATCCGAGATTGCACCCGCGCTCTGCACCCCGGGCAATTGCTCGATCGCGTCGAGCGCCGGCCGGAGGAACCGCCGAACGACGCTGCTGTCCCGGTAGCGATCCGGGGAGACGGTCGCCTGGAAGGTGAGGAGAGGCCGCGGGTCGAAGCCGGGGTCGCGGCTCACGAGGGCCGAGAAGCCGCGCAACACGAGACTCGCGCCGATCAGGAGCACGAGCGAGAGCGCGACCTCGACGACCACCAGCGCCTCGAGCGCCCGATGCTGCGCCCGTCCTGCGCCGCCGGTCCCGGCGCTCTCGCCGCGGAGGGCGTCCTGCGGATCCACGCTGGCGCTGTGCCACGCCGGGAGCGCCCCGCAGAGGAGGGCGACGATCGCCGACAGCGCGAGCGCGAAGAGCACGATGCGAATCTCGATCCCCAGCCCGGCCAACTGCGGCAGCCGCACGACCGCAAGCGCCCCGATCGTCTGGACAGCTACCCAGGCCAGCACGACGCCAACCACCCCGCCGGCAGCGGTGAGCACCAGGCTCTCGGCCAGCGCGGGCCGCATCACCGCCCATCGGTCGGCGCCGAGCGCCGTCCGGACCGCCATCTCCCGCCGGCGGTGCACGCCGCGGGCGAGGAGGAGGCTGCCGACGTTGGCGGCGGCGATCAGGAGCACCGCGCAGACAGCGCCGAAGACGAGCAGGAGCGGCGCCCGGACTGCCTGGACGCTGTCGGACTGGAGCGGAACGGCGCGTGCCGACTCGCCACGAAGCCGTGGGTAGATGGCGATCATGGCATCGACGAGCGAGCGAAGCTCCGTCCCGGCCGTCGCCACGGTCGCGCCGGGCGCGAGCCGTCCGACCACGTTGAGGAAATTGTGGCCCCGCTCCGCGCGCTCCGACGTGGTGAAGCGCATGGGAACCCAGAGATCTCCCTGGATCTCGTTGCTCCCGTGCGGAACGTGGAACTCGGGCGGCGCGATGCCGATCACCGTCGTCGGCACGCCGTTCACCCGGATCGTGCGTCCGACGAGTCCCGGGTCGGCCGCGAACCGCTCGCGCCAGAGGGCATCGCTCACGACGGCGACCGGGTTCTGCCCCGCGCTGTCATCGGCCACGTCGATCAGGCGGCCGCGCGCGGCCCGGACGCCGAGCATCGGGAAGAGGTTCCCGGTGACGCGGATCGTGCGGACGTTGACGCCTTCGGTCGGCATCGCGATCAGGCCGACATCGTAGGCGAGCGCCGCCAACTCGAGCTGCCGCGCCCCCCGGGCGAGATCGAGAAACTTGGGGGGCGAGAACGGCCAATCGTTGCTCTTGCTCTGGGGGGCCGTCCGGTAGACCGTCACCAGCCGGGCCGGGTCGCGGAAGGGGAGATGCCGGATGAGAGCCCGATCGATCGCGCTCGCGATCGCTGTCGTGGCGCCGAGGCCGAGCGCGAGGCAGAGCACGGCACACAGGGCCGTGGTCGGCGTGTGCCGGAGCCTGCGACAGGCGTCCCGGAGATCCGTCCAGAAGGCAGACATGGTCGAAGCCGGCAGGAGGTTTCCTGCTCCGACACCGGGGACGGCCGGATGGTTGAAAGCGGGCCGACGCCCGGCTCAGTACCCGCGGACGGGGTCGAAGCGGTTGGCGAGCGGCTGTCCGCCCAGGTAGCGCTCCAGATTGTCGGCGAAGAGCGTCGCGGCCCGCGTGAAATAGTGCGGCGTGAAGCCCGCCACGTGCGGGGTGACGATCACGTTTGGGAGATCCCACAGCGGACTCTCGGCCGGCAGCGGCTCGGTCTCGAACACATCGAGGGCGGCCCCGCGGAGCCGGCCGGCGGCGAGCGCCCGGACGAGGGCCGCCTCGTCGATGACGCCGCCGCGTGAGGTGTTGTAGACGTAGGCGGTCGCCTTCATGCGGGCGAGCAGGGCCTCACCCACCAGGTGGTGCGTCTCCGGGGTGTGCGGGACGGTGATCGCGAGATGGTCGGCGACCGCGGCCAGATCCGGGAACGCCCGCGGGGGGTGGAGCTCGTCGACCGCCGCCTCCCCGGCCGCCGCATCGCCGTCGACGTCGCGCTTGGTCGCCAGGACGCGCATGCCGAAGGCGCGGGCACGCACGGCGAGGGCGCGGCCCACGGCGCCCAGCCCGGCGATGACCAGGGTCTGGCCGGTGAGCTCCTCGGACGGCTCCTCGTGGTGAACCCACCGGTGCGCCGCCTGCGCGCGCGCGTAGGTCCCGAGTCGTCGCGTGAAGGTCAGCATGCAGCCCAGGACATGCTCGGCGATGTTGGGTCCATGCACGCCGGCCGCGTTGGTGACGATCAGCCCTCGGGCCCGGATCTCGGGCGTGAGCCGACCATCCAGCCCGGAGGCCCAGAAGCTGACCCAGCGGAGTCCCGGCGCCACGGCCAGCACGTCGCCCGGCAGGTGCCCGCAGACGACGACCTCCGCGTCGTGCATCGCCGTGACGTCGCCGGCCGCGTCGGCCGACCGCATCTCGACCGCCTCACGAAGGCGCGGCCGGCCGTCGATCGCCTGGCGAAACACGTCCGCCCGTCCACGCAATTGCACCCCGTCGCGCGGTCCGGCGAGCACGACGACGATCACCTTCCCCATGTCCGCTCCGGCGGGCGGGCCGGGGCGGCCGCGCCCGCGAGCGGGCCGCCCTACCGGTCGCCCGGATGGTACGCCGCCGCGGCGTGCGCCCGCACCTCGGCGAGCGTGAACCATGACGGCTTGAGGGTCCCGTGCGTGTAGAGTGGCGCCTGGTCGGCGAAATGGCTACTGGTGGAATCCCCACTCTCGCCGAAGGGCATGACCGATTCCGCGCGGGTCCGGGGCCCGAATTCCACCACGCTCACGTACGTGTCGCCATGCACGCCGTACTGGCGCACCCGCTCCCGGCCGGGGACGGCGCGGATGGTGAACACCGCCCCGTCGTTCTCGCTCACCGCCGGAACCGGAAGACTCGGCCGGTCGTCGCTGAACGCCGGCGCGCCGAACGGCGGGTGCGAGTACGCCGCGGAGCGCTGCATCCGGGTGGTCTCCCCGTAGGGCACGCGCCAGGAGCCGAACCGCCGCGTCAGGTCCGCCATCGCGCTCCCGAGCGCGTCGGCGAGCGCCGGCGCGGTCGAGTCGCGCCCCCGCATCGCGCGATGCCACGCGGAATACAGCGTCATCGCGACCGAGCCGACGGTACTCTCGTGATCCCAGGCCTCGAGCGTCGTGATGGCGGAGTCGATCGCATCGCTGCCGGTTGCCGCCGGGCGGAGTCGTGCGAGCCAGTTCGGGAGCAGCTCGTCCGCGGTGATGACGTGCGTGTCGAACGCCGCCCGCGCCCAGGCGGCGAAGGTGAAGCGCGGTGTCGTGCTCAGGATCCGCCGCGAGGCGCGGCCGCGGGGGTTGTCGGCGTCCCACCCCGGGAACACCCCCTCGCGCACCATGTACCTGGGGAACCGGCTCGGGTCGGGATTTCCGGCCGTCGTGAGCAGGAACGGGGACGTGTTGCAGTTTTCCATCCACCCGGTCGCCGGGTTGGTGAGCTGCGGCAGGTCGGCCAGGGCGTAGTAGCCCTGCCACTCCGTGCGAGGATCGCTCCCGTCGACGGGCCTGGACCAGTCGAACGCAGGGTCACGGCGCGGCACGGCGGCGTTGTAGACGTAGTAGATCGTCCCGTCACGATCGGCAGCCATGACGTTCCCGAACAGCATGTCCAGCGGCGCGAGCGCTGCCTGGAGCTCCGGCACGCTGTGCGCCCTGGTCATGTGGTACCACTCCGCGAGCCAGCCGTGGGACTCGTACTTGGGGAGCCGCGCGGCCACCGGGAGCCCGCCAGCCGAGGCCACGATCGGCCCGTGATGGGTCCAGACCGACCGATACGTCCGCGTCACGACTCCCTCCGGCGTCTTCACGCGGATCGTGTCGATGTGCTCCTCGGCGGTCCGGTACCCGCCGCCGTACCGGTAGGCGAGCGGGTGCGCCGGGTCGTCGAAGTGCTCGATATACCCATCGACCTCGTCGGCGACGTTGTCGGTGCTCATCCAGCCGACTCCGGCGTTGTGGCCGATGTACGGCATGGGGAAGCCGAAGCGCGCGTATCCGGAGAACTCCCAGCCCGCGCCCTCGTCGCTGTGAATGTGTCCCTCGTAGACCTGACCGGGCCCGAAGAACGAGAGGTGCGGGTCGATGAAGAGCATCGCGTGCCCGGAGGCCGATCGCGACGGGCCGATCACCCAGCCGTTGGAGCCCTGGTGTGTCGGGGTCGTCCGCTCGAGCGCGGGCGCACCCATCACGAGCGTGCCGAGCTTGGGGTCGTGGACGAAGCCGAGCTGGTAGTAGCTGTAGCGGATGAACGCCAGCGGGTACCAGGGCTCGATCCGGCGAAGGAGCCGCGGGTGGACGGCCGGGTGGCGCGCCAGGTAGTAGTTGATGCCGGCCGCGAAGCCGTCGCAGAGCGCCCGCACCGCGGGGTCCATCGCGTCGTAGTCGCGGCGGGCGAACGCTTCGATCCGCAGCGTCCGGTCGAGTCGGTCCTCGGGAACGAGCTCCTCGCCATACAGCTCCGCGCCCCGACCGAGCGCGAGCGCGAAGTCCTCCTCGAGCTGCGGGAAATTATCCTCGGCCTGGGCGTACCCGAATCCAAAAATGGTGCTGGCGTCGGTCCGGCCGAACACATGCGGCGTCCCCCACTGGTCGCGATAGATCGTGACCATCGCGGCCAGGCGGGCTGGCGAAAGGGCCGGTTGCGACCGCGCCGGCGACGCGGCCGCGAGCGCGCCGATCGTGACCATGCCCACCGCGGCACTCGCCCGCGCCCGGCGGAGCCGCCAGCGCCATCGTACGCTCGATCGTACGCTCGATCGAAGGTCCATCAGGTCGTGCTCCCGCGTCCCGCGGACGCCAATCGTAGGAGTTCACTCGAACATTGACCGGCGCTCACCCGCTCCACCCGCGAGCGTTCGTCATCCGGAGCGGCACGGAACGGCAGCACGGCCCCCGCAAGTCAGATGCCGGGCGCACGATGATGGTTTGAGGCGCGCCGACCATGCAACCGCGAGGCTGCGCCCACCAGCTCGGGCTGACCGCGCGGGCCGGGGGGCGAGGCTCAGCTCGCAGCCGACGGCACCGGGATGGTCGTGATCGACCGCGTCCCCGGCGCCGATGGCGGATCGGTGGACGGTGCAGCGGTGCGATCGGGACGCTTCGGCAAGCGCACGCGCCGGCTCAGTCGCTGTGACGGCCGCTCCACGAGCCACCAGAGCGCGGTCGCGAGGAGCACGGCCGACCCGACGGCAACGATCCAGGTGAGCACGCCGAGGCCAGTGGGCAGCGACCGCCCGGCCGCGCGCTGCGCGAGCGAGACGACCCGCCAGCCGACCGTCGGGTGGTAGAGGTACAGGCTATAGGAGATCGCGCCGAGGAACTGGATGGGGCGCCAGCCGAAGTGCCGATCGAGCGCCGGACGGGACGCGCTCACGATGCAGAGCGTGCTCACGAGGACGACGATCGTCAGCTCGACCGGCGCGTCGGGCCCGGTGGCAAGAGCGATGCCGAGCACCCACGCCGCGATGAGGGCGGGCCACCGGACGACGCCGGCGACGACCCACCACGCGAGCGCACCGGTGAAGAACTCCGACCACCGATCGAGCGCCAGGCCGCGTGGGACGCCCGGGAGCCGGCCGGCGTGCGCGGCGAGCGACGCCACAAACAGGAGCGCGAACCCGATCCCGATCACGCGCCAGCCGGCCCGCGCCCCGATCCTCCGCTCGAGCGCGCGACCGGCGAGCAGGACACCGACGAGGGTCAGGTAGAACTGAAACTCGTAGCAGAGGGTCCAGAAATTCGGCATGATCTCGCCGTAGTGCAGCAGGTCCTGCGCGTAGACGAGATGGGCGAGCACCTGCGCGAGCGAGGGGAGGGGCGTGTGCAGGGCCGGGACGAGCACGAGCCCGACGCCGATCACCAGGACCTCGAGGGCGATCGCCACCCAGTACGGCGGGTCCAACCGCAACGACCGCTTGAGCGCGAAGCGCGCCAGGTAGCCGGGCGTCCAATCGCCGTCGCGGACCGAGAAGGCGATCACGAACCCGCTCAGCACGAAGAAGATGTTCACGCCGAAGTGCCCGGCGTGAAAGAGCGTGACGAGCGTCGACGGCATCCAGGCCTGCGTGCCGCGGTCGAACGCGCCCTGGACATGGAAGAAGACCACCGCCAGCGCGGCCACGCCGCGCAACGCGTCGAGCGCCAGGAAGCGTCGAGCCCCGGGCGCCCCCGCAGCCCCGGCGGCCGACCGGTCCCAGTCGGGCGTGTACCGGCCGACGGCCTCCGGCCCCGCGATCGCGACGGTTTCCCTGCTCACCATGGACGGCTCTCTCCTGGACAGGGCGAACGGCGTCGGGTCGGCGGGCCCCGGGCAGAAGCTACTCGCGCGCGTGCCCGCCGACCATGCGCGTGCGATTCGCGGGCGACAGGCGTGTGGCGCGGGCGCGCCACACGCACCATCTCAAGACGATCCAGCGCCCGTCCGCAGCACCGCTGGAGGTGCTAGCGCCTCACCGCTGCCCTCCGTGTGGGCTGTCGGCGACGTCGCCGGCGGGCTCGCCGCCACCCGTGCTGTCGCCGGCGCCGGACGTCGTGGCGCCGCCGCCCAGGGCGCGACCGGCGTTGGCGGCGGCACGCAGGAAGTCGGTCACCCCGATCCGCCGATACCCGCTCGGCGGGACGAACAGGTCGGCCGGAGGTGCTCCCTCGTGCACGTTGCGCATCTCCATCTCGCCGTTCGCGTCCCTCGATCGCGAGATCACGTGGAGCCGATCGTCGATCCAGACGGTGGACGGTCCACTGTTGCCGCCATCGGTGTGGTCCGCCGTGACCAGCCACTTGTGGGCCGGCCGGCCGTTCACGCTTTCGGTGCCGGTCGCCCGGCAGGTGAAGTGCGGAGGCGTGCCCGATGTGTGCCGCGGCACGAATGCGGCGATCCCATCGACGGTGCCGTTCCACACCGTGCACGGGTCACCGTCCGCCATCGGCCGGAAGAGCCGCAGGAGCGGGGCGAACCCCGCCGACACGACGGGCGTGAAGATGCCGCCGTCGATGTAGGTCCGAGCCTTGTCGTTGATGACGAGAGTCGTCCCGTGTCCCGGGTCGAAGACGAAGGCGCTCCGATCGCCGGGTCCGGTCGACTCCATGCGGACACGGCCGTCGCCGATGTAGACGCGCGTCGGCGGCTTGGCGGGATGACGCAGGTCGACCAGATCCGCGGAGAAGGGTGTCCCATTCCATGGCACACCACCGCCGCCGAACCCTCCGAAGCACCCGACCGGCCCGGCGGCGAAGAGGAGACCCGCGGAGAGCGCAGCCCCCATGCCGGGCGCGCGGCGTGGCAACCGACGCATCGATGCCTCCTTGCGTGAGCGGATCTGGCGAGGGGCCCCTAACATGGCGCGGGCGGCCCAGGTACGCCACCGTGACCCCGCCGACTCGGCCGTCGTCGCTCCTCCAGCTTCCAACCCGGAGACGAGCCCATGCACGCTTCTCACCCCCAACAGTGCGTCCGCGTCGCCCGCCGCCGCCTGAGCACCGCGATCGCGCTCGCGGCCCTGGCCCTCCCGGTGGGGGTCGCGCAGGGGCAGTCGTCCGGGGCGGGCGGTGTGCAAGCGGGTGCCGCGCCGGCCGCGGCACAGGATCCTCGGTTCGCCTACGGTATGATCGGCGGCGCGGGCGACCTGCCTGGCTCGGCGTCGATGCAGGCGCTCAGCGTCCTGCTGCAATACAGGGTGCTGCCGTCCCTCGCGGTCACGGTCAACCCATCGGTCGTGCGGGCCACGGTTCAGCCGATCGGCAGCGCGAGGCTCACCAGCACCGGCCTGACCGATCTCCCGGTCGGCGTGACGTTCTCCCAGCACCTCGCCCGTGTCCCGTTCGCCCCCGAGGTCGCTGCGGGCACGGAGCTCAGCCTGCCGGTCGGGGACACGGCCCGTGGGCTCGGGAGCGGTCAGACCGGGGTCGCCGGTGAGTTGGGGGTCGGAGTGTCACCGACCGACGCGCTGTCCCTCGACCTCGACGCGTGGCATCCCTTTGCCGGTGCCGGTGTGAACTCGCTGATGGACGCGTCGAGGGCCACGTCGCTGAGCGTCGAGGCGGCGTACCAATGGACGGAGCGTGTCGCGGCCAGCCTCGGTTACGTCTCGGACGTGGGCCGCGCCGATTCCGGGAGCGTGCTCCCACAGTCCGTCGTTGCCGGGATGGTGTTCAGGGTCGCTTCCCCACTTGCTCTCACCGTCGACGGCGCGAGCGGGCTGACGCGAGGCGCGCCCCGATGGCTGCTCTCGATCGGGCTCGGCACCGCCTTCACAGAGGTCACGCCGATCGGCCCCAACTCGCTGGTCTCGCGGGTCCGCCACGCCTTCGGCCGTAGCGTCAACCGCGGCCACGGGCAGAGCAAGGTCGGCGGGACGTGCAGGCAGCACGCCTGCTGACCGCTCGACGGCTCAGGGGGCCGCGGCCCGCGCCGGTGCGGCGCGCTTGTCGACGACGACCTTGCCGCCTTTCATGACCCACTTCACACCGCGGGTGACGGCGCCGATGTCGGTCGTCGGGTCCCCATCGACGGCGATCATGTCCGCGAAGTAGCCCGGGGCGATCGACCCGAGCTCGTTGGCCTTGCCCAGTAGCGCGGCCGCGGTCGTCGTCGCGCTGGCGATCGCCTGGACGGGGGTCATCCCCGCCTCGACGAACCGATCGAGCTCGCGCGTATTCTCCCCGAAGCCGGTGAACACCGCGTCGGAGCCCATGGCGATCCTGACGCCCGCATGGATCGCCCGGCGGAGCGTGGCGATGTTCCGCTTCATGTACGCCTCGAGCCCGGCGGCGTCCGCCGAGTCGTACCCGTACTCGGCCCGGTGCGCGACGTAGTACCGGTTGTGGTCGATCGTCGGCACGTACACGGTCCCGCGGCGGACCATCTCGGCCAGCGTCGCATCGTCGAGGTCCGTCGCGTGCTCGACCGACTCGGCCCCGGCACGAACCGCGTCGCGGCCACCGTCCGGGCCGTACGAGTGGATGGCGATGCGCTTGCCGGCCTGGTGCGCGACGTCGGCCGCGGCCTTCATCTCCTCGTACGTGAACGTCTCGTAGCCCGAGGTGTCCCGGTCGCTCCCCGTGGACCCGTACATCTTGATCCAGTCGACGCCGGCGGCGAGCTGCTGCCGCGCGACCCGCTGCACTTCGGCCACCCCGTCCGCCTCACCGGGATCGGGGGGCGGCGCCCCGGGCCGCACCGGACTACTCGCCACATGGAGCCCGTATCCGGCGACGAACATCCGCGGGCCGATCATCGCCCCACGATTGATGAGATCGCGCATGGCGACGTCCATGTACTCCGAGGACCCGAGGTCCCGCACCGTGGTGACCCCGGTCTCGAGCGTCCTGCGCGCGTTTTCCTGCGCCAGGTAGACCGTTACGGCGGGGCCGAGGGTGCCGAGCTGCGCCCATGGACGGGAGCCCGGCGCACGGTCCCAGTAGAAGGTCATGTGCGTGTGGGCGTCGATCAGGCCCGGCAGCCCGGTGTAGCGCGAGAGATCGACGACCGTGGCGCCGGCCGGGACGGCGGTGGGCCCGACACCGACCCTGACGATGCGATCTCCCTCGACCACGACCACCGCGTCGCGGAGCACTTGCCCGCGGCCGTCGACCAACCGGCCAAACCGGACGGCCGTCAGCGGCGCGGTGGCCTGGCCGCGCGCCGCCGCCGGCGCGTGCACGATCGCGAACACTGCGAGGACGAGCACGGCCCGTGGCATTGGCCCCCGATGGCGAGAGAGCGGCAAACTTGCCGCGCGCCCGCGGCGGCCGTCAAGCTTGGCGCATCGCCGCCGAGCGCGTATCATCGTGCGGAATGGATCCCACGCACGCGTTGCTGGACGCCATCGCGCGCGGCGACGTCGATGGGGCAACGGCGCTCCTCGACCGCGAGCCGGGCGCCGCAGGCGGGGTGGGACCGGCGGGCGAGAGCCCGGTCCTCGCGGCGGTCTATCGCGGGCAGCTCGCCCTCGCTCGCCGGATCGCGGCCGGCCGCGCGCTCGACATCACCGAGGCCGCGGCCCTGGGGGATTCGGACGCGGTCGCGGCCGCGCTGGCGCGCGACCCGGCGGCGGTCGGTGCGCGGAGCCAGGATGGCTGGACGCCGCTCCATCTCGCGGCGTTCTTCGGGCACGCACCGGTCGCCGCGGTGCTCGTCGCCGCCGGTGCGGACCTGGCCGCGGTCTCGGCGAACGGGATGGCGAACCAGCCCCTGCATGCCGCGCTGGCCGGCGCCGGTGCGCCGGACGTCGTGCAGTTGCTCGTCGCGCGCGGCGCGGACGTCAACGCGACGAGCCACGGGGGCTGGACCCCGCTGCACCTCGCCGCCTCGCGTGGGGCGGTCGGGTTCCTGCACCTCCTCCTCGCCCACGGTGCGGACCCGGCTGCGGCGGCGGACGGCGGCAAGTCGGCGGCCGACATCGCGACCGAGCGTGGCCATCCGGACGCCGCGTCGGTGTTGCGCGGACCGGGGCGCTGACCGCGCCGACCGCGCCGACCGCGCCGACCGCGCGCGAATTGGCGGCCTGATCGGCAGCCTGATCGGCGGCGTGCTCGGGCGGCCGCGCTCAGGCACGCGTTTTTCGTGCTGGCGGGCGCCCGTCTCGACTCACGGCGCGGGCTCGCGGGCCGTGGAGGGGGAGGGTGGCGACGGGCGCTGGCGGCCAGCGATCCCGGGGTCGCGCCGGATGAAGTCGGTCGGCGCGCGCGGCGTCAATCCGAGCGACGAGGGAGGACCGATGACTCGACAGGTGCTCGACGGGATGCGTATTGCGGTGCTCGCGGCCGATGGGTTCGAGCAGGTGGAGCTGACCCGACCGATGAAGGCGCTCACCAAGCACGGCGCCGAGGTCGACATTGTCTCGCTGAAGCGCGGCTCGATCCAGGGCCTGAACCATCTCTTTCCGGGGCGGAAGATCGACGTCGACCGGACCATATCGGCGGCCGATCCGGACGACTATCACGGTCTGCACATCCCGGGCGGCTGCATCAACCCCGATCTCCTGCGGCAGAGTGAGGACGCGCTCGATTTCGTGCGCGCGATCGACGCGGCGCGGAAGCCGATCTCCGTCATCTGTCACGGGCCGTGGGTGCTGATCTCGGCCGGGCTCGTTCGAGGGCGGCGGCTCGCCGCCTGGCCCGGCATCAAGGATGACGTGCGGAACGCCGGGGCGGAGTGGGTGGACGAGAAGGTCGTGGTCGACGCGAACTGGGTGTCGAGCCGAAGCCCCCACGACCTCCCGGCCTTCGACCGGGCGATCGTCGCGCATTTCGCGGAGTCGATGGGCCGCTCGGCGCCGAGCCGGATCAGCGAGATGGGGGTCGGGCGATTCCTCGTCGGCGCGGCGGCGGCCGCGGCCGCAGGGTTTGCGGTGCAGCAGACGGTGCGCGGGCTCCGCGACGGGAACGGGGCGAGTCGGTCACCGACGGGTCGCCGACCGGGGCGGCAGCGCCGGCGCGAGCCGGCCGAGTTCGTGTCGCGGAGCTGAGCGGGGCCGACCGCGGTCGGGCCTGACGCGAGAGACCCTCACTCGCAGTGCGGGTGAGGGTCTCTCGTCGGGCAACGTCGTGCGCGGTGTCGCGTGGGCGTGCGGCTACGGGCAGACGAGCGTCCAGGCGCCGCCGCGGGCGGAGAGCTCCTGGAGCGGGACAGACGCGACGGTCGTGTGGTAGTCGACCGTCTGGCCGAGCGCGGCGTCGACGATGCCGTCGGGGCCTGACTTGGCCTGCCAGGTCGTGTCGGCGACGGCCTCGAGGCCGTACATGCGCAGGGCGATCATGCGGTCGCCGCTCGCCTCGAAGACGGTCGAGATCCGCTGCTCCTTGAGGAGGGAGTCGCGGACAGCCGTGTACGTCTGTGGGATCGTCAGCGGGGTCGTGAACCCGCCGGCCTGCTCGTGTACCTGGTTGATGAGCGCCGTCGCCCCGGCCAGATCGCCCAATCCGAGCCGCACCTGCGCCCGCACGAGTGCCAGCTCCTCGGCGCGGACGATCGGGATCGGGCTGCCGACCGTGGCATAGGGGAGGAAGTTGTAGGGGTCGGACGTGCCCGCGTACTGCGACAGCTGCACGTTGTGCGGGTCACGGACGAACTTGTTCTTCCACCGCAGGTCGTTCAGCGTGTCGACGTCGAACGCGAGGTCGTAGAGGGCGTCGTACAGGAAGTAGAAGGCCACGATCGGGTTCTGGAGATCGCCGGACTGGCCGCTGAAGGTGTGGTACACGCCGAACTGGTCGAGCGGGAAGTTCCCGGCCACCGGGGGGGTGATCGCGCCCGGATTGTAGAGTGCCGAGGCCAGGAGCGCGCTGTCGGCCCGTTGGAGCGCGGTCGGGTCCGGGGCGCCGGGGTGTATGGGATCGGGGTGTGCCGCCGGCGTGCTCCGCGCGATCGCGTATGCCAGCTCCAGATTGGCCTTCCCGGCCAGCGCCCGGTTGAAGGCGGCGAACGATCCGGGGGCTGTGCTCGGCGCCGCCGTCTGTCCGACCGACGCGAAGCCCGGCGGCACACGGACCGGGAGCGGCGTGGGGCCGGCCGCGTTGAGGTTGGTGAGCCCCGAGTCGAGCAGCGCCACGATGTACCGCCACACGTCCTTGTTGCAGTAGGGCGGATCGGTCGGGTTGCTGCCGATGGAGTACAGCGGGATACCCAGCGTATCCCGTGTCTCGGCCACCATCATGAAGTTGAGCGCCTTGATCGTCTGGACCATGCCGACGATCGCCGAGGCCTGGGCCGGCGTGTAGGTCGGCACCTTGCCCACGATGCCGATGATGTTGTTCGCCTGCTTCGCCTGCGCGTACTCGTTGTCCCAGACCAGGATCGCCTGGATCCCGCTGTTGGTGATCGGCTTGAGCCCGCCGACATCCGTGAGGACGTTGGCGCTCGCACCGAGGAACCAGAAGATGTCGCGGCTGAACGAGCCGGCGTAGTAGATGTACCAGGAGGCATCGACGCGGGTGGCCGAGAAGAGACCGGTCACCGCGTTCTGCACTCCGATCTGCGAGTTGGGGATGCTCGTCGGGGCATCGAAGAATGGGACGGCCGTGTCCTTGCACGCCGAGGCGGCGGCCAGCAGGCCGATGGCGGCGGCAGCCGCGATCGGCCGCTGTCGAGTCCGGCCGGAGGTGGGACGCGGCGCGGCGCCCGGGACGGTGCTATGCGTCGCGCTCATGTCAGAGCCCCAGATCGAGGGAGAGGAAATAGCTGCGCGCGGGTGGGTAGGGCGTGATCTCGATGCCGCGCCCGACGTTCTGGCTGCCGATCGAGCTGACTTCCGGATCGAGTCCGTCATACGCCTTGCTGTAGGTGTTCAGGAGGTTGCGGCCGACGAGCGCCAGGCGCGCACTCGCGATCCGGCCGCCGGCGATCCGGTTGAGCCACTTGTTGGGGAGCATGTAGCTCACCGACACTGACCGCAGCTTCACGAACGTCGCGCTCTGAATCCCGGGCGTCCCGTTGGCGAGCACCGCCTGAACGTATCGGGCCGAGTACGACGAGTCGCCCCACAGCGTGCCGAAGTTGAAGTACGCGTCGTTGGCGTTGCTGACGTCGCCTCCGCGGTGCCAGTCGAGCAGCCCCGCGACCCGGACCGGTCCCCAGGTCACCGACTCGTCGAAGCTGACGGTGAAGGACGGGAGTTGGTCCCCGACCTGGCGGGGCGTGCCGTCGCGCGCGGTCGCCGACTGGTTCACGAACTCCGAGACGGAGCGGCCCACCTGGATCCATCCCGCCCCGCTCGCCGGCGAGAAGGCGGCGAGCGGGAGGGCGTTGACGACGCTGTAGTTGCGGGCGAAGCTGGTCGAGCTCACCCAGGTGAACCCGTTGCGGAGCTGGACCGGCGTCGCCGACAGTGTCACCTCGGCGCCCTGGTTCGTGAACTCGCCGCCGTTCAGCCACTGCACATCGTAGCCCCGCGACCCGTTGACCGATGCCTGGAGGAGCAGGTTGGTGATGCGCTTCTGGTAGACGGTGAACGTGAACTGCGCGCGGGAGTGGAGCAGTGTGGCGTCGAATCCGGTCTCGATCTCGGTCTCCGACTCCGGCTTGACGTTGCCGACACCGAGGATCGTGTCGGCCGAGAGGCCCGGCAGGCCGCCGTGCACCGTCGTGCCGAGTGGACTGTAGCGCACGCCGTAGAGCGGCTGCGTGCCGGAGGCGCCGTAGGCCGCCCGCACCTTGAGCTCGTCGATGAAGCCGACGAACTGCGGGATCCGGTACGCGGCCGAATAGCGGGGGTAGGCGTAGAACTTCGCGATGTCGCCGTCGTTGGTCGTCCGCTCGGCCGTCACGCCGCCCGTCAGCGACAGCCGCTGGCCGAGGGCGAGCACCTGCTCCTGGAAGTAGAGCGACTGATCGCGCTGCGCCGTCCGGTTGTAGAAGTTCGTCTGCACCGTCCCCGTCGCCGGGTTGTTGAGCCCGGCGAGCAGATTCTGCGAGACGATCTCCGGGTTCACGAGATCGCGGCGCTCGCGCACGAAGCCGGCCGACGTCGTGGCGTCGAGCCAGCTGAGCCCGGTGTAGTGGTGGATCAGGTTGATCGAGTAGTTGATGTACTGGTTGTCCGTCGTCTGGGTGGTCGAGACGCCCGGCAGCGCCTGATTGAGCTCGAGCTGGAGATCCGGGGGCGCGAACAGGTCGTCGCGGACATGGGCCAGGTCGGCACCACCGATGAACCGCACCTGGAGCGACTGGTGCTCGGTGCTGAACGGTGTCCAATCGAGGTTGCCGCCGGCGATGAAGCGCTGCGTCGTCTCCGGCGTCCCGATCTCCATCGCATCGGCAAACGGATTGGCCGGCCCGAAGGGGTTCACCGCCCACGACCCATCCGGGTTGTGGTGGTTGAGGTTCACGAACTGCGGCGTGTAGGAGAAGACGTCGTACGGGCTGCTGCCGTTGTTGTCGTTCCCCGAGATCCCGCGGCGCGTCACCGAGTGGGCGTAGAAGAGGTTCGCGGTCGCCGAGATGGCGTTCGAGAACTGCTGCGTCACGTTGGACCGGACCGACTGCTTGTTGTAGCCCGTGTTGAGCAGCGTTCCGTTGTCGTACTTCGACAGCGCCGACAGGAAGTACTGCGTCGTCGATTGCGTCCCGCTCACGCTCAGGTCGGTCTCATAGGACGCCTGGCCGTTGCCGAACAGCTGGTGCTGATAGTCCTGCGGGCCACCGTAGACGCCCTTGATGAACGCGTTGTCGGCGGCAACGGCGGCGACCGCCGTGTCGCGCGTGATGTCGTTGACGAACCACGCCTGGGCGCTCGCGAGCGTCGGAAACTTGCGGATATTGAGCGTCTTGGCGTCCTGGAACTGTCCCACCTTCTGCGACAGGCTCCACTGGGGCTTCCCGGCCGCCCCCTTCTTGGTCGTGATGATCACCACCCCGGCCGACGCTTTCGACCCGTAGATCGCCGACGCCGAGGCACCCTTGAGGACCTCGATCGACTCGATGTCGTCGGGGTTGATGTCGGCGATCCGGTTGACCCCCAGATCCTGGTTGCTGGCGGCGACCCCGCTGGCGGTCGCGTTGGTGATCGCGTTGTTGCCGGGCGACTGCACGTCGTTGTCGACGATCACGCCATCGAGCACATAGAGCGGCGAGGCGTTGGCGTTGATCGATGTGATCCCGCGGATCTGGATCTGCATCCCGCCGCCGGGCGCGCCGCCGTTGTTCTGCTGGATGAGGGCGCCCGGCACCTGACCCTGGATCGCGTTCTCGACCGTCGGCGCGGGGACCTGGTTCACCTCCTGCGTCGTGACCACCGCGACCGCGTTGGCGGAGCTCCGGGATGACACCGATGTCGCGACGCCGGTGACGACCTGCTCCTGGAGCCGGAGGACATCGCGCGTCAGCGGGACGGTGTATTCCGTCTGCCCGGCCGTCAGCGGCACCAGGCGCTCGAGATACCCGATCCGTCGGACGGTGAAGCTCTTGGCGTCGGCGGGCGGGTGGACCGTGAACACGCCGCTGTCGTTGGTCGTGCCGCCGATGGTCGTCCCGGTGATCAGGACGGCCACCGCGGGCAGCGGCTCGCGGTTTGCAGCGTCGACGGCACGCACGGTGACGCGAGCCGTCGACGGCGCTTGCTGCGCCGCCGCCGCCGCGGGGACGGCGAGGCGCGCGATGGCGAGTGCAATGGCCGGTGCCACGAGCGAACGAAGCCTACGCTGCATTCCGCACCTCCCCCGGGGAAACGGTCGACTCAGCGGGACGCGACACGAGCACAGCGCGGGAGCACGCAACGCGTGACCCCGAGCGCCGAACGGCGACGGGCGCCCAACACGCGGCGCCCGATCGACGATTCGACACGACGTTAGGGGCGCGGCTCCGGTTGTCAAGGGAACGGACGGCGGCCGGGCGGCGTCCGGCCGCCGCCCGGCGACCGTCAGGAGCCGCCGACGTCCAGGCCGGGATGGAGGAAGCCGCGGCGGACCAGGTCCTGGAGCTCGGTGCCGTCGTGGCTCACGGCGACGGCGATGCCGGCCGGGAGCACCGTGTTCTTGAGCCACGCCAGCTCTTCGCCGATCTGGGTACGGTTCTCCCCCATCTGGCGGCTCGTCGTGTCCGGCTTCTGCCGCTGCTGCTCGATCCCCGACATGTGCCACGCGATGTCGCCCGCCAGGATGACCTCCTGCCCCGACGCGAGCCGCACGTAGACCATCTGCGACCCCGGTGTATGGCCGGGCGCGCGGATGAGCACCACGCCGGGCCCGATCGGCAGGAGCCGGTCGTAGTCCACGACCAGGTAGCGCCGGGCGGCGGCGGAGTCGAGCGCGATGCCGGCGGCTTTGGGGTTGGAGACGAGGGTCTGGACCTGGGCCCGCGTGAGCAAGGTCTTGGGCGCGACCTCGGCGGCGGCCGGCGAGCGTACGACGCCGCCCACGTGGTCGAGGTGCTCGTGGGTGGCGACGATCAGCCCGGCCTTGCGGCAGGCGGCGAGGATCCGATCGAACGCGTCCTGGCGGAACCCGCTGGCCCCACCGGCCGCCTCACGGTCCATCCCCGCGTCCACCATGATCGACCCCGCGGGGTACCGCACCTGAAAGGCCGGCGTGACCTCGAAGATGCGCGTCTTCGGACCGCCCTCGACGGCATCGGAAACGGCTGACGAGTCGTCCTGCATGCTGAGATACCCGATGGCGACCGGCAGCGGGCCGGGCACCGCGTGCGCGAGGCCCCGCACGTCGCGGAGGAGGGTCGCCGTGTACGGGCTGGCCTGGGCGGCGAGTGCCGCCCCGTGCGCGACGAGCGCGACGGCGGTGGTCGTGGCGAGCAGGATGCCTCGTCCGGCGGTCGCCAAGGCGTGCCGGGTCGAGCGCGAGGGACGAGATCCCATCGAGTGTCCTCCGTTCGGACGAGCGTAGGTGCGTGGCCGGCGCGGCCGGTCACGCGGGCACTGTCGAGCTCAAGGTTACCCCCCGCGTCGGACGCGCGGTAGCCGCGTCGTGTACCGTACGTGCGCGGGACGCGGCGGTGCGCACGCGCCGGACGGCACGGCGTCGCGCCAGGCGCTCAGGGCTCGCGCAGCGCCACGACCGGATCCGCGCGCGAGGCGCGGGACGCCGGCACGAGCGCGCCGCACCACGCGGCACCGGCGATCGTCGCGGCCACGGCGAGGTACGTGAGTGGATCCTCGGGCGAGACGCCGAACAGCACGCTCCGGGCGACTCGCCCCGCCAGAACCGCGGCGACGAGTCCCACCGCGATCCCGATCACGGTCGGGCGCATGCCCTGCCAGACCACATCGCGTCGCACATCCGCCGGGGTCGCGCCGACGGCGACGCGGATCCCGAGCTCACGATGGCGCTGCGTGACGGCGTAGGCGAGCGTGCCGTAGATGCCCTGCACGGCAATCAGGAGCGCGGCGGCGGCAAACGCGCCCAGCACGACCGCGTCCATCTGCTGCTGCGCCATGGCCGAAGCGCGGAGTGCTGTCATCGCCCTGGCTGGTCCGAGCGGGATCAGGGGATCGACCGCAGCCACGGCATCGTGCATCACTCGCGCGAGCCGCCCCGCACCGCCCGAACCCCGCACGACGAGGCTGCTCCAGCGCTGCCATGCCTCGGTGCGCTGCACGTACGGTGTGTACACGGCCGGCTGGTCGTCGCTCGTCAGGCCGTCGCTCTTCGTGTCACCGACAACTCCGACGACGGTCATCCATCCGATCCTCCGCGCGCACACGGCGTCCTGGGCGCAGGCCACGCTATCGGTGCCAATCCACCTGATGCGCGCACCGAGCGGCGATCGGTCGGGCCAGAGCTGGCGGGCGAGCGCCTGGTTCACAATCGCGACCGGCACGCTCCGCTCATCGTCACCGGCCGTGAACCCGCGCCCGCGAACGAGCGGGATGCGCAGCGCGCGGAAGTACTCGCCGGAGACCGGTCGGTCGCGGGCGGACGGCTCGGCGCCCGGCGCGACCGGCGGACGGCCCTGCACGAGGAGGCGGTGCCCGATGGACCCGGTGCCAAGCGGCAGGCCGATGATCGATCCGGCGGCCTCGACACCCCGTGCCGCGGCGATGTGCTCGACGACGCCCCGGATGGTGCGCGTCTGTGGATCCATCGCGCCGTAGCGCGCCGCCGGCAGGACCAGCTCGGCGGTGACGACGTTGGTCGGGTCGAACCCGAGCCGTACGTGCTCCAGGGCGAGGAAGGTGCGGCCGAGCAGCGCCGAGCCCGCGAGCACCACCACGGCGAGGGCCACCTCGGTCGCGACCAGACCGGCGAGCAGCCGGCGGTGGTGTACGCCGCGCGAGGCACGGGTGGTGGTTGCGCTCGACGGTCGCCCGAGTGCCCGCACGCACTGGATCGCGGGCACGATCGCGAGCACCGCTCCGCTGGCGCAGGCCATCAAGCCGGCGGCGCCGACGACCGTGAGATCGAGCTGGACCTCGCCCACGCGGGGGAGCGTCGGTGGCAGCGCGGCCACGAGCGCGTGCTCCCCGAGTGCGGCGAGAGCGACGCCAAGCGCCCCGCCGGCGACGGCGAGGACTACCCCCTCGCCAACGAACAGCGCGGTGAGCTCGTGCCGCCGCGCCCCGAGTGCGACCCGCAGCGCGAGCTCGCCCCGACGAGCGCTCCCGCGCGCGACCAGCAGTCCCGTGAGATTCGCGGTGACGAGCGCAAGGAGGAGGAGCACCGCCGCCTCGAGCACGAGGAGCGGCGCACGCACATCGCCCACGAGTGCCGCCAGCAAGGGCGTCGGCACGGCGATCTTCCCGGTGTTCGACTCGGGGTAGGCGGCGGCGAGCGCCGCCGACATGGTCGCGAGCTCACGGCGCGCCCCATCGAGTGTCGCGCCGGGCCGCAGGTGCCCGATCGCGTCGAAGTTGTTGGTGCCGCGGGCGGTGAGTGCCCAGGGCGTCTCGGTCGCGACCGGCGCCCAGACCTCGACGCCGTCGCCGAACAGGTCCGCCGTCTCGGGCACGACGCCGACGATGGTCGTCGGATGATCGTTCAGGATCACCGTTCGGCCGACCGCGCGTGGGTCCGCGCCGAAGAGTCGGCGCCAGAGTCCGACGCCGATGACCGCGACCGCCGGTGCGCCCGGTCGATCGTCGGCGGGGGCGAGCACGCGGCCGACTAGGGGCCGCACGCCAAGGATCCGAAAGAGGCCCGGCTCGACCACGCTTCCCGACAGCCGCGCCGGCTCGCCCCGCCCGAGGAGGTCGAAGTCCCATTGCCGGATCATGAGGGCGACGCCATCGAGTGTGCGACTCCGCTGGCGCCAATCGTTGCCGTCGGGGATCGAGACCTCGCTCCGACCGGTGAGGAGGACGGTCCGCGGCGCGTCGGCGTACGGCAGTGGTCGGGCGAGCACACCCCGGACGACGCTGAAGACGGCCGCGTTGGCGCCGATGCCGAGCGCCAGCGTGACGATCGCGACCGTCGCGTACGCCGGCTGGCGGGCGAGGGTTCGTGCGGCCACACCGAGATCCCGAACGGAAAGATGCATCGTCGCCTCGCTGGTCGACGCGGCGAACAGCGAAGCAACGCACATGCCGGCCGCTACCCGGCACCAGCATGCCTCCGGGCAACGACTTACGCCACGCATCCCTCGGCGAGCGTGCGATCGGTGCCCGATCCTGGGTATCCGCGTCCCGGGATCGGACGCCCGCGTCCGCGTCCCGCCCCCCGCGGCCGCGGGCGATGCCGGGCCGGGCATCGGTGCGGGACGCGAATCGCGGGCGGCATGACGTGCCAAACGGCGAACGGCGGGCGGCATGAATGCCGCCCCGACGTACATTCGGCGGATGCGCATTGCCATGCATCCACGCGGGCGGCTGGGCCGCGCGTCGCTGCCGGGTCGCGCGTCGCGCGCCGCCACGGTCGTGCTCCCGGCGGCGGCCGTGCCGCTCATCCTTCTCGCGGCCCAGGGGGGCCGGTGGCGGACGGCGGCGCCGATCCCCGAGCCGCTCCAGGAGCAGCACGGGGCCGCGCTCGGCGGACAGATCTACATCGCCGGCGGGTTCGACTCCACCGACTCACCGACCGCAGTGGCGTATCGCTACGACCCGAGCCGCGACCGGTGGACGCGGATCGCCGACCTGCCGGCGCCGCGGCATCACATGCCGCTGGTGGTCGCCAATGACAGTCTGTACGCGGTCGGCGGCCTCGAGGGCGCTCAGCGCTTCACCGGGACGAGCACCCTCTGGATCTACCGCCCCGACCGCAATGTCTGGGAGCCACGCCGGCCCCTGCCGGCGCCACGCGGCGCGTCGGCCGCCGGCGTGGTCGACGGGAAGATCGTGGTCGTGGGTGGCTTCGGGCGACACGCCGACCTGCTCGACTCGATCGCCGTCTACGATCCGCGCACCGACCGCTGGGCCAACCGGGCGCCGATCCCGACGCCGCGGGATCATCTGACGGCGCAGGTCGTCGGCCGGACGCTGTACGCGATTGGCGGGCGCCCGCTCGACCCGGCGCGAAACTACGACGTCGTCGAGGCCTACGATCTCGCCGCCGACCGCTGGACCGCGCGTGCCCCGATGCCGAGCCACCGCGGCGGCCTCGCCTCCGCCGTGCTCGACGGCCAGATCCACACCTTCGGCGGCGAGCGGCGCGGTGGCGTCTTCGCGAACCACGAAGTGTACGATCCGGCGCACGACCGGTGGACCGTCGAGTCGCCGATGCCGACCGCGCGACACGGATTGGCCGCCGTCGCGGTCGACACCCGGATCTACGTCATCGGCGGCGGCCCGAAGGCGGGCAGCGCGCAAACGCGCGTGGTCGAAGTGTGGGAGCCGGCCCGCCGGTAGCTCCGCCCGCGTCGCTCAGGTCATCGCGCCCCGCCCGCGCAGCTCGGGGTGCGCGGCCCGCAGCTCACGGCACGCAGCCCGCGTCGCGGCCCCGCCCTGGCAGCTCAGGG
>JAJPIS010000043.1 GCA_021324635.1 Gemmatimonadota bacterium
GACGGGTACGGCCCTCAGCAAGCTCACGTTCTGAGTTGTCCGCGGCGCGACATCGGATCGGCCAACATCGGAGGCTCGGGCCCCTTCCGGTCAAGCCGCTCGTTTTCGGCTGAAGCTTGACGCTCCTGACGTGTAGGTCGTCTATATTTCGCTAGCACTCCGATTGAGGCTGAGCGGGCATGCGGACCGTCAAAGGGGTCGTACATAGTGATCCGGCGATACTGGGAGGCGAGCCCGTGTTCGTGGGGACGCGCGTCCCTGTGACCTCCCTCTTCGAGTGGCTGGAGGGCGGCGAGACGTTGGACGAATGGCTCGATAACTTCCCGGGCGTGACGCGCGAGCAGGCGGTGAGCGTACTGGAAGATGCAAAGGCTCTCACCCTCGCCGGTGCGCGTTCTTCTCGATGAGCACCTACGCCGGAAGCTTGCCCGGGAGCTGACAGGGCATGACGCCCGGGGAGTCCGCGAAATGGGTTGGGGCGCGCTGCAGAACGGCGCGCTTCTTCGCCAAGCGGGTACCGAAGGTTTTCGCGCGTTGCTCACGATGGACAAGCGCATTCCCGACCAACAGAACGTCCGGCGTATTGGACTGGCGATCGTGATCATCCGAGCGCCGAATAGCCGGATGGCGAACCTCCGACCGCTGGTTCCGGAAATCCTGCGCGCCCTGCGCGAGACCGAGCCGGGCCACCACCGCTTCGTTGGAATCGAGTAGCGAATCAGTACGCCGGCGCCGGGCGATCAGCCTGCGACGACACACCGATCCCCGGCGATCGCTGCGGCAATCTCGCCCCGGGGTGCGCCGAGGGCGAAGAGCGCGCGGACCAGGAGATCGAGGGAGACGGTCGGGTCCCCGGCCTCCAGCTGAGCTCGCCGTGCAACCCAGGCGAGCGGCTTGTCGGGCGGAGCCATTCTCCGCAGTAGATGTCGCTGGTGACACATCCGTACCCGAAATTACGGTCCCGACCGCGCGATCCCACAGCCACCCGGCCGGGTGCGGGACGCCGGAGCAGTGAGAGATCCTGCTACCCCGGGACGGCCGGTCGATCAGGGCTGGTTGGAACTCGACTCGGAAGCACTCGGCTTCCGAGTGGCTTCCGAGTCGTTCCTGCCCGGTCTGGCGCCAGATTGAGGGGTGATCGCCACCCTATCCGCACAGCGACCGGCCTGCCGCGTCGAACGACCGAAGCGCTCGCGTTCCCGCTCACTCGCCAGTTTCAATCGGTTTGGGGGGCGGCGGTCACTCCGTGACGGGGCCGGCGACGCTCGGTTCCTGGGCGCGGCCGCCACGAACGAGCTCGCCTCCGAGGCGCTCCACCGTGTCGACAAGGAAGTCGAGGTCGCTCCGTCGCGTTCGATGATTCGTGAGGGCGACCCGCAGCACCAATGACCCTCGTATCGTCGTCGCCGACGGGACGGCCAGGCCCTCGTCATGCAAGCGGCCCAGGATGCGGCGATTCAGGGCGTCGAGATCAGGGAGCGCGCCGTCGCCGTCGTTGTAACGAAAGCAGACGATGTTGAGCGCGACAGGCGCCATCAATTCGAGCCGCCGGCTCTCTGCCACACGGTCCGCGAGGTACCGCGCCTGAGTGATGTTCTGAGCGATCATCGTCCCGAGCCGATCGAGCCCGTACGTCTCGACCGCCATCCACACCTTCAGCGCACGAAACCCGCGCGTCAGCTGCAACCCGGCGCTGCTGAAGACGCCGAATTGATCGGTCAGGTGACTGTAGCCGGCACCGAGGTACGGGCTCTCCTGCGCAAACGTCGCCAGCTGGTCCGCGCGCCGGCGCACGAGAATGCAGCCGACTTCGGCCGGGAGATACGGCCACTTGTGCAGATCGAACGCGATACTGTCTGCCAGCTCGATGCCATCGACCCCCGTCGCGTAGTCCCGGCTCACCCGCGACAGTGCGCCAAACGCACCATCGACATGGAACCACAGGTCGGACTCCCGACAGACGGCAGCCAGTCCAGGCAGATCGTCGACGGCCCCCGTATTGACCGTTCCGGCATTCCCGACGACGCAGAACGGCTGATCACCGTTTCGCATACTCTCCGCGATGGCGACCCGAAGCGCGGTGATGTCGATCCGAAACGCATCGTCCACCGGGACGCGTCGCAGACAGTCACGCCCGAGCCCGAGAAGCTCCACCGCCCGCTCGACGGACCCGTGCGTCTCGGTCGAGCAGAACACCACCATCGGGCGATCCACGGCTCGGAGCCCGCGCCGCCGCACGTCCACCGGCGCCTTCGCGGTTCGCGCGACCGCCAGCCCCGTGAGATTGGCCATCGACGCACCGCTGACAAAGAGCCCCCCGCTCGTCTCGGGAAACGCGAAGAGCTGCCGCAACCACGACAGTACCCGCAGCTCGAGCAGCGTCGCGGCATGTTCACCGCCCGCACCGTTCGGGTTCATGGCCGAGGCGAGGAAATCCGCGAGCACGGCCGCCGGCGCCCCACTGCCGTTCACCCACCCCCAGAATCGGGGGTGTATGTTCCCGTACCGGTACGGCAGGATGTGTCGACGAAAGTCGGCATACACATCGGCCACGGGACGGGACCCCAGGGGCGCTGGATCCCGATCGTTCCGCAGGAAGCTGCCGTCCGGGATGCGTGACCAGACGGGATGTTCCCGTAACGTCGCCAGATACTCGACGACGTCGTCGACCGCCCGGTGCGCCACCTGCCGGAATTCGGTCCAGTCCTGCGGGTCGAGCGTGTCGTCCAGCGCTGGCCACGCCTGGCCGCTCGTCATGCGGGTCGTCGCGGCCGCCCCGCTCGACGCCGCAGGTCGTGCGCGCGTCACGAGTAGGTCTTGCGGAACGAGTCCTTTCGGACGATCAACCCATCCTGGATCGAGAACAGGTCGCAGCCACGGACCAGGAAGGAGCGGCCATCCGCCCCGGTCTTCCGGATCCCCCAGGTCGCGACGACCCAGTCGCCAACGGCGCGCATCTCGCCCGGCTCCGAGGTGCCGTCACTGTCGTGCGCGAGCACTCGCGCAAACCCCGCGCGCACTGCGTCCCGCCCCACGAAGGTCTCGCCCGGCTCCGGCCCGACGGACGCCGAATACACACAGTCGTCGGCGATGAATGTCATGAGGGACTCCAGGTCGGACCGGTCCCACGCGGCGGTGACTTCGCGGATGATGTCCAGGGGCCGCATCGCGTTGGTCGTCATGGCTGACTCGCGGACCGCGCCATCCTCCGCGTCTCGGTGCACACCAGAGTGCCGGTCATTGGCGGCTCGGTCATTGCTCAAGGGTGAACCCCTCGTCCTTCCACCCTTCGACGCCGCCGATCATCTTCTTCACCGGACGGTCGAGCGACGCCAACCGGTGCGCGGCCCGGTCGGCCCCGTTGCAGTGCGGCCCGTTGCAGTACACGACGAACAGCGTATCGGGCGCATACCCCGCCAACGACCGCGCATTGATCGTTCGGTGCGGCAGGTTGATCGCCCCGGGGAGATGGCCCGTGGCATAGTCGGTCGGGCTGCGCACGTCGAGCAGAACGAAGCCGGGCGCCCCGGTCTGCAAGGCGGCGTGCACATCCCAGCAGTCGGTCTCCAGCGTGAGGAGCCGGGCGTAATGGTCGCGCGTGATCTCCGGCGCGGCAGCCGGGATGTCGGTCACGGGGGACGAAGCTGGCAGAGTGGGCATCGGGACCAGTGGCTGGGGTGAATCGGTGCTGCGGGCGGGCACCACCATCTTGCCACCTCGGTGCACCATGCAACAGTGGCGCAAACGCCAATCATCGGCAATATTCCGCCATGGCGCCCCGACGGGTGCATGGGAGGGTGGTGGACCGACACCGACTGTGAGCGCATGCCAACGATCACGTCTGACGTTCGCCGTCACCGAGGCCTCGTGGCCGATACCGCGGGCGGCCGGCGCCGCCGCCATCTCGTGGCGGCCGTGGCCTATGACGGTCTCTGCACGTTCGAGTTCGGCATCACCGTCGAGCTCTTCGGCTTGCCACGGCCGGAGATCCCGAACTGGTACGAGTTTGTCGTGTGTGCCGCCGAGCGTCGGCCGCTGTGCGCGACCGGGGGGGTCCAACTGCGACCGAGCGCCGGCATCGAGGCGCTGAATCGGGCCGACACGATCATTCTGCCCGGGTGGCGCGACCCGCACGAGGCGCCGCCGCGGGCACTGGTCGACGCACTCGTCGCCGCGCATCGGCGCGGCGCGCGCCTGGCATCGATCTGCTCCGGCGTCTTCGTGCTCGCCGCCACGGGGCTCCTCGATGGCCGCCGTGCGACGACGCACTGGCGGTATGCGAGCATGCTTCGCCAGGCGTTCCCGCGCATCCAGGTCGATCCCGATGTCCTCTACGTCGATGAGGGGACGGTGCTGACGTCAGCGGGGAGCGCGGCCGGCATCGATCTCTGCATGCATCTCATCCGCCGGGACCATGGCGCGACGGTCGCAAACGCGGTGGCTCGGCGACTGGTCATGGCGCCCCATCGCGAGGGCGGCCAGGCGCAGTTCATCCCCGCACCGGTCGGTGACGAGGATCGCCCATGGCTGGCGCAACTGTTCGATTGGGTGCAGCGTCGGCTCCATGAGCCGCTGACGATCGACCGGATGGCGCGACAGGCACACATGAGCACACGTACCCTCACCCGCCGCTTCGCCGAGACCGCCGGCGTCAGCCCCGGGACATGGCTCATCGGCGTGCGCGTCGCGCGCGCCCGGGACCTGCTGGAAACCTCGCGTCACTCGGTGGAGCGCATTGCCGTCGACTGTGGATTCGGTTCCGTCGCGACGATGCGGCACCACTTTCGGCAGCGCGTGCACATGAGCCCCGCCGCCTATCGTGCGCGCTTCCACACAACCGGACCACACGCCCGGCCGTCGCGCGGCCGGAGCAACTGACGTCCGTTTCCACACCGCCATCCCCCGGACGCCGACGCTGCCGTCGAGGATGGTCCAGCTCCTCCGGCCACACGCGACACGGGCCACTGTCCCGTGAGACAGTGGCCCGTCCTGTAGGCCGGGGATCCTGGGCGGGCTCGCGCCCGGCCGGTCAGGGGCAGCCCATGCGGGCGGCTCGGTGTGGAGTCAGGCGTGCGCCGCCGCGAACTGTCGCATCCACTCGTCCTGACGCGTTTTCATCTCGGCCGGGGTCAGGTCCTCCTTCCGTGTGGCTATTGTCCACTGGAAGCCCTCCGGGTCGATGATCGTGCCGGTCCGGTCGCCCCAGAATTGATCCTGGAGCTGTCCCATCGGCCCCTCGGCCACCCGCGCCCCGGCTTTGACCGCCCGGTTGAACAGGACGTCGCAGTCGGGCACGTAGACCCACAACGACATCGGCGAGCCGCGGTGTGCCTTGGCCGTGCTCCCCCCCATCATGTCGTCGTTGAGCATGAGGAGCGAGTCACCCACGCGGATCTCCGCGTGGAGAATCTTCCCGTCCGGACCCACGGCGCGCGCGACCTCCTCGGCGCCCAGCGCTTTCTTGTACCAGTCGATCGCTGCCGCCGCGTTCTCCATCGTGAGCTGCGGCGTGACAGTGTGAAAGCCCGAGGGAACCGGTGTCTTTGCCTTGGCCATCGTTTCCTCCATGCAAGAACAGGGACCCGGATGGTGCACAGCGCTCGCCGTCCACGCAAGCTGAACGGCGAGGCGTCCACAGGAGCCGCAGGCCGCCCGCGGCACGACGAGCACCCGCGGCCGATGGGCGGACCTGGCATGGCCGGGGTATATTGCGAACCGCTCCGCGGTCGCTCCTCTCTCCTCTCTCGATCGCCCGATCGCTCCCACGCTCCCACGCTCCCATGTCGCTCACGATCCGCGGGCTCCGTAAGTCGTACCCCGGCGTCACGGCCGTCGACGGGATCGACCTCGAGGTGCGCACGGGCGAGTGCTTCGGCCTCCTCGGCCCCAACGGCGCGGGGAAGACGACGACGGTCGAGATCTGCGAGGGGCTCACCGCGCCCGACACGGGGGATGTCGTCGTCCTCGGACGCCGCTGGACCGACCACCCGCGCGAGCTGCGCGAGCGCCTGGGGATCCAGCTCCAGGAGACGCAGCTCTCGGAGAAGCTGACGGTCGAGGAGACGGTGCGCCTCTTCCGGTCCTTCTTCCGCGCGGGACGCGCGGTCGACGAAGTCATCGACCTGGTGCAGCTCGATGAGAAGCGTGCCGCCCGCGTCGGCGGCCTGTCGGGCGGGCAGAAGCAGCGCCTGGCGCTCGCCTGCGCGCTGGTCGGCGATCCCGATCTGCTCTTCCTGGACGAGCCGACGACGGGACTCGATCCGCAGGCGCGGCGCCAGGTGTGGGACCTCGTCGAGCGCTTCCGCACGACCGGGCGCACGGTCGTGCTGACGACGCACTACATGGACGAAGCCGAGCGATTGTGCGATCGTGTCGGGATCATGGATCACGGCAAGCTGATCGCGCTCGACA
>JAJPIS010000036.1 GCA_021324635.1 Gemmatimonadota bacterium
CCGGTGACGATCGGCTACAACCTGCTGGCCGGCGTGAACGCGCCGACGGTCGGCACGGTGCAGCAGAACTTCTTCTTCCGCACCGCCCAGCGCGATCAGTCCTTCTATGTGCAGGAGCAGGTGATCACGCTCGGATCCAAGTTGACGGCGACGGCCGGCGTGGCGGCCGAGCGCTCGACGTTGGACGGTGACATCGCGAAGTTCTATGCCTATCCGCACTACTCGGCGTCGTACCGGATCCCGCAGCCCGTCGGCTTCATCGATGAGATCAAGCTGCGGGCGGCCTATGGACAGTCGGGCAATCTCGCCCCGTACGGCGCCAAGTACACGCCCTACAATCCGGCCCAGATCAGCGGGCTGAATGCGATCACCGTGAACCAGCAGCACGGTGCCGCCAACCTCAAGCCCGAGTCCGAGCAGGAGACGGAGGTGGGCTTCGACGTGACGATGTTCAGGTCGCGAGCGCAGTTCACGGCGACCGCGTACCAGAAGCGGCTCACCAACCTGCTGCTCCAGGCCGGCGTGGCCCCGTCCTTCGGCTACAGCCAGATCTTCGAGAACGGTGGTCAGTTCACGAACCAGGGCCTCGAGCTGTCGCTCCAGGCGACGCCGCTCCAGCTCCGCAATGGGTTGACCTGGGTGAACACGCTCTCGTTCTTCCGGAACTACAGCGTCGTCAACGCGCTGCCAACGCCCAATTTCATCGCCGGCCGCAACTTCGGGTTCGGCGCCGACTATCTCGCTCCCGGTCGATCGCTGACCGAGATCGCGAACACCAACATGACCGGCCCGAGTGGGCTCCCGGTACAGGCCGGCGACTTCTCGCCGGGCTACTTCCTCTCGATGGGGAACGAATTCACGTACAAGGGCTTCCGGGTATACGGCCTGCTCGACTGGAGTCGTGGCGGCAACACCATCAACCTGACGGACCTCTACTTCGACACGGGTCCGCAGCTCGGGGCGGACTCCGCCGCCGGCGCCCGCCGGCTGGCGCTGTTCGGGAGCGGCCTCCAGTCCTACATCCAGACCGCCAGCTTCCTCAAAGTCCGCGAGGTGACGGTCAGCTACAACCTGCCCGACCGGCTCGTGAACCGGATCGGGTTCGGCCGTCTGGCGAGCGCCCGACTCTCGCTCAGCGGATACAATCTCTGGTCCATCTTCAACTATCACGGCCTCGACCCCGAGGTGACCGCCTTTGGGAATCAGGCGATCGGCCGCGGTTACGACGTCACGCCGTATCCGCCGCAGCGGATGTACTTCCTCGGCGTCGACCTGGGCCTCTGACATGACACGCGAACATATGACACAACTCGGATCCGGTCGCCGCTGGCGCGCGCGGTGGGCCGCCGCCGGGGCGGTCGCCGGGGCGTTGGCCGTCCTGGGCGGCTGCAAGGACAGCAACGTCCCGTTCCTCACCGCGCCCACCGCCGTGCCCAACTCGCCGGCGGGGATCCAGAACGCCGTCGCCGGGCTCATCGCCGGCTCGCGCAACGACATGGGCACCTACGTGATCACCGTGACGGCCGGCTACGCCCGCGATGGCGCCGTCTTCACGAACACGGAGCCGCGCACGGTCACCTACCCGCTCGGTGTGCAGCGCGTGCCCAACACGAGCGGACAGGTGTGGCAGTTTGCGTATCAGAACATCTATCAGGCCCAGCAGATCCTCGCGACGATCCCCAAGGTCGCGCCGGCGTACACGGCCGCCCAGGCGGCGTCGCTCGCCGGGATCGTGCAGACGCTCGAGGCGTGGAACTACATGCTCATCCTCGAGTCGCACGACACGCTCGGGATGGCGATCCTGCCGGCGGGCCTCACCAGCACTTCGACCCTCGCCCAGGCGGTGTGCATGAAGGATGGCTGGGCGTACATCGTCGCCCTGCTGGACAGCGCCAACGGCAACCTCGTCACGGCCGGCGCCACACCGCCGCCGATCAAGCTGCCGAACGGGTTCAGCGGCGTGAGCGCCGTGTCCGGCCCGGGAACACAGGCGGGCTCGTTCGCGTCGTTCAATCGGGCGCTGGCGGCCAAGGCCAATCTGGAGCTGGCCTATGCCATCGCACGACAGAATCACGTCGGCCCGACACCGACGACGCCGGGGTCGCCGGACCCCGCTGCGCTGGCGGCGGCCGCGGCCGATATCGCGTCGACGGCGATGTACAACCCCGCCGCGCTCGCGCCGACCACGCCGGGGAGCTTCTCCGCCGATGCGTTCGACGTGCTCCTCGACTTCAGCGCCCAGTCCGGTGATCTCGTCAATCCCGTCAACGCCCAGATCGGGACGGAAGCCCAGCTCAACGACTTCCTCGCCGACGTCGACACCGCCCACGACCTGCGGTTCAAGGCGAAGTTCCGGATCAACCCGAACCCCGTGCAGCAGCAGACCTACAACCCGGTCGCGCTCGAGACGCACCTCGTCAACGGCAAGGACTCGACCTACAGCTGGCTCTATAACATGTATGCGTCGCCCGGCTCGGGGCTGCCGATCATTCGCGAGGAGGAGATGGTGCTCTGGAACGCCCAGATCCTGCTCGGGCAGGGCAACCTTGCGGGTGCGTTGGGGCTCGTCAATCAGGTGAGGACGACCGTCGGGGGCCTCGCCCCCTATCCGGCGGGCGACGCCGGGAGCTTCACGACGGTCCGCGACGATCTGATGCGCGAGCAGCGGATCTCGACGACCTGGGAGGCCAACGCCAGCCGGACGATCTCGATCCGGATGTACGGGCTGGCGGCGGTGTCCGACACGACCTGGCTTCACGAGGACCCGTCGGTGACCACCGGCGACCTGCACACGACCGTCGATCCGATCCCGCAGGCGGAGCTGGACGGCCGTGGGGGGAGGTGGAACCCGTCGTGTAAGTGACGTGACCGCGCGGGTGCCGGTTACACCTCCGGACGCGCCCTCGGGCTCATGCTCTGGCGGCCTCCCGAGGGGCACCGCGTGCAGGCCCTGGATCGACGAAAAGTTGACAGTCTCGTCACCAGGCGCATAATTATCGTCGCGCAGAGGGTCCCGGTCCGCCGAGGCGTGCCGGGACCTTCGAATGCCGTTTGTTGGTGGTGGCGACACCGCGCCCGGCCACGCCCGGCGTGGTGGCTGTCGCCGCGCATTGCATCGCGGACCCGTTTCCGGCTCGTTCCACCTCGACCTGGAGGATCCCCAATTCGGCACGACGTGGCGGCTCGGATGACGCGAGCCAGCATCGCACGCGGTACGCGGCGCGCCAGCGCGCGGGAAAGAGCGCGTAGCATCGGCCATGCCAGCGGGGCGGGACTCGCCCGTCGCGGGGCAGGATCGATGCCCCGGGCGGCGCGCCACCCACTCAACGGACCACAGGGGGATTCATGATCGCTCGATTCGTCGGCGCAGCACGACGCGTCCGACTGGGCGGCGCCCTCGTCGCCATGGCAGTGTTGGCGACTGGACTAGGCGCCCAGCAGGAGGGGGCCCGCATCAGCGGCCGGGTGGTGGACGCCGAGCAACACGAGCCGATCGCCGCCGCGGCGGTGCTCGTGAGCGGCACCACCATCGGACAGAACACCAGCGA
>JAJPIS010000060.1 GCA_021324635.1 Gemmatimonadota bacterium
CCGGTGACGATCGGCTACAACCTGCTGGCCGGCGTGAACGCGCCGACGGTCGGCACGGTGCAGCAGAACTTCTTCTTCCGCACCGCCCAGCGCGATCAGTCCTTCTACGCGCAGGAGCAGCTCATCACGCTCGCCAGCCGCCTGACCCTGACGGGCGGCGTCACGGCCGAGCGTTCCACGATCGACGGCGACATCGGCAAGTTCTATCCGTACCCGCACTTCTCCGCGTCGTACCGGATCCCGCAGTTCGTCAGCTTCCTCGACGAAGTCAAGGTTCGCGGCGCGATCGGGACGTCGGGGAACCTCGGTCTCTACGGCGCCAAGTACACGCCGTTCGTGCCGGATCTGATCGACGGGCGGAACGGTATCGCACGACCCAACCTCCTCGGCAGCAGCACGCTGAAGCCGGAGGCCGAGCAAGAGGCGGAGCTGGGCTTCGACGCGCCGTTCTTCAAGTCGCGGGCGCAGTTCTCGGCGACCGTCTACCAGAAGCGGCTCACCAGTCTGCTGATCCAACAGGGTGTCGCGCCGTCGGAAGGATTCTCCAACCAGTGGATCAACGGCGGCGAGTTCACCAACCAGGGGATCGAGCTCGAGCTCCAGGCGACGCCGCTCCAGCTTCGGAACGGCTTCACCTGGGTCACCACGACGACGTTCTTCCGCAACTACAGCGTCGTGAACGCCCTCCCCGGCAAGCCGTTCAACGCCGGGCTGAACTTCGGGTACGGCGCCGACCTGCTCGCGCCGGGACGCTCGGTGTCCGAGATCGTGAACACGTTCCAGAAGGGCCCGTCCGGTCTCAACGTGCAGGTGGGCGATTTCTCCCCCAGCTACCAGATGGGGCTGAGCAACGAATTCACGTTCAAGGGCTTCCGCGTGTACGGCCTGCTCGACTGGAACCGCGGCGGCAACGTGATCAACCTGACGGCCCAGTACTACGACACCGGTCCGCAGCTGGGCGCCGACTCCGTCGCCGCCTTCAACCGGAATGCGGGGTTCAGCGCGGGGCGTGAGACCTACGTGCAGCCCGCGAGCTTCCTGAAGGTTCGGGAAGTGACGGTGAGCTACAACCTGCCCGACCGCCTGGTGAACCGGCTTGGTGCCGGCCGGCTGACGAGCGCTCGTCTCTCCGTCAGCGGATACAATCTCTGGTCGATCTTCAACTACGGCGGGCTCGATCCGGAAGTCAGTGCGTTCGGCAACCAGGCCGTCGGCCGCGGTTACGACGTCACGCCGTACCCGCCCGCTCGTAGCTGGTTCGTCGGCCTCGACCTTGGACTCTAAAATCATGACACCCATCGAGACGATTCACCGCGCCGCCCGCGCGCGCCCCTTGGCGCGTCGGGCCGCTGCCGCGGTCGCCGCGGCGGCGGTCATGGCGGCCGCCGGTTGCAAGGACAGCAACGTCCCGTTCTTCACCGCACCGACGTCCGTCGACAACACACCGGCCGGCATCCAGAACGCGGTGACCGGCCTGTTCGCCGCGACGCGCATCGACATGGTCACGTTCGTGACGACGGTGGCCGCCGGTTACGCCCGCGACGGCGCCGTGTTCACCAACACCGAGGCACGCACGGTCGAGTACCCGCTGGGCGTCTTCCCGACCCCCAACACCAGCGGCTCGATCTGGGCGCAGGAGTACCAGAACATCACGCAGGCGCACCAGGTGCTGGCGGCGGTGCCGAAGGTGGCGCCGGCGTACACCGCCGCGCAGGCGGCGGCGATGGTCGGGATGCTCCAGACGTACATCGCGTACGAGTACATGATGATCGCCGAGGCACATGACACGCTCGGCCTCGCGATCGAAGGCGCCACGATCCCGAACAGTCCGCCGCCGGCCGTGTGCAACAAGGACGCCTGGGCGTACATCGTGGCACTGCTGGACAGTGCCAACACCAGCCTGACGGCGGCCGGGCCGACG
This sequence comes from Gemmatimonadota bacterium, assembly GCA_021324635.1. GTDB lineage: Bacteria > Gemmatimonadota > Gemmatimonadetes > Gemmatimonadales > Gemmatimonadaceae > Palsa-1248. The sequence continues at coordinate 1,922 of JAJPIS010000060.1, forward strand.
CCGATTCCGGTGGCGCTGCCGAGCGGGTTCAGCGGCATCGCGGCAGCGGCCGGGCCGAGCACGACCCTCGGCACGTTCGCATCGTTCAACCGGGCGCTGGCGGCCAAGGCGAACCTCGAGCTGGCGTACGCCAAGGCACGGGGTCCCGGCGGCGTTGCACCGACGGCGTCGACCCCGGGATCGCCTGACGCCGCGGCACTCAACACGGCGCTCAAGGATCTGACCGCGTCGGCGATGTACAATCCGGCGGCTGCCCTGGCTCCGGATCCCGTGGGCGGCTTCAGCCCGGGGCCGTACGTGGTGACCCACGACTTCAGCGGGACCTCGGGCGACCTCGTGAACCCCGTTCACGGCGAGATCGGCACGCTCGCGCAGCTCAATGACTTCGTGGCGGCCGTCGACACCGTGAACGACCTCCGGTGGAAGGCGAAGTTCGCCCTCAACCCCAACAAGGTTCAGCAGCAGCTCTACAACCCGGTCGCCTCGAAGTACATCCCGTCGATGTACCCGACGACCGGATCACCCATCCCGATCGTGCGTGAGGTGCAGCTTTTCCTCTGGCACGCGCAGATCGAGCTGGGGCTCGGGAACCTGGCGGCGGCGCTGGCAGAGGTAGACAGTATCCGAAGCGTCGTCGGCGGCCCGGCGTTGACGCCGTACCCGCTCACGGACGCAGCGTCGTACGTTCAGACCCGAAACGATCTCCTTCAGGAGCAGCGGATCTCGACGACGTGGGAGGCCAGCGCCGACCGCACGATCTCACTCCGGATGTACGGACTGGCGGCCGTGGCCGACACGACGTGGAACGGGAAGGAGGATCCGGCGGTGGGCGCGGTGGATGTGCACACCACGGTCAACCCCATCCCGCAGACGGAGCTACTCGGTCGCGGCGGCTCGTTCACCACGACCTGTCAGTAACCTCGACGCGCTTCGTCCCCGGTCGCGAGGCCGGGGACGGGGTGTCGCGGCACGGGCGTTCCACGCATCGGGACCCGGTCCCGGGCTGAACGGCAGGACGACGCACCACTCGGCACGTTCCGTCGGGCTTCGTCAGACGACGGCAGGGCTCGGCGGCTCTCGGGAGCTGCCGAGCCCTGTGCTTGACCACCCCGGTGTCGGGACCTAGCATTGCCCGAGCGGAGGCAATGAATACTCATGCAGCGTGACGGCAGAGGCATGGCGCGCCCGCGCCGCCTGCGACCCGTGTCCGCGGCGGCCGGCATCGCCCTGACGGGGCTCGTCGGGGCTCGCAATCCGGCACCGACTCCCAGATCCTGGACCACGCCGGCGTGGCCGGCAGGGCCTGTCGCGTGCGTCACCACGGCAACGCGTCCGGCGCTGTACTCGATCCCGCTGATTGCCGATCAGGGCATGTCCGGCTCGGGGGTGGCGACGCTCATCCCGGCCCCCTCACCCTTCGGGATCACGCTGACGGCCGACGGGCACCCCGTGTTCGCGGTCACGGTCTCGGTGCAGAATCTCCCCGCCGTGTCGGCCCTCGGCGGCACGGAGTACGTGGCCTGGGCCACGACCCAGGACCTCACCGACGCGAACAAGCTCGGGGTCATCGGTGCCGACCAGAAGACCACGGGCACGGTCGCCTGGAACAAGTACATCGTGCTCGTGACCGCCGAGCACGCGCCGGTCGGCACGCACTGGAAGGGACCGGTCGTGCTCCGCGGCTTTTCGCCGAGCACGTATCTGGCGAACTATGCGAGCCATCCGCTCTTCCTCGGCGGCATGCCGCCATGTTGATCCGGCACCGATCGGCCTGGCGGGGGATCGCCGCGCTCGCAATTGTCACCGCCGGGACCCCGGTCGCGAGCCACGCCCAACAGTCGAAGCGGAGGCCCCCACCCCCCGCGCGCGCCGGGCGTGACAGCGCGGGTGGGATGGCCGGGATGAACATGTCCGGTGCCCGATCGGACACGGGGGGCGGGTCGGCCGGCAGCCAGGGCGGCGCGAACGGGATGGGCGGCATGTCCGGGATGTCCGGCATGTCGAACGGGTCGAGCGGCACGACCGACGGGCAGGGCGACATGGCCTCCATGCCCGGCATGTCCGGCATGAGTCGGATGGTGCCCATGCCCGCCGGCATGCCGATGATGGCGGGCATTCAGGGAGCCGCGCCGACGGTGAGCCTGTACCTGCCCGCGGCCGACGCCGACCCGGCCCGGTTCCCGGAGGCGAGCCCGCGCAAGGTCGCCACCCTGGCCGACGGCGACACCTTCAACCTCGAGGCGAGCCTCGTCCGACGTACGATCAACGGCCGGACGTTCGTCATGTACGGCTTCAACGGCCAGTACCCGGGCCCGCTCATCCGAGTGAAGCAGAACACGACGGTCACCGTGCGCTTCACCAACCACATCGACATGCCGTCCTCCGTGCACTGGCACGGCGTGCGGCTCGATAACCGGTTCGATGGCGTGCCGGGCCTCACGCAGGAGGCGGTCGCCCCGGGGCAGACGTTCGTCTACACCGTGCACTTCCCCGATGCGGGCATTTTCTGGTACCACCCGCACGTGCGCGAGGACATCCAGCAGAACCTGGGGCTGTTCGGGAACATGATCGTCGACTCCCCGGACCCCGCGTACTACAGCCCGGTCAACGGCGAGCAGGTGCTGATGCTCGACGACCTGCTGATCGACAAGCAGGGCCTCTTCCCGTACGGAAAGGACGCAGCCGACTTCACGATCATGGGCCGGTTCGGGAACGTGCTCCTCATCAACGGCGAGCCGCACTACCATCTCGACGTGCACCGGGGCGACGTCATCCGCTTCTTCGTCACCGACGTCTCGAACACGCGGAGCTGGAACCTCGTCTTCGGCGGCAATCCGATCAAGGTCGTGGCCACCGACGTGAGCAAGTTCGAGCACGAAGTGATGGCCCCGAGCGTCACCATCACACCCGCCGAGCGCTACGTCGTCGAGGTGCACTTCGACAAGCCGGGCACGTTCCCGATCACCAACAGCGTGCAGGGGCTCAACAACTTCCAGGGGGAGTACTTCGCCGAGGTCGACACCCTGGGGACGGTCACGGTCGCGCCGGAGCCGTCGGCGGCGAGCTATGCGCAGGCGTTCTCGACGCTGCGCACCAACAAGGACGTCAGCGCGGACATCGCCCGCTATCGGCAGTACTTCGACAAGCCGCCGGACAAGCAGCTCGAGCTCACGGTGAACATTCAGGGGCTGCCGGTCCCGCTCGTCGCGTTCATGTCGGTCGACACCATGTATTTCTCGCCCGTCGAGTGGAACGACGGCATGCCGGACATGAACTGGATCTCGACGGCCAAGCAGACGAAGTGGATCATGCGCGATCTCGCGACCGGCAAGGAGAACATGGACATCGACTGGCACTTCAAGCAGGGCGATGTCGTGAAGATCCGGATCTCCAATGACGGGCAGTCGATGCACCCCATGGGGCATCCCATCCACTTCCACGGACAGCGCTTCCTGGTCGTCGCCCGCGACGGGGTGCCGAATCCGTACCTCGCCTGGAAGGACACGGAGCTCGTCCCGGTCGGTCAGACGGTGGACCTTCTCCTCGACGCCTCGAATCCGGGCAAGTGGATGGCCCACTGCCACATCGCGGAGCACCTCGAGGCCGGGATGCACATGACGTTCACGGTCGACCCGAAATAGGCCGGCCGGCGGCGGCCGGCCGGCGGCGGCCACCCGCTAGCGCATCACGGTGGCGCGATAGTTCACGACCAGCGGGCCATCCTGTCCGCGCCGCGTCTCGGGCCAGACGGCGAGCGCCCAGCCCATGCCGAGCGAGAAGCGCAGGCCGCGGATCGGGAGGTCCGTCAGGAGATCGCCGGCGCGAGCGATCTCGCCCTCGGGGAGCCGGGCCAGGATCGAGTCCGCCACCGGGCCGTAGATCCGCGGCAGCGTCGCACGGACGATCTGCTCGAACTTTTCCGGCCGCCGCGTGCGGGCGAACCGGGTGTCGAAGTGCACGATCACGTTCCCACCGTCGCGCACGGCCACCATGCTGTCCCGCAGGCGGGTCGTGCCCTCGTGGACGATCGGGGCGAGGGGTGGCGTCGGGGGCAGTGGCGGTGGCGCAGGCGCCGCGACCGGCGGGAGGATCCGCGGGCCGTCCGCGGCCGCATCGGCCTGGCTGGTGGTCACGATGCTGGCGCTCCCCATGCTGCCGTCGTGCGCCGCGGCCCGTGCCGCCCGAAGCGCGGAGGTGAGGACGGCCGCCGGCGAGACGGTGAGATGGGTGACCGCGAGCGCGATCGAGCCGGCGACGCCCGTGCCCACACCGACCGCAAAGACCATCACCCCGCTCCGGAACATCACGCGCCGCCGCCGGGCCCGAGCCGCCAGACGCGCGTCGCGCCGGCAGTGGAGACACACCGTGGTCCCGTGGCGGTGCTCGTGCGGGCAGACGGGCTGGGGAGGCGTCGGGGCAGAAGAAGCTGGCGGCATTCGGCGGGCCTTCGCGCTGGGGCAGGGGACGGAAGTCATCGGCGTGACGACCGATCGCGCGCGGTGGCAACGGTGCGGGCCGCCCCACGGGTCGGGGCGGGACGCGACCACGCGGGCGGCATACATGCCGCCCCTACCCGTCGGCGCGGGATGCGAATCGCGGGCGGCATGAATGCCGCCCCTACCGTCGCCGCGGGATGCGAATCGCGGGCGGCATGAATGCCGCCCCCACCCGTCGGCGCGGGATGCGAATCGCGGGCGGCATGAATGCCGCCCCCACCCGTCGGCGCGGGATGCGAATCGCGGGCGGCATACATGCCGCCCTACCCGTCGGCGCGGGATGCGAATCGCGGGCGGCATGAATGCCGCCCCTACGACGGGGCGGCCTGGCGGCCGCCCCTACGACGACGGTCGGGGCGGGAGGGGCCGGTGGGGAGCGCGGGGACGCCAGGCGTGGACGAGCGTGGTGGCGGCCATGGCGATCGGAGCCAGGATGGCGGGAGGGAGCAGGATCCAGAGGGCGACCGAGGCGTTGCGCAGCCCCGCCGGCACCGGCGAGGCCGCCTCCCAGGAGCGGTCGCCCACCGCAAAGGCATGATGCGCCCAGCCATAGCCCGCCCACAGGGCGGCGACCAGTACCCACCCCTCGGCGATGTGCAGCCAGGATCCGCGATGGACCCGCTCGCGATAGGCCGGCGACACGATGCTCGCTGTCACGACAAATGCCGTGTAGACGGCGCAGGCCGCGACATAGGCGATGTAAGCGATCGATGCAGCCGGAGGCATTCGCAGGTACTCGTGCACGGTTCCCTCGAGCGTGTGGCCCATCAGATGGTACGGGCAGCCGCGTGGGCCCGCCAGATCGCGCCGGCGGTGACCCGGCGGGACAGGACGCTCCTGCGCCTCGCGCTCGGGCTCGTGGTCGCGGCAGTGACGGCGAGCGCCGGCGTCTCGCAGCAGCCGACGGAACGTCGGCCGACCGCGACTGACCAGCGCTCGGGCAACGCGGGCGAGCCGGTCCCTGGCGCCGGCGCGGTCCAGCAGGCAACGGGGACGGTGCAGGGCGTGGTGTCCGCGTGGGGCGGTCAGCCGCTTCCGTTCGCAACGGTCACCCTCGATTCGACCGGACGGACGGTGTTCGGCGATTCGAGCGGGACCTTTCGGCTCGACGGGGTCCCGGTCGGCCGGCATCGGCTCTGGGTCCGGGACCTGGGCTTCGTCCCGGCAGCGGTCACGGTCGACGTCCGGACGGACGAGGCGGCGCCGCTCCGCGTCGACCTCGTCCGGCTCCCGTACCGTCTCCCGCCGGTCTCGGTCCGGGGGCAGACGCGGTGCCGGACGCCGGGGATCCCGGACAGCACGGTGAATCCGGAGCTGGCGGTGCTCGCCAGGGAGTTGCGCGCCAATGGCGACCGGGTCGCCCTCCTGCTCGGCCAGCAACCGTTCGACTACACGATCGAGGCGCACATCGATGTGCGGCACGAGTGGGCGTCCGCGCTCGAGAGCGAGGAGGTGGACACGCTCGTCTACGCGAGCGGCGAGCGGCACCCGTACCGGCCCGGGCGGGTGCTCGATCAGCACTTCGTCGGGCGGCGCGTGCACGGCGGCTATCCAGGCCCCTATATCTATCTGCCCGATCTCGAGGACCTGACGGATTCGCTGTTCCAGACCCACCACTGCTTCAGCTACGCCGGTGAGGATACGGCGGACGGCCGGCACGAGCTGAGGATCGACTTCCGGCCGCTGGACAGCATGCACGGCGTCGACGTCGCCGGCGCCTTCTTCCTGGACCCGGACCGACTGGTGGTCCTCCGCTCCGTCACACGCCTGACGCACCCCGATCGCATGTACCCACCGATCCGCGCGCTCACCGCGGAGGTGCGGTATCGGGAGATCGTCCCCCTGGTCGCCGTCGAGGACTCCGCGCACATCGTCCAGGTCTCCGGGAGCGCGCTCGACGGCGGGCCGCGCGAGACGGTGGAAGACCATCGATTGATCGCGCTCCGCGCACGACCCACCCGGCCGAAGCGCTGAGTCGGCCCGTCCACCGGGCGTCGCACTCGGCGGTCGCACGACGGCCGCCGCATGACCGCGGCCGCACGACCGCGACCGCACGACCGCGGCGGTACCGGGCGGCCTGCCCGTGCGGCATATTTCCGCCCCAATATGTCACCGGCCCCAGATACCGACCCCGGCACGCTCCTCGACGCCCGGGCGATGGACCGGACCCTGCGTCGCATGGCCGACGAGATCGTGGAGCTGAATGACGGCAGCGATGCTCTCGTCCTCGTCGGGATCCAGCGGCGTGGCGTCCAGCTCGCCGACCGGATCGCGAACCTCATCTCCGAGCGCGAGGGGATCGTCCCGCGGCGCGGCGCCCTCGACATCACGCTCTATCGGGATGATCTCCAGACCGTCGGGCCGCGGCCCGTGGTCGGGCCGACGAACATCCCGTGGGCGATGGACGGCGCACGGGTCGTCATCATCGATGACGTGCTCTATACCGGCCGGACGGTCCGAGCGGCCCTCGACGAGCTGGCGGATTTTGGGCGGCCGGCGCGGATCGCGCTCGCCGTGCTGGTCGACCGGGGCGGGCGAGAGCTGCCGATCCACGCCGATGTGGTCGGGAAGCGGGTCGAGCTGGGACCAGATCAACGGGTCGATGTGTTGATCGCGGAGCTCGACGGGCGCGACGCGGTCGTCGTCATGCCGAAGGGCGCCCCGCCGGGCGATGGGACGCGCGACGTCGGCCGCGGGCGTGGGATGTCGGCGTGACGAGTGCGCTCGGCAAGGATCTCCTCGGTATCGAGCCGCTCTCGGCCGATCAGATTCGCCTGATTCTCGACACGGCCGAGCCATTCAAGGAGATCAGCGAGCGCACGATCAAGAAGGTTCCGGCCCTCCGGGGCTCGACGATCGTCAATCTCTTCTTCGAGCCCTCGACCCGGACGCGCGTCTCGTTCGAGTTCGCGGAGAAGCGCCTCTCGGCCGACACCGTGAACGTCGCGGCCTCGGGCTCGAGCGTGAGCAAGGGCGAGACGCTGGTCGACACGGCCCGGAACCTCGAGGCCATGCGTATCGACATGGTCGTGATCCGCCACGGGGCCTCGGGGGCGGCGCAGTTCCTGGCCGAGCGCATCGAATCGAACGTCATCAACGCCGGCGATGGCACGCACGAGCATCCGACGCAGGGATTGCTCGACCTGCTCACCCTCCGCGACCGGTTCGGGCGCCTCGACGGACTCCGCGTCTGCATCGTCGGCGACGTGCTTCATTCCCGCGTCGCGCGATCCAACATCTGGGGGCTCCAGAAGATGGGCGCCGACGTCGCGGTCTGCGGCCCCCGCTCGCTGCTGCCCAACGCCGTCGGTGAGTTCGGGGTGACCGTGTTCGACCGCGTCGAGGCCGCGATCGAGTGGGCCCAGGCGCTCAACGTCCTCCGCCTTCAGCTCGAGCGGATGACGGCCGGCTACATCCCCTCGCTGCGCGAGTACAATCGGGTATTCGGGATCACGCGGGAGCGGCTCGCCCAGGCCGATCACGAGCTGCTGATCCTGCACCCCGGCCCGATGAACCGCGGGGTCGAGATCGATTCGGATGTCGCCGACGGGCCGTGCAGCGTCATTCTGGACCAGGTGACCAACGGGGTCGCGGTCCGGATGGCCGTCCTGTACCTGCTCGCGGGCGGGAAGCCCGAGCTGGCCGAAGCCGCCAAGCTCGCCCCCGGAGGCGACCGATGATGCGTCCGGTCGTGCTCCGTGGCGGCCGCATCATCGATCCGTCGCAGGGGCTGGACTGTGTCGGCGACGTGGTCCTCATCGACGGCAAGATCGAGCACGCGGGCGCGGCCGTCGGATCCCCCGACGGCGCCGAAATCGTGGAGTGTGGCGGATCGATCGTGTCCCCCGGGTTCATCGATGTACACTGTCACCTGCGGGAGCCCGGCCGCGAGGACGTCGAGACGATCGCGACCGGTGCGCGCGCGGCCGCGGCCGGCGGGTTCACGGCCGTGTGCGCGATGCCGAACACCGACCCGGTGACCGACAATCAGGCGGCGGTCGGATTCATCGTCCGCCAGGGGCTGGTCGCGCAGGCTGCCCGCGTGTACCCGATCGGCGCGATCTCCCTCCGCCAGCGCGGTGAGGCCCTGGCCGAGGTCGGCGAGATGGTGGCCGCCGGGGCCGTGGCGATCAGCGACGACGGGAAGCCCGTCGCGAGCGCGCACCTCATGCGCACGGCCCTGGAGTACGCGCGCACGTTCGGCATTCCGGTCGTCGACCACTGCGAGGAGCCCACGCTGGCCGCCGCCGGGGCGATGAACGAGGGCGTGGTGAGCGCCCGGCTGGGGTTGCGCGGGATTCCGAGCGAGGCGGAGGAGATCATGGTGATCCGCGACATCCTCCTGAGTCGGCGCACGGGCGGCCACGTGCACCTGGCGCACATGAGCACGCGCGGGTCGGTGGAGCTGATTCGCTGGGGGAAGGAGCGTGGGATCGCGGTGACCGCCGAGGTCTGCCCGCACCACCTGTCGCTGACGGAGGATGCGGTGGAGGGCTACGCGACGAACGCGAAGATGAATCCGCCGCTCCGCACCGGCGAGGATGTGCGGGCCCTCGGGGAGGCTCTCCGGGACGGCACGATCGACGTCGTCGCGACGGACCACGCGCCGCACCACTACGACGAGAAGGAGCGCGAGTTTGCCGACGCTCCCAACGGCATCGTGGGACTCGAGACCGCGCTGGCCGTCGTGGTGACGACCATGGTGGTGCCGGGCCACCTCGACTACGCGACGCTCATCGACCGGATGTCCGTCGCGCCGGCGCGCATCTTTCACCTGCCCGGTGGGTCCCTGGCGCGCGGCCGCCCCGGCGACGTGACGGTGTTCGACCCCAGCCGGGAGTGGGTCGTCGACCCCTCTCAGTTCCGCTCCAAGGGACGGAATACCCCCTATGCCGGGCGGCGCCTGCGCGGCCGGGCGGTGTGCACGGTTGTCGGGGGTCGGGTGGTGCATCATATTGGCGCCTAATGCCGGGGCCGACGGTGGACAAACCAACAGACGCAATCGCGGCGCTCCTACAGGAGCGGCATCGGTTCGAGCAGTGGCTGGCGGTGCTCGAGTCACGGCGCCCGTCCACGCCCCCGCACGTCTACGATCGCGTCCGGGCCGACTACGAGGGCCGGCTGGGGCGCGTCGTGGACGAGCTGGGTGGCCGGTCCGCCGACCTGCGGCAGGTCGTCGAGTCGCTGGCGCAGCACGTCAATACGCTCCAGACCGAGGAGAATGCCAAGCGCGATCTCCAGGCGGAGGCCGAGCTGCGGGCCGCCGTCGGCGAGTACTCTCCGGAACAGTGGCGAGAGCTGAGCCAGGCGAGCGAGAGCGAGATCGCCCGGATCTCGGGTCAGCGCGCCGAGGCGGCGGCGGAGCTGGCGCAGATCCAGCAGTTGCTGACGATGGCCACCGCTCAGCGCATGACCCCGCCGACCCCGAGCGGTCATCCCGCTCCGGCCGCGGGTCCGACGGCTCGCCCGGGAGACCGCACGGGAGACCGCGCCGCACCGGCGCCCGCCGGGCGCGCCGCCCCGCCCCCACCCCCGCCACCCCCCCCGGCGGCCCCGGCTCCCGCAGCCGCCCCACCGGTTCGCTCGGCCCCCGCGCCGTCGCACGGGTTCGACGAGCTGGCGTTTCTGCAATCGGTGGTCGACGCCAAGGGCGACCTCGCAAAGGCACCGCCCGCCGCGGCACCCGGACCGCCGCCTGCACCGGCCCCGGCGGCCGCCCGGACGAGCGCGACCCCGCAGGACGCTGCGGCAGTCGGGGCGAGCGTACCGGCCCATGCGCCGAGTGCGCCCAACGTGCCCAGCGCGGCGGGCGGTGCGAATGGACCCGCTGCCGCCCCCGCGGGTCAGTCGGCCGGGCGGCGCCCGGTCACGGATTCGGTTCCCGTCTTTCTCCGCGACGTGCCCTCGGAGCAGATCAAGACGCTGAAGTGCGCCGAGTGCGGGACGATGAACTATCCGACCGAGTGGTACTGCGAGCGCTGCGGGGGCGAGCTCGCCGCGATGTGAGCCGTGAGCTCACGGGGCGGGGACAGCCGACGGGCGCACATCGAGGGATCGGCATCCGCGGAGCGGACGCCGCGATCGGCGCCCTAGCGGGTGGCGAGCCTGCTCTTGTGGCGGGCCGCGGAGTTGCGATGGATCAAGCCCTTCCGAGCCGCCCGGTCGAGCAGGCGGACAGCCGCGAGGCGGTCGGCGGCCGAGGCGCCCGCGGTCTTGGCCCGCTTGAGCGCGGTCCGCAGCGCCGATCGCTGGGCGCGATTGCGGGCCGTGGCCGCCCGGGTCTTACGCATATTCTTCTTCGCGGACGCAATGTTCGGCACGCGATCAACTCCTGACGTGGTAGGGTCACAACGCACAACGGCCGGCTCGGGGCCGGCCGGCTGCTGGCAGATGCTAAGGCGGCAGTGAGCGGATGTCAAGGCGCCGCATTGCTTTGACACGCCTCGACGGCACCGCTACCTTGATCCGGTCGCGTCCCGCGCGGGCCCGATTCACCCTCCGCCCACCGTCGTTGGCCCAGCAGCTCCTTCTCCTCGCGCCGATCCTGCTGTTTTCGATCATCGCGCACGAGATTGCCCACGGCTACGCCGCGCTGAAACAGGGGGACCCGACCGCCTACCGGCTCGGCCGGCTGACGTGGAATCCCCTCAAGCACATCGACCTGTGGATGTCGGTGCTGCTGCCGCTGATGCTGGCGGCGGTGCATGGGCCGATCCTGGCCGGCGCCAAGCCGGTGCCGGTCGATCCTCGCAATTACCGACAGCCCCGTCGCGGTGACATCATCGTGTCACTCGCCGGCGTGGCCGCCAACGTCGTGATCGCGCTCGGATGCACGGTCCTCATTGCGGCGGTGGGACTGCTCGGGCGGGCGGTCCCGACCCTCCTGCCCGTGTGTTCGGTCGTGCAGATCATGGCCGGCGCGGGCATCCAGCTGAACCTCTGGCTCGCCGTCTTCAATCTGTTCCCGATCCCGACGCTCGACGGCTCCCACGTCGTCAAGTACCTGCTGCCCCGGGCCTGGGCGGTCCGGTACCAGCGGATCGGCTTCTTCGGCATTCTCATCCTCATCCTGCTGCTCAACACGCCGGTCCTGAGCTTCTGGCTGGCGCCCGCGAACGCCGCGACGGCACTCCTCGAGCGCAGCGTGTCGCCGTACATCCTTCCGGTGCCCGCTCCCGGTGGCGGTGTGACGCTATGACGGTGGCGGCAGACCTGGCGTCCCGGGCGCACGCCTTCGAGGAGAGCCCGGTGCCGCAGCCGGCTGGTGTGCCGGCGGCCGAGCATGGCGCCGGCGCCACCTTCGTCGTCGACCTCGGGCACTTCAACGGACCGCTCGATCTGCTCCTCACGCTGCTCCGTGAGGAGCAGATCGACATCTACGACATTCCGATCGCGCGCGTCGCCGAGCAGTTCCTGGCGCGGATCCAATCGCTCCGTCTCGACGAGGCCGCCGATTATCTGGAGATGGCCGCGCGCCTGCTCCGGATCAAGGCGCAGATGCTCCTGCCGCGGCGCGATGGGGACGAGGCGTGGGACGACCCGCGCGCCGAGCTGGTCCGCCGACTCCTGGAGTACCAGCAGATCCGTGAGGTGGTGGACCTGCTCGAGGCGCGAGCCGAGCTGCGCCGGGCACGATTCGCCCGTCCGCCACTTCCGGCGACGGATCGCCTCCCGGCCGCCACCCCGGCGCCACTGGCCGCCGCGCTGGCCGATCTGCTCGGGGCCGTCGATCGCGTCCTCCGGATGACGCGCGGACCGATCGTGCACACCGTCATCCCGCGAGCGCTCGACGTGGCGGGGGCGTTGGACGCCGCGCGCCTGCTCCTGGCGCGGCGGCAGCGTGTCCACTGGGGCGACCTGGTGGGGACGCAGGCCGAGCCGTGGCAGATCCTGTCCGTGCTGCTGGCGCTCCTGGAGCTGGCACGGCTCGGGGAGTGCGTCCTCCGTCAGCCATCGCCGTTCGGCGGCCTGGAGATCGCGGGGACGAGCCGTGGCGCCTCGGCCTCCCACGACTCCGCCGGCCGCGTCGGCGCGCCCGGGCCGCCATCGGTATTTCCGCCAACCTCGGACATCACGCATGACACCCCTGGCGCAGCTGCTTGAGGCCGCCCTCTTCGCGAGCGGCGCCCCTGCCACGGTGGAGGCCCTCGCCGCGCTCGATCCGGAGGCATCGGCGGAGCAGGTCCGCGCCGCCCTCGACGAGCTTCGGTGTCACTACGACGAGGCGGGACACGGGGTCGAGCTCGTCGAGGTGGCGGGTGGATGGCAGGTGCTCACTCGTCCGGAGTACACGGCGGCGATCGAGCGCGCGCAGCTCGCGTCCCGTCCGCACCGGCTGTCGGCCGCCGCGCTCGAGACGCTGGCGCTGATCGCGTACCGCCAGCCGATCACGCGAGCGGACATCGAGGAGATTCGGGGCGTCTCTGCCGGGTCGATCCTCAAGTCGCTACTCGAGCGCGGACTCGTCGACGTGGTCGGGAAGGCGGACGTACTTGGTCGACCGTTGCTCTACGCCACCACTCCGGCGTTCCTGGAGCATTTTTCCCTGCGGCACCTCGGAGAGCTCCCGCGGGCCGATGAGCTTGCCGTGGCTCTGCGGTCTCCGGTGACAGCCTGACCCCGACCGGATCGATGCGCGTCCAGCGCGCACTGGCGCGGGCGGGCGTCGCCTCCCGCCGACACGCCGAGGATCTCGTCGCGGCCGGGCGGGTACGGGTGAACGGCGCGGTCGCGACCGTGGGACAGACGGTCGATCCCGCTCGGGACCGGATCGCAGTCGACGGGGTGGAGATCCGGCCCGCGGGCCGCGCCGAGTGGCTGGTACTTCACAAGCCCCCGGGCGTCCTTACCACGACACGCGACGAGACGGCGGCCGGCCGCCGAACCGTCTTCGATCTGCTCGCTCCCGCGCTTCGCTACCCCGGACTCACCTATGTCGGGCGGCTGGACTACATGACGGAAGGGCTGCTGCTGCTGACCACCGACGGCGCCGCCGCGCACCGGCTGACCCATCCGAGCCGCGCCATCGAGCGAACCTACGCCGCGACCGTTCAGGGGAGCGTGATGGCGGCCGTCCGTGCCTTGCGGGGCGGTATCGAGCTCGAGGACGGGCCGGTCCGCCCGGCAGCGGTCGCCGCCCGGCCCCTGGGACAGCGTCGATGGGAGCTGGAGCTGACGCTCACCGAGGGACGGACGCGCGAGGTCCGGCGGATCTGTGAGACACTCGGGCTCCGGGTCGAACGTCTGGTGCGGACCCGCTTCGGCCCCATCGCCCTTGGCCGCCTCGCGGTCGGCGAGGTCCGGCGCCTCACGGACACCGAGCGGCGGCTGCTCGACGCCGAGACCGGCCCCGCGCCCGCATGAACGACCGCGTGCTGTCCGACCGCACCGCCCTCGAGCGAGGGGGACTCGCCCAGTCGCTGAGCGCGAGCACTCCGCCGTCCACGCCCGTCGTCGGCCAGGCGGACATCGCCCTCGCGCAGGCAGTGATGCGGCAGGTGGGGCGGCGCGTGGTCGGCCAGGAGTACATGGTCGAGCGGCTGCTCATCAGTCTGCTCACCGGCGGGCACGTCCTGCTCGAGGGCGTTCCGGGACTCGCCAAGACCCTCACCGTCCGGACCCTCGCCGAGACGATCCGCACGAGCTTCCAGCGCATCCAGTTCACTCCCGACCTGCTCCCGGCCGACGTCATCGGGACGCAGGTCTACGACCAGTCGAACGGCCAATTCTCCGTCAAGCGCGGACCGATCTTCGCCAACATCGTGCTCGCCGACGAGATCAACCGGGCGCCGGCGAAGGTGCAGGCGGCGCTGCTCGAGGCGATGCAGGAGCATCAGGTGACGATCGGCGGGACGACCTACCCGCTCGATGAGCCGTTCCTCGTCCTGGCGACCCAGAACCCGATCGAGCAGGAAGGGACGTACCCGCTCCCCGAGGCACAGGTCGACCGGTTCATGATGAAGTTGCGGGTCGGCTATCCGACCCGCGACGAGGAGAAGGAGATCATGCGCCGGATGGCGGGTGGCGACGCCATCCCGGTGGATCGCGTCGCCTCGCCGGCCGCGATCCTCGACGCCCGGCGGCGCATCAGTGAGCTGTACGTGGACGACCGCGTGGTGGACTACATCGTCGAGATCGTCCACGTGACCCGTGCACCGGCGGACGCGGGGCTCAAGGAGCTGGTGCCGCTGATCGAGTTCGGCGCGAGCCCGCGGGCGACGATCGCGCTCGCGCAGGCCTCGCGTGCCCACGCCTTCCTGCGAGGGCGCAACTTCGTCACGCCCGACGACGTCAAGGCGATCGCTCCCGACGTGTTGCGGCACCGCATCCTCACGTCGTTCGAGGCCGAGGCGGAGACGGTGACCAGTGATCGCATCGTCCAGCGGATCCTCGGCGCGGTCGAGAGCCCGTGATCGCCACCCGGATCGGCGGCGGGGAGCCGACCTGGTCGGCGAGCGGCGTGTCGCCGGCCGTGCTCCGGCAGGTGAAGCTCATCGAGCTTCGGACTCGGCGCCTGGTCAACTCGCTCTTCACCGGCGAGTATCGATCCGTGTTCAAGGGGCAGGGCATGGAGTTCGCCGAAGTGCGGGAGTATCTGCCGGGCGACGAGGTGCGCGCCATCGACTGGAACGTCACGGCCCGCATGCGCCGACCGTTCGTCAAGCGCTACATCGAGGAGCGAGAGCTCACCGTCATGCTGGTGGTCGATCTCTCGGGGTCCGAGCGGTTCGGCACGCGACGGTTCAAGGTCGATGTCGCGACCGAGCTGGCCGCGGTCGTGGCGATGTCCGCCGTTCGGAACAACGACCGGGTCGGCACGCTGCTCTTCACCGACCGCATCGAGCTGGTCGTCGCCCCGCGAAAGGGGCGGCGGCATGCCCTCCGAGTGCTTCGAGACCTCCTCGCGTTCGCCCCTGCCGGCCGGGGCACCGATCTGGCCCACGCGCTCGAGTACCTGGCCCGACTCCTCACCCATCGAACGATCGTGTTCGTCATCTCCGACTTCGTCGCGCCGCCATTCGAGCGGGAGCTGCGGCTCCTCGCGCAGCGGCACGACGTGGTGGCGGTGAGTGTCGAGGACCCGAGCGAGCAGTCGCTGCCCGACGTAGGCCTCGTGCGCTTCGCCGACCCGGAGACCGGACGCTACCTGGATCTGGATACGAGCGCCCGCGCCGTACGGGCGGCGTACGGGCGGCGTGTGTTCGAGGAGCGGCACGCCAGGCGTCAGCTCTTTCGGCGCCTCGCGATCGACGAGGTCGTGCTGAGCACGGGGGCGGCAGGCAGCGTTGTCGAGCCGCTGCTGGCGTTCTTTCGGAGCCGGGAGCGGCGGGTCCGGCGCAACACGGCATAGGCCCGAGCGACGAGCCGTCGGCCGGAGGCGACCAGGCATGAGCGGGCGGTACGGCTGGGTGCTGATCCTGACGCTGTCACAGGCGCCGGCACGGCCTGGGACGGCCACCGCCCGCGTCCAAGAGGGCGCCGGCGCGGCACGCGCGGCCGCGCCGATGGCGGTCCTGTTCGGCGCCCGGGTCACCCCGGACACCGTCACCGTTGGCGCGCCCTTCCGCGTCGTGCTCCGCGTGCGGGCGCCGCGCGGCGCGGCGGTCTCCTTCCCGGACGGCCCCGACTCCGGGGCGGCGGTGGAGGCGCTCGACCCGCGCGAGACAGCACGCACCCGCGACTCATCCGTGGTCGACGTCCAGGCGACGTACCGGCTCGCGGCCTGGGAGGTGGGGCCGCAGGCGATCGCGCTCGCGCCGATCGTCGTGCGGATCCCTGGGGGCGAGGCGCGCTCGATCGTGCCCCACCTCCTGGTCGTCGTGGCCTCGACGGTGCCGGCGGGTGGGGCCGGGCGGATCCCGAGAGCCGCGCGGGCCTTCTACCCCGACGTGGGAGCGTGGTGGTGGTCGCTCGCGCTCGCCCTGGCCGTGCTCGTCGTCGTCGCGCTGGCGTGGTGGCTCGCCGCCCGCGCGCGCAACCGCCGGCGGCGCCCGCCGCCGGCGCCCAGCGCGCTGGACCGCGCGGCCCGTGAGTTCGCCGACCTGGATCGACTGGGCCTGCTCGAGGCGGGCGAGACGGGCCGCTACGTGGCGCTCACGGCCGAGATCGTCCGTGCCTATCTCGCCCGCCGCCTGCCGGTGGCCGTCCTCGCCAGCACCACGGCCGAGCTCCTGGAGTCGCTCCGCGGGGATCCGCGCGTGCCGACCGTTCGCCTCCGGTCGCTGCTCGCCGATATCGATCTCGTGAAGTTCGCTGCCCGCACGACGACCGCCGACCATGCGCGCACGCTCGCGCAGCTGGCCCGCGCGTTGGTGACGGAGATCGATGCCGCGGTGTATGCCGCCGAGGTCGAGGCGCGCGAGGCGGCGGCGCGGCAGGCGGCGCGGGAGTTCGACGAGCGCCGTGCGGCGCGCGCGGCCGGGCGGGGGCGGGCCGCGTGACGGGGCCGCTCGACCTGCGCGCGCTGGAGTTCCAGGCACCCTGGGTGCTGGCGACCCTCGTGCTCCTCCCCGGATGGTGGTGGTGGCGGCGCCGGCGGCAGCCGAGTGCCATCACGTTCTCGCGGGTGGCGACGCTCGCGGCCGGGCCGACCAGCGGACGGAGGCTCGCACGGGCGCTGTTCGTGCTCCGCAATCTCGCGCTCGCTGCGGTCGCGATCGCCCTCGCGCGGCCGCGGCTCGGTGCGCGCACCGAGAGCATCACCGGCGACGGCATCAACATCGTGCTCGTGATCGACCTGTCGAGCTCCATGCTCGCGCTCGACTTCCAGCCGGCGAACCGCCTGGAGGTCGCCAAGGAGACGATGAAGCGCTTCGTCATGGGGCGAGCCGCCGACCGGATCGGGGTCGTCGCGTTCGCGGGCGAGGCGCTCACACAGGTGCCCCTCACGCTCGACTACCCGGTCGTGCTCGCGGCGATCGACAATCTCCAGGCCGGCCAGTTGGAGGATGGCACGGCGATCGGGACCGCCATCGCGACGGCGGCCAACCGCCTTCGCATCGCGCCGGGCCAGTCGCGGGTGATGATCCTCGCGACCGACGGCGTCAACAATCGCGGCGCGATCGACCCGCGCACGGCGGCGCGCGCGGCGGCGGCGTTCGGGATCAAGATCTACACGATCGGCATCGGGAGCGAGGGGCTGGCACCGGTGCCGGTCGGGCGGGGTCTCTTTGGGCTTCGCTACGAGAACCGCGAGGTCCGGATCGACGAGTCGCTCCTCTCGGACATCGCCCGCACGACGCACGCCCGCTTCTTCCGCGCACGCGACGCGGCCGCCCTCCGTCAGATCTACAAGGAGATCGACCAGCTCGAGCGGGTGCCGGTGCGGATGCAGTCGTACGTGCGCTACGCCGAGCAGTTCCGATGGCCGCTGGCGGTCGGACTGGTGGCTCTGACGCTGGAGCTCGCGCTCGTCGCGTGGCGGGGACCCCTGCTGTGACTCGCCCTGCGGTGGCTCGGCTCGCGCATCCGTGGCCGCGGGACGCGGCCGTCCCGGCATCGGGGCGGGTTGCGAGTCGCGGGCGGCATGAATGCCGCCCCTACGCGGGGGCGCGCCTGACCGCCGGCGTTCGCCCACCCGTCGGGGGGTCACGCATCGGTGGCCGCGGGACGCGGCCGTCCCGGCATCGGGGCGGGATGGGAGTCGTGGGCGGCATGAATGCCGCCCCTGCGCGGGGGTGCGCCTGACCGCCGGCGTTCTCCCACCCGTCGGGGGCTCGCGCATCGGTGGCCGCGGGACGCGGCCGTCCCGGCATCGGGGCGGGATGGGAGTCGCGGGCGGCATGAATGCCGCCCCTACGCGGGGGCGCGCCTGACCGCCGGCGTTCTCCCACCCGTCGAGCGACCGGCGTGGCTGATCGTCGCGCTGCTGCTTCCGCTCGCGGTCGCGCTCCTGTTCGTGCGGCGCGAACGCGACCGCCGCCGCCGGATCGCGCGGCTCGGCGATCCGGCGGCCGTGCGCCGGATGCTCACCGGCGAGCCGGTCTCCCACAGCCGCGTCCGCAGCGTGCTGCTCGGCGCGACACTGGCGTGCGCGGCGCTCGCGTTCGCCGGGCCGCGGTGGGGCTCCGAGCGTACCGCGGTTCGCACGTTTGGCGCCGACGTGGCGATCGCCGTCGACGCGTCGCTCTCGATGTTGGCGACCGACGAGCGGCCGAGCCGCCTCGAGCGCGCCAAGGATGATGTGCGGCGGCTCCGCGCCCTGTCGCCGGGCGATCGCACGGCGCTCATCGCCTTCGCCGGGCGGAGCTACATCCTCTCACCGCTCACCGCCGACGACGGCGCGCTGGCGCTCTTCCTCGATAACCTCGACCCGTCGGTCGTCGGCCAACCGGGCACGTCGCTGAGCCGCGCCATTCGGCAGGGGACGGAGCTGCTGCTCGCAACCCGCACGGCCAGCGACCGCGCGCTGGTGGTGCTTAGCGACGGAGAAGGCTTCGAGCCCGAGGAGGAAGTGCGGGCCGCGGCCGCGCACGCGGCGGACCTGGGAATCAGTCTCGTGCTCGTCGGCTACGGCACCGAGGAGGGGTCGACGATCCCGATCACCGGCGGCCGGACCCCGGTGCTCAAGCGCGATGAGAGCGGCACTATCGTGGTCACACACTACACGCCGACCCTCCTCCAGGCTGCCGCCCAGTCCGGCCGCGGGACGTTCATTCCCGCGGCGACCACCGACAAGGCGGCGAACATTCGCCGCGCGCTCGCCAAGCTCCGAGTCGCGCAACGGGAGATCGAGGAGGGTGACCGTCGCTCGGCCCGCTTCCAGCTCTTCCTCGCGCCTGCACTCCTGCTGCTGATGGTGGACACCTGGCTCGCCGACCCGCGCCGGGCCCGCACGGTCGCGGTGGCGCCCGCGCCCACGGGCGCCGCCCCGCTCACGTCGCATCTGCCCCCGCTCCCGGCTCGGGCCGGCACGGCGCTGATCGCGCTGCTGATCGCCCCACTCGGCGGGCCGTTCGGCGGGCCGCTCGGCGGGCCGTTCGGCATCACGGGTCCTTTCCGGTGGCCGCCGGCATCGGGAGTGCACGGCTCGCCCGCGGTGCGGGTCGCCGCGTACCGACGCGCGATCGATGCGGGCGACCGCAGTCCCCGAACCCTCTACAACTACGGCACGGCCTTGCTCGCCGCCGACTCGCTCGAGAGCGCGATCTCGGTCCTGACCCAGGCGGCCGACGCGCGCGATCCCGACGTCCGCTATCGCGCCGGGTTCAATGTCGGGCTCGCGCACCTGCGGCGCGGTCTGGCGGCGCCGAGCGACAGCGGCGCGTCGGAGCTGGACGCCGCGCTCGACGCGTACAAGCGCGTGCTGCTCGGGCATCCCGGCGATGCCGACGCGCGTTGGAATTACGAGCTGGCGCTCAGGGTTCGACGGGGTGGGGGTGGGGGCGGGGGCGGAGGTGGAGGGGGGGGAGGGGGAGGGGGAGGGAGAGGCAGCGGCGGCGCGACCAACCCCCCGCCGGGACAGGCGGGCGCCGGGGGCGCGCTCGGCCGTCGACAGGCCGAGGAGTTGCTGAACAACGCGGCCCGTGAGGAGCGCGACATCCAGGGCAAGATGCAGCGTGCCGCGGCGACCGACATGCCGCCCGGGGGGAAGGATTGGTAGCTGCCACGCTCGGCATCCTCGCCCAACTCGCGATCGTCGCGCGGGCCCCCGTCGACACGGCTCGGCCCGTGAACTTTCACGCCGTGCTCATGCCTGACACCGTCTACGTGGGCCAGCAGGCGACCTATCAAGTCGGTGTGTTCATCGAGGACGCGCTCCGCCTGCGGCTGCGCCACAACCCCGAATTCGTCCCGCCGGATGCGCAGGGCATGCTGGCGTACGAGCTCGGCGGAGGCCGCGGCCCCGCGGTGCGCCGCGTCGGCCGCCGATCGTACGAGGTGCACGTGTTCGAGCGGGCGTTCTTCCCGCTCGCGCCAGGCCGCTATGCCGTTCCGAGCGCGCAGCTCATCTACTCGCTGCCGCTCTCGATCAGCTTCTTCAGCCGCGAGGAGACCCACACGCTGGTGGCGGAAAGTCTGGGCGTGGTCGCCGTCCCGCCGCCCGCGGCCGGCCGGCCCGACGACTTCACCGGCGCGGTCGGCGACCTGTCGCTGGCCGCGCGGCTGGACAGTACCGTCGCACGCGTCGGCGACCCGATGCTCCTGACGGTCAGCGTCATGGGACGGGGCAACGTGAAGCTCCTCCCCCGACCCGCCGTGGCGGTCCCCTGGGGCTCGACCGTCGCCGGCCCCGAGCGCGTGACGATCGACACGGCGACCGACGAGGTACGCGGCGTCAAGGAGTTCGACTGGCTCGTCACACCGCGGGACAGCGGCGACCTGGCATTCCCCGCCGTCCGCTACCCGTACTTCAATCCGTACAGCGAGCGTTACGAGGTCGCGGTCACCTCGCCTGCGCTGGTCCACGTGCATCCGGGCGCGCTGGCGCTGGGCGACACCGCGCGCAGCGATGCCGCGCCGGCGCTGTCGATTCGGACCGCTTACACCGGCCCGCTGGGGACGCCGTTCTACGAGGAGCCGCTGTTCTTCGCCCTGGCGGCGCTGGCGCCGCTGCCGGCGGTGCTGCTCGCCGTCCGACGGCGGCCCCGCCGCACGCCGCGGCGCTTGGACGCCGCGGCCGCGCTTCACGCGCTCGCCCGCGGCCGGTCGGCCGCGGACGCCGCGACCGTGAGGCGCCACTTCGTGCGGGCGCTCGTCGGACGCTTCGGGCTCGCGCCGACCGCCTTCACCGACGGCGGTGCGCTCGCGCACGCGCTGCGGCGGGAAGGTGTCACCGGACGAACGGCCGACGGCGCGGAAGCCATCCTCGCGCAGCTCGACCGGCTCGCATTCGGACCGGCCGCGACCGCCGTGCCCGACCTGTGCGACCGCGCCGACGCGATCTACCGGCAGGTGCTGGAGGAGGCCCGATCGCGACCGACACGGGGTCGGCCGATGGAGCCCGCGCCGCGCACGCGGGCGCTCGCGTTGTTGGTCGCCGCCGCCGCGACCACGACCATCGTGGCCGCCCGCGCCCTGCGTGCCCTCGACGCGGCCGCGGCCGCGCACGAGTTCATGGCCGGCGTCCGAGCCTACGAGAGCTCGGAGTACCGGGCAGCGGCGGTGCACTTTTCGGCAGCGGCCGCGCTCTCGCCGCGCGCGGCGGACGCGTGGGCGGACGCGGGAACGGCCGCGTGGGTCGTCGGCGACTCGGCGGCGGCGGTCATCGGCTGGCAGCACGCCGGCCGTCTCGAGCCGCTGGCGTCGGACATCCGCGAACGCCTGGCGCTCGTTCGCGCCCCGCAGGACGGACCGATCGCCCGGCTGCCGCGTGTCCCGGCATCGCTCGCGGCGGACGTCGCCCTCGCCTGCTGGCTTCTCGCCTGTACGATCGCCGCCTGGCGCGCTGGCCGGCGTCGCTCGATCGGATCGGCCGCCGCCGGCATGCTGGTCGCGCTCTCTGTCTGTGCTTCGTGGCTGGCCGTGGGAATGGACGAGTCCGCGCAGGCCCGCAACCTGTTCGTGGCCGAGCGTGGCGCGTCGCTCTTCACGGCACCGGCGCTGGACGCCGAGCGCACGCAGCGTCTCGATGCCGGCGAGGTCGGAGCGGCGGTCGCTCGGCAAGGGGTATGGACGCGACTGCGGCTCGATGGCGATCGCGAGGGCTGGGTCGAGAGCGCGAGGCTGGTGTCGATCGCCCGCCGGTGACGCCCCCGCCCACGGCGAGTACGTTTCGCCTGTGCCGGGAATCGCCGTCCTGCCCAGTGACGTCGCGGACCAGATCGCGGCCGGTGAAGTGGTCGAGCGCCCGGCGTCGGCTGTCAAGGAGCTGATCGAAAACGCGCTGGACGCAGGTGCGACGGTGGTGGCCATCGAGGTCGCCGACGGCGGGCGCACGTCGATTCGCGTCAGCGACGACGGCTGCGGCATGGATCGCGCCGACGCGATGCTCGCGATCCAACGGCATGCAACGTCGAAGATCCGGCGGACCGAGGATCTCGTCGGCATCCAGAGTTACGGGTTCCGGGGGGAGGCGCTGCCGGCGATCGCATCCGTGTCCGAGCTCACGCTCGAGACGGCGACCGACGATGGCGACGGGACCCGAATCGAGGTCGCTGGGGGAACGGTCGCCGGCGTTGCGCCGGTCGCGCGTCGGCGCGGGACGACGGTGCGCGTGGCCCGATTGTTCTACAATGTCCCGGCGCGGCTGAAGTTCATGCGCGGGGCCCGGACCGAGTGGCGCGCGATCGCTGACGCCGTCACCGCCATCGCGCTGGCCCGGCGCGAGGCACACGTGACGCTGTCGCACGACGGCAAGCCGATGCTCACGCTCCCGGCGGCCGCCTCGCTGCGCGAGCGCGTCGGGGCGGTGTGGGGCGCGCCGTACGCCGACAGCTTGCTCGACGTGGACGACGTGGTCGCCGGCACGCGGGTCCGCGGCCTGGTGGAGCGGCCGAGCGACGTCGGCACCCGGACTCGGCGCGTCTACCTGGCCGTGAACGGACGGGCGATCCGCGACGGCGGGCTGGTGCGAGCGGCCGAGGCCGCGTATCGCTCCACCATCCCGGCCGGAGTGCGCCCCTCCGTGTTCCTCGACCTCGTGCTGCCGGCCGACGCGGTGGATGTGAACGTGCACCCGGCCAAGGCCGAGGTGCGGTTCCGAGACCGCTGGCCCGTCGAGCGCACCGTCGAGAGCGCCGTTCGGCGCGCACTCGGAGGACTCGCGAGCGCGGCCTCGCTCGATGCGCGAGTCTGGGTCCCGCGCGCCGCGCACAACGGTGGGGGCGCCTGGCCACGGGGGACCGATCGCGCCGCGCCGGCGGGGTACGCCGGGGCGGGCGAGGAGTCGGATCCCACGACCGAGGGCCAGGGGGGAACCGACTGGTGGGCCCCCGGGCGGACGGACGGCGGCGACCAGCCGGTGGAGTCGCCCGTTTCGGCCGCGGCCTTGACCGGTGCTGGTTCCCCACCCCCCGAGCTCGTCCAGCTCCGGCGGACGTACGTGACGTTCGAGACGGAGGACGGCATCGTGCTCGTCGACCAGCACTCGGCGCATGAGCGCGTCCTCTACGAGCAGTTCATGCGCGCCTTCGACGCCGGGGACAGCACGCCTGGCCCTCGCTCCACGGGCTTCGCCTCGCAGCGGCTGCTCTTCCCGCTCACGCTGCATCTCGCGCCGGCGGCCGCCGAGGCCTTCGAGGCGAACGTCGATGTGCTCCGCCGCCTCGGGTTCGACGCCGAGCTGTTCGGCGGCCACTCGATCGTCGTGCACGGCGTTCCGGCGCCGCATCCGCGGTTCGACGCCGAGCGGTGTCTGCGGGAGACGCTCGACGCCCTGACGGGCGACCGCGTGCCGGGCACCGCGGCACGGCACGAGCGCCTCGCCGCGACCGTCGCGTGCAAGGCGGCGATCAAGGCGGGCGATGCGCTCGCCCCTGCCGAGATGCGAGCCCTCCTCGCATCGCTTGGACGGACGACCCTCCCGGCGCACGACGTGCACGGCCGGTCGACCATCGTGCGCCTGTCGTGGACGGAGCTCGAGCGTCGCTTCGGCCGCCAGTAGGCGCGGCGATGCGTCCGGTGACTGTCCCGGGCCGGCCGGTCGCCGGCGCCGCGGGGCCGGGCAGCGTGTGCCTCGTCATCTGCGGCCCGACGGCGGCCGGGAAAACGCGGCTCGCCCTCGCCCTCGCCAACGAGATGGATCTGGTGGCGGTGAGCGCCGACTCGCGCCAGATCTACCGCCGGTTCGACGTTGGCACGGCAAAGCCGTCGGCCGCCGAGCGTGCGATCCTGCCGCACGCTTGCCTCGACCTCGTCGAGCCGACGGCGCGGTACACGGCGTATGCCTGGGCCGCCGAGGCCGAGCGTGCGGAGGAGCAGGCGGCGCGGGACGGTCGGATCGCCCTGGTCGTCGGCGGGGCGGGATTCTACGTGCGCGCGCTGGTTCACCCGGTGACGCCCGACGCGCCGCGTGGCGCCGAGCGCCGTGCCGCGCACTACCTCGTCGTGGACCCCGGGGCGCCGCTCCGGGGGTGGATCGCCGCGCGGACCGAGGCGATGGTGCGTGGCGGCTGGTTGGAGGAGGTCGAGGGGCTCGCGCGCGAGATTCCGCCCGACGCTCCGGCGTGGCAGGCTGCCGGCTATGACGCGATCCGGGATCATGTGGAGGGTCGCTCGACCCTGTCGGCGGCGATGGAACGGGTGACCATCGCTACCCGGCAGTACGCCAAGCGCCAGCGGACGTGGTTCCGGCATCAGCTCCCGACCGGTCGAGTGACGCACCTCGATCCGCGGGACTCCGACGCGCTCTCGCGTGCCGCGGCGTGGATCCGGCGGCATGGTGGCCCGGCACCGGGCGAGGAGTCGCGGTGAGGATCGGCATCACCTGCTATCCGACGTACGGCGGGTCGGGGGCAGTCGCGACGGAGCTCGGGATCGCGCTCGCCGAGCGGGGGCACGAGGTGCACTTCATCACCTACCAGCAGCCGTTCCGACTTCGCACCTTCCGCCCCGGCATCTACTTCCACGAAGTGAACGTCGGGCGGTACCCGCTGTTCGAGTATCCGCCGTACGATCTCGCGCTGGCCGTTCGCATGCACGAGGTCGTCCGCAGTCACGGGCTCGAGTTGCTACACCTGCACTACGCCATCCCCCATGCGACCAGTGCCTGGATCGCCCGCGAGATGCTCCGGCGCACGGGCGAGGACGTGCGGCTGATCACGACGTTGCACGGCACGGACATCACGATCGTCGGGCAGGACCCGTCCTTTCACGCCATCACCAAGTTCTCGATCGAGCAGTCCGACCGGCTGACGGCGGTCTCCGAGTACCTGCGGCGGGAGACGTATTCGGCCTTCGGGTGCACGGCATGCGCCGTCGACGTCATCCCGAACTTCGTCGATCCGTCGGTCTACGACCGCGGACGGTATCCGCGCACGATCCCGGGGATCACCGACGGCGGCCGCCCCGTGCTGGCGCACGTGTCCAACTTTCGCCCGGTCAAGCGGGTCACCGATGTCGTGCGCATCTTCGCCCGCGTGCACGCCTCGCAGCCGTGCACGCTGCTGATGGTGGGAGACGGTCCCGAGCGGGACGCCGCGGAGGCGGAGGCTCGGCGCCTCGGCGTGGAGCGCGACGTGCAATTTCTCGGGAAGCTCGACGCTGTCGCCCCCCTGCTCGCGACGGCGCGGGTCTTCCTGCTGCCGAGCGAGACCGAATCCTTCGGGCTGAGCGCGCTCGAGGCCCTTGCCTGCGGGGTGCCGGTCGTCGCGAGTCGGACGGGGGGGCTTGCCGAGGTGGTGCGAGACGGGGAGACAGGTGTGCTGGCGCCGGTTGCCGACGTGGATGCGATGGCCGAGGCGGCGCTCACCCTCGTACGCGACGAATCGCGGTGGACAGCGATGAGCCGGGCGGCCGCCGCCGACGCGCGCGCGCGTTTCTCGCGGGAGACGATCGTCGGCCGCTATGAGGCGCTCTATCGCGGCATGGTGTAGCTTCATGCCCCATGACTCCGCTTCAGGCGCTCGTGCTCGGCGTTCTCCAGGGACTGGCCGAGTTCTTTCCGATCAGTAGCTCGGCCCACCTGGCGCTCGCGCCGTGGGCGTTCGGGTGGGAGGATCCCGGGTTGGCGTTCGACGTCGCGCTGCACGTCGGGACCCTGGTCGCGGTGCTCTGGTACTTCCGGGCCGAGTGGATGCGGCTGCTGGCGGCGCCCGGCGCGATCGTCCGGCGCCGCTCGATCGCGGGCACCGAGGAGCGTCGGCTGGCCTACCTCGTCGTCGGCACGATCCCGGGCGGCATCGCCGGACTGCTCCTCGAGCGGAAGGCCGACGTGGCGTTCCGGGCGCCCGTCCTGATCGCGACGGCGCTCATCGTCATGGGCGTGCTTCTCTGGGTCGTGGACCGCGTGCTCCCGTCCCGCCGCGCGCTACCCGACTTCACGTGGCGGGACGCGGCCGTGATCGGCGTCGCGCAGGCATTCGCCATCATCCCGGGCGTCTCCCGCTCCGGATCCACGATCACCGCGGGCCGCGCGCTCGCCGTGGAGCGCGAGAGCGCGGCCGTGTTCAGCTTTCTGCTCAGCATGCCGATCATTGCGGCCGCCGCCCTTCTCAAGGTTCCGCACCTGCTGGCGCATGGTCTCACGGCGCCGCTCGTCATCGGCATCGTCAGTGCGGCCGCGAGCAGTTGGCTGGCCATCGCCGTCGTGCTGCGCTACGTCAAGACGCACAGCTACGGGGTGTTCGCGGCGTACCGCGTGCTGCTCGGCGTGGCGGTGCTCGTGCTCGCCGCCTACCGGGCGCGCCACGGCTGAGCGCCGGCCGGGACAGACGTGCGCCACGGGTGAGGTACAGGGTGAGGTACGCGTGAGACACGGCGGCCAGGGCGACACGGTGCGCGGACGCGAGGCGTCGAGGGCGGCACAGGCGGCCGGATACGAGGGACTGACAGCCGCCGAGTGGGCCGAGCGGCTGCGAGTGCCGCAGGTCGCCCTGTACGATGCCGTGCCCTCGACGATGGACGTCGCGCACGCGGTGGCGGCCGACGGCGGACCGGCCGGCACCCTGGTGATCGCCGACCGACAGACCGCCGGGCGCGGCCGGGGAGGGAACGTGTGGCGCTCGCCGGCCGGGTCGGGGCTCTGGCTGACGCTGATCGAGCGGCCAACCGACGGCGCGGCGATCGCCGTGCTGGCGCTCCGGGTCGCGCTCGGCGTCGCGCGTGCGCTGCGGCCCTTCGCCGCCACGCCGGTCGGCGTGAAGTGGCCAAACGACGTCTATGCCGGCACGGGCAAGGTCGCCGGGATCCTCGCCGAGGCCCGCTGGCAGGACCAGCAGCCCCTCTGGGTAGCGATCGGGCTGGGCATCAACCTCGAGCCGCCGGCGGAGATCGCGACAGCGGCGGGGCTCCGGGCCGGGACGGAGCGCGGCGATGTGCTCGCCGCCGTCGTCCCGTACATGCGTGCCGCCGCGGCAGGGCGGGGGCCGCTTTCCGACAGCGAGATGGCCGCCCTCGCGGCGTCCGACATCGGGCGCGGGCGGCGCTGCCGCGCGCCGGTCCCCGGCCGCGTCCTCGGCATCACCGCGGCCGGGGAGCTGCTCGTTGCCACGTCCGGCGGGCTGGAGACGTGCCGGTCCGGCTCCTTGGTCTTCGACGACATTCCGGAGGGGGGATGATCCTGGTCTTCGATGTCGGGAACACGGAGACGACGATCGGGCTCTATGCGGAGTCGGTGCTCCGCGCGCACTGGCGCATCACGACGCAGGTCGACCGCACGCCCGACGAGCTCTCGCTGTTGATCGGTCAGTTGCTCGCCGCCCGCGACGTGCGCGCCGAGGCGGTGCACGGCACGGCACTCGGCTCCGTGGTGCCGGCCCTGACCGGACCACTGGCCGACGCCTGTCGGCAGTGCTTCGGTCGCGCACCGGTGGTCGTCGACGCATCGGCGGGCCTTCCGATCGAGCTCGCGGTGGACGAGCCGTTGACGGTCGGCGCCGACCGACTGATCAACACCCTCGCGGCGAGTCGGCTCTATCATCGCGACACGATCGTGGTGGACCTCGGTACGGCCACCACGTACGACTGCGTCACCGCCGACGGCGTGTTCCTGGGTGGGGTGATCGCACCGGGCGTACGCACCTCGGCCGACACGCTGGTGCGTCGGACCGCCAAGCTCCCCGCGACCGAGCTCCGCGCCCCGGACAAGGTGATCGGCACGCGAACCGAGGACTGCATTCGCGCCGGTATCATTTTCGGCGCGGCCGCCGCCGTGGATGGCATCGTCCGCCGCATCACCCGGGCGTGGCCGCGCCCGGTGCGCCCGTTCGTGGTGGCCACCGGCGGGCTGGCCGAAGGGTTACAGCCGTTCTGTGAGACCCTCGAGCTCGTGGCGCCTCACCTGACCCTGGAAGGGCTGCGCCTGGCGTATGAACTGCTCACGGCGCCCCCGCCGCCGAACGCCCCGTCGCCGGGTGCCGGACGACCGGCGCAACGAGATCTCGACGCCGGCGGCGGAGGGCCGGAACCGTAAGTGCTGTTACATCAGTAGGTTAGCAAAAGCGATCGGATTCAGCCTTCGCCCTTGACGCTGCCCGGACCCCTGCTTAGCTTCGACTAGCACTCACCCACCGAGAGTGCTAACACTCGATCATCGTTTTTGTTGACCCACTGCACGGAGAGGGTGTCGGTATGGCCACCAAGAGTGCCACGGCTGCCAAGATCAGCCCGCTCGCTGATCGCGTCGTGGTGAAGCCGTTGGAAGAGGCGGAGCAGATGCGGGGCGGGCTCTATATCCCGGACACGGCCAAGGAGAAGCCGCAGCAGGGTGAGATCCTGGCGGTCGGGCCGGGTCGGTATGAGGAAGGGAAGCGCATTCCGCCCGACGTGAAGGTCGGCGACCGGGTGCTCTACGGGAAGTACAGCGGGACCGAGGTGACCATCGAGGGCGAGCAGACGCTGATTCTCCGCGAGTCGGATGTACTCGCCGTGATCAGCTGAGCGTACGGACGCAACTTCAAGAGGATTGTGAGCGATGGCTAGCAAGGAACTCCATTTCAACACCGATGCACGCGCGGCGCTGAAGCGCGGCGTCGACCAGCTCGCCGAGGCGGTGAAGGTGACCCTCGGCCCCAAGGGACGGAACGTCGTCATCGACAAGAAGTTCGGCGCCCCGACCGTGACCAAGGACGGCGTCACGGTGGCCAAGGAGGTCGAGCTCGCGGACCCGCTCGAGAACATGGGTGCGCAGATGGTGAAGGAGGTCGCGACGAAGACGTCCGACATCGCCGGTGACGGGACGACGACCGCCACCGTGCTCGCGCAGGCGATCTTCCGCGAGGGACTCAAGAACGTCACCGCGGGCGTGAACCCGATGGCGCTCAAGCGCGGCATCGACAAGGCCGTCGCCGCGGTGGTCGAGGAGCTCAAGAAGATCAGCGTCCCGAGCGCCGGGAAGAAGGAGATCGCCCAGGTCGGGGCCATCTCGGCGAACAACGATCAGGAGATCGGAAACCTGATCGCCGAGGCGATGGAGAAGGTCGGGAAGGACGGCGTGATCACGGTCGAGGAGGCGCGTGGCCTCGAGACGACGCTCGAGACGGTCGAGGGGATGCAGTTCGATCGCGGCTATCTGTCCCCGTACTTCGTGACCGATCCCGAGAAGATGGAGGCCGTGCTCGAGGACGCCTTCATCCTCATCCACGACAAGAAGATCTCCTCGATGAAGGACCTGCTCCCGATCCTCGAGAAGGTGGCGCAGATCAGCAAGCCGATGCTGATCATCGCCGAGGATGTCGAGGGCGAGGCGCTGGCGACGCTCGTCGTCAACAAGCTGCGCGGGACGCTGCGCGTCTGTGCGGTCAAGGCGCCCGGCTTTGGCGACCGCCGCAAGGCCATGCTCCAGGACATCGCCGTGCTGACCAATGGTCAGGTGATCTCCGAGGAAGTCGGCTTCAAGCTCGAGAACGCGGTCGTCGGTGACCTCGGCCGGGCCAAGCGGATCGTCGTCGACAAGGACAACACGACCATCATCGATGGCGCGGGCGATCCCGAGAAGATCCAGGGACGCATCAAGGAGATCCGCGGCGCGGTCGACAAGTCGACGTCGGACTACGACAAGGAGAAGCTCCAGGAGCGGCTGGCCAAGCTCGCCGGCGGTGTGGCGGTGATCAATGTCGGTGCCGCGACCGAGTCGGAGATGAAGGAGAAGAAGGCGCGGGTCGAGGACGCCCTGCATGCGACCCGGGCGGCCGTCGAGGAGGGGATCGTGCCCGGCGGTGGCGTGGCCCTGATCCGGGCCCAGGCCGGCCTCAAGTCCTTCAAGGCGGGCGACTCCGACGAGCAGATCGGCGTCGACATCGTGCGGCGCGCGATCGAGGAGCCGATCCGCATGATCGTGCACAACGCGGGCGGTGAGGGCTCGATCGTGGTCGAGAAGGTCCGGGCGTCGAAGGATGCGGCGTTCGGGTACAACGCGCTCACCGACCAGTACGAGAACCTCGTGACGGCGGGCGTGATCGATCCCACCAAGGTGACGCGGACGGCGCTCCAGAACGCGGCGTCGATCGCCGGGCTGCTGCTCACAACCGAGGCGCTGGTGGTCGAGAAGAAGGAAGACAAGCCCGCGCCGGCCGGTGGCGCCCCGGGCGGCATGGGTGGGATGTACTGAGCCGCAGAGCACCCGTTGGTGAAGGACAAAGAGTTCGGGAAGGACAAGAGCCACTCGCTTTCGCGAGTGGCTCTTGTCATCGCGCCGCGGTGACATGCCCCCCCGCGACCCACGCCCCCCGTAGGGGCGGCATTCATGCCGCCCGCTGATCGCATCCCACACGGATGCCCGGCCCGGCATGTCGCCCGCGTCGCCCGGCCATCGTCGGGGGCGGCATTCATGCCGCCCGCTGATCGCATCCCGGACGGATGCCTGGCCCGGCATGTCGCCCGCGTCCCCCGGCCGTCGTCGGGGGCGGCATTCATGCCGCCCGCTGATCGCATCCCCCACGGATGCCTGGCCCGGCTCCCATTCCGCGCCGATGCCGGCATCGGCGCGGAATGCCTAAATGCCGAGCAACAGCTGCTGGGCGGGGCGGGTGCGGGGGACGAAGGGGCCGGTCACGACGTCCTGCCCGGCGATGTGCACGGGGACGCCGCCCGGGCGGGTGCGCTTGAGCGAGGCGACCATCGCGCGGCCGGCGAGTGATGGATCGTTGTTGACGGCGCTCAGGTGGGCCAGCACGACGCGGGCGAGGCCGGGATGGACGACGGCCGCCGCCAGCGCGCAGGCCGCCGCGTTGCTCAGGTGACCGTCGCGCCCCGCGATCCGACGGACCACCGAGCGGGGGTACGGGCCGGTGGCCAGCATCCCCTCATCATGGTTCGACTCGAGGATGAGCACGTCGAGCCCGGAGAGGCCGCGCCGGAGGGCATCGGTCGCGCAGCCGAGATCGTAGGCCACGCCGATACGGGCGCCGGAGCGGTGTGACGCGGCCACCACGGCGATCGGCGCCGCCGCATCGTGGGGGACCGGCAGGGAGGACACCGACATGGTCGACAACGCGAGCGTCTCACCGACGCGGAGGGCGACCGCCCCGGCCCCGTGGAGCGCCGGCGAGGCCCGCACGGTGCCCTCGGTCGCGTACACTCGCCAGCCGTACTTCCGTGCTCCGGCGGCCGCCGATCGCGCATGGTCCGTGTGCTCGTGCGTGACGATCACGGCCTCGATCTCCTGCGGGGCGACGCCGAGCGTCCGCAGGCGACGCACCAGCACCCGGATGGGGAAGCCCGCGTCGACGAGGATGCTGGCGCCATCCGTCTCGAGCAGGATGGCGTTGCCGCGGCTGCCGCTCCCGAGCACCCAGCTTCGCATCACCGGGCGGGTGACCCGCGGGCCGTCAGGGCGTGCGCGTGGGTCGAGGTGAGGTGTCGCCGCCCGCCTTCGTCCAGGGCAACCTCGCGCCGCGCCATCTGCCGCGCAGCGACCTCGATGAACTTGTCGAGCGCAAACGTATCGTACCCGTCGCCCGTCCCGTCGCCGCCCGCGTCGCCCCAGGCGAACGGGGGGACGTACTTCGGCGCCGATGCACCGATGACGTTCGCGCCGGCGCCGATCACGGTACCCGTGGTGAGTCGCATCCCGATCCCGGTGCGGGCGTAGTCCCCGATCAGGGACCCCAGAAACGTGAGCCCCGTGTCACGCACGCCGCCGGGCGTCCAGAGCTGCACCGCGCCATAGGTGTTCTTGAGATTGCTCGTGATCGTCCCGGCGCCGATGTTCACCCAGCGGCCGAGATACGAATGACCGACAAACCCGTCGTGGGACTTGTTCGTGTATCCGAGGACGATCGAGACGCTCAGCTCGCCGTGCACCTTGCAGCGCTCGCCGATCGACGAGGCCGCGATCCGGTCGGCGACGACCGTCGACCCCTCGCCGACGGCGCACGGCCCGACCACGCGCGTGAACGCCTGCACGGTCGCCCCGCGCCGCACCAGCACCGGGCCCGCCCGGAGGTCGAAGACCACGTGCGGCTCGACCGTCGCGCCGCGCTCGAGGTACAGCGGGTGTCCCCCGATGCGGGTCACGGCGCCCTGGGCCGCGTCGTCGAGCGTCAGCGCGGCGGCCACGACCGGGATGTCCGCCGCGAGCTGCTCGGGAAGCCCGCCGACGTAGTCCCACACCGCCTCGATCCATCGTCCCCCGATCTCCGCGCGCGTCCCGCCCGGCGGAGCCAGCGCGTCCAACGCCAGCCGTCCCGCCTCGCACTCGCGCGCCTCGGCCGGCCGCGCGGCGCGAACGGCGGCGACCCGTCCCAGGCAGAGCAGAATATCCGCGGCCGGCCACGCGGCGGCGGCGGGCACGCAGCGGCTGTTCGCGATCCAGGACCCGGCGGGCACGCGATCGACGACCGGCGGGGCACCCGGCTCCGCGAAGTCCCGGAGATGCGGAGCGGCGAGTGAACCCGCCGCCGGCATCCCCGCGAGATGGACCCAGCGCTGGCGCGTGAGCATCGCCCCCGCGCACAGCTCCGACACCGGGCGCGTGGCCGCGAACGGCTCGAACGTCCGGGCCTGCGCGTCATCGTACAGGTAGAGAGGCATCGATCCGGGCGAAGCGGCGGCGCTACGACGTCCGCTCGGCCAGCCACGGCGGGAGCGACTCGACCAGGCGCTTGAGATCGGCGGCCCGATCGATCGTCGTGACGACCGTCAGTCCGTCGCGGGTCACGACGACGAGGTCGGAGACGCCGTACAGCGCCACCGCGTTCCCTTCGGCGTGCACGACGTTGCCACGCGCGTCGAGCGCGTACACGGTGCCGTGCAGCGCGTTGCCGTCGGCGTCCGTGCGCCGGACACGACGCAGGGCCGCCCAGGTACCGACGTCGTCCCAGCCGAAGTCACCGGGGATCACCAGCACCCGGTGGCTCCGTTCCAGGACCCCGACGTCGACGGACACCGCTCGTGCCCGATCGAAGAAGACGCCCGCATCGTGGCCGGCCGCGATCGCCGCGTCGAGCGCCGGCGCGACCTCGGGTGTGTAGCGCCGGACTTCGGCCAGGAAGTCGCCGACCCGCCAGACGAAGATCCCCGAATTCCAGAGATACCCCTCGCGCACCATCTGCTCGGCGCGCGCACGGTCCGGCTTCTCGACGAATCGATCGACTACGCGGAGCCCCGCGGCCGCCTCGCGGCCGGCGCAGATGTAGCCGAACCCCGGATCGGGTCGGGTGGGAACGACCCCGATCGTGACCAGACTCGCGTGCGCCGCCGCCGCCGTGGCCGCACGGAGCAGGGCCGCGCGGAACCCGGCCGCGTCGCCGATCGCCCAGTCGGCGTGCACGCACATCATGACCGCGTCGGGACCGGCGCGCCGCTCGATCGTCGCTGCCGCCCAGACCAGTGCCGCCGCCGTACCCGCCGGACGCGGCTCGGTCAGGACATTCGCGCGTGGAACCGCGCCCGCTTCATCGGCGGCGGCCGCCACCGCGTCGGCCACGGCCGCGTTGGTCAGGACCAGGGTCTGCGCGGGCGGTGCGAGCGGGGCGAGGCGCGCCAACGTGTCCTCGAGCAGCGACCGCTCGCCCACGAGGGGAAGGAGCTGCTTCGGGCGTCGGGGCGTGCTGAGCGGCCAGAAGCGCGACCCGACACCGCCCGCCAACACGACGGCCCAGCGGCTGACCGACGCGGCCTCAGACGGCGTCGACACCACCCTCCTCGTGCGCGACGCCGACCAGCTCCGCGGTGCGGGCGTACAGCTTCTTGGGGCTGAAGGGCTTGGTCACGAAATCCGTCGCCCCCAGGCGAAGGGCGAGTCGATGCTGCTGCTCCTGCCCGGCTGCCGTGAGGATGATGCAGGGCAGGGCCGCCCGCCGTGGGTCGGCGCGGATCTCGGCGAGCACATCGAGGCCGCTCAGGTACGGCATCATGAGGTCGAGGAGCACGATCTGGATGTCCGGCTCGCGCCGGAGGATCTCGAGTGCCTCGCGCCCGTCATATGCGAGGGTCACGCGGAACGGTCCCTGCTCGAGCTTCATCTTGATGATGCGCCCGATGTGGGGCTCGTCGTCCGCCACCAGCGCGTGGATCGCCGCCATCGCTGGGTGCGGGCTACACCAGGGACGCGATGTGGTCGCGGTTGCGCCGCAGTTCGAACAGGAGCTGCCCGACGTTGGCCGTCGGTTGCAGGAGCACGAGCAGCACGGCGTCGGCCGTGAGGACGGCCACGATGGCCAGCCCCTTGGGGTGCTCCAGGACCGCCGTCGTGAGCGGACCGCGCCCGGCCGCCTCGCCGAACTCGTCGGCCGCGCCGATGATGGCCGGGACATGGGCCGCCACGTCGTCCGACGACAGATACGGGACCGCCTGGCTGTCGATCAGCAACCCGTCGCGCCCGAGTACGACGGCGGCGTCGACACCGTCGCGCTGGCGGATCGCGGCCACGAGGTCGCGGATGGTGGGCATCATGCTCCGGGGAAAGTGGGTGCGAAGCTAGGGCGCGTAGATGTCGAAGTCAAGCCGTGAGAACGGCTTGCAGAGCCGCGCGCAGCCGCGTAACGTACCCGGGACACACACATGCACGACACACCCGCATCTCCGTCGACCACCCGCTGCTCGCGGGGGGCCGGTCCGCTGGCCGTGCTCCTCGTGGGAGCGCTCGCCGCCGCCTGCTCGGGGCTCACCAACCCCAAGCCGACGACCGACATCGTGACCGACACGCTGGTCGCGTGGGCGATCAACGGCACACAAGGATCCCTCCCGTCGGGCTACGAGCTGGCGACGCAGAAGGTCGTCCCCGCGGATGCGGCCCTCAACTTCGACATCGCGTTCGACATCGATTCCGCCTCGGGCAGCGCCCTCGTCTATCCGGTTCGCCTGCTCACGGACGGCTCGGTCACGGTCCGCCGCGCCGGCCTCCAGCGCATCACGCGGCCGTATGAGTCGGCGACCTTCGCGCCGCACACCGGCTACGTCTTCGACTCCGTGTTGGTGATGGGTCCGGGCCAGGCCGCGTTCCTGGTGACGAATCCGCTCGGCTGCGTCGCCGATGCGAACCCGTCGCTCTACGGCAAGTTCATCATCGACAGCGTCAATACCGTGACCCGCACCGTCCACTTCCGCGCCACGACGGATCCGAACTGCGGGTATCGGGACTTCCAGCCCGGCCTCCCGCCCTTTTAGCGCCGGACGCGGCGGCGGCTCCGTGCACGACCTTCGCCTGCTCCGCGAGCGGCCCGACCTGCTGCGCGATGCCCTACGCCGCCGCGGAGCCCTGGACGCGCTCGCGCCGACACTCGAGCGCGCCGAAGCGCTGGAGCGCAGCCGCCGGGAGGCGATCCGCGCGGCGGAGGCGAAGCGCGCCGACAGCAACGCCATCAGCCAGGAAGTCCGGCGGCGGAAGCAGGCCGGCGATGACGCGGGCGCGCTGATCGAGCAGGGCCGTCGGCTCGGCGCGGAGCTCGAGCAGCTCGACCGCGAGCGCGCCGACGCCGAGGCCGCCTACACCAGCCTGGTCGCGGAGCTGCCGAACCTGCTCCTGGCGGATGTCCCGGCCGGGGGGGAGGAGGCCAACCGCGTGATCCGAAGCTGGGGCACCCCGCGCCCGGCGACGGCGGTGCGCCCGCACTGGGAGATCGCCGAGGCCCTGGGGATCCTCGATCTGCCGCGGGCGGCCAAGGTCGCCGGGTCCGGGTTCCTGGTCTTCCGGGGACTGGGCGCGCGGCTCGTCCGGTCGCTCATGAGCTTCATGCTCGACCTGCATACGATCACGCACGGCTACGAGGAGCTGTGGGTCCCGGCAGTCGTCAACCGCGCGTCCATGTTCGGCACGGCGCAGTTTCCCAAGTTCGAGGATGAGCAGTACGGGCTCGTCGCCGAGGACCTGTTTCTCGTGCCGACCGCCGAAGTTCCCGTGACGAACCTCTACCGGGACGAGATTCTCGAGGGAGCGACCCTGCCGCGAGCCTTCGCCGCCTACTCGCCGTGCTTCCGGCGCGAGGCCGGAGCCCACGGTAAGGACACGCGCGGCCTCCTCAGGGTCCATCAGTTCGACAAGGTCGAGCTCGTGCGCTACAGCACCCCCGAACACGCGCCCGCCCAACTGGAGCTGCTCACGAGCCACGCCGAGGCCGTGCTCCAGCAGCTCGGGCTCGCATATCGCGTCGTGCTCCTGGCGGGCGGCGACACGGGATTCGCGAGCGCGAAGACCTACGACCTCGAGGTGTGGGCACCCGGCGTGGGCAAGTGGTTGGAAGTCTCGTCGTGCAGCACCTTCACGGACTTTCAGGCGCGGCGCGCCAATATCCGCTACCGCCCGGCGGCCGGCGGGAAACCCGCCTTCGTGCACACGCTCAACGGGTCGGGCACGGCGTTCCCGCGGCTGATCGCGGCGCTGCTCGAGCAGTATCAGGAGGCCGACGGCAGCGTCCGCGTCCCCGACGTTCTGCGCGCGGGCCTGGGCACCGACCGCCTGGGCTGACCGGGTCGCGCGATGCCACGCCGGGCCCCGACCGTGCTGCTCGTGGTCGGCTTCGCCGTCCTCCTCGGCTGGTACGCGATCTATACCCAACGGGTGATCGCCGAGCTGCGGCGCGAGGCCGCCCGATCGGGCCTCATGTCGGCGCGCGTCTTTCGTGCGCTCAGCGACCCCTCGGAGGGGGCCAGTACGGCCGCGCTCCTCGACCTCGCCCAGCACATCCGGGAGATCGGCGTTCCGGTGGTCGTCACCGACCCGCATGGCGTGCCGCGCGACACGGCCAACATTCCGTTCGTGGCACCGCTCGACGGGCCGCAGATGCGCGAGTACGTGCACACACTCGACGCGCAAAACCCGCCGGTCGCCGAGTCGGGCATCGGGACGGTGCACTTCGGGAACACGCCGCTCGTGCGGGGGCTGCGGGTCATCCCCGTGCTCCAGGGCATCCTGCTCGCGTTTCTGCTCGCCTTCGGCGTGTTCACCCTGCTCACCCGCGCGCACGTCGAGCGGGAGAAGGTGTGGGCCGGCATGGCGCGCGAGTCGGCTCACCAGCTGGGCACGCCGCTCTCGAGCTTGAGCGGCTGGCTCGAGCTGCTGCGGTCCCGGACGCCGGAAGGGGCGGCGTCGCCCGTGCTCGACCACATGCAGAGCGATCTGGACCGGCTCGAGCGCGTCGCGCACCGGTTCGAGCGGATCGGCCGCCCGTCGCGCGCACAGACGGTGAATGCGGGCGATCTGGTCGAGCGGGTGGCCGCGTACTTCCGGGCCCGCGTCCCGTCCCTCGCGCACACGGTGACCGTCTCGACGCAACTCGGGGACGGCGACCTGACGGTCGAGGGTGACGCCGTCCTGCTCGAGTGGGCGGTCGAAGCGCTCGCGAAGAATGCGATCGACGCGCTCGCCGGGCGTGGCGGACAGGTCACGCTGTCGGCGCACGCGCTTCCGGAGGGCGGTGTCCGTCTCCGGGTCGCCGACGACGGGCCCGGGGTGGCGCGTGAGCTTCGGAAGGAGATCTTCCGCCCGGGGTTCTCGACGAAGGCGCGCGGCTGGGGGATCGGGCTCTCGCTCGCGCGCCGCATCGTCGAGGAGAGTCACGGCGGGCGGCTCGTGCTCGTCAGCGCGGACCGCGGCGCCACCTTCGACATTATCTTACCTCGATGGTCCTGACGACTGCCCCCGCTCGCGCCACCGCGCTGGTGGAGTCCCTCAATCCGGCGCAGCGGGAGGCGGTGCAGCACGGCGACGGCCCGTTGCTGGTGCTGGCCGGCGCCGGCTCGGGGAAGACGCGCGTCCTGACGCTGCGCATCGCGCAACTGGTGCGGGAGCGCGCTGTCGCACCGGACCGGATCCTCGCCGTCACGTTCACCAACAAGGCGGCCGGCGAGATGCGCGACCGCTTGGCGCGTCTGCTGCCGGAAGCGACCTGGGGCCGGGGCATGTGGGTCGGCACGTTCCATTCCGTCGGCGCGCGGCTCCTGCGCGCCAATGCCGCTCTCGTCGGGCGGACGCCGAGCTTCACGATCTACGACGAGGAGGACACCCTCGGCGTCGTGAAGCGGATCATGGAGTCCCGCGGGATCGCGCCGCGGGAGTGGACGCCAAAGGCGATCCAGGGCGCGATCTCCGACGCGATGAATGCGCTGGTCGGTCCCGACGAGTACGCGCGGCTCGCCCACGACCCGCTGAGCCGGGCCGCCGCTGCCGTCTACGGCGACCTCGAGCGGGTGCTGCGGGCGCAGAACGCGGTCACCTTCGATGCCCTCCTGACGCTGCCGGTGCAACTGCTCACCGAG
Organism: Gemmatimonadota bacterium; assembly: GCA_021324635.1. Taxonomy (GTDB): domain Bacteria; phylum Gemmatimonadota; class Gemmatimonadetes; order Gemmatimonadales; family Gemmatimonadaceae; genus Palsa-1248. The sequence goes on from JAJPIS010000060.1 coordinate 40,651, forward strand.
CACCCGGACCGGCGGGCGGCGTACCAGTCCCGCTTCCAGTCCCTGCTCGTCGACGAGTACCAGGACACGAATCGCGCCCAGTACGCGTTGGTCAAGCTGCTCGGCGGTCACGGCAACATCACGGTGGTCGGTGACGACGACCAGGTCGTGTACCAGTGGCGGGGCGCCGACATCCGCAACATCCTCGATTTCACCCGCGATTTCCCGCAGGCCGCGGTGGTGCGGCTCGAGGAGAACTACCGCTCCACGGGCAGGATCCTGGATCTCGCGAACGCGGTCATCGTCCACAACACGCAGCGGATGGGGAAGACCCTGCGCCCCACCAAACAGGCCGGCGAGACGCCGACGGCCGTGCGGGCGCTGGATGAGCGTGACGAGGCGGGCTGGGTCACCGACGAGCTGCTGGCCCGCCGGCGCGCGCGGCCCGATCTCGCGCTGCGCGATATCGCGATTCTCTACCGCACGAACGCGCAGAGCCGGGCGTTCGAGGAGGCGATGCGGCGCCAGGCGATCCCCTACCGGCTCATCGGCGCGACGCGCTTCTACGACCGCCGCGAGATCCGCGACCTGATGAGCTACCTCAAGCTCATCGCCAACCCCGCCGACGACGAAGCGTTCCGCCGCGCCATCACCGTCCCGCGTCGCGGATTGGGCGAGGCCGCACTCGGCCAACTCGCCGCCGCGGCCGCGGCCGCCCAGCTTCCGTTGCTCGCGGCGGCCGGACGCGCCGATCTCCTCGAGCCGTTGCGTCCGGCCGTGCGCGCCGCGCTCGCCGAGTTCGCGGGCCTCGTGGCCCGTCTCCGGGCCCAGGCTGCCGAGGCCGGGGTCGATGAGCTCCTCCGATCACTCGTCGAGAGCATTCGCTACGGGGACTACCTCCGGGCCGAGGGGCCGGATGCGGCCGATCGACTGGACAACGTGCGCGAGTTGATCACGAGCGCCGCGGAAGTGGTCGCCGATGAAGGGGGCGAGGTGGGGCTCACGCCGCTCGACCACTTTCTCCAGCGCACCACGCTCGTCACGGCCGCCGACCAACTCGAGGCGTCGGCCGACGCCGTCGTGATGATGACGCTGCACAATGCCAAGGGGCTCGAGTTCCCCGTCGTCTTCATCGCCGGGCTCGAGGACGGGCTCTTCCCGCTCGCCCGCGCGTACGACGACCCGGCGATGCTGGAGGAGGAACGCCGGCTGTTCTATGTCGGGATCACGCGGGCCGAAGAGAAGTTGTATCTCTCGTACGCCGAGCAACGCCGGCGCAACGGGGAGCTGCTGCCGGGCAAGGAGTCGAGCTTCCTGGCGGCGATTCCCGCGGGACTGCTCGAGCGGCGGGAGACCGTGCGCGTGCGGACCTCGGGGCGGCTCGCCTTCAACGACGCGGGGCGGTGGGCGCCTCCGGGCGGCGACCGGCGGCCTGCCGCACGCCGCCCCGGCACTCCCGTGTTCCTCGGGGCACACTGGGGGGCCGATCCCGAGCCGGCCGACCTGTCGCAGGACGTGCCGGCGTACGTGACGGGCGAGCGGGTGCGGCATCGCACGTTCGGGACCGGGACGATCGCCGATGTGACCGGCGCGGGGCGTGACGCCAAGGTGAAGATCGATTTCGAGGACGCGGCGGTGGGACGAAAGACCCTGGTCATCGCGCAGGCCGGATTGCAGCGGGCGATCGAATGAGCGGCGTGACCGTGGGGAGCGAACGGCGGGCGCAGAGTGCCTCGATTGGACCGAAGGCGCCCACATGAGTGTCACCTTCGACGAGGTGCGCCGGATCGCGGCCCTGGCGCGGGTCGGCGTCGCGGAGGACCGACTCCCCGTCCTCGCGCGCGAGCTCTCGGCCATCCTCGGCCACATGGCCGTGCTCCAGCGCGTCGACGCGACGGCCGCGGGGAGCGACGTGGAGCCGACGACCACGCCGCTTCGCCCCGATCAGGGCCCGCCGATCCCGCTCCTGCGGCCGCTGTCCGAGATCGCGCCCGAGCTGCGGGACGGCTTCTTCATCGTGCCGCGCCTGGCGACACATCGGAGCGGACCGGACGGAGCGGGCGACGACGACGGGCGGGGCGCCCCATGAGTGCCCAATCGGTCCGGGCCGCCCGCGCGCGCGCGGCCGCGGTCGGCGCCGGGCGCGAGGGACTCAACATCATCCTCGCCGAGAACCCCGAGGCCGAGCGCGAGGCCGAGGCCCTCGGCGCCGACAGCCGTGATGCGTCGCGCCCGCGCCCGTTGCTCGGCGTGCCGGTGGCGCTCAAGGACAACATCGCGACGCTCCAGATGCCGACGACCTGTGGGTCGCGCATCCTCGCCGGCTACCGGAGCCCGTACGAGGCGACCGTCGCACGACGGCTCCGCGATGCGGGCGCGGTGCTGTTCTGCACGACGAACATGGACGAGTTCGCGATGGGCTCGTCCACGGAGCACAGCGCCTATGGCCCGACCCGCAACCCGGTCGATCCCACACGCGTGCCCGGCGGCTCGTCGGGCGGCTCGGCGGCCGCGGTGGCGGCGGGGATCGTCCCGATCGCGCTCGGATCGGAGACCGGCGGGTCGGTCCGGCAGCCGGCGAGCTTCTGTGGCGTGGTCGGCGTCAAGCCGACGTATGGCCGGGTCAGCCGCTTCGGCCTGGTGGCGTTCGCGTCATCGCTCGACCAGGTCGGTGTGCTGGCCCGCACGGTCGGCGATGCCGCATTGGGACTGCGAGTCATCGCCGGTCGGGATCCGCTGGACGCGACGTCGGCGGAGGTCCCGGTCCCCGACTACGCCGACGTCGCGCGTCGCGCGGCGCGCGCCGGCGGCCGGCCGCTCGCGGGCACGGTCGTGGGCCGGCCACGCGAGTACTTCCCGGAGCAACTGCACACCGGCGTGCGGGAGCGGTGTGCGGCGGCGCTCGACGCGCTCCGACGCCTCGGGGCCGAGATCCGCGACGTCTCGCTCCCCCATACCGACTACGCCATCCCGGTCTACTACATCGTCGCGCCGGCCGAGGCGTCGTCCAACCTGGCGCGGTTCGATGGCGTGCGCTACGGCCCACGCGTGCCGCGTGAGTCGCTCGTCGAGATGTACGATGCCACGCGCTCGGTGGGGTTCGGGCCCGAGGTGACCCGCCGCATTCTGCTCGGGACGTATGTGCTGTCGGCGGGATACTACGATGCCTACTACAGGCGCGCACAGGCGGTGCGGGCGTTGATCGCGGCCGACTTTCGCCGCGTCTTCGCCGATGGCGTCGACGTGCTCTTCACGCCGACGACGCCCGGGCCCGCCTTTCCGATCGGCGCGGTGTCCGATCCCTACGAGATGTATCTGAACGACATCTTCACCGCGACCGCGAACCTCGCCGGAGTGCCGGCGATCTCGGTGCCGGTCGGGGCGACCGGCGGTCTGCCGATCGGGGGGCAGATCATCGCACCGCACTTCGGCGAGGCCCGCATGTTCGCGGTCGCGGCGGCGCTCGAGGCGGCGCTCGGAGCTGACACGGGTACCGCAGCGGGCGGGGGGATCGGAGTGGGCGCGGGAACGGTGTCATGAGCGGCGTCGTGCGCGGGGGACCGGTCGTGCGCGAACCGGCCGCGGACGCGTCGTCCCACTTCGAGATGGTGGTGGGCCTCGAGGTGCACGTGCAGCTCAAGACGGCGACCAAGGCCTTCTGCGGCTGCTCCGCCGCCTACGGAGCACCGCCGAACACCAATGTGTGCCCGGTCTGCCTGGCCCTGCCGGGAGCGCTCCCGGTCCTCAATGCGCACGCCGTCGAGCTCGCGACGCGGGCGGCGCTCGCCCTGGACTGCACCGTCCACCCGGTCTCGATCTTCGCCCGGAAGCACTACTTCTATCCCGACCTCCCCAAAGGGTACCAGATCTCGCAGTACGATCGGCCGCTGGCGACGGGCGGCGCGGTGACGGTCGGCGGTCGTACGGTACGGATCACGCGCGTCCACCTCGAGGAGGATGCCGGCAAGTCGATCCACGATCGCGTCCCATGGGGGAGCGCGATCGACCTCAATCGGGCGGGGGTGCCGCTGATCGAGATCGTCAGCGAGCCCGACATCCGCTCGGCGGCCGAGGCGGGGCAGTATCTCCGGGCGCTGAAGCAGACGATGGCGTACGCCGGTGTGAGCGACGTCAACATGGAAGAGGGGAGCCTGCGCGTCGATGCCAACGTGAGCGCTCGCCCGCGCGGCGCCACGAAGCTCGGCACCAAGACCGAGGTCAAGAACCTGAACTCCTTCTCCAACGTCGAGCGAGCCCTCGCGGCCGAGTTCGCGCGGCAGTGCGAGCTGCTCGATCGGGGTGGCGACGCGCGGGTCGAGCAGCAGACGATGCTCTGGGACGCGGCGCGCGGCGCTGTCCGGCCGGCACGGTCCAAGGAGGAGAGTCACGACTACCGGTACTTTCCGGAGCCCGACCTCGCGCCGCTCGTGGTCGCGGACGAGTGGGTCGCGTCGATCCGCGCCGGGCTACCCGAGCTCCCGGCGGCGCGGAGGGCGCGCTACGCCGCGACGTACGGACTCTCGGCCCAGGAGATCGAGCCGCTCGTCGACGATCCGGACCTCGGGAGGTACTTCGAGGCTCTCGCGGCGGCGCATGGCGACGCCAAGGCGAGCGCGAACTGGGTTCTGGCCGACGTGCTGGCGACACTCAACGCGAGCGGCGGGGACGTCGCGCGGTTCCCGCTCGCCCCGACGCGTCTCGCGGGCGTGCTCGACCTGGTGCGTCAGGGCACCGTGAGCCGGACGGCGGCCAAGGCAGTCTTCGCGGCGATGCTGGCGGGTGGGGAGGAAGCGGCCGCCGACGTGGCCGCGCGCCTGGGGCTCGTGCAGGTCGGCGATGACGCGATGCTGGAGCGGTGGGTGGATGAAGTGCTGGCGGAGAACCCGAGTGAGGCCGGCCGCTATCTGGCCGGGGAGCGGAAGCTTCAGGGTCCGCTGGTCGGGCTCGTCATGAAGAAATCCAAGGGGCGCGCCGACCCGAAGCGGGTGAATCAGTTGTTGGCGAAGCGCTCGGGCGGGTAGAGCGGCATCGGCAGCGAGGCCGCAAAGGGGAGCGTCGCGCGGGGGAGGCCGAAGTGCCGACCCGCTTCAGCGGCAACGTGGGCCGGTCCCCGCCGGAGAGCGGCACGGCGAACGCGCTTCGCGCGCCGGAGCGGTTCCTCGCCTGCCGGATCGAGCGCGAACGGCTCCGAGCGATCGAGTCGGTCGAGCAGGTCCATGATGAAGTCGTAGGAGCGCGCCACATACAGCGCGACATCGGTGTCGGGCAGGTCCCAGCGACTGTTCTCGGCGACCAGCTGGAAGATCCGCTGCCAGGACTCCGTGTCGGCCACGTACACCATGCCCCGGAAGATCCGGCGATTGGTCTGCGTGCTGAAGATCGTCGGGCTCAGGATGCGGTCGAGGTGCGCGTCGGCGGTGAGGTGCTCGCCCACCAGCAGCTCGCGCGCACGACGGCTGTACCCGTCGCCCAGGTGCGTCTCGAAGCGACTCTCCCAGTAGCTGTGTCCGAGGGCCGTCGTGCTCGAGGTGACGGCCAGTTGCCTCGGCACGAAGTAGTTGTGCGCGACGACGTCGGCCGCCAGATGCGCGAGGTACCCGAGCCCGAAGGCGCGGAGAGGCAGGTCGACCGCGCGCTCGAAGATCTCCATGCCGACGGGCCACGAGTGGCAGTGCCTGCCGACCGGCGCGTACTTCTTCGCGATGCTGGTGTCCGCCGCGATCGACCCATAGAGAAACTCGTACGGGAAGGTGCGCAGGAGCTCGGCGACGTGCCGCGGCAGGACGTCGAGCGACCGCATGACCGCCTCGCCCAGAAAGACGTGCGTCCCCGGAGTCCAGGCATGAGCGGTGGCCGGAGTCGCGGCCAGCGCGACGACGACGACGAGGAGGACGCCGGCCGCGCGGGCCGCGACCGTCCATCCACGGGCGCTCCCTTGGATCAGCGGGCCGCCCGGCGGGCCTGCGTGCGGAGGGTGTCGCGGACGGAGCGCAGTTCCTGACGGAGCGCCCGATCGATCGCCGCCCGCGCCGAGCGCGCGTACTCCTCGAGCTGGTCCTCGACGTCGCCGCGGCTCGGCACGCGGTCCCACGCGTCTTCGCCGCGCCGGCGGACCCATCGTGCCCCGCGAGCGCCGGCCCGGGCCGCCGCCCGCATCACGGGGGTGATCGGACGCACGCCGCGCGGGCCGCGCCGGACGAGCAGCGTCGCGCTGACCCCGATCGCCACGCCGATCAGCGCCGCCGTGATGAGCTCCACCTGGAAGTCGCCGAGCGTCGGAGCTGAGCCGGTCCGCAGTGGCTGGTCGCCCGCCTCCGGGCGACCGGTATCGTCGTCCCCCTCCTCGCCCGTCTCACCCCTCCGCGCGTCCCGGTCCCCCCGCGCGCTTCCGCTCCCGGCTCGAGCGCGTCCGCGGGCGCCCTCGACCGTTTCCGGGCTCCCTTCCATATGGCTCGGCATCGATGAACTCTCCCGAATCATGAGTGGCTGCGGTCTCGGCGTGCCGGGCAACGGGGCCCGTCGGGCGGCCGGCCATGGCCGAGCGGCGCGGCCTCCCCGGGGTGTCGTCGGCCGTCAGGCCCCCAAGGATGTCGCGCAATACCACGGCTCCGGCACGCACCCCCCGTGCCGCGGCGACCGCCCCGACGAGCGCCCCCTCGATCTCGACCTGCGCTTCACCCGCCAGCGCATCCAGGCGGCGCGCGCGCTCCTCGATCCTCGAGATCGCCGAGCGCGCGCCGGCGTTGGCGGCCGTCACCGTCTGGTGTACCGCGTCGACGTCGCGCCGCACGGTGGCCGTGACCGCATCGACGTTCGCGACCGCCCCGCGCAGTTGGTGGACGAGCGGCATCATCTCGCGCTCCGCGGCGGTCAGGCGGGCACCGACCCGCCGGACCATGCGCCAGAGGGCGAACAGGAGCACCCCCGCCCCGAGGGCGAGGAGGCACCCAAGGATCGTCAGCACGCCGCCGGCGATGCTGACGATCGTCTGGAACCACGGCGGGCCGGCCATGCGTATCTTATAGCCTTGCACGGCCAGGGCCACCAGACCGGCGGCCGCCGCGCGGGAATCGCGCCGGACGCCGGCGGGAGGGCGCCGGGAGGGCGGCGGGACGGCGGCGTCCCTCGCGTGATTCGGCGTGCCGCGACTCGTCCTCACCGTACGCCCGCTCACAGCTCCCATCTTTTCACCGTTGTCGCCTCATGCCTCCCGTGCGCTTCCAGGTCGAGGGTGGTCACCGCCTCGCCGGCACGATCCGCCCGTCGGGCAACAAGAACGCCGCGCTCCCCATCATCGCCGCCGCGCTGCTGACCGATCAGCCGGTCGTCCTCGAGAACGTCCCCCGCATCGCCGACACCGAGACCCTGGTCGACCTGGTCCGCTCGGTCGGGACCGAGATCGAGTGGACCGACCGCAACGTCCTGCGCATCCATGCGCGGGAGGTGCGCGCCGCGTCCCTCGACCCGGCCCTCTGCGCCAAGATCCGGGCGTCGATTCTTCTGGCCGGTCCGCTCCTCGCCCGATCGGGGGAGGTCTACCTCCCGCCCCCCGGGGGTGATGTGATCGGGCGGCGGCGGGTCGACACGCACTTCCTCGCCTTCGAGCAGTTGGGTGCCACCTTCGCCGTGGACGCGGGGTTCGAGATCCGCGCCAGCGGGCTGCGCGGCGCCGACGTCTTCCTCGACGAGCCGAGCGTCACGGCGACCGAGAATGCCCTCATGGCGGCGACCGCCGCCCGGGGCACGACCGTCCTCCGCAACGCGGCGAGCGAGCCCCACGTGCAGGACCTCGCGCGCTTCCTGGTCGCCCTCGGGGCGCAGGTCGACGGGGTGGGGACGAACACCATGACCGTGCACGGCGGCCGCAGCCTGCATGGCGCGACCTACCGGATCGGCCCGGATCACATCGAGGTCGGGTCCTTCGTGGGGCTCGCGGCGGTGACCTGCTCGTCCTTGCGGATCGCGGACGCCGGCGTGGAGCACCTCCGATCGGTTCGCATGGGCTTCGAGCGGTTGGGTGTCATCTGCGAGGTCGATGGGGCCGACCTGGTCGTGCCGGCCAACCAGCCCCGCGAGATCCAGCCGGACCTCGGGGGGCACGTACCCAAGCTCGAGGACCAGCCCTGGCCGGCGTTCCCGGCGGACCTGATGTCGATCGCGATCGTGACGGCGACGCAGTGTCGGGGGCTCATCCTCATGCACGAGAAGATGTTCGAGTCCCGGATGTTCTTCGTCGACAAGCTCGTGAGCATGGGGGCTCGCATCGTCCTCTGCGACCCCCACCGCGCCCTGGTGGCCGGCCCATCGGAGCTTCGGGCCGGAACCGTCGAGTCCCCCGACATCCGGGCCGGGATGGCAATGCTGCTGGCCGCCCTCTGCGCGCGCGGCACGAGCACGATCAACAATGTCGGCCAGATCGACCGCGGCTACGAGCGGATCGACGAGCGCTTGAACGCGTTGGGCGCGCGCATCCGCCGAATCGATGGGGGCGGGGGAACCCGGGCGTGACGACGGCACAGCCGTCGGGCCGTGCCGGCGCGGCGACCGCGGACGCAGCCCCAGGGGCGCCGAGGGGCGGAGCGGCCGGAGGTCGTGAGAGGGTTGGGCCCGATCTCGTGGTCGAGGAGCTTCGCGCCCTGGGGGTGACGGCGCTCATTACGACCCGCGCGGCCGGCGACCTCAACCTGTCGAGCACCGAGCCAGTTGGAGCCGTCCACGAGCGCTGGACCCGCCTCCGGGACCGGCTCGGGGTGCTGGGGCCCGGTGGACGCTGCGCGAGCAGCGTCCAGGTCCATGGTACGCGCCTCCTCATGCACGAGCCCGGTTGGGAGGGGTGGCTCCGGGCCGACGCCGCCGACGGCCACCTCGCCATCGCCCGTGGGACCGCGCTGACGGTTACCGTCGCCGACTGTATCCCGGTCTTTCTGGCGCACCCCGCGGGGGCGGTGGGGATGGTCCACGCCGGCTGGCGGGGGACCGCCGATGGCATCCTGCCGGCCGCGATCGATGTCCTGGCGGCACATGGCGTTCGCGCGGGTGACCTTCACGTCCACCTCGGGCCGGGGATCTGCGGTCGCTGCTATGAAGTCGGGCCCGACGTGTACGCCAGACTGACCGGCGTCCGGACGGACGCTCCGCGGACGGTCGACCTGCGCGGTCTGCTCGCAGACCAGGCCCGAGCGGCGGGCGTCCGGTGCATCGAGCGGAGCGCCTGGTGCACGCGCTGCGACAGCGATCTCTTCTTCTCGCACCGCGGCGGCGACTCCGGTCGCCAGGTCGCCGCCATCGTCGCCCCTGCGTCGCCCGGGAGGCCGCCGTCGGCTTGACCCTGCGCAGGAGGCGGTTAGCTTGTGGACACTGGAGGCGGCGGACGCCTCCGGCGAATGTGGGGGAGGTTCCCCACATTTTTTTATTCTCTTTCGGTCCTCTACCGCGGGGTGCCTCCGCCTCGGTATCACGTGCGAGACGATCTGGAAGCTGTTGTCGAAGCGACAGTTGACGCGCTCGGGTACGATCTGGTCCGACTTCGGCGGGGCGGGACGCGTTCGCGCCCGGTCCTCGAGGTCCGGATCGATCGACGGGATGGGGAGCGGGTCGGCATCGCGGATTGCGTTCGGGCGTCGCGAGCGATCGAGGCGCGCCTGGACGCGGGAGAGCAGGAGGGAGAGGGCGGGAAGCCGCTCTTCGCGGCGGGTCGGTATGAGCTTCAGGTGTCGTCGCCCGGCGGCGCCTCGCGGTCGTAGGTGAACACATGGACGACGGGAGTCCTGATGGTCGGATCGGCTGAGATACTTACCGCAATCCGCGAGCTGTCGAACTCGAAGCAGCTCGGGCGAGGCGAGCTCCACGGCCTGCTCGAGGACGGCATCAAGGCGGCGTTGGCGAAGAAGCACGGCGCCAACGTGCAGGCCGAGGTCGCGATCGACGACGACCGCGGGGCGATCGACATCCGCGTGCTCAAGACGGTCGTGGAGCACGTCGAGGACGGGAGCCGTGAGGTCTCGCTCGAGGAGGCTCGCTACGAGGATCCCGAGTTCCAGGTCGGCGATACGATGGAGATCCCGGTCGACTTTGCGGAGTTCGGCCGGACGGCCGTCCAGGCAGCCAAGCAGCGGATCATCCAGCGGGTGCGCGAGGGAGAGCGGACCAAGATCCGCGATGAGTTCAGCGGGCGCGTGGGCGAGCTGCTCTCAGGCGAGATCCAGCAGATCGAGCGCGGGAAGCTGGTCGTCATGCTGAACAAGTTCCGCGAGGCCGAGGCGATCATCCCGTACCGGGATCAGAACCATCGCGAGCACTTCCACCAGGGCGAGCCGATCCGCGCGGTGCTCAAGCGCGTCGAGGAGACCCCCAAGGGGCCGCGGCTCATCCTGAGTCGCGGGGACCCGCTGTTCGTGCAGGCGCTGTTCCGCCTCGAGGTGCCGGAGATCCAGCAGGGGATCGTCGAGATCCGCGCGGCCGCGCGCGAGGTGGGCAGTCGAACGAAGATCGCCGTCGTGTCGCGGGACGACTCGATCGATCCGGTCGGCGCCTGCGTGGGGCTCAAGGGCTCGCGCGTCCAGGCGGTGGTCAACGAGCTGGGCGGCGAGCGGATCGACATCGTCCCCTGGTCGCCGGACCCGGAGCGCTTCGCGAAGCTGGCGCTCGCGCCGGCGCGGGTCGCGCGGGTGTTCAGCGACCCGGCGACGAAGACGATTCAGGCGGTGGTGGACGAGGATCAGCTCTCGCTGGCGATCGGGCGCAACGGTCAGAACGTCCGGCTCGCGTCGGAGCTGACCGGGTGGAAGATCGACCTGTACTCGAGTCGCGAGTGGCTGGAGCGCGCGGGTGAGGCTCCGTTGTTTGCCCCGCTGCCCGAGGAGGGCAGTGACGAGGCGGCGGACGTCAAGCTCTCCGAGATCCAGGGCCTGGAGACGGCGACGGTGGCGGTGCTCGAGGATGCGGGCTACCGCACGCTCAATGATGTGATCGATCTCGAGCGCGAGGACCTGCTCCGGCTTCCGGGCATCGCGCCCGAGGAGGCCGACCGCATCATGGCGATCATCGACGAGCTGACGGAGGATGGGGCGACCGAGGATGCCGGTGCGGCGGGCGACCAGGAGACGGGCGACGGCTCGGGCGACGGCTCGAGCGACGTGTCGAGCGAGACGGCGAGCGACAGCGCGCGCGGCGGCGCGGCGTCCGACGCGTCCGGACTCCCGGTCGGCGAGACGGCGACGGGCCGGGGCTTCGGGGGGGCTGGAGCATAGCGGCGCCCGGTGGAGCGATCGGACGGGATCGCGTGAACTCGGACGTGGAGCGCAAGATCCTGCGACTGGTCGGGTTGGGCGTTCGCGGCCGGGGCGCGGTGGTTGGCGTCCAGCAGGTGCGGGACGCCGCGCTGCGGAATCGGTTAGCCTTCGCCGTCGTGGCGCCGGACGCGTCGCGGCACAGCTTGGAGAAGGTCCTGCCGTTACTGGCGGCGCGGCGGATCGGGTGGGTCGAGGGGCCGAGCGCGAGCGCTCTGGGGTCGGCAGTGGGACGGGAATCGACGGCGGCGGTCGGCATTGTCGACCGCCAACTCGCGGACGGTATCCGCGCGTTGGTCGACGCGGGTACGGCGTGAGCTCTCGAGGAGGTCGGTGTGAGTAAGCTTCGTGTTCACGACATGGCGGGGGAATTCGGCATCTCGAGCGACGAGGTCATGGGCCTCTTGCGCGCGATGGACGTTCCCGTCCGCAGTCACTTGAGCCCGCTGACGGACGAGCAGGTCGCGCGCGTGCGCGCGCGGTGGGAGCGGGAGAAGCGCGCTCGCGTCGAGAAGCCTGCTCCTCCGCCGCGCCGCCGCCGCGGAACGGCGGTGTCGGAGCCGGCCGCGGCGGCTGCCGCGACGGACGGTGGGACGATCGTGCGCCGCCGGCCCAGACCCGCGGATGCCCCCGAGGCACCGTCACTCCCCGAGAGCGAGTCGATCCCCGACATCTCCGGGCCCGGAGAGCCACTGTCGGGGGCCGCGGCCACGGGCGGGTCGGCTCCGGCCGTGCCGACGCCCGCGCCGGCGGCATCGATGCCCGCATCGATGCCGGCACCCGCCGCACCGGGCGGCATTCGGCGCCGTCCGGCGGAGCCGCGCGAGAGCCAGCCGCCGGGCGAGCAAACGCCCCTGTCGCCCACGCCGACGCCGATGCCCGCCGCGGCTCGTGCCGCGGGGCTGACCGGACCGGCGGCGCCGGTCGCGCCGGCACCCGCCCCATCGACGGGGCACGGTAGCGCCGCCAGCGCTACCGTGTCCGCTGGTGGGACGGCGCTTCCCACGCCGTCGAGCATCCCGACCGTTCCCTCGGCGCCCGCCGAGCCGCTCCGGCCGGCCGCCAGCGCCACGCCGTCGCGCCCATCGATGCTGTCGGATGATCGGCCGCGCCCGCGCCCGATCACACCGGGCGCGCCACGCCCGCGGCCCGTCGCGAGCGGCAGCCCGTTCACCGCGCCGCGACCCGTCGCGTCGGCTGCGCCGGGGACGGGGAACGCTCCGCCGCGGCGGGACGACAAGCGCCCCTCCGGGCCGGGCGGCCCCGCCGGTCCCCTCGGTATGCCGATGGGCGGCAGCCGGCGCAAGAAGGGCAAGCGGGGGACGGTCGATCAGGAAGCGGTGTCCGCCAACATCACGCGGACGATGAGTGCGCTCCGGACGGGGCAGGGGCGTCGGCCCGGGCGGCGGTCTTTCGACGATGCGATCTCGCGCGAGGAGCTCGAGGCGCAGCGCGCGGCCGAGATCGAGCGCGAGCGGAAGACGGTTCGCGTCAACGAGTTCATCACCGTCAGCGAGCTCGCCGACATCCTCAAGATCCCGGCGACGCAGATCGTGGCCTTTGCCCTCAAGAATCTCGGGCTCATGGTCACGATCAACCAGCGGTTGGACTTCGATCAGATCGAGCTCATCGCCGGGGAGTACGGCTTCCAGGCCGTGCGCGAGGAGGAGTACGCCGCCGAGACCGAGCTCGAGACGGAAGCGGACGAGCCGGGGACGCTGCTCTCCCGACCGCCGGTCGTCACGATCATGGGACACGTCGACCACGGCAAGACGTCTCTGCTCGACTACGTGCGCAAGGCGAATGTCGTCGCGGGCGAGGCCGGTGGGATCACGCAGCACATCGGCGCCTACCATGTGACCCTCGCCAACGGACGGCAGATCACCTTCCTCGACACGCCAGGTCACGAGGCGTTCACCGCCATGCGTGCACGGGGCGCACAGGTCACCGACATCGTGGTGCTCGTGGTCGCCGCCGATGACCAGGTGATGCCGCAGACGATCGAGGCGATCTCGCACGCCAAGAACGCGGGCGTGCCGATCGTTGTCGCCATCAACAAGATCGACCTGCCGACGGCGAACGTGCAGAAGGTGAAGCAGGATCTGCTCACGCACGGCGTCGTGCTCGAGGACTTCGGTGGCCAGACGCTGGCGACACCCATCTCGGCGAAGAAGGGCACCAACGTCGAAGCACTCCTCGACCAGATCCTGCTCCAGGCCGAGATCCTCGATCTCAAGGCAAACCCGAACCGCCGTGCCAGCGGGACGGTGATCGAGGCGCAGCTCGACCCGGGCAAGGGCCCGGTCGCGACCGTGCTGGTGCAGAACGGCACGCTGCACGTCGGCGACGACTTCATCTGCGGCATGTACGCGGGCCGCGTGCGCGCGCTGCTCGATGAGCGCGGGAAGCCGGTGAAGGACGCGGGGCCGGCGATCCCCGTTCAGGTGCTCGGGGTGGAGAAGGTGCCGACGGCGGGCGACATGCTGGTCGTCGTCGAGGATGCGACCAACGCCCGTGAGACGGCCCAGAAGCGCGAGCGGCTCGACCGCGAAGCGCGGAATCGGCGGACCTCCAGGGCCGGCGTCACGCTCGAGGACTTCATGGCGCAGGCGGCGGCCGGCGAGCGCCGGACGCTTCGCATCGTCATCAAGGCGGACCAGGGCGGTCCGGCCGAGGCGCTCGCCGATGCGCTCGCGCAGCTGTCCAACAGCGAGGTCGAGGTGCAGGTCATCCAGCGCGGGGTCGGCGCGGTGACCGAGAGCGACATCCTGCTCGCCAAGGCGTCGGGCGCGATCATCGTCGGATTCCACGTGCGCCCGGACAACAACGCGCGCGCCGCCGCGGAGCGCGAAGGGGTCGAGATCAAGCTGTACCGGATCATCTACGAGGCGGTCGCCGATGTGCGGGCGGCGCTCGAGGGACTCCTGCGGCCCGAGCAGCGCGAGATCGTCGATGGCGACGCCGTGGTCCGCGAGCTGTTCAAGGTCGCCAAGGTGGGCACGATCGCCGGATGCCTCGTGCGGAGCGGCACCATTACCCGGGAAGGACGCGTGCGCGTGATCCGCGACGGGGTGCAGGTGTACGAGGGCCGCATCGGATCGCTGCGGCGGTTCAAGGACGATGTCCGCGAGGTCCGGCAGGGCTTCGAGTGCGGCATCGGCATCGAGAACTACAACGACGTCAAGGTCAACGACGTCATCGAGTGCTACCGCACGGAGCAGGTGGCTCGCACGCTCGCCCCGGCGTCGGCCTGAGGGGAGCCGGCCTCCATGCCGCACGACACGCGTCGGCCAGACCGCGTGGCGGAGGCCATCCGCGAGGCGGTCGCCACGTTCCTGGCCGAGGGGGTCAAGGACCCCCGGATCACGGGACTGGTGACGGTCACCGGCGCGCAGGTCACGCGCGACCTGCGGCACGCCAAGGTCTTCGTCAGCGTGCTGGGCAGCGACACCGAGCGCGCGGCCACGTTCGACGGCCTGGCGAGCCTGGCGGGCCATCTGCGCGCGCGGCTCGGACGGCAGCTCCGGCTCCGCCTGGCCCCCGAGATCACCTTCAGACCGGACGAGAGCATCGCCTACGCGGCGCGGATCGAGACGCTGCTCGAGCAGGTGAAGCAGGACGCGGTCGAGACACCGGACGCGGCGAGCCCCGAGCCGGCACGCGATCGTTCCCCGGACCCTGGTGCGCCCGGGGACGGCCGCGGGTAAGGTCGGCCCGCACGCCCGGCGCGATGGCGAACGAGACGCAAGGGTTACTTCTGGTCGACAAGCCGGCGGGCATGACGTCGCACGACGTGGTCGACGCCTGCCGCCGGGCCTACCATGAGCGCTCGATCGGGCACCTCGGCACACTCGACCCGTTTGCCACCGGCCTCCTCGTGCTCCTGTTCGGCCGCGCCACGCGCCTCGCGTCGTTCATCGTCGCCGAACCCAAGGTCTACGACGCCACCGTTCGGTTCGGCGCCGAGACCGACAGCGACGACGCGACGGGGTCGCCGGGCCGCACGGCCCCGCTCCCGACGGCGGCCGCGGTGATGGAAGCGCTCGCGAGGCTGACGGGCGAGATCGAGCAGGTTCCGCCGAGCTTCTCCGCGAAGCACCTGCCGGGAGGGGGCCGCGCCTATAGCGCGGCCCGGCGGGGCGCCGCCCTGACCCTGGCACCGGTTCGCGTCCACGTCGATCGATGGGACGTCCGCTCGCTGCGCGACGACACGGCCGAGCTGACGGTGACCTGCGGCACCGGAACGTACGTGCGCGCGCTCGCACGGGACCTCGGACGGCTCGCCGGTAGCGCGGCCCACCTGACGGCGCTCCGTCGCCTCCGCGTCGGCCCGTTCGAGATCGGTGAGGCATCGCCGTTGTCGGCCGTCACCACCTGCCCGCCTCGACTCCGGGCGCTCCGCGTCGTGGCCGATGACTGAGCGCACGAGGGGCGACTCGGACCCGGCGATGAGCGGACTCCCGCCGGACGTCGCCGGGACCGTGGTCACGGTCGGGACCTTCGACGGGGTGCACCGCGGCCATCAACAGGTGCTCGCCCGGGTGGCGGCGCGGGCCGCCGAGACGGGGTTGCGCAGCCTGCTGGTGACGTTCGAGCCGCACCCGCTCGAGGTCGTCAACCCCGCGGCCGCTCGTCCGCTGCTCTCGGTCGGCATGGAGAAGTTCGAGGTCCTCGCCGAGAGCGGCATCGACTTCTGCGCCGTGCTGCCCTTCACGCCGACACTCGCGCGATACGAGCCGGACCAGTTCATCGACCATGTCCTCCGGTCACGGTTCCGCATGCGCGAGATGATCAGCGGCTACGACAACGGCTTCGGGCGCGGCCGCTCCGGTGACATCGAGACCATCCGTGCCCTCGGCGCTCGGCGGGGATTCCGGGTCGAGGTCGTCCCACCGACCACGCTCGGGGACGGTCGTCCGGTGTCGTCGACATCGATCCGTCGGGCGGTCGCGGGGGGCGATCTGCGGACCGCCGAGCACGAGCTGGGGCGTCTCTACTCGGTCAGCGGCCATGTCGTCGCCGGGGCAGGGCGCGGGCGGGCGCTCGGCGTGCCGACGCTCAACATCCCGATCCCACCAGCCCGCAAGCTGCTCCCGCCCGAGGGCGTCTACGCGGTGTGCGTCCAGACCCCGCGCGGGCCTCGGGGCGGGATGCTCAATCTCGGCCCGCGCCCGACCTTCAACGATGCGCAGGCGCTGCTCGAGGCCCATCTCTTCGACACGACCGGTGACTTCTACGGGAGCTACGTCCGGGTGGAATTCGTGGCCCGGCTTCGCGACATTCGGCGCTTCCGGGATGCCGCCGCGCTGCGCGCGCAGTTGACGCGCGACGAGGAGCAGGCCCGCCGCCTGCTCGCCGGTCGCGTTGACTGGCTCCCGAGCGCCGGGTAACCTTTCAGGCTGGGCCGGAGCCGCCCGGCTCCTGGACGCCCGCCGACCCCCTCTCCGATGCTGAACCTTCGGTACCGCCTCGCCATCATCGCCGTCCTGGTCGCCGTCTCGATCTGGGCGCTGCTTCCGCGCTCGACGGTCCAGCGCGTCGACACCGGCTCGGGCGTGGCGCGGTACGACACCGTGCGACAGGTGCCCATCCGGCGCGGGCTCGACCTCGAGGGCGGCATGCACCTCACGCTCGAGGTCGACCAGTCCAAGGGGGCGGTCGCCAACATGAGCGACGCGATCGACCGTGCGCTCAAGGTCATCCGCACCCGGATCGACCAGTTCGGCGTCTCGGAGCCGGTGGTGCAAAAGGAGGGCACCGACCGGATCGTGGTCGAGCTGCCCGGCGTGCAGGACCAGCAGCGCGCCTACGACATCGTCAAGGAAGCGGCGTTCCTCCAGATGGAGATCGTCGACAAGACGCAAGCGTTGGACAAGGCCATCCCGCACATCGATGCCCTGCTCAAAGCGAAGGGTGTGACCGGCGCGGCCCCGGCCGCCGCTCCCGGCGCGACGCCGCCGGCCAATGCCGGGGTGCAGTCGCTCTTCTCGAACGCACCCGCCGACACGACGAAGAAGGGCGCCGACACCGCCAAGGCCAAGCGCGGGCCAGCCGCGGCGGCTCGGTCCGGGCATGGGGCGAGCGCCGCGGCGGACCACCCCGGGCGCGCCGATTCGGCCAAGGACTCCACGCGCCAGGACACGACCGCGCTCGCGTCGCTGACCGGTGGGCCCTTCTCGCGGCTCGTGCAGCAGGGGCAGATGCCGGGCGAGTTCTACGTCGCCGAGTCGGACGTGCCGACCGTGACGCGCTACCTCTCGATGCCCGAGGTGCGCGCGCAGCTCCCGCCGGGCAAGGTGATCCGATGGTCGAACGACACCGCGTCGATCGGTCAGCGGCCCTATCGGGCGTTCTACGTGCTCGACCAGCGGCCGATCATCACCGGTGAGTACATCGTGGACGCGCAGCCGGCGAGCGACCCGATCGAGGGCACCAAGGTCGACTTCCGGCTCAGCCGCGAGGGCGGCCGCCGATTCCTCGCGGAGACGAGTCGGCACGTGCAGGACTACATGGCGATCGTGCTCGATAGCGTGGTCATGGGTCGGCCGCCCGTGATCCAGAGCGCGATCAGCACCAATGGGCAGATCACGATGGGCGGGCGCGATCTCCAGGCGGCGCAGGACCTGGCCCTCGTGCTCCGGGCCGGCGCGTTGCCGGTGCCGCTCAAGGTCGCCGAGGTCCGGCAGATCGGGGCGAGCCTCGGGCAGGACTCGGTGCATGCCGGCGTCCGGGCGGGCGTCATCGCCATCCTGCTGGTCGTCACGATCATGCTCGTGTACTACCGGTTCTCGGGGCTGCTGGCGGTGGGCGGACTCGCGCTCTACCTGCTGTACACGCTCGCCGCGCTGGCCGGCTTCGACGCCGTGCTCACGCTTCCCGGGCTGGCGGGTTTCGTCCTCTCGATCGGCATCGCGGTCGACGCCAACGTCCTCATCTTCGAGCGCATCCGGGAGGAGCTGGACCACCGCAAGACACCGCGCACGGCGATCGACGAGGGGTTCCATCACGCGATGAGCGCCATCGTCGACTCGAACGTGACGACCGTGCTGACAGCCGCCATTCTCTACCAGTTCGGGACGGGCTCGGTCAAAGGGTTTGCGGTGACCCTCATCGCCGGCATCCTGGCGTCGATGGTGACGTCGATCTTCGTCGTCCGCACGTTCTACATGATCTGGCTGGCGCGCGTCCGCGCGCCGCAGACGATCAGCATCTGACGGACCCGCCGCCATGCTTCGGATCTTTCACAACACGACGTACGACTTCATCAGGCCGTGGCGCATCATGGTGGCGATCACCGTGGCGTTCATCGCCATCGGGCTCGTCCTCCTCGGCGTGAGCTGGGCGCGGACCGGCCACGCGGTGCACTACAGCATCGACTTCACCGGCGGCACGAGCGTCGAGCTCCACTTCGACCGGGCGCCGGACGTCGGAACGTTACGGTCGGCGCTCGATGGCGGTGGGGTGCGCGATGCCAACATCACATCCTTCGGCTCCGATCGGGACTTCACGATCCGTGCGCAGGGGACGGGAACGAATGCGGCCGCCGAGGCCCAGGCACCGAGCGCCGAGCGGGTCGCCGCCCGGATCGACACCATCCTCGCCCAGCGGTTCGGCAAGGGCGCCTATCACATCGTGCGCACCGACGCCGTCGGCCCGCGTGTCGGCAGCGAGCTCCAACGCAACGCCGTTTTCGCGATCCTCATCTCGTTCCTGATGACGTTGGGCTACCTCTGGGTCCGCTTCGATTGGCGCTTCGGCGTGGCGGCCGTCATTGCGACCGGCCACGACATCCTGACGACGCTGGCGTTCATCAAGCTGCTCGACCTCGAGGTGTCCCTGACGGTCGTCGCCGCCATCCTGACGGTGATCGGCTATTCGCTCAACGATACGATCATCATCTTCGATCGCGTGCGTGAGGATCTCCGCCGGAAGCGGAAGGAGAGCCTCTACGCGACGCTGAACCGCGCCATCAACGAGACGCTCCCCCGGTCCGTCATGACACACGCGACGGCGTTCGCCGCGACGCTGGCCCTGCTGTTCTTCGCCGGCGAGGTGATCCGGCCGTTCGCGTGGGTGATGGCGTTCGGGATCGTGACCGGGACCTTCAGCTCGGTCTACGTGGCCGGCCCGGTCCTCCTCTGGATCGAGCGCCGCTGGCCGCGAGAGGGCCGCCAGCCGGAGCGGAGCGGCGGAGCCAAGGCCAAGGCGCCGCCCGCTGCGACGGGCGCCGCGACGCGGTCGCCGCGCGCGGCGGCGGTCCGGCACTAACCCCGGCGGCGACCGCCTGTCCGGGCCACGAGGCGCGGGGGTCGCCGCTCCGGCAGCCGGCGCCGCCAAGGCGGCGGACGCCGCCGCACCGCCCCTCATCGACTCACACGCCCATCTGGCGGACGCCGCGTTCGACGACGACCGTGACGCGGTCGTGGGTCGGGCGGTCGCGGCCGGCGTCGTTGCCATCGTCTGCATCGGCGAGTCGGCGGCCGCGGCCCGGCGTGCGCGAGCACTCACCGGACGGTATCCCGAGCTCGTCTCCTTCACCGCCGGGGTCCACCCCCACGATGCCGCCAGCTACGACCGCGCGCGCGACCGAGACTGGATCGCCGAGGCGGTCGCCGCCGGCGCGGTGGCCATCGGGGAGTGCGGGCTCGACTACCACTACGATCACGCGCCGCGCGACCGGCAGCGGGCGGCGTTCGCGGACCAGATCGAGCTGGCGGCCGTCCTCCACAAGCCCCTCGTTGTCCATACCCGCGAGGCGGAGGCCGACACCCGAGACCTCATTCGCGAGGCGGCGCGCCTGGCGGTGCGGGGCGTGTTGCACTGCTTCACGGGCTCGCGGGAACTCGCGGAGGTCGGGCTGGAGGCCGGCTGGCTCGTCTCCTTCAGCGGCATTGCCACGTTCGCTCGGTGGGCCGGTGACGACGTCATTCGGGCGATCCCGGACGACCGGCTGCTCGTCGAGACGGACGCGCCGTACCTCGCGCCGGTTCCCCTGCGCGGGCGCCGCAACGAGCCGGCGTTGGTGCGCCACGTCGCGGAGCGGCTCGCGGTGGTGCGCGGCGGACGCGCTGATGTCGTGTGCGCACGCACGACCGAGAACGCGCGCCGGCTCTTCGGGCTGGCGACGGCGGAGACCCACTAGGTAACATCCGGCACCGCTGGACGACCCCCAGCCCTGGAGCACATCGTTGGCGACGGTACCATCCGACATCGAGATTGCGCAGCGCGCCCGGCTGCGCCCGATCAGCGACGTGGCCGGCGAGATGGGCGTCGGCGCCGACGATCTGGACCTGTACGGCAAGTACAAGGCGAAGCTCGCCCTCGACCTCTCCCGCCAGCCCCCGCGCGGCCGGCTGATCCTGGTCACCGGCATCAACCCGACCGCCGCTGGAGAGGGGAAAACCACGACGACGGTGGGTCTGACGCAGGCGCTCCGCTCCCTCGGCCACCAGGCCACCCTCTGCATTCGGGAGCCCAGCCTCGGCCCGGTCTTCGGTGTCAAGGGCGGTGCCGCCGGCGGTGGCTACGCCCAGGTCGTCCCGATGGAGGACATCAACCTCCACTTCACGGGCGACTTCCACGCCATCGCGAGCGCCCACGCACTGCTCGCGGCACTGCTCGACAACCACCTCCAGCAGGGCAACGCGCTCGGGATCGATCCCCGCCGAATCACCTGGCCGCGCACGATCGACATGAACGATCGCGCGCTTCGGGACTGCGTGATCGGGCTGGGCGGGGCTGCGAGCGGCGTCCCGCGCGAGGAACGATGGGTGATCGTGCCCGCGAGCGAGATCATGGCGATCCTCGCTCTGGCCGCCGACCGCCCCGATCTCGAGGCCCGACTCGGTCGCATCATCGTCGGCGCGACGGCCGGCGCGGCGAGGCGGCCGGTCCGCGCCGCGGATCTCAAGGCCGCCGGCGCGATGGCGCTGCTCCTCAAGGACGCGCTCCGCCCCAACCTGGTCCAGACGCTGGAGGGCGGGCCGGCGCTCGTTCACGCCGGACCGTTCGGGAACATCGCGCATGGCTGCAACAGCATCATTGCCACGCGCACCGCGCTCGCGCTGTCCGACCTCGTCGTGACCGAGGCCGGATTCGGGTCCGATCTGGGAGCGGAGAAGTTCTTCGACATCAAGTGCCGGATCGCCGGTCTCGACCCCAAGGTCGCAGCACTCGTGGCGACGGTGCGGGCGCTCAAGCTCAACGGCGGCGCACGAAAGCAGGATCTCGCGTGCGAGGACCTCGGCGCCCTCGAGCGTGGCCTCGCCAACCTCGACAAGCACATCGAGAACGTGCAGCAGTTCGGGGTGCCGGTGGTCGTCGCCCTCAATCGCTTCTCGACCGACACCGACCGCGAGCTGGACCTGGTGGCGGAGCGGGCGACGCGGAGCGGCGTCCCGGTGGCGCTGACCGAGGTCTGGGAGCGCGGCGGCGCGGGCGGCATCGAGCTCGCCCGCGCCGTGCTCCAGGTGCTCGACGGCGGGACGGCACGGTACCGGCCGCTGTACGCGACCACGCTCCCGATTCGCGAGAAGATCGACGCCATCGTGCGCTGCGTGTACGGCGGCGAGGGCGCCGACTTCTCCAGCAAGGCCGACCGGTCGATCGACTACCTGGAATCGATCGGGCTCGGCGACACGCCGGTGTGCATGGCCAAGACGCAGTATTCCCTGACCGACGACCCGACCCGGCTCGGACGGCCGTCCGGGTTCCGGATCACGGTCAACGAGGTGTATCCCGCGGCTGGCGCGGGTTTCGTGGTCGCGCAGGCCGGCGACATCATGACGATGCCGGGACTCCCCAAGGAGCCGGCGGCCGAGCGGATGGCAGTCCGTCCGAACGGCGAGATCGTGGGACTCTTCTAAGACCATGACCACTTCCATGCAGTCGATCCAGACCCCGCACGCACCGGCCGCGATCGGCCCGTACTCCCAGGCGGTCGTCGCCCACGGGGCGGGACTCCTGTTCACGGCCGGCCAGATCGCGCTCGACCCGGCCACCGGCACGGTCATCGACGGGGACGTCGCGGCCCAGACCGAGCGCGTGCTCCAGAACCTGGGCGCGATCCTGACGGCGGCCGGGACGTCCTGGGCGCACGTCGTGAAGACCACGGTGTACATCCGTCACATGAGCGACTTCGCGGTGGTGAACGAGATCTACGGCCGGGTCCTCGGCGCGGCCCGCCCGGCGCGGTCGACGGTCGAGGTGTCGGGTCTCCCCAGGGACGTGCTGGTCGAGATCGAGGCCGTCGCCATCGTCGGGCGCTGAGCGCGCCGACAAACGGGACGGCGGCGGGTGGGGACGGCGGGAGGAGCCGGAGAACGGGCGGCTCGCGGCGATGTCGCGAGGGCGGGTAGCCACGACCGGGCGGAGCTGTTTCGCCTCACCCAGTTCGCACGCTGCGCTGGTTGAGCGTCGAAGATGGGTCCGGGTGACCTATCGCGGGTCCTGGGGTCCGTGCCGTCGAGCCACGATCCACGGTTGCTCGTCGGGCGGGAGACGTTCGACGACGCGGGCGTCTTCCGCCTCGCCGAGGATCTGGCGCTCGTCCAGACGGTGGACTTCTTCGCGCCGATCGTCGACGACCCGTACACGTTTGGCCGCGTCGCCGCAGTGAATGCGCTGTCGGACGTCTACGCGATGGGCGGTACGCCACTCACGGCGCTCGTCATCGCGGCCTTCCCGCGCGACCGCCTGCCGCTCGAGGTGCTCTCGGCGGTGCTGCGCGGCGGGCACGATGCGGTGCACGAGGCGGGAGCGGTCATCGCCGGCGGCCATACGATCCTCGACGAGGAGCTGAAGTTCGGGCTGGCCGTGACCGGGCGCGTCGACCCGCGGCGCCTGCTCGTGAACGCGAACGCGCGGCCCGGCGACCAGCTCATCCTCACCAAGCCGATCGGCACCGGCATCATCGCCACCGCGGTCAAGCTCGGGGTCCTCGACACGGAGCTGGCGACGGCGGCCGAAGCCGAGATGGTGCGGCAGATGCTCCGACTCAATCGCGACGCAGCCGAGGCGGCGCTGGCCGTGGGTGGACGCTGCGCGACCGACGTGACCGGCTTCGGGCTCGCCGGGCACGCCTCGCACATCGCTCGCGCGAGCGGCGTGACGCTGCGGATCACCCGCGCCCAGGTGCCGCTGCTCCCCGGCGTCCGTGAAGCCCAGCGGAGCGGAGTGCGGACCGGCGGCGAGACCCGGAACCTCGAGTACCTGGCGCCACTGGTCGACTGGGGCGCCGCGTCGGACGCCGAGCGGTCGCTGCTGGCCGATCCGCAGACGTCGGGTGGGCTCCTCGTCGCCGTGCCGGCCGGCCGCGTCGCGGAGTACCTTTCGCGGGTCGACGGGGCGGCGCACATCGGCGCGGTGGACGCATCGGGGCACCGCCCCATCGTGATCGACTGATGCGGCGGCGTCGACGGGTGGAGACAGAGCGACCACGCGGCAAGGCAGAGGTCCAGGGGAAGGGGGAGGGGGGGCGGCAGGGGTCTGGTGGCTCCGGCGGTCTTCAAAACCGTACCGACCTGCCGATGGCGGGTCGGGTGGGTTCGATTCCCACACGCTCCCGCCACCTCCCCCGCCACACTCACTGCTTCCACACGCGCTGGATCCTCGGATCGGCGGTGGCGGTCGCGACCACTCTGGCGCCGTGCGTCGGACTCGCGCAGAGCCGGGACCGCGCACAATCGGGGATCGGAGGGCCGTCGCTGGCCGAGCCGGCCGCCGCCGGGGCCCGGGCGCCGTTCGCGACGTCGGGGCGTGCGGAGCGTCGGGCAGGGGTGCGCGCGCGGCCTCCCGTCTCGCCCAAGTCGGCGTTCCTGTACTCGCTGCTGCTACCGGGGCTCGGACAGGCCAAGCTGGACCGCGGCTATGCCGGCGCGCTCTTCTTCTCGGTCGAAGCCGTGGCGTTCGAGCAACTCCGGCAGGCGCAGCTCGACCTTCAGTACGCGCAACACCATGCGCACGACAGCACGTTGGTGGTGCAGACCTACCAGGTCGACTCGCTGGGTCGGCCCCTCCGCGACAGCACGGGGAAGCTGATCCCGGGGACATACGGGTACGCCCGGTACGACAGCACCCGGGTGGCGGCCCGCCGGACACACGCCGAGGACTGGATCGCGGTGCTGCTCTTCAACCACCTCATCTCCGGGGCCGACGCGTTCGTCGCCGCGCAGCTCTGGGATCTCCCCGCGCACGTGCGGCCCACCGTGCGTCAGACGGCCGACGGGCGGCGCCTCATCGGGGCGGAGGTCTCCTGGTAGCGGCACCGCGGCCGTGAGCGCGGCGGCGTCCGACGCACCGATCGGCGTCTTCGACTCCGGACTCGGCGGCCTCACCGTCGTCCGCGAGCTGATGCGCCAACTGCCGTCCGAGCGGCTGATCTACGTCGGAGACACGGCCCGGGTTCCCTATGGGCCCAAGAGCCCGGAGACGATCTGTCGCTATAGCCGGGAGATCGCGGAGTATCTGCTCCGCGAGCGGGTGAAGGCGCTCGTCGTCGCCTGCAACACGGCCACGGCGGTGGCACTCCCCGCGCTCCGGGTCGCCTGCCCCGTTCCGGTGATCGGCGTCGTCGACCCGGGGGCGCGCTCGGCGGCAGCGGCCAGCCGGGGACGGGGCATCGGTGTGATCGGCACCGCCGGCACGATCGCGTCCGGCGCGTACGAGCGCGCAATTCGGACGCTCGCGCCGGCGACTCGGGTGATCGCGCAGGCCTGCCCGCTCTTCGTGCCGCTGGTCGAGGAGGGGTGGCTGGACGGCGATGTGGCCCGGCTTGTCGCGCGCCACTACCTCGAGCCGCTCGCCGCGTCGGGCATCGACACGCTCGTGCTCGGATGCACGCACTACCCCTTGCTCGCGCCGGTGATCGGTGACGTCATGGGCGACGGCGTCCGGCTGATCGACAGCGCCGCCGCGGCGGCGGACGCGACGCGGACCCTGCTCGAGCGCGAGGGACTTCGCCGCGAGTCCCTCACCGGCGCGCCGCCGCCCACGCACCGGTTCCTGGCGACCGACGCCCCCGAGCGCTTTCTAGCCGGGGCGCGCCGGTTCCTCGACGCGGCGGTCGAGCGCGTCGAGGTACTCCCCCTCGGGTGATCCGTTCCAGCGACGCATCTCGACGCGGTCGGGCACGACGCGCAGGAATGTCGGCGACTCGAGCCAGGTCCCGGGGTTGGCGTAGACGCCGCCGCCCGGCGCCCGCTCGAGGGCGACGACGTGCGAGTGGCCCAGGATGACCAGCTCCGGACCGCCCGGGGTGCCGAGGTACCCGAGCGCGACCCGGCGGAGCCCGGCGCCGCCATCGCGTGCGCGCGTCGTGCGGCTGGCGTGCGAGCTGCCCAGGGCGAGGCGGGTGGCCAGGTCGGCGGGGAGGAGTCGGAACGCGCGGACGGCGACCCGGTTGCGCAGCACCGCGCGCAACGCCCGGTAGCGGCGGTCCTCGCGCTCGCGCAACCCGTCGCCGTGCTCGACCCGGGCGCGCCATCCGGCGAGCGGGCCGTCCCATGGACCGACGTGGTAGTCGACGCCGAAATCGTCGCGGATGATCTCGCCGCCCCAACAGTCGTGGTTGCCGGCGATCCAGAGGACCGGGACTCCGGCCTCGCGCAGCGCTGCCAGGGCCGCGACCACACGGACGGCAGCGCGCGGCACCACCGTCGCCCACTCGAACCAGAACTCGAACAGATCGCCGTTGATGAGCAGGGAGAGTGGCCGGCCGAGCCGCGCCTCGTCGCGTCGCGCGTCGAGGAAGTCCAACAGCCGGGCGGCGACGCCCCGATCGGTGGCGGCCGCGGTCGCGCCGATGTGGATGTCGGAGATCACATAGCAGGGCGCGCTCAGCACGTGCGCATTCTAGCGCATTTGTCGCCCACACGCGCTCGGGCGGAGGTGCGTGGCCACGGCCCGCGCGCCGGTCGACCGCCAGGGCCCACCGGCGCCCGCGGTCCATTAGTTTCAGCCCGAATGACCGCGCGGCCACACACGACCGAGCTCCGCGTCCGGTACGCCGAAACCGACCAGATGGGGGTCGTGTACCACGCCAACTATCTGGTCTGGTGCGAGATCGGCCGCACCGACTACATCCGGGCCCTCGGCACTCCGTACGCCCAGCTGGAGCGCGAGGGCCTCGCGCTCGCCGTGGCCGAGGCGACGCTGCGCTGCCATGCCTCCGCCCGATACGATGACCCGATCCGCGTCGAGACCACGCTCACCGCGGTCAAGTCGCGCACGATCACATTCGAGTACCTCATCACGCACGCGGAGACCCGGACCCGCCTGGTGTCGGCCCGAACGACCCTGGTGTCGCTCGATGCGGCGGGGCGCGTCACGGCCCTGCCGGTCACCATGCGCGAGCGGCTCGAGGCGTCGCTCCGTTAGCGCGATGTGGTCGCTCCGCGCGCGATCGGACCCGGCGGCGGCGATGCTGGCGCTGCTCGCGGCCGCTGCGTGCGCTGCGTGTGCTGCGTGTGCTGCGTGTGCTGCGTGCGCACCCGGGCGCGGACCAGAGGCGCCCGCGCCGGCCTCCGTGGCCGCGCTCCGAGACGCGGACATTGCGACCTACGCCGCCGTGCTGGCCGCGGCCGACGCCCGTCGGCCCGACTCGGCGCTCCTCGCGCGCGCGCTCACGAGCCGGTCGCCCGCCCTCCGCGTCGAGGCGGCGCGGGCCGCCGGGCAGCTCCACGTCGGGGCACTCGCTCCGTCGCTGCGCGCGATCCTGCGGGTCCACGCGGGCGCTCTGACCCACGGGGCCGCTCGCCGTGCCGACACGGCGTTGGCGGCCGCGGCGGCGTTCAGCCTCGGGCTCATGCGCGACACCGCCGCCGTCGGCGACCTGGCCGCTGCCGTCGATGGAGCATCCTCGGTCGGCGTGGCGGCCGCGTGGTCACTGGGCGAGATCGGCGAGCCGGCGCGACGGGCGATCGAGCGGGGGCTGGAGACGCCCCCACGCACGGCCGGCCCGCTGGGCGCGCTGCTGGTCGCGTGCGCACGACTGGACCCGGTGCCGGTGGCCGCCGTGCTACGGTACGCGACGGGCGACGTGAGCGGCTCCGCGGGCGGGTCCGCGAGCCCGGCGGCGCGGGGGATGGATGGGCCCACCGGCCAGGGCGCGGCGGCGCTGGCGTCGGCGGCTCGGCGGGGTGCGGCGTACGCGCTCTCGCGGCGACCGGCGCCGACGGCGGTGCGGGCCCTGGCAGGACTCGCGGCCAGCTCCGACGTGGACACGCGACTCTTCGTCGCGCGCGGGCTCGGACATCGAGCCGCGGGTGATTCGCTCGCCGGCCTCGCGCAGGGGGCACTCCGGACGCTGGTGCGGGACCCGGACGCTCACGTTCGGGCCATCGCGGTGCAGGCCGTGGCCGGCTACGGGCCGGGCGCGCGCGCCGAGGTGGCCGGGGCCCTGCACGACGACGATGCGAACGTCCGCGTGGCCGCCGCCGGGGTGCTCGATCGGGTTCTGAGCGCGGGGCGGGGGAGGGGGGAGTGGTCGGCGGCCTTCCTCGCCGATACCAGCCTGGCGTACCGGCGCCAGGTGGTGGGCGCGGCGGTGCGTGCCGGGGTCATCCTCGATGCGATCGACCGCGACAACCCCGACCGGTGGCAGAAGCAGGGCGACTGGCACTACCGCGCGGCGGCGGCCGAGGCGGCGCAGGGGACGTCGGTGGAGCGGACGCGCGACCTGGCGCTGCCGCTGAGCCTCGACCGCGACGGCCGCGTGCGCGCCGCGGCGTATGCCGTGTTCGCGCCCTGGCTCGACAGCGCCGACGCCGTGCGGCACCCCTGGCGCCGGGAGCTGATGCAGCACGTGCTGGACGATCCCGATCCGATCGTCCGCGCCACCGCGCTCGGCGCGTTCACGGCCAGAGCGACGGCGGCCGACGCCCCGGAGGCGCTCGATGCGTACCGACGGGCACGAGGGGATACCGTCGCCGACGCACGCCTCGCGGCGATCGCGCTCCTGAACGGCGCCTGGCGGAACGACAGCGCCGGCTTCCCGGACTCCCTCCGCGCGCGGATCGCCGCCCTGCCCAGACCGACCGACGTCCGGGAGCTGGAGGCGGCAGGCGGTGGATCGCTCTGGTCCCGCTGGCGCGCCGCGCCGCCCGGCGTAGCCCAGCCACATCCCTCGGCGTGGTACGACAGCATCGTCCGGGCGGTCGTCGTGCCGTCGCTCGCCGGGCATCCACTCGTGGCGACGATCGCCACCAGCCGCGGGCCGCTGCGCGTCACGCTGCTCGGAGACCAGGCGCCGCTCACGGTCGCCAACTTCGTTGCCCTGGTGCGGGCGGGGTACTACCGCGGCACGGCGTTTCACCGGGTCGTTCCCGCGTTTGTCGTGCAGGACGGCGACCCCCGCGGCGATGGTAACGGCGGCCCGGCGGACGCGATCCGCGATGAGCTCACCGCGCTCCCGTACCGGCGCGGCACGATGGGGATGGCCCTCTCGGGCCCGGACACCGGCGGCAGCCAATACTTTTTCACCCTCACGCCGCAACCGCACCTCGACGGCCACTACACCGCCTTTGGCGCCCTCTCGGATGGGTTCGCTACGCTCGACCGAATCGTGCAAGGAGATGCCATCACCGGGATCGACGTCCAGTGAGACAGTGGGGACCGGTCGGGCTCGCGTGCCTCGGCCTCGCGGGCTGCTTGCCGCCGCGGGCGTTGCCGCTGCGGGGGATCCCGGCGTCCCCCGCCCTCATCCCTCGGGCGGTCGCCGCCCTCCCCCCCGGCCACGTCCGGATCCGCTTTCGCTGGAGGGTCCGCGACCCGCAGTTCAGCGTCGGCGGGGACGGGGCGGCGCGGACGGCCGCCCCCGACTCTGCGCGGCTGGACTTCGTGGTTGGCGGGGCGCTCGGTGGGAGCGGCCACGCGTTGCTTTTTGACGATACGCTCGTTGCTCCGGGGAGCGGAGGAGTACGCCGGTACCTGCCGGCGACTCCGCTGCTCTGGGCCAGCCTCGGGCGACTGGCGGTGCCGGCCGCGGCCGACACGGTCGTCCGTCTCCAGGGCGACACGGTACGGGCCGACATCGGTGCACCCGGTGTATTGCACGGAGTGGTATGGCGGATCGCTATTGCCGGTGGACAGCTTACGAGTCTCTCCCGCCTCCAGGGCGGGCGCGTGCGCGAGACTGTCGTGCGCGAACTGGACCGGGGCCGCATCCGGTACGACAATCCGGGTGCGCACCGGTCGCTGACGCTGACGCAGATCCGAAGTGAGCCTGTTCCGGAGTTCGATCCAGCGATCTGGCGCCGGTAGCCGCCGGGCGGCGACGGCGCTCGGGGCAGCGGTGCTGCTCCTCCCCGCCGGCTGCGTGTACGGGTTCCACGGCGGCGGGCTCCCACGCGACGTGCGGACGGTGGCCGTGCTCCCCTTCGACAACCAGACGCCCAACCCGGACCTCCAGGTCCAGTTGCTGGAGGCGATGCGGCGGGGGGTCGACAGCCGGCTCGGCGTCCGCGATGCGTCCGAGAGCCGGGCCGACGCGATCGTCCGGGGCGCGATCACGCGCTATGACGTCGACATTCCGATCGGATACAGCGCCTCGACGGCCGGCGCGCCGGTCACCGGCACCCGACGCAAGCTGGAGCTGTCCGTCGACGTGGAGATCGTGAACCAGAGGACGGGGAAGACCCTCTGGGCGCGGAAGGGGCTGGTGGCGGATGGCGAGTACGCGGAGCGGGCGGAGTCGGACGGGCGCCGCCAGGCGGTCCAGAAGATCGTCAGCGACATCATCGAGGGCGCGCAGTCGCAATGGTGAGGGTCGCGACCACGCCACGTACGGGGGCCCGCGCCGGCAATGTCCGGCTCGGGTGCCTGTTCGTGATGCTCGTGGTCGGGGTGCTCGTGTACGTCGGCACCAGTGTCGGGCAGATGTACATGCGCTACTACCAGTACGAGGACGCGTTCAAGCAGGAAGTGCGCTTTGCGGCCCATCACTCCGACACCGAGATCAAGCGACACCTCCAGTCGCTGGCCGACACGCTCCAACTGCCTGACGATGCGCAGACGATCTACCTCAAGCGCAAGCCGCACCACATCCTGATCTGGAACGAGTACTACTACCACCTCGACCTGCCGTTCTTCGCACGCGACTTCTACTTCAATCCGCAGGCTGAGGGCGACCTCTGAGCCGGTCGCGGACCACGGGCGGCGCGGTGGTGGACCTGGAGACCGCGCGCGCGTGGCGCGCGAGCCGACCCGCGGGCGATCGCGTCGCGTTCACGAACGGGGTGTTCGACCTCCTGCATCGCGGGCACGTCGACCTGTTGCGGGCCGCCCGCGCGAGCGCTGACTGGCTGATCGTCGGGGTCAACAGCGACGCATCGGTGCGACGCCTCAAGGGCCCGACTCGCCCGGTCCGGGGCGCAGCCGATCGGGCGTATCTGGTGGCGGCATTGGCGGCGGTCGACCGCGTCGTCATCTTCGAGGAGGACACGCCGCTGACCCTTATCCGGGCGCTCGCGCCCGATGTGCTGGTCAAGGGTGGCGACTACACCGAAGCGACGATCGTGGGCGCCCCGGAGGTCCGGGCGCGGGGAGGGGACGTGATCGTGGTGCCACTGACGCCCGAGCAGTCGACGACATCGATCATCGAGCGGGTTCGTGACCGGAGCTGACCGGCCGGCCGAGCGGGACCGGGCGGCGCCGTCGCCGTCCGCCCGGTCGCGTGCGGGGACGGCGGAGCGCGACTCCGACCCGGCGCCTCGGCGCGATCGCGGGGCGCTCGAGCTCCGGCCGGTGATGCTCGAGCGGGGGGCGGCGCCCTATGCCGAGGGCTCCTGTCTCGTGAGCTTCGGCTCGACGCGCGTGCTCTGTGCGGCGAGTGTCGAGGAGGGAGTGCCGGGCTGGCGGCGCGGGAGCGGCGAGGGCTGGATCACCGCCGAGTACGCGATGCTGCCGCGGGCGACGCACACTCGGACGTCGCGCGAGCGTGGGGCGTCGGGGCTGGGTGGCCGGACGCAGGAGATCCAGCGGCTCATCGGCCGCAGTGTGCGGGCGATGCTCGACTCGTTCGCGTTCGGCGAGTACACGATCCGCGTCGACTGCGATGTGCTCCAGGCCGACGGCGGGACGCGGACGGCGGCGATCACGGGGGCGTGTGTGGCGGTCGCGGACGGCTTCCGATGGTTGGTCGACACGGGGCGGCTCTCGGCTTCGCCGGTCCGCCGGCGGGTGGCGGCGGTGAGCGTCGGGATCGTGGACGGTGCGCCGCGCCTCGACCTCGAGTACGCCGAGGATGTACGGGCCGAGGTCGACATGAACGTCGTCATGGCGTCGCCGGCGACGCCGGGAGGGCGGACGGGAAAGGGGGAGGGGAGGGGGGAGGGGGAGGGGGAGG
>JAJPIS010000050.1 GCA_021324635.1 Gemmatimonadota bacterium
CCAGTGCGCCCGCGCCCGCCTCCCCCGCCGCCGCCGCCGCTGACCCCTCCCCCGCCCCCCAAGCCGCCGAAGCCGCCGAACCCCCCGCCCCCCCCGCCCCCGCCCCCTCCCCCGCCGCCGCTCCATCCGCCGCCTCCCCAACCGCCGCCGAAGGGGATGAAGATCGGCAGGCACCCGCCGCGCGCCCCGCCCCGCCGAGCGAGGATGCTGAGCACGAAGTAGGCGATGATGAGGAGGAGGAAGAGCTTGCCTGGCGAGAGGCCGCCGCCGTTGCCGCCGGCGCTCGGCCCTGGAGGCGGCGCCGACGCTCGGAGGGTCGTGTCGAGGGCGAAGTGGAACTCCTGCGCGAACCGCTGGGCCGTACGGTAGGCGACGAGCGTCAGGCCATCGCCGTAGTCCCGCTGTCGGAAGTACGGGATCGCCTCACGGCAGATGTCGCCGGCGTCGGCGTCGGTGATGAACCCTTCGGTCCCCTGGCCGGTGGCGACGTAGCAGTGCCCGCGACCGTCGGAGCTGGTCTCCTTGGGGACGAGCAGAATGACGGCGCCGGCGTTGCGGGTGGGGTCCCCGGGGGCGCCGATCTTCCCGACCTTCCACTGGCGCCCGATCTCGAGGCTGATCTCGTTCGGCGACCGGTCGTCGATGTCGGGCAGGGTGACGACCGCGATCTCGCCCCGCGACTTGTCCCGCACGTCGGCGGCGATCTGCTCGATGCGCGCGGCGGCGTCCGCGGGGATGACGTGCGCGAAGTCGTTGACCAGCCCGACCGGCGGCGGAATCCGGACGCCGGTGGCGGTGACCTTGGGCGCGCTCCCGGCCGTCCCCGACTGCGCGGCCTGGGTATTCGCGCTGTGCGCGGCGAGCGACCGAGGACTGGCCGCGAGGGTCAGGACGACGAGTACGCCCGTGACCGGGGGCCGACGCGTGCACCGTCGCGGCGCCGCGCGACCGTGAGGCGCTCGGCGCCCGGAAAGAAGTGTCACGCATCGATAGTAGCCCCGCGCTCGACGGCGTGGAAGGCGCGAGCGCGAAGGTGCGCACCCGCGGGTTCGAGTTCCACTCACTCGATCTCCGGATCCGCATCGAGTGAGTCGAGACGAGCGCATCTCGGCGATCCTCCCCGAGCTCGACGAGATGATCGGCGGCGAACTCGTGACGCTCGAACGAGCCCACGTGCTCATGTACCGGCCCGGCGCGCCCACCCCCCGCCCACCCCCGCCCACCCCCGCCCAGCCCGCCCAGCCCGGCGACACGCCCGCACGACGCTGACACGTCCTTGACATACCCCGGGGGGGTACGCAATCTTCGGTGTACCCCGGCGGCGGCATGAATGCCGGGCCAGGCATCCGCGCGGGATGCGAATCGCGGGCGGCATGAATGCCGCCCCTACGACGACCCAACAAACCCCGTTCCGAATTCCATGAACACGTTGACACGCTCTCCGAGACGGCACGAGGCCAGCGGCGTGGACGCACCGCGCCCAACGACCCCGGCCGGTGTCGCGACCGCCGAGCTGGCGGTCACCGGGATGACGTGCGCGTCGTGCCAGGCGCATGTGCAGAACGCGCTCGCACGCCACCCCGGCGTGCACGACGCGAGCGTCAATCTCATGACGGGCAGCGCCCGGGTGGCCTACGATCCGGCCCGGACGTCCCCCGTCGCCCTCATCGATGTCGTGCGCGACACCGGCTACGACGCCACGCTGCCGCACCCGGCGCGCTCGGTGGCCGACGCCCAGGCCGACGAGGACGAGGCGCGTGAGGCGGAGCTCCGCGATCTCCGACGCAAGGTGATCGGGAGCGGCGTGGCGGGCGTGGTCGCGATGGCGCTCTCGATGCCGCTCATGACGGCCCGCACGGCGCCCCACCCTGGCGCGATGGGGCCCACGAGCGATCCGCTCATGCGCTGGGCGGCGCGCGTGATCGCCCCCTCGTACCAGCACGTCATGCCATGGGCGTACGCGATCCCGCCGGCCGTGCTCTCGGCCGGGCTCCTGCTGCTGACGGCAGCCGTCATGATCTGGGCGGGCCGCGACTTCTACACCGGGGCCTGGTCGGCGCTGCGTCACCGGACCGCGAACATGAACACGCTGGTCGCCGTCGGGACGGGGGCCGCCTTCCTCTACTCGGCCGCCGCGACGCTCGCGCCGGACTTCTTCGCCCGCCGCGGGCTCGCGCCCGATGGCTACTACGAGGCGGTCATCATCATCACGGCCCTGGTCCTCGCCGGCACGATGCTCGAGGCACAGGCGAAGCGACGGACGGCGGCGGCACTGCGCCGACTGATCGCCCTCCAGCCCAGCACGGCCCGCGTGCTCCGCGACGGAGATGAAGTGGACGTGCCGGTCGAGATGGTCCGCGCCGGCGATGTCATCGTCGTCCGCCCGGGCGAGCGGCTGCCGGTGGATGGCGAGGTCGTCGCGGGCGCGAGCGCCGTCGACGAGTCGATGCTCACGGGGGAGTCGATGCCGGTCGAGAAGTGCCCGGGCGATCGGGTGATCGGCGGGACGCTCAACCGCACGGGCTCGTTCCGCTACCGCGCGACCACGCTGGGTGCCGAGAGCGCCCTCGCCCGCATCGTCCGCCTCATGCGCGAGGCACAGAGCTCCCGGGCACCGATCCAGCGCCTGGCGGACCGCGTCAGCGCGGTTTTCGTGCCCGTCGTCCTCGCCATCGCGGTCGTCACGTTCGCGGCCTGGACGATCGCCGGCGGCCCCGGCACGATGGTCCGCGCGGTCGCCGCCGCCGTCGCCGTACTGGACATCGCCTGCCCGTGTGCCATGGGGCTCGCCGTCCCGACGGCGGTCATGGTCGCCACCGGTGCGGGGGCGGAGCTCGGGGTGCTCATCAAAGGCGGCGAAGCGCTCCAGCGGGCCGGAGACCTCGACACGATCGTGCTCGACAAGACCGGGACGGTGACCGAGGGGCGGCCGACGGTCACCGACGTGGTGCTCGCCGGGCCGGGCTGGTCGGAGCTCGAGCTGCTGCGTCTCGCCGCGGCCGTCGAGCGCTCATCCGAGCACCCGCTGGCCGACGCGATCGTCACGGCCGCACGGACGCGCGGGCGGGTCACGGGCGTGAGTGCCGGCCGAGACGCGAGCGCCAGCGGAGATCTCCCGCGGGCCGAGATGTTTCAGTCGGTGACGGGCCACGGCGCGCTCGGCGTGGTGGCCGGACGCGCGGTCGCGATCGGCAACGAGGCGTTGATGCGCGACTACGCGATCGATGTCGGTCCGCTCCGCGCCGACGCCGACCGCCTGGCCGGCGAGGGGCGGACGCCAGCGTTCGTCGCCGTCGACGGCGCACTGGCCGGCGTCATCGGCATCGCCGATGCGATCAAGCCCACGTCCCGTTCGGCGGTCGAGGCGTTCCGCCGGATGGGGCTCGACGTCGTCCTGTTGACCGGCGACACGCCGAGGACGGCGGACGCGATCGCACGCGAGGCGGGCATCGCGCATGTCGTCGCGGGCGTGCACCCCGAGGGCAAGGTCGCCGAGATCGCGCGGTTGCAGGGTGCGGGGCACGTGGTCGCCATGGTCGGCGACGGGGTCAACGACTCGCCGGCGCTGGCGCGCGCCGATGTCGGGATCGCGATGGGCAGCGGCGCCGAGGTTGCCATCGAGGCGGGCGACATCACGCTCATGCGGAACGATCTGCACGGGGTCGTCGCGGCGGTCGCGCTCAGCCGGCGGACGATGCGCACGATGAAGCAGAACCTGTTCTGGGCGTTCATCTACAATGTCATCGGCATCCCGATCGCGGCCGGCGTGCTCTATCCGGCGTTCGGCCTGCTGCTCAGCCCCGTGCTCGCGAGCGCCGCGATGGCCCTGAGCTCCGTCAGCGTCGTCGGCAACAGCCTGCGGCTCCGCCGCTTTCGACCGCCGCGCGCCGGCGCCGCCGTTCCGATCGCGCTGGTTCCGGCACCGTGACTCGGACGAGCACGCGGCCCACGGCCCGCCCGCCCGCGCCCTCCGCGCCGTCGCCCGTCGCCAGCTGCGGGTGCGGCGTCGCCCGCGACCCGGCCGCGCCGGACGGGCGGAAGGCGGTCGCGGTCGATGCCGATCTCAAGGCGCGGAACCTCAAGCGTCTGCGCCGGGTCGAGGGGCAGATCCGCGGGATCCAGAAGATGATCGAGGACGACCGGTACTGTGCCGACATCATGATGCAGGTGTCGGCCGTCCACGAGGCGCTCCGTTCCGTCGGTCGAGAGCTGATGCGGAACCACCTCCGCCACTGCGCGACGCACGCGATCAGGGAAGGGCCGGAGCAGGCGGACGCGATGTACGATGAGCTGCTCGATCTCATGTACACGCACAGCCGGTGATCCGTACGCGGCACGATGTCGGTCACGGGACGGTGTGACATCCCGGTCGGCATCCCGCGCGAAATGCCGGTGCACGTCGTAGGGGCGGCATTCATGCCGCCCGCGACCCGCATTCGCGCGGATGCCTGGCCCGGCATTCATGCCCCCCGCGACCCGCATCCCGCACCGATGCCGGCCGCCCGGGAATGCCGCCCGGGTGTGGCATTCCGCGCCCGCGCCGGGCCCCGGGTATGCCGAACGGCAACGGCGAACGGCGGGAATGCCGGGCCACACATCCGTGCGGGATGGGATTCGCGGGCGGCATGAATGCCGCCCCTACGGAACACCACGTTGCGATGCGCCCACGCCGGCACCGTCATCCCACCCGCCGTCACCCGCCGTCCCCCGCCGTCCCCCGCCGTCCCCCGCCGTCCCCCGGCGCCCGTCGTTGCCGTTTCCGGTGCAGGGGTAATTCGCGTCGCGAATTGCCCCTGCACCATCCAACAACCCCTGTTCCTTTGGTGGCCGCGGGACGCGGACCGCGTGAAATGCCGGCCAGGCATCGGTGTGGGATGCGGGTCGCGGGCGGCATGAATGCCGCCCCTACCTACCGGCTGAAATTGAACGAGAACTCGAACGTGCCGGCGCCGGTGGTGGAGGGCGGGAGGCGCCATGCCCGCGCCTTCTCGAGGATGCAGCTTTCGACTTCGGCCGAGCCCGCGCCGGACCATGTCCGGCGGGCGACGTTCGCGTTGGTGACCGCGCCGCCGGCGGCGACGGTGAGCGCGACGGTCACACTGCCGGCAAGATCGGGATTGACCTTGAGTCCGTACTCGTCATAGCAGAAGCGGAGCTGCGATTGGTGCTCGCGGACCGCGGTCCCCAGCGCTCCCACGTCACGCGACGGTCCGCCGAGGCCGGGCGCGTCGACCGCGCGCGGGGCCGAGACGGTGACGCCCTGGTGCCCGATCCCCCCGCCCCCCGAGACGCCGCCGATCGCGCTCACCGCGCCCCCGCCGCCCATGTCGCCACGGCCCGGCGTGCGCTCCCCCTGCCCGCCCTGGCCATAGGCGAGCACGGTCTTCCCGGCCGCGGCGCCGGACCCAGGACCGGCGGCGGCCACGGCCACCCCCCGGAGCACGTTCGACACATCACCGACCGGCCCGGCTGCCGGCGCCGCGCCGCCAAAGGCTGCCCCGATGGCCGCCGCGCGCGCCGCCGCCCGCGCCGCCTCGCGCTCCGGTGCGGCCGCGGGCTTCGGTGCCGACGGAGCCGCCGGTCCGCCGGGTGCGCGGTGTCGCTCCACGGGCGCCGCGGGCGCGGGGAGGGGCGGCGGAGACTCGAATGTGACGGTGACCGGTCGCTCCTCGGGTGAGAGAAGGTGCGTCACGTCGGTGCGCGGACCGAAGAGCACGAGCAGTAGCCAGACGAGACCGAGGGCGCCGGAGGCGGCCCACGACCCGAGAAGGGCGCGCCCCTCCTCGTCCGCCAGCTCGTAGCGGAGGTTGCGGGTGAAGGTCGCCTCGTCGACGCGCCACCCGCCGCCCGAGCGCGACTCCGCGCGCCGCTCAGACGCCATCGGTCACCCGGCGGACCTGGAGCGAGATGTTCTTGAACCCGGCGAGCCGCGCGGTCTGCATGATGCGCGACAGGAGATCGTACCGCATGCTCCGGTCGCCCTGGATGGCGAGCGGCGCCTCGACGGGCCCGATCCCGGGCTCGGCGCTCGCCGTCCGAATGGAGTCGGCCTTGAGCCGTAGCGCCGAATAGAGCGCCGGGATGAGCAGCGGCTGCCGCGGGTCGCTCGACTCGGCCTGCGCGGCGTCGAGCGTGCTCATGACGGGATTCCCGGCGAGCGTCACCTGACGGCCGACCCCGAGGGTCAGTTGCTGCAACGCGTTGCTCCCGACCCGCGCCTCGGGCAGCGTGACGCCGGGCGTCACCGGCGCCAGCTCGCCGACGGTGGCGGTCGTCAGCGCGAAGAACACGATCGACACAAGGGTGTCGACGAGCGGCACGAGATTGAGCTCGGCGAACTTGAACTTCGCGAATTGCTGGTGCCGGCGTCCCTCCCGCACGGCACGGGCCCGTCCGACGCGGCGCCCCACCGGCTACGCGCCCCCCGCGGCGGTCAGCGCGCCCGGCACTCCGACACGGGCCCGGGTCCCGAGTGCCACGTTCGGGAACTGCGCCATCTTGAGCCGCTCGAGCACGTGCACGATGTCGTCGTAGCTCACGTCGTCGGCCGGAAGGACCAGCACGTCGTTGTTCTGGGGATACTGCCGGTGGATGTCGCGCATGAGCGCCTGGAGGGTGTCGAGCTGCGCTACCCCGAGCCCCACGATCTCCCGCCGGTACCCGCCACCACCCGAGTGCTCGACGAGCATCCGGTCCGCCTGCACCCGCACCGCGAGGAGCAGGGCAAGCTGGTGCTCGGGCTGTGCCGCCGCCACCTGCTGCGCGGTGACGACGACGGGCGGCAGGGCGAGGTCGAACGAGGTCAGCTCGGCGAGCAATCCCTGGTACGACACGAGACTGAAGAACACGATCGACGTCAACACGTCGATGAGCGGCACGAGATTGATGCCGCCGTGCCCGAGCGACGAGGCGGCGCGCTCGGCGCGGCGGACTCTGGCGCGGTGGAAGCGCGAGCCGGGCATGGGCCGTTACGACGAGCGACGGGGGCGGACGGGGACTGGCCGCGCGGCGGATCAGCGCCCGATCTGGACGTCCGGCCGCTCGATCAACGTGTTGATGAGCCGCGCGGAGAACTCGTCCACCTGCTCGATGATCGACTCGGCCTGCGACGCCAGGTACGAGTGGGTGACGGTGAGCAGAATGGCGGTGGCGAGGCCGAAGCCGGTGGCGTTCAGGGCGATCGCGATCCCCGACGCCAGTCGCTCGGATCGGGTCGCCGCCGAGGCGGCCGCGACCGACGCGAACGCGCCCTTGAGGCCGTAGATCGTTCCGAGCAGTCCGATCAGGGTCGCGACGTTGGCCAGCATCGGCAGGTACTGGAGACGCCGGGTGAGGCGGGGGATGACCGACAGCGAGGCGGCGTCGGCGACGCTCTGGAGGTCGGCCTCCTCGCGGCTCTTGCTCCGGAGGATCAGCAGCCCGATGTCGGGCAGCGGCGCATGCGACTGCGCACAGAGGCGCATCGCGTCGTCGGTCTTCTGCGCCCGCACGAGCTGCATCACCCGCTCGACAAAGGCCGTGGCGTTGATCCGCGACCGCACGATGACGACGTAGAATCGCTCGAGGAAGATCGCCAGGCCGGTCAGGGCGACGACCAGGATGAAGTACATGACCGGTCCGCCGGTCCGGAACCACTCGAGCGCGGGTCGCATCACTTCTCCCTCGGAGCTTTCGGTGAAGGGCCCGCCGAGCCGGCGGCCGGGACGTGGCCGGCGGACAGCGTGCCGGGACTGGACGCGGAGACGGGTGTCGTGCCGGGCGACATCACGCGGGTCGAGAGGTCCGCTCGCGGAGGACGATGCCCGCTGTCGGCCGGCAACGGCATCAGGGTCGCGGTCGCACCCGCCTCCGGCGAGAGGTCCGGCGCGAGCTCGAGCGGCGCGAGCAGCGCGGCCCAGAAATGCCGGTCGAAGAACGCCGGGGTCAGCACGTCGCGGGAGAATACCGGAACCTGCCGCGGCCGAACGGTCACGACCTGCGGCGTCGGGACCTGCCCACGGATCTCGATCGGCTGCGATCGCCGCGCCTGGGCCTGGCCAGCCCGCGGCAGCAGGAGCGCGATGCACCCGACGATCACCGCCCACGTGGCGCGCCGCACGGGCTCACGGGTCATCTGCCACCGTCCCACGCACGCCGTCGCGTGCCCGGTCGACCCACTGGTTTGCGATCCCCTGCTGACCGGCCTTGTCGACGAGGGCCTGCCAGGTCGCCTTCGCCTGCTGGTAGTAGACGTCGGCCTGCCGAGCCGCGCCCTGCCGCGCCGCGGCGCGCTCGGCATCGCTCAGCGAGGCCGGAAGCTGCACGCTGGCGAGGAAGGTGCCGTACTCCCACTGCGCGAGCCCGATGTAATAGGTCCCGGCCGCGAGGTAGCCGGGATCGCCGGACTCGATCGCCCGCGTGAAGTCGCGCGTGACGATCGCGAGCAGCTCCTGCTTGCGGGCCGCGGCACGCTTGACCCCGGCCGCCGTGAGCTGCGCGGGGGTGGCGATCACCAGCCGCAACGGCCGGTACGTCCGGAACGCCTCGAGACCGGCGGCGAAGGCGGCCCGCCCGGCACGAGTCGCGCAGTCGGCGCGCAGCTCGGCCGGCGGGCTGGCGGTGCACAGGACGGCGAGATCGGCGGCGGCCGCGATCGTATCGCCGCTCGCCGTCAACAGCCCGACACGTTGCGCGCGGGCCTGCCCGGCCCGCGGGTCGGTCGCGTGGTGCCGCGCGAACGCACCGTACGCCCGGGCCGCCGCCGCCGTGTCGCGCGCCTCGAGGAAGGTCTCGGCCGCGTCGTACTCCGCGTCGGGAGCGCGCCGGTCGTGCGGGTAGTCGGCTGCAAATCGCTGGTAGGCGGCCGCCGCATCCGTCTTCTTGCCGAGCGAGTCGAGCCGCACGGCGAGCCGGATCTCGGCGTCGGCACGCCCCGACCAGGTGGGGTCGCCCGCGATGAGCCGCCGGAGCGCGTCGACCGACTCGTCGCCGCGCCCGATCTGCGCCAGGAGATCGGAGTACAGGGTCTGATACTGCCGGCGGTATCGGTAGAGCGGGTACTGGGTGACCAGACGCTGGGCGAGGTCGGCCGCGTGCGTGCGCGCGACTCGCGAGCCGTCGTCGTCGCCCCGGGCGCGCGCGGCGCTGTCGGCGAGCAGGTACGTCTCGACGGCGTCGCGCAGCGCGTCGGCTGCCTTCTCGGTCGTCGGGTGGGCGTCGGCATAGGCGACATACACGTCGCTCGCGGCCCGCGCATATTCCCCCGCCCTGACGAGCGAGTCGGCGTAGCTGGAGGCCGCTGAGGTCTGGATCCGCTGGACCGAGTCGGCGAGGGCGCGCCGGCCAGCTCGCTGCGCGACGAGCGACGCCGAGTCCCACTGCGCCTGCGCGTCGGCGTACTTGCCGTCCCTGTACAGGGCATCGCCGACGAGCTTGGCGGCCGTCGGCGCGTACGGATCGCGAGGGTACTCGGCCGCGTACTGCCGGAACGCGGCCGCCATGACGGCCCATCGCCCGGCCTCGGACGCGCGTCGCCCCTCCTCGATCAACGCCCGCTTGGCGACGTCGCTGCCGGGATACCGTGCCGCGTACTGGGTGATGGCCGAGAAGAGGGAGTCCTGGAGCGTGCGATCGCCGGCGTGCGCGGCGAGCGCCGAGTCGTACGCCACGATCGCGTTCTGCGCCGCGCGTTGCTCGGCGGCCGCCGCGCCGCGCGCCGAGTCGCCCGGGAAGCCGTACGCCGCCCGCTCGTACTCGGCGCCGGCCCGCCCGTAATCTCCGGTGCCGAACAGGGCCTCGGCGTAGTACGTCTCGACCGCGCGGGCGCTGTCGGAGGTACCGTAGTCCGCCATGTAGCGGGCATAGAGTCGGGCGGCTTCGGCGTAGTGCACCCGAGCCAGCGAGCTGCCGGGACCGCTCGGCGCTGGCGGCGGAGGGTGAGCGGCGCGGGAGCGCCCGTGGCCGGCGCCCGTGGCCGTGGTGGGGCTCAGGGCCTCGGCTCGGGCCAGCTCGTACTGCGCGCTCTGGCGCAGCGCGTCCTCCCGCGCCGCCTCGGCCGGCCGGGCGAGCGGCTGGTTGGCGACGGTCCAGGAGAAGCCCGGCGTGAACCGCTCGACGAGCGCGAGTCGAGCCGCCTGCGCCTTGTCCGGCTCGAGCGTGCGGTTCTGATAGATGTCGACCACGTCCCGCGAGACGGCGAGTGCGCCCGAGTCGGTGGGCACCGCGACCAGCAGCTCCTGATAGGCCTGCACGGCACGCGTGAAATCGCCCTGGTCGCGGAGGCGCACCGCGACCCGGCGGAGCACCTGGCTCTTGTACGACGTGTCGGACCGACCGACGAAGTACTGATCGAGCGCGTCCGGGCCGCCGACCTGCGTGAGCGACACCGCCATGTAGTCGAGCGTCTCGTCGCGAAGGCCGAGCCGAGCCTGCCGCTCGGGCGGCAGCCGATCGTAGGCTTCGATCAGGCGGCCGAAGACGTCGACCGCCTTGCGGTAGGCGTCGAGGTTCTGCTGGGATCCCTGGCTGTAGTACGACCATCCCAGCTTGTAGAGCGCGAGGTAGTAGAGATCGCTCGTGACCGCCGCCCCGGCGGCCGCCCGCTCGTATGCGGCCGCCGCACTCCCGAAGAGTCCACGCCGGACGTCCTCGCGCGCGCCGCTCGCCAGCTCGAATCGCGCGTCCCCGAGCCGGAACCACGACTCGACCTGGAGTGGCGAGCCGTCGGCGGCGCTCACCCGCTCGAACATGGACGCAGCGTCGGCGTAGCGCCCGTCCGCCGCGTACAGCGTCCCCAGGGTGTAGGCGGCGCCGTCGAGCTGCGGGAAGGCGGGGTACCGCCGGATCAGCTCCTCGAAC
This sequence comes from Gemmatimonadota bacterium, assembly GCA_021324635.1. Classification (GTDB taxonomy): domain Bacteria; phylum Gemmatimonadota; class Gemmatimonadetes; order Gemmatimonadales; family Gemmatimonadaceae; genus Palsa-1248. The sequence continues at coordinate 10,837 of JAJPIS010000050.1, forward strand.
CGCGCGATCGCGGGACCGTAGTCGGGGTGCCCCTGCTGGTCGGGGACACCGCGCACCGCTTCACCGATCGCCCTCCGCTGGGCGGCCGCGAACCGCTCGTCGGCCCGACGCACGAGCAGCTCGCCCAGCTCGAAGAGCGCGCTCGCCCGCGCCGCGCTGGCCGGGTAGCGCGCAACGACTCGCTCGAGGTCGGCCAGCGCCGAGTCGGCGGCCAGGGGCTCGTCGCCAGGGGTGGCGCTGGCGGCGGTGGCGCGGAAGAATCCGGCGCTCGCCGCCCCGAACGCGGCGGCCTCCTGATCGCGACGGAACGCGGCCGCGAGCATCTCGGCCCGGCGCCCCAGGGCGCGCGCGACGGCGGCGGTGAGGGCCGCAGCCGCCTGGTCCTGCGCGGCGGAGGCGGCGACGAGCGTCCGCCGGAGCACCTCACGGGTCGTATCGTCGGCGGACACCCGGGCCACCTGGTCATCGACCGCCGCCTCGCCGGCGGCCACGGCGCGGCGGGTCTGCACGATGAGCTGACGGGTGCGTTCGCCGCGCAGCCGGATCGTGTCGCGGAGCGCGAAGGCCGGGTGATTACCGATCGCGCGAACGAGCCCGCGGTCGACGGCGTCGGCGAGATGGGCGTACGTGGCCGCGATCTCCGCTTCCCGGCGCAGCGCCTCCCGATCGTCGGCCGTTCCGACGGCGGCGACGGCGAGTCGCACGCTGTCGATCTGCCGCAGGTTCTCCGAGGCGAGCGACCGCGTGCCGGTGACCTGCGGCTCGAACATCCGATGCAGCCGGCCCCCGGCGGCATCGACCGTCTCGGTGACGCGGGCCAGTGAATCCTCGATGGCCGCGACTCGACCGAGTGTGGGGGCGAGGCTGTCGCCGGCCACGCCGATCGCCTGGCGCGTATGCTCGAGCACCAGCAGTTGGAGCCCGACATTGTCGCGATAGGCCCGGGCGCTCGCGTCCGCGACGGCGACGGCGACATCGGCGTCGTGCAGCGCACGTACACTGCGCGCCAGTTGCGCGCGGGCCTCGGTGGCGGCCGCGTCCGGCGGGTCACCGGCGAAGATCGCCCGCCGGAGCAACGCTTCGTCCGACGGCGTCATGACGTCGCCGTCCCGCCGCTGCGCCGCGTGGACGGCCGAATCGATGCGCGCGCCGACCGCGGCGACGGAGAGTACCGCCGGCGGGGTGTGGGCCGCATCGCCCGCTCCGGCCCGAGGGCCTCCCACCGCGCGAAGGGCAGCCCGATCGGCGGCCTCGCTGTCCGACATCGCGAGCGTCTTGCCCAGCGTCACGTCGGGGAGCAGGAGCAGGTCGGCCGCGCGCGCCTCGACGAGCGCACGGGCGGCGCTGTGCGGGTCGGCGCTCCACTGCCCGAAGCTCGTCTCCTCGGCGCCAGCCAGATCGCCCACGGCGCGGAAGGCGCCCTGCGCATCGGCCGCGTGCTGCGCGTCGAGCATCGCCTGTGCGGCGAGCAGTCGGCTCTCCTCCTGCTCCGGGAGCTGCGGATACCGGTCGGCGAGATCCCCGAACGCCTTGGCGGCCCGGTCGGGATGCGCGCTCCGCGCCAGCACCCAGGCGCGTATCAGGCGCGCCTGGACGTCCGAGCCGCTCGCCGGGTCGACGGCGTCCACGAGCGCGATGGCGCGGTCCGACTGGCCGGCGTCGGCCGCGAGCTCGGCGGTCGCGACCCGCAACTGGTTCCCGGCTTCGCCGCCCGTCGAGGGCAGCCCCGCATCCAGGGTCGGGAGCGCGGCCGCGGCGCGACTACTGTCGTCGGCGATGCCGCCGGCGCCCCGCGTGGCGCTGGTGCTCGAGACGGCGGTCATGTAGCGGGCGTAGTCGGCGATCGGACCGGCGCCCGGCGCGCGTTGCGCGCCGGCGAACCCGGCCCGGGCGCCGGCGGAGTCCCCGCGCCGGTACGCGACGAGTCCCCCGATAAGGGCGGTGACGGCCGACCGATCACTGTCGGGCAAGCCGGCGGCGATCGCCGCAGCGGTCTCGATGTCGCCGGCGCGGTACGCGGTGACGAGGAGCTGTGCGCGCAGCACGCTGCCGTACCGCGCCCCGGCCGGACCCGCCAGCACGCGCCGCGCGGTCGCGGCGAGACTGTCGGCCATCGCGAGGCGGAAGAAGCACTCGGCCATGAGAAAGCGCCGGTCTTCCTCGTCCAGCCGGCGGTCGGACGGACCCGTGCCGGCGGTCGTCCCGGCCGAGTCTCCGCCGACTCCTGCCGCCGCACGAAGGCGCGCGAGGGCGGCGGCCGGACGGCCGGTGACCATCTCGTAGAGCGCGATGCGGATCTCGGCGTCGCCGGCCCGCACGCCGTCGAGCTCCGGCACGAGCGCCGTGTCGGCGCGGAGCGCGGTACGGTCCCGGCCCTGGGCGGCGGCCGGCGCCACGGACGCGGCAGTGGTCACGAGGAGCCCCGCGACAGCGACGAGCGCGAGCCGTCTCGATGATGGCGACGTCCGCGCACTCCGCTCCCGGTGGTTCACGAGCGTCCGCCTGCGGGGACCGCGGTTACGGCGACCGATTGCCGCGGCTGGTCCACGTGCTCAGCCCGAGCTGGCCGTTGTGCACGGCGAACTGCACATAGGTGATCGCGTCGGCCGGCACCTCGACGGCGGCGCCCGTGGAGATCGTCGCCCCGGCGAGCGACGCCGAGAGCGTCACGGCGTGGGTGGCCGGGAGCACGTTGGAGTCGTAGACCTCATCGACCGCCCCGGCGTTCAGGGCGTCCAGCGCCACGGGGCCGTACCGCCGGTGCGTCGCGGGCGCGCTGTCGATCTGCACGACCACGCTGTCGAGGCGGCCGGCGGCGCCCGTGGAGTCGAGTCGGACGAGCACCACCAGCTCGGCCGCGGCACGGCGCCGCACGGCGTCGGCCAGGGCGAGGAACCGATCGCGCTGGGCGAGGAGGTTGTCCTGCGACACGGTGAGCACCGAGTCGAGCGATCGGAGCGCGGTGGTCTCGTGGCTGAGCAGCAGCTCACTCGCCCGCTGGGCGGTCGCGCGCGCGGCGGCGCTATCGACGCGCGATTCCAGGTGAATGCGCTCGGCGCGGAGCTCCGCCAGCTTGCGCTGCGCCTGCCGGATGTCCTGGGTCGCCGCCTGGCGCCGCGCGAGGTACTCGCGCTCGGTGCCGGCACCCGCCGCCGCCGACGACGCCGTGTCGGGACGGCGCGGGGTCGTGTCCTGCGCGGGGGCCGGGGTCGTGCCCTGGGCAGCGGCGGGAGCCGCGGTGAGGGCGGCCGCGACTGCCCCCGCGAACGCCACGACAAGGGCCGATGTGAGCCCCACCGTGCGCGCGCCCAGGGGGCGAGGGCCGCTCGTCACCACGGCCGGCGCGGGCCGGCGGCCGGGCATGATGCGGGTCACACCGGTCACGGCGTTCGGCCGGCCGGGGGGCTGGCGGGTGACGGGGTGGGTGGGGCGGGTGGGGCGGCTGGGGTGGGTCGTGGCGTGGCCGACGGGTCGGCGGGGGCCATGCCGGCCGTCTCGGCCTCGACTCGACGGAGTCGCTCCTCGAGGCGGTGGAGCGCGTCGGTCTCCGTTCGGAGCTGGGTCTCCGCCTGCGCGCGGCGCTCCTCCAACTCGAGGAGGTTCTGCGCTTCGTAGCGGTGGATCTCGCCCTGCAACTCGACGATCCGCTCTTGCCGCTGCCCGATCTCCGCCAGCAACAGCGCCTGCTGCCGGCGGAGGGTCGCCACCCGGTTCCGGAGGACGTCGCCGTGGACTATCGCGAACAGATTGCTCTGCCACCCGATCGTGAAGTCGAGCTTGGAGTAGCGGTAGAGCGCCGACGTCGGGACGCTCGGCGCGAACCTCGGGCTGCCGGCCCCGAGCTCGGTCATGGCGAGCCCGGCTCGGAGACCGCGGTACCCGACATACGCGCCGGCATTGAAGTCCCAGGCGTTGTTCTCGGCCATGAGCGCGACAACGGTGTTCGGCGAGGGACGGACGTCCGCCTTGACGCCGTAGAACAGCCCGCCGGTGGCGTCGGCGGCGTATGTCCGCGTCGGCAGCGTGCCGTGGTTGGAGAAGAGGCCGTCGCCGTAGCCCAGGGTCAGGCTCACCCCGACGTCCGGCCAGGTGGGGCGCAAATCGGCGAGTGAGAAGCTCTTGGTCGCCACCCCGTACAGGGTGTTGGCGGTCGAGAAGCTCCGGTGTGAGGCGTCGGGGACGATGACCGGCGCCGACGCGCGGCCCGGACCGAGTGCCTGCTGGTATCCGAGCCCGAGGCGATCGATGTGGCTGTACGGCCCGACATTCCGCATGCCGACGGCGACCGAGGGAAGCAAGCCGGCGGGCCGGCCGCGGAAGTCATCTTCGTTGAACAGGAGCGCCTGCCCGTAAAGGCCGTGCTCGAAGTCACTCGAGAGCAGGGACATCCCGAGCTCGGCACGGCCGAACAGCGCGACCTGGAGTGCGGCTGTCCCGGCGAGCGATCGGTGGTAGCTCGGGATGGCCGGCGTCGTCCGGAGCGACCGGGCGGCCCAGTCGAGCGCGAAATCGCCGGTGACGGGGGAGACCCACGCGGCCGGGATGTCGATCAGCCCCGACCCCCAGTTCAGGGTCTGCGGAAACTCGGTCTGGCCGTATCCGGTCCGGGCGCCGGCCGAGAGCGCGGCCATGACGACCGTGGCCACGATGACGGAGCGTCGCGTGGTGCAGCGCTGACGGCGTGTCACTCGGGCGTCTCACCCTGGAGGTGCCGCAGGCGCGCGTTCGCGCGCTCGATCGCATCGCGCTCCTGCTGGAGCTGACGCTCGATCTCCTGCCGCGCCCTGGTGGCGTCGCCCTGCTCGCCCTGCTCGAGCTGGGCCAGCCTGCCCTGGAGCTTCGCGATCACGCGCTCGCGGCGATTGACGTCCGTCCGCAACTCCTGCTCTTCCCGCTCGAGAGCCGAGATCTGGGTCCGGAGCAGGTGGCCGCCGGCGACGTCCGCCAGGTTGCCGTTGTACCCGAAGGCGATGTTCCACTTCCGGTAGTTGTACAGATTGAGGCTCGACGCCCGGACGGCCGTGCCCTTGTCGAGCTCCGTCGCATAGAGCCCGGCGGTGAGCCCGCGCCACGTCCCCGTCACGCCCGCGTTCCAATCCCAGCCGTTGTTCTCGCCGACGAGCGCCAGGGCGGCGTTGCTCGAGAGGCGCGTGACCGCACGGGCCCCGAAGAAGAGTCCCCGGACGACGGTGCCGGACCGGTCGTAGGCGGCCCCGAGGCCGCCGTCGTCGCTGAACAGCCCGTCCCCGCCCCCCACCGTCAGGCTCAGGCTCGAGAGGGCAGGGCTGTTGATCGCGATCGACTTGGTCGCGACCGCGTAGAGCGTCGGCGCCGTATGGAAGTTCTTGAAGTAGGGCGGCGTGACTTCGTGCGTGCGACCGGCGCTGTCCACCGTGACGTCGCTGCCGATCAGGTAGCGTTCCTCGTGCCCGAACGGACCGATGTTGCGGGCGCCCACGGCGATCGCCGGGAAGAACGACGCGATCTCTCCGTCGCGCAGCGCGAGCACCTGACCGAAGAAGCCCCACTCGGGGTTGTTGCTGTAGAGCGAGACACCGACGGAGAAGCGTCGCATCCAGTGGGTGTCGAGCGCGAAGTTGCCGTTCCAGTGCTGCGGCGTGCCGGGCGCGCCCGGGGGCGCAAGCATGTGCGTCGCCCCGTACGAGAGCCAGAAGTCGGAGGAGCGCGGTGACACCCACGCGACCGGGTCATCGATCAGCCCGGTCCCGAAGTCGAGGGTCGGGCCGAATCCATCGGAGCTGCCCTCGATGGCCGGCGTGTCATGGGCGGGCGCAGGTGCCGCGGCGGAGGCGGGCGGCGTGGCCGGCGTGGCCGGCGTGGCCGGCGTGCCGGGCACAGTGGCCGACGCCTGGCCCTCGAGCGATGTTACCAGGAGCGCCACATGCAAGGCGACACCCGCGACCCAGGGCGCCAGTGGCGCGCGACGGCGCCCCCGCGCCAGTACTCGCAGGAGCCCAGCGGAACCGACCCGCGCCGGGGGACCGTCGCGCCGCGCGGGGAAGACTGCGATCGTGTCTTGCAAGGCAGATCCGTAGGCGCCTATGATGTGTGTCCAAACCGGGCACACCCACTCCCGATGGACTCCCGATGTGCTCGGGCTCTCTCGTCCCAGACCCTCAATGACGACACAACGACCGGTTTGGTTAAATGCCGGTGCCCTGCTCCTCATCGCCTGCTGCGGGTTGGCGGGCGCCGGCTGCGCGCCGGCCGCCGACGCGCGAGCGACCGATGCGGCCGGGGGCCGGTCGTCGGCCCAGGCGACGGGGGCGCCGGGGCGAGGCGCGGCGAACGCCGTGACTGGCAGGGACCCGGCGGATTCGCTCACCAGCCGCATGGATCAGGCGCGCATCCTGGGGAGTCCCTCGGCGCGGGTCTGGCTCGTGATGGTGAGCGACTTCCAATGCCCGTACTGCAAGCAGTTCCACGACGAGACGTTCGACGCGCTGCGCCGGGAGTATGTCGAGACCGGGAAGGTGCGGATGGCGTTCGTCAACTTTCCGCTGCCGATGCACGCCAATGCCTGGCCCGCCGCCGAGGCGGCGATGTGCGTCGGGCTCCAGGGCAAGTTCTGGCCCTTTCAGGACGCGCTCTTCGCCTCACAGCGTACCTGGGCCGACCGGCACCCCGCGAGCCCCGCCATCGACTCGATCGCCCACACACTGGGGATCGACACGGCGGCGCTCGACCGGTGTGCGGCATCGCCGGAAGTGAAATCGCTCATCCAGGCGGATCAGGATCGCGCGGAGCGGGCGGGCGTGAACGCGACTCCGACGATCATCATCGGGCAGACGCTGATTCCGGGCGCGCAGCCGATCGCCACCTACCGGCACGCGCTCGACTCCACGCTCGCCGCCGGCAAGTAACGACGCGCGCGGTGCGGCCCGCCGCTCTCCTCCCGCGGCGCGGCCGGCCGGCGCTCGCCCGCCGCGACATCGCTCGAGATCGGCCGTGAACCCGGCCCTGCGCCTCGCCTATGGCCTGGCCGGCAGGGTGGCGGTCGGTGCCGCGCGCGTGGCGTCCCGCGCGCCGGGCGACTCGAAGCTGGTGCGCTCGGCGCGCGGCCGCGACGGGCTCGCGGGCCGCTACGAGGCCTGGGGCGCGGCGGAGCGCGACCGAGGGCGACCCCTCCTCTGGATCCACGCGCCGTCGGTCGGAGAGGGCCTTCAGGCGCGGCCCGTCCTGGAGCAACTCCGGCGCGCACGACCCGACGTGCAGGTCGCATACACCCACTACTCACCGAGCGCCGAATCGTTCGCGCAGCGGCTGCGTGTGTCCGGGCTCGCCGATTTTGCCGACTACCTCCCGTGGGACACGGCGTCGGCCGTGCGGGGGGCGCTCGACGTGCTCGCCCCGACGGCGTTGGTGTTCGCGAAGCTCGACGTGTGGCCCATCCTGGTCGCCGAGGCCGCCGCCCGGGGCGTGGCGCTCGGGTTGGTGAGCGCCACGCTGGCGCCGCATTCGGCGCGGCGCTCGCGGCTCGGGACGGCGCTGCTCGCCGACGCCTATGCCCGCCTGGAGCGCGTGGGGGCGGTGGACGATGACGACGCGGCGCGGCTCCGGGCGCTCGGCGTCCGCGCGGACGCGCTCCGGGTCACCGGCGACACGCGCTACGACCAGGTCTGGGCGCGGGCGGTCGCCATCGACCGGCGCGGTCCGCTCCTGGCCCCGCTGCTCGCGGCCGCCCGGCCGACCGTCGTCGCCGGCTCGACATGGCCCCCCGATGAGCGGGTCGTGCTCGAGGGGTGGGGCCTGCTGCAGGCCAGGATACCGGGCGCGCGCCTCATCGTGGCACCGCACGAGCCGACCGGCCCGCACGTCGCATCGATCGAACGGTGGGCCGCCGCTCGTGGCATCCGCGTCGCTCGGGTCGGGGCGGCGAGCGATGGAGCGACCGCGGAACCGGCGGCACTTCTCATCCTCGACCGGGTCGGCCCGCTCGGCGACCTCTATGCCGCGGCGGACGTGGCGTACGTCGGCGGCGGGTTCCATGCCGACGGGCTCCACTCGGTCCTCGAGCCGGCGGCGTTCGGGGTCCCGGTGGTCGTCGGACCGCGCCATGGCGAGAGTCGAGATGCGCGGCGTCTGCTGGCGGCCGGCGGCGCGGCCGCGGTGCGGAACGCCGGCGAGCTGGCGAGCACCGTCGGCCGGTGGCTTGCCGACCCCGTCACACGGCGGGACGCCGGGTCGCGGGCCCAGCAGATCGTCGTGGGCGGGCTCGGCGCGGCGAGCCGGTCCGCCGCCATGGTCGCCGAGCTGCTGGAGCGGAGAGCGTAGCGCTCACGTCCCGCCGTTCACGAAGAACCCCTGCACGAGGTGCACGCCCAGGCGGCGGACGGTGTCGAACTCCTCGGCCCGCTCGACCCCCTCGGCGATGACGCGGGCGTTCTGGTCGTTGGCGAAGCGGACCATCGTCTCGACCAGGTTCTGCTTGATCGGGTTCGTGTCGATCCCGGTGATGAGCGAGATGTCGAGCTTGATGAAATCGGGCTCGAGGTTGGCGATCGAGCCCAGCCCCGCGTACCCGCTCCCGGCATCGTCGACCGCGAATCGGTAGCCGCGGGTCCGGAAGGCCTGAAGCAGCTCGCGGAGCGCCGGGTAATCCTTGATCGCGGTGCGCTCGGTGATCTCGATGACGACACGCCGCGGGTCGTCCGGTGCGGTGCCGCTCGGTGGATCGGCGAGCGACGGCTCGCCGGCGAATTCCGGGTCCGCGAAGTCGTGCGGATCGACGTTGATGAACAGCAGCTGATGCGGGGCGAGCCGCGTGCGCATCCCCTCGAACGCCTTGGCCCGGCAGAGGCGGCTCAGCTCCCAGAGCAGGTTCGACTCGGCGGCGGTGGCGAACATCACCTCCGGGTTCCGGAGCGAGCGGACGCCGCCGCGCGCCAGCGCCTCGTAGCCGAACACGGCGCCGGAATCGGCGGCGACGATCGGGTGATAGTCGATGTAGACGGCCCGCTCGCGCAGCACGGCGCGCAGCTCGGCGATCTGGCGCGCCCGCTCGCGCTGGGCGACGCTGCGCGCCGCCGCCGCCGCCTCGCGCACGCCCCGGTAGATGAGGCGCTCGAGCCGCGATTTGGGCGCGACGGTGACGTGCGCGCGACCGGCGAAGACGTCGACCAGGGCGGCGATCTTCTCGCCGTGGGCCGCCTCGACCCGCCGCGAGACGGCCGCCTGGAGCTGCGTCACGAGCTGGGTGACGTCGGCGCTGGCACGCGCGACGCGCGTCGGCGAGATCCCGGCCGGCGGGATGTCGAGGCAGATGACGTCCTCGTCGTTGGGGTAGGCGACCGCCGCCCGCACGGGGTGGCCGCCGGCGCCGGCCTGCTGGTCGCGCAGGCACTCGGCGACCGCGTCACACGCGGTATTGAGGACCGCGTCCAGCTTCTCCCATCCGTAGACGTCCTCGAGCTTGCCGAATTGCCCGAACGACAGGTACAGCACGACCACCTCGCCTCGCTCGACGATGAGCGCGCGCGTCTGGTCGATCAGCTCAGCGAGGGTCGGCAGCACGCGCAAGGGCGCGGTGGGGACGGCGGGGAGCGCGGACCGTCATCGCGGCTCGGCGGGCTACGGTGCCCGCAGGCCGGCGGGCGACCAGGCGACGCCGAAGCCGATCGTGTTGTCCTCGCCGCCCAGGCTGGAGCCGCGGATCGCCGTATCGAGCCGCACCGACACGCGCGGCGAGAGCTCGAGGTTGGCGCCGATACCGACGCCGCCGCCGACGCCCGTCGCCGAGCCGCGTCCGCCGCCCCGGATCTCGGCGTGACAGACGGTGCAGAAGTCGATCGACACTCGCGGATCGAGGTACGGCGTGATGGCGGCACCGTTGCCGAGGGCAAAGCGATGCCCGACCGCGGCCGTGAACGGGATCTGCGCCAACGTGCCGTGCCCGCCGAAGGCGAACGTCGCGCCGACCAGGCCCATCACCTCGAGCGGTTCGGAGTCGTGCTGCACGAGCAGCTGGTAGCCGTACTGGCCGCCCAGGAAATCGACCGCGTGCCCGTTGACACTCGAGGCGATGCCGCCGTCGAAGACGAACTGGCTTCGTGGCGCGAGCTGTTCCCGCCACTGAAAGATGAAGCTCGTGCCGTCGTAGCCGCCGCTCGCGATGGCCGCGGTGAACTCCCGGTTCACGATGTGCGGCTGCTGGAAGCTCGGGTAGATCCACGCCTGCGCCCCTGCCGCGGGTGCCGCGGCCATGCTCAGGAGTGCGGCGATCGCACACGCTCCCAGGGTGGCCGCGGCACGCCGCGGCCCCGATTCGTGGCCCATCTCACATCCTCTCGAGGAATTCGGCGGCCAGGTCGGCGGGCCGCCGACCGGCGTCATCGTCGTGGCGCACGCTAGGCCAGCGCGCTCGCCGTCTCCGTGACGACGCGCACAATGTCGTCCGCCACTTGCAGGAAGCCGCCGGCGACGTCGAAGCGCCGCGTGCCCCCGCCGGCTCCCTCGAGACGCAACACGCCGCGCCCGAGAAGGGTCACGAGGGGGGCGTGCCGAGGGAGGATGCCGATCTCGCCGTCGAATGCCGGGGCCACGACGGACGACACGTCGCCCTCGTAGAGGGTCCGTTCCGGCGAGACGACCGACGCTTTCATGCGCCCTTCGTCAGGCGCTGGGCGTTGGCGGTCACGTCCTCGACCCCGCCCGCCATGAAGAAGGCCTGTTCCGGCAGGTTGTCGAGGTCGCCGGCGACGAGGCGCTCGAAGGACGAGACCGTCTCCTCGAGCTTGACGTACTTGCCCGGGATCCCGGTGAACTGCTCGGCCACCGAGAAGGGCTGCGACATGAAGCGCTGGATGCGGCGCGCGCGACCCACCATGCGCTTGTCCTCCTCGGACAGCTCTTCCATGCCGAGGATGGCGATGATGTCCTGGAGCTCCTTGTAGCGTTGGAGGATGCGCTGGACCTCGGTCGCGACCCGGTAGTGGCGCTCACCGATGTACTGCGCATCGAGGATCCGGGACGACGAGGCGAGAGGGTCGACGGCCGGGTAGATCCCGAGCTCCGTGATCGCCCGCGAGAGCACGACGGTGGCGTCGAGGTGCGCAAACGCCGTCGCCGGCGCGGGGTCGGTGATGTCGTCCGCGGGAACGTAGATCGCCTGCACGGACGTGATCGACCCGGCCTTGGTCGAGGTGATCCGCTCCTGGAGCTCGCCCATCTCGGTGGCGAGCGTCGGCTGGTAGCCGACGGCGCTCGGCATGCGGCCGAGCAGCGCCGACACTTCGGAGCCCGCCTGGGTGAAGCGGAAGATGTTGTCGATGAAGACGAGGACATCGGCGTTCTCGACGTCCCGGAAGTATTCGGCCACCGTGAGACCGGCGAGCCCGACCCGGAGCCGTGCGCCCGGCGGCTCGTTCATCTGACCATAGATGAGCGCGCAGGAGTCGAGGACCTTCGACTCCTTCATCTCCAGGTACAGGTCGTTCCCCTCGCGCGTGCGCTCCCCCACGCCGCAGAACACCGATCGGCCGCCGTGTCCTTTGGCGACGTTGGCGATCAGCTCCTGAATGATGACCGTCTTGCCGACGCCGGCGCCGCCGAAGAGCCCGATCTTTCCGCCCTTCACGAACGGCGCGATCAGGTCGATGACTTTGATGCCGGTCTCGAAGATCTCGGTCTTGGGCTCGAGGTTGACGAAGTCGGGGCGTGCGCGGTGGATCGGCCACCGCGGGGCGTCGGCGGGGATCGGCGGGCCGTTGTCGACCGGCTTCCCGAGGACGTTGAGGATCCGACCGAGCGCCGCCTCGCCCACCGGCACCGAGATGGCCGCGCCCGTATCGATGACTTCGACCCCCCGCTCGAGCCCATCCGTGCTCGACATGGCGACGGCGCGGACCCGGTTGCGGCCGATGTGCTGCTGCACTTCGGCTACGAGATCGACGCCCTCGCCACCCGTCTCGGCGCTCGGCGCGACCGTGATCTGCAACGCGTTGTAGATCTCCGGCAGGTGCTCGGGCTCGAACTCCGCGTCGATCACCGGCCCGATCACCTGCACCACTCGTCCCGCCGTGTGCTCTGCCATGTCGTCTCCGATCCTCCACAGTGCTGCAACAGTGCTGCGGCGCGCGAGGCGCGGCCGCCGGCGCTCGTGTGCTCAGCCGCCGAGGGCGGCCGCTCCCCCGACGATCTCGGCGATCTCCTGCGTGATCTGCGCCTGGCGGGCGCGGTTGAACTGACGCCGGAGCGTGTTGATCACCTCGTTGGCGTTGTCGGTCGCCGCCTTCATCGCCGTCCGGCGGGCACCTTGCTCGGCCGCCGCCGTCTCCACCAGCGCGCGATACACCGCATTCCGCACGTAGGCCGGCAGCAGCTCCTCGAGGATCGCTTCGGCGGACGGGAGCAGGAGATAGTCGTGCTGCCGCCCGGTCGTCCGTCCTCCAGGCCTGGCCGGCGGCTCCACGGGAAGGATGCGATCGGTCGTCGGCGGAGTCGCGAGCGCGGAGACGAAGCGGGCGTAGACGACGTACACGGCGTCGAGCGCGCCCCGCACGAAGGCGTCCATGACACCCGTGACGAGGTCGGTCGCATCGCGCGTCGTCGGCCGGTCCGTGAGGTCGGTGCGGCTCGAGGCCATCGCGCGGCCGATGTACCGGAAGTAGCCGACTCCCTTGCGCCCCACGACGTGCAGCTCGACCGCGGTGCCGCTCCGCTCGAGGCGGTCGACCAGCCCGCGGGCTTCACGGATGAGGTTCGAGTTGAAGGCGCCGGCCTGCCCGCGGTTGGAGGTGAGGAGCAGCACCGCCGCACGCCGCACGGTCGCGGGCTGACGGAGGAGCGGGAAGCGGGCGGCCAGCTCCGGGCTGTACAGGCTTCCGATCACCTCGCGCAGCGCCGCCGCGTACGGGCGCGCGGCCACGACCCGGTCCTGCGCGCGCTTCATCTTCGACGTCGCCACCATCTCCATCGTGCGCGTGATCTTGCGCGTGTTCTCGAAGGATCTGATGCGCCCCTTGAGCTCCCGGCCCTTGGCCATGCGGTCGTCCGGCCGTGTTCGCGCTAGGCCGCTGCGCCGGCCGTCGATCCGGCCGCCGGCCCGCCGGCGCCGCCCGCCGTGACGGCGGCCGCCGGTGACGCGTGGCGGCGGGTGAACTCGTGGGTGAAGCGTTCGATCGCCTGGCGAAGCTGCGCCTCGGTGTCCTTGGACAGGGCCTTCTCGGTCCGGATCCGCTCGCCGACCTGCGGGCCCTGGGCGTCCATGTACTGGTGGAACTCCCGCTCCCAGGGACGAACGAGCGCGACGTCGACGCCGTCGAGGTATCCGTTGGTGACGGCGAAGATGCTCATCACCTGCTTCTCGACCGGCATCGGCTGATACTGCGGCTGCTTCAGGATCTCGACTGTCCGGGCCCCCCGCTCGAGCTGCCGCTTGGTGGCGGCATCGAGGTCGGAGGCGAAGGCGGAGAACGCCTCGAGCTCGCGGTACTGGGCGAGGTCGAGACGGAGCCGGCCGGCGACCGCCTTCATCGCCTTGATCTGCGCCGACCCGCCGACGCGCGACACCGAGATACCGACGTTGATGGCCGGCCGGACGCCGGCGAAGAACAGGTCGGCCTCGAGAAAGATCTGTCCGTCGGTGATCGAGATGACGTTGGTCGGGATGTACGCCGACACGTCCCCCGCCTGCGTCTCGATGATCGGCAGGGCGGTCAGTGAGCCGCCGGGCTTGAAGATCGTCTTGCCGTCGACGACCGACGGATCGTCGCTCAGCTTGGCCGCCCGCTCGAGGAGCCGCGAGTGCAGGTAGAACACATCGCCCGGGTACGCCTCGCGCCCCGGGGGGCGCCGCAGGACGAGGGAGATCTCGCGGTACGCGGCCGCCTGCTTCGACAGATCATCGTACACGCAGAGGGTGGGCTTGCCCTCGTGGTACATGAAGTACTCGGCCATGGCGCACCCCGAGTACGGCGCGATGTACTGCATCGGCGCCGGGTCGGAGGCCGGCGCGTTGACGATGATCGTGTACTCCATCGCGCCCGCCTCGCGCAACCGTGCCTCGACGCCGCGGACGGTCGACGCCTTCTGCCCGATGGCGACGTAGACGCAGATGACGCCGGTGCCCTTCTGGTTGATGATCGTGTCGAGCGCGATCGCGGTCTTGCCGATCCCGCGGTCGCCGATGATGAGCTCGCGCTGCCCGCGGCCGATCGGGATCATGGAGTCGACGGCCTTGAGCCCCGTCTGGAGGGGCTCCTTCACCGGCTGCCGAACGATGATGCCGGGGGCCGGAGATTCGACCTTACGCGACATGGTCGTCCGGAGCTCGCCGAGCCCATCGATCGGGCGGCCCAGCGCATCGACGACACGGCCGATGAGGGCGGGGCCGACCGGCACCTCGAGCACCCGCGCGGTGCGGCGCACGTCGTCGCCCTCGCGGAGCACCAGGTAGTCGCCGAGGACGACCGCGCCGATGTTGTCCTCCTCGAGGTTGAGAGCGAGGGCGGTGACGGACTCCCCGGTCTCGGAGGAGGTGATCTCCAGCATCTCCCCCGCCATCGCCTTCTCCAACCCATAGATGCGGGCGATGCCGTCCCGGACCTCGAGAACACTGCCGACTTCTTCGACGTTCAGCTCGTGCAGATCCGCTGCTTCGATCTCGCGCAGCAGGATGTCCTTCATCTCGCCGGGACGGAGCGTGGTGTCAGAGGCCATGAGAAGTCACAGGAACAGGACGGCCCGAAACGGGGACGCGCGCGACGGGACGCGCACCGCGCACGACCGCGGGCCGCGCGCTCGGGGATCGATTCCGGTACAGATTGTGAAAATTATCACAAGCCGCGAGACCCAGCAAGACGGGCCCGCCACACCGAGCGGCTGGAGCGCGCCGAGAGGCATGCCGGGACGACGACTGGCGGCGACCCCGGCACCCATGACCGGCGCCGACGACCGGCGACTAGGCGGAGCCTCTGCTCCGCCCACGGCCGACCGCGAAGCGCCGAATCAGGTCGACGGCGCGGAGGCGGGCGAGGGAGGCCGGGCGCAGCCCAACGACGCGCTGCGTGGTGCTCGAGAGGTGGGAGGGGGACGCGAATCCGAGCACGCTCGCGACGTCGCGCAGGTCGTAGCCGGGGTTCTTGGCCAGCTCGGCGGCCGCGACGAGCCGCACGAGATCGATCACGCGCTTCAGGTTTGGCGCGCGCGCGGCCGCGAAGGCGCGACTCAGATGCTCGCGCGTGACGCCCACCGCGCGCGCGACGGCGTCCGTGCGCACGGGCAGTCCGGCATGGACTACGATGCACGTCCAGGTGGTCACCTGGAGCGGCGAGGACAGCTCGAGGGCCGGCGGCGGCTCGCGGAGCGTGTCGGCGAAGCGGGCACGGAAGGTTCGGGTGAGCACCTCCGTCCGGGCGCTCACTTCGTCGATCCCCTCGATGAGGACGCCGGCGAAATCCAGCGCGGCGCAGCGGGCGAGCGCGGGCGCGTCGCCGGACCTGAGCGGGGTGACGCCGAAGAACGGCGCGCTCGGGAACTCGCGCGCGAGCGCGGCGGCGGCCCAGACGTCGTCGCTCGGCGCCGACAGATCGACGAGCGCGGCATCGATCAGTTCGGTGCGGAAGGTCGCGGCCAGGTCGGCGGCGGTTCGCAACACGACGAGGCGGGCTTGCCGGCGGGGGAATGCCGCCCGCGCAAAGGCGCGGGCCCGATCGCGCGGCGCGTACACGGCGACGCACGGCATCGTGGCCGCCTTGAGGGCCGCCACGCCGGACAGCGGCCGGCCCGGCCGCGGCCGAGCGGACCGGCGGACGCTCGGAGCGGCACCCGCGCCGACGCGCGCGGTCCGGGTCATGCGCGGCCCTCGCGGACCATGGCGTACGCGCGGGCGAGCACGTCGCGGGCGTTGGCGTAGGAGATCCGCGCCCGAGCGGTCTCGTAGGGCACCCACTCGCAGGCGGTGATGCCCTCGGCGGCCTGTGGCGAGGTCGTGGCCGGCGTTCCCGGGGGCACGGCCATGAGATAGAAGTCGCAGACTTTGTGGATCAGCCGACCCTTGAAGCGGAACCACCAGTCGATGGTATCGATGAGCCCTTCGACGGAGAGCGACCGGAGCCCGGTTTCCTCCTCGACCTCGCGCCGCGCCGCATCCTCGCGCCGCTCGCCACGCTCGACGTGCCCCTTGGGGAACCCCCAGTTCTCGTAGCTGTCCCGGATCAGCAGGAAGAGAGGCTCGGCATCGCCGGCCGCGTGCCCTCCGGACCACCCATCGGCCTGCGGGTCGCTCGGCGCCGTGGCCCGGGCGGGGGGCGACGCGCCGTTCGTCGCCGGGTCGGACTCAGCCGGGAGTCGGACCACGACTCCACCGGCCGAGCGTTCCTGCCGCGCCCGTGGCTTGGGCGGGGGAGATCGGTCGGCGGCCGCCCCCGTGGCGACGGCTGGCGGCCGCGGGCGGCCGCGCGGGCGCTTGCGGGGTGGTCTGCTCACGCCGGGGCGGCTGTCGCGGCCAGCGACGCGCGCCCCTCGATGAACTGCCGGACGACGGGGTCGGTCGTGTGCTGGATCTCGTGGACCGTGCCCACCTGGCGAACCCGGCCCTCGTAGAGCATGGCGATGCGTGTCCCGACGAGATAGGCGCTGCGCATGTCGTGGGTGATCACGATGCTGGTCACACCGAGTTGGCGCTGCATGCGGAGCATGAGGTCGTCAATGACCGCGCTCGTTACAGGGTCGAGGCCGGTGGTGGGCTCGTCGTAGAGAATGTACTTGGGCCGAAGAGCAATGGCACGGGCGATCCCGGCGCGCTTGCGCATTCCGCCGGACAGCTCGGCCGGATAGAGGGGTCCGGCGTCGGGAAGGTCGACCAACTCGAGCGATTCGCGGACGCGGCCGTCGATCTCGGCGGCGCCGAGCTCCGTCTGCCGCCGCAGGCCCATCGCGATGTTCTGGGCGATGGTCATCGAGTCGAAGAGCGCCGCGAACTGGAAGACATACGCGATCCGGGCGCGCAGGGCGTACAGCTCGCGCCGCGTGAGCGTCGGGACGCTGACGCCATCGACGAGCACGTCGCCCCGATCGGGGACGAGCAGCCCGATGAGATGCTTGAGGACGACCGACTTCCCGCTCCCGGAGAACCCGATGATCACCATCGTCTCGCCCTCCGCGACCTCGAGCGAGAACCCGGTGAGCACCCGCTTCGGGCCGAACGACTTGTAGACGTCGCGAAGCGCAATCATGGGGACATGGGGGAGGGAGTCGGCGGAGTATCGGGGACGCCGGGAGGGGGGCGGGCGCGATCAGGGCCGGCAGCGGAGCATCGCTGCCGGCCCTGATCAATATCGCCTCACGAGGCCGGCCCGTGGGCTACGGCCGATCGCGGTCGCCGTCGCCTACGCGGCGAAGCTCCCCAGGGCGCGACCGACATCGCCCTCGCGGAGCCGCTTGAGCGCGCGGTCCCGGAGTTGCCGCACGCGCTCGCGCGTGACCCCGAGCATGGAACCGATCTCCTCGAGCGTGTGCTCGCGACCACCCTCGAGCCCGAAGTAGAGTCGGAGGACCTTGGCATCGCGCGCCGGCAGCGTCCCGAGCGCCTGCTCGATCTCGTCGTTGAGGAAGCGGTTCATCGCCTCCTCCTCGGCGTCCGGCATCTCGTCGGCGACGAACCGCTCGATGAGCGACCGGTCCCCTTCCGGATCCATCGGCGCATCCAGCCGCACGTCGCCGGTGTTGAGGGCGGCGAGGGACTGGACGACATCGACCGACAGCCCGGTGAGGTGCGCGAGCTCCTGCGGGTTGGGCTCGCGGCGGAGCTTCTGCCGCAGAATCTCCGACGCCTTGATGATGCGCGAGAGATCGGCCGTGCGGTTGAGGGGTACGCGGACCGTCCGACCCTGCCGCGCGAGGGAGGACAGGATCGCCTGCCGGATCCACCAGACGGCATAGGAGATGAACTTCACACCCTGGTCCGGATCGAACTTCCGAGCGGCCGTGAGGAGCCCCACGTTGCCCTCGCCGATCAGGTCGATGAGCGGGAGGCCCCGGTTCTGGTACTTCTTCGCGACCGAGATGACGAAGCGGAGGTTGCGCTTGACCAGCTCCTGGAGCGCATCCGGGTCACCGGCGCGGATCTTCCGGGCGAGGTCGAGCTCCTCCGTTCCCTTGAGGAGCGGGTAGGTGCTGACCTCGTAGAGGTACTGGTCGAGGATATCCCGCTCCGGCTCGCTGGGTGCGATCCCGGTCGGCGTGGCGGCGCCGCGCCGGCGGCGGACGGTACCCTTGACCGGGGCAGCGGCGGGCTTCAACGGCAGCGGGGCGGCGACGGCAGGAGACTTGGCGGACGCGGATTTGCTGGGGCGCGTCGACGAGCCCTGCTTGGCAGCCTGCTGGAGTTCGGGCATGTGTGTGTGAGTCCTGGCTGGTCGCTCGGGGCGCGAGCGACGGGGGTCCGGTGTGAACGACGCTGAGAGGTACGGCCGCCGTCGGCCCGCGATCCGTGGGGCGCGACGCGCGTCAGGCGCGCTTCAGGTGTCCAAAGAGCACGAACGGCGACGGACGGCTAGGAGCACCCATGAAGAACGATGAGCAGAGATGCGAGCCGCACCGCGCGAGCTCGAATGTTGGTGAAGGTCGTGCAAGATACCGGCCCGTCAGATTTCCGCCAGCCCCAATCAATTGACACCCGAGATACACACGGATAGGTTCAGAGGTTCCTGTGTGAAGACGTCGCGTTGCGCCAAAAGTCGTGCCGTCGCGACGCGAGAGTGGCCCCGGGACTGGTCGTGCGAGTGGACGGGGGCGTAGCTCAGTTGGGAGAGCGCGTGAATGGCATTCACGAGGTCAGGGGTTCGATTCCCCTCGCCTCCACTCTCGGACGACGGGACGCGCACGCCATGCGCACCGGTGCCGTGCGGGCATGCGGCCGGGCACGGGCCGGAACAGGTGGGACGACCGGCGTGCGGGCGGTTAGCTCAGTTGGTTAGAGCGCCACGTTGACATCGTGGAGGTCACAAGTTCGAGTCTTGTACCGCCCATCCAGCTCGTGTGTGTGGACTGACTATGAGGGATGCAGGGACTACGAAGCGGTCTGCAACATCTGTTTAACCCGTAAGCGCCCGTAGCTCAACTGGATAGAGCATCTGACTACGGATCAGAAGGTTGGCGGTTCGACTCCGTCCGGGCGCGTAAGTCGAAGCGAAACAAAGAGATACGGAGGTTGAGTAAGCAGACGTTTCGGCGTTTCTGGCGCGGCGGCGGTTCCGTAGTCACCCCGCGCCGCCGAACCGTCACCGCTGAACGGGCGGGCCAGAGGCGAATCGTGCGTGAAAATGCGAGACTCCGCGGTGCCGGGATGTCTCGCATTTTTTTTCGTTCGCTATCGTGGCGGCTCATCGATTGCCCAGGAGCCGCGCAGGTGCCGACCAGAGACTCGTGGGTGTCAAGCGGGCGGAGATCGCGCTCCTGCTGGCCGGCGCGGACTCGTGGCCGCGGATCGAGCGAGAGATTGCCCAGTGCATCGTGCTGTGTGCGAACTGTCACCGCATCCGGACCAGCCGCGAGCGCCGGAATTGGCGATGTGTGCGCGAGCGGTCCGCGCCGCCGTACACGTCGACGCGCGGTCGCGCCCCTGCCCTGCCCTCGACCGCGTGGACCGACGCCGGTGCGGGCTCCATGCCGGCGTGCTCGGGATGTCGGGATCTCCCTGCGCCTCCTCGCGTCCGCACTTGGCGGCCGCGCGGCGGGGCGTATACTTTTCGGGTCCTACGCAACATGCATCGGGGCGTAGCTTAGCCCGGTAGAGCGCCTGCTTCGGGAGCAGGAGGTCGCTGGTTCAAATCCAGTCGCCCCGACTGTAAGTACAATTTCCACAGTGGGTTAGAAGCGTCCGCTCGTCGGGCGCTTTTTCTTTTTGTGGTGGCCACGTGTGGGAACCAGCGTAGGCAGGCGCGCAATGCGCGCGTCGCCGTCACGCGGCCGCAACGTATCTCAGATCATTGGCATCTCCCGGTTGAGCAGAACTTCGTCACACCGCGCACTAGGGATCGTGTCGCAATCGGAATCAAGGGGATCATTACAGCTCTATCTGCATTCATTGGCGAGTGTCCGGGTCCCGGACACTCGCTCTGCTCGGGCCGAGCGATGCCTCCTGACTCCATGTCGCGCACTTCGGGACGCGCGCTCTGCCCAACGCTAGGTCTGGGTCGCAGTCGGAGAGCATTTCTACAAGGAGAGTCCGATGCAACAGACGGTCGCCGTCCTCAACTCGCTCGACCTCGTGTGGACACGCTGAACGGTTCTAAGCACGCGAACATGAAGGAGCTGCGGTTCGAGGCAGCTGGCGGCGTGTGGCGCTTCCCCTTCGCGTTCGATCCGAACCGGGAGGCCATCGTCTTATGCGGTGGGGACAAGTCCGGTGGGAGCGAGAAGCGGTTCTATAGGCGATTGATAGAGCAAGCCGATCCTCGTTTCGACGCCCATGTAGCCAAGACCAAGAAGACAAGACCTGACGAATTGCGAAAATCGAAGAAGGGGAGACGATGACTATGACAAATCTTGAGAGGATCCGAAAGGAGCTGACTCCTGCGCGTCGCAGAAAGATCGATGCGCGGGCACGTCTGCTAATCGCCGAAGAAAAGTCTTTGCGCGAGCTGCGGGAGGCTCAGCGGTTGACTCAGGAAAGCATGGCTAAGGCGCTCGGTATCGGCCAAGATAGCGTCTCGCGGCTCGAAAAGCGCACGGATCTTCTGCTTACAACTTTGCGTGGGTATATCGAGGCAATGGGTGGCCGCTTGCACCTGATTGTCGAGTTTCCCAACCGCGAACCAGTCTCGTTATCGAGTTTTGGAGCGACGTCAGAGTCGAAGTCGCAATCGCCTACGCGCGGTCGCCGGCTGACTGCGCATGCCTACGAATCGTCCTGAAGCGGAGCTTGACTGAGGGAAGAGCGCTATTCGTCAACCACGTCGCCTGCGGAAGCGAACGCCAGAGCGCGACTTCGTTCTGCATCGAGCGCGGCTTGATACCCGTTCCTTTCGACTATGCTGAACGGGACCGGATTCACGTCAAGCTGCGCTGCGGTCCCCACCTCGCGGACTCGCCGCCCGGGCTCATACACCACTCCGACCGGGGGGGCCAGTACACGTCCCGGCAGTATCGTGAGCGGCTGGCCGAGCATGGCGTCCGCGGCTCGATGTCCCGCCGCGGCAATCCCTACGACAACGCCACGATGGAAAGCTTGATCAAAACGCTCAAGTGCGAAGAGATCTATCCTCGCGAGTACACCACGGTCGAGGACGTCATTATCAACCTCCCGCACGTTATCGAGGAGCTCTACAATCGTCGACGGCTCCACTCGTCGCTCGGCTACCATCCCCCAGAGGAGTTCGAGAGACTTGCACACTCAACCTGCCGCCTAGGTCGAATCGTCGACCCCCGTCTGTCCAGCCTCCAAGGGGTCACTCCAGGTTTCGTGCGATTCCAAGCCGCCGTTGACAGCGCGAGCTCATGGACAGCACCGCGGGACAGCCCGCGATAGAGCGGGTCCAGCCAATGACATCATCATCATGATGATCGTCGGTCATCGACCCGCCATCATGATGATGATGATCATGATCATCCCTATGCTTTGCGCCAGCGGTCCCGCGGTGATGATCACCGCTGACGAGCGGTCCGCGGGCTACTCCAACCGGCGGATCATGCGGCCGGTACTCGATACTTGGGTGAACCCGAATCCTTCATACCAGTGAGCAAGCCAGGGGTCTTTCGGATCGACTGCGAGGAACAAGCCTCCAACCTTGCGTCGATCGTCCGCGGCGTATGAGAGCGCAACGCTGACCAGAGCGGGGCCCAACTTCTCACCCTTGTATCTCTGATCGACACCGAGTCGCCCCAGAAGGTAGCCGCCGATCTGCTTATAGGGGGCCTCTGCGAGCCCCAGGGTTTTCAGCACTGAAGCATCGACACGTACGCTCACAGGGGACAGGGTGAAGAAGCCGGCCACCCGTGCTGGTACTTCCCTGTCAGTAGTGACCGTGGCCGCGCAGATCCCTAGTGCGTGGTGGCCGAGCGCCTCCTCCCGGAAGTAACGGGTGATGATCGGCCCATGCCTTTTTGGCCCGCAGTCAAACCCTGCCGTGTCGTGGTGCGGCGCCAGCGGCTCGAGCCGCAGCGGTGATTCGGGGGTACTGATGCGAACTCCCGCCACAGCGTGGCTGGGTCATGCCTGTGAACGACCTACGGCACCGTAATGCTACAGGGTAGCGTCGGGCCCGAAGAGATCCCGGGCCCGCTCGCGTGCCGCCTCGAGCGCCGGCGTGGTCGGCGCTGGCGATGCCAGAATGCGGAGCAACTCCGCTTGCTGGAGTGGGGTCAGAGTCCACTCAATAACAGACCGGGCATCCTCGGCCACATGGCGCGCGATCAACGCAATGAGGTATTGCGCCAGCCGCTGGCCGTGCGCCCTCGCCACTGCCTCCGCATCGTGCTTTAGCAGACCCGGAATCCGAAGCTCCAGCCGCTCGTCGGCTTGAAGCTCTAGGTATGTTCGCGCTGCGGCCTGGGCAGCCATAAATCACCCCGTGAACTTGTACCGTACAAACGTACGGACGTCGTAGTCCGTACGCAAGTGACAGGCTATACTAGCTGGCAGGAGCACCGAATAAACGCCGACCTGCGCGTTCGTTAGCCCCGGAAGGAAGGACCCAACGGCCTGATCACCGGCGGGGCCCAGTGTTGAGGCAATGCAGCACGCCTCGGGGCGGCTGGGGCTGGCTTGCTTCTCGAGCGATATTCGTAGGGTCAAGAATCGGGGCTGCCAGCTGCGGGCTACGTGGAGGCACTGATGACTGGGTTCCCGCACGTGCAGCCGCGCACTCAGACGATCGGCAACTACACAGTGACAATCCCAAAGATCGAACAATCGGGTGCTCCGGGGCGGCACGCGTGGGTAGCCATTGGCGTCATCGAACCTGGTGTTACAGGTGCCGAGCCGGACTATGTGCTCGGGTACGGCCCCTCTCCGTTCGACGCCCATTCGGACGCAGTCGAAACTGCCCGGCGCCTCATACACCCCTGAGATCACGACTGAGGAGAGCCCATCAAGGGCTCGCGTCCGCCGACTGCTCCGCCGTAGGGGCAGCCGGAAGGCGCCGAGTCGCGAGCAAGCTCGCGCTTGACCCGTTTCTTTACCCGTTTCTTCCGGCAAAGTCCGACATTGATTGACACGAGGTCCGGCGCCGATGCCCGGGTTCCCTCTACCGACCGTCAGGTTGCCGTACTTCCCTACCTCCTTGTCCTGCTTCGGGAGCAGGAGGTCGCTGGTTCAAATCCAGTCGCCCCGACTCATCATCTCCAAGCCCTGCCATCCCCTTTCGATGCGCAGGGCTTTGGCTTGCGCGGACGCGCTCCGCCACAAGCACGATCTGTCCGACTCCGCACTGGCGAAGGAGGTGCGGCGCGTCGTCGCTCGGGTGTCCGCCGCGGGACTCTTCTCCGGGATCGTGACCGTGGCGCGCGACACGCAAGTGATCGTGCGAGCCGTGGGCGGCTACGCGAACCGGGCCACGCATACGCCAGTCACCGGCTGGTCGCAGTTTACGCTCGGGTCGATGGGGAAGATCTTCACCGCCGCGTCGATCGGGCAACTCGTCGATCGGGGCAAGATCTCGTTCGATGATCACGTCGGGAAATTCTTCCCCGACTACCCAAACGCGACGGCCCGCGACCACGGACGGCGGGCTCATGCCCCTCGCGCTCGTCGTGGAGAGGGCCAAGCGAGACGAGTGACCGCGGCGTCAGCCATGCTCCGCCAAGTTCGCGCCTAGGCGCCTGTCGCTCGATCGGCTGCTCGCGCTCGGGCACGAGCGCGATGGCACGCGGAAGGACGTTGCAGGCCTGCAATCGTGGCGCGATCGTCGTCATCAGCCGCCGCGCGGCGGAGGGGCGCCGCCCACGGCGCTTCCGAGACGCTCCGGGGGCGCCGGCCGGTTTCGCGAGGGTCACGAGCGACCACGGAGCGCATGCGCGGGAGCAGTGAGCCATCCCCCCAGGCCCGCAAGCCTGCCGCGGAAGCAAGGGCTGGCGCGCCCGTCCCCGCGGTCCCGCTACGCGACGCGCTCCCCTGGGTCGTCGAATCCGTGCGCACGGCCGTGCTGAGTCAGCACGTGACGAAATCCCTCGTCACCCGCCGCACGGAACACGCCCTCCATGCTGTACCCGCAGAGCAGCGAGTAGGCGTAGCGGTCTGCCAACTCGTTCCAGAGGCCCTCGAGCGCTAACGCCCCCCGGAGATTGCCGTCCTGGCACAGCAGATCGACCATCTCGCCGTACGCACGAACCAGGAGATACTCACGTTTCCGGAGCAGTCGGTCGAACACGCTGCCCACGGTTGCCATGAACAGATCACGATCGGGTCGGCCGCCTTCCATAAACGCGGCGAGCGTCTCCCGCGCGTCGAGCCAGACTGCCAGACGACCGCTGTACGCCTCGTCAGGGTCCAGCCCCATCTTCCGCAGCCCATCGGCGAACGCGCGCCGGTGTGCCTTCGTGGCGATGACGAGAATGGGCTGGCCGAGGGCCAGCCCGTCCGCCAGGAAGCCCACGAGAGCCCGGCTCAGGTCGTCGTCGGCATTGTAGAAATGGACATCGTGCGTACAGGGCCCGTGATGCGTTCGGTGGGGCTCGCGCCCCATCTGCCTGATCAGGTGCCCGACCCGACGACGCAGATCGTGCTGCTCCTGCTCCATTGTATACCACCCGGTGGCGGACATCGAAGGGTACCCGGTATCCGCCGGGAGGACAAGCACAGAGAGAGAAACCGAAGCCGCTTTCCTGACCGGGTTCTCCTGACCGGTCCGGCCGCGATTGACTCCGGGTCCGGCCTCGATTTCCGGCTTCCCTCTGCCGGGTCCGGTTGGCGTGACGGGGAGGGTGACTGCCTGACCTATATTCCAGCCCAATGGGGAGAGACGCCACGGATGACGCGCTGTCCCACGCCGTAGCCGAGCGGCTGCGCGAGGCGAGGGTAGAGCTGGCCGAGCGGTGGCTCACGCGCATCACGGAGCGCGTGTCCCTTTCGCCGGATCGGGTCTTCCCGACCGATGCGCTCCTCGACCACGTCCCGTTGCTCATCCTGGGCATCGCCGAGTTTGTCGAGGATCCCACGCGCACGGTCGTGGCCGACAGTCAGGTCATTCGGCACGCGATGGAGCTCGGTGCGCTCCGACACGAGCAGGGATTCACCGAGTACGAGATCCTCAAGGAGTTCGAGATCTTCGGCGCCATCGTGTTCGCGTTCATGCGGCGCGTGGCCGACGCGGTCGGCGGGTCGCCCGTCGAGTGGGCGGTGTGTGCCCAGCGGCTCTTCCTGGCGGTCACCACCATTCAGCAGGCGACCGCGATGCGGTACTTCGAGGTCATGGCGGCGCGTGTGCGGGAGAGTGAAGATCGGCTCCGCGCGTTCGACCGGGCGCTGACGCACGAGATGCGGAACCGGATCGGCGCGACGCTGGGCGCCGCCGAGCTGCTCGAGTCGATCGATCTGGTCGAGGCGGACCGGCGGCGGCTGGCGGGAGTCGTGGTCCGGAACGCGCGATCCATGCAGGTCGTGCTCGAGAACCTCCTGGAGTTGACCCACGTCGCCAGTGACGCACGGCAGCACCGGCGTGTCCCGCTGCCGGCGGCGGTCGCGGAAGCGGCGCGTCAGCTCCGCGACGCGGCGGCGACCGAAGGGGTGGAGATTCGGATCGACGACGCGTTGCCGCCGGTCGAGGTGAGCGCGGCGGTCGTCGAGCTCTCCCTCGTCAACTTCCTGTCGAACGCGATCAAGTACCGGGACCCGGCCCATCCGGCCCCGTTCGCGCACGTCACCGGACGCATCGAGGGCGATGAGGTGGTCGTCCAGGTGCGCGACAACGGACGCGGTGTCCCGGCCACCGTCCGGGATCGGCTCTTCGACCGCTTCTTCCGCGCCCAGGTGGAGGGCGGACCGGAGATCGACGGCACCGGACTCGGGTTGAGCATCGTCCGTGAGGCGATCCAGCGCGCCGGCGGGCGCACGTGGGCCGAGTTTCCGGACGATGGGGGCTCGGTGTTCGGGCTGGCGCTGCCCGCGCGCCGAGTCGACGACGCAAGTGCGGCCGGGAGCCTCAGGGCCGCCAGATCGTGAATGCGCCGGCGGGCGCCCGCGTCTTCGCGGGTGCCGCGTCGGCGGGCTCGCCGACGTTCACGGTGGCGACGACCCGCTCGCCGTCCCCGACCCCCACCGCCGCCCGAGACGCCGCGTCGCCCATGACGCCGCCGGTCTTGATGTGGGTCCCGAGGCCGAGTGCCACCGCCGCGAGCGCGAGATTCTCGACCGCCATCATCGCCGCCGCGTAGTCCTCCTCGCGGACCTCGAGGTTGTCGCTCTGGACGACGGCCACCGCGATCATGCACGGTAGGTCGCGATGCTCGGCCGCGACCGCCTCGCGCAGCGCGCGAGCGGCCTCCGGGTCCGGGAGCTTGCGTGCCTTCCGGTCGCCGAGCGCGAGCCCGTAGGCGTAGCGCGACTCCGGCCCCAGAACGTAGAAGCGCCAGGGCTGCGTGAGGCGGTGGTTGGGCGCCAGGACGGCGGCGGCGAGCAGGGCTTCGATCTCCTCGCGGGAAACGGGTCGGTTCGTGAACTTCCTGACCGAGCGCCGATCCTGGATGAGGGCGGGAATGTGCATGCGTGGAAGGTAGACGCCGTCCGTCCACCCTGGCTCCGTCGCGTCGCAGCCGTGCCCGGCGCTCTGCGGGCGAGCTCCTCCGCCGCGGGGACGAGGGGGCGATGATGCGGCAACGCTCATTGCACCCTCGTCGCCGTGCCACTCTGGACGGTTTGCCAGTCGTTGCCGTTGGGCGCGATCTGCCAGATGAAACGGTACGAGGTGGCGGATGTGGGTGTGTCGACGCCGCGACTCTTGATGGTCCTGCCGCCGACGACGTACTCCGATGTCCACGTCCACCTGTCGCCCGGGGTCCAAGTCTCGTCGCCGCCTGCCGGCGGCGCCGCCCCTCGCGCCGTGTCGTGCCCCGCGTCGGGCCGCGCCCCATGAGGCGCCGCGACCGCCGGTTGACCGTGCGTGAGCGTGCCGACCCGACGGCCCACTCCGCCTTGCATGTCGAACGAGTACGAGACGTAGACCTTCTTTTCCGGATCGTACCCGGTGATGCTCAGGACCTCGAACGTGCCGGACGTGTTCTGCTCCTCGTGGTGCGAGATGTAGAAGAACTTGTTCAAGGTCCATTCGTTGCGCGTGGTGTTGCTCACCGTACCGGCGGGACCGAACATGCTGGCACGCATCTCCCCCTGGCCCCGCCATGTCCCGATAAAGTAGGCGAGCTTCTTGAGCTCAGGCCCCGGTTGTGCTTGCTGCGCGCCGACCAGAGATGACCACGCGAGCAGTGCGAGAAGGCTGCGTCTCATAGGTAGTAGACGATGACGTGAGTGATGAAGGTGGTCGCGAACAGGAGGAGGCCGGCGGCGACGAACCGCCGTCTGCGCCAGCATGCGACCGCGCCGGCGATGACGACGGCGACCGGCAGGGCGATTTCGGCCAGGAACGCCGTGCCCCCCCGCAGGGCGAGCAGGCGAGAGAAGCCAGCAAGGCAGAGCGCCACGACCCCGGCGGCGAGAGCCATGCCGGAGAGCACCCCGGTCGCTCGTCGTCTCACGTCCGTCAGCGTTTCCCGGCGCAAGAGGACGAACGCGCCGCCGACGGCCCACCGCAGGGCGTCCCACTCGGACTCCACGACGTCGAGCTCGCGGAGCATGGCCTCGCCCCACCCCCGGTCGGCGCCCGAGAGGCGCCGCACGACGATGCGGAGCAGCGTGCTCGCCAGGCGACGTCGGCGCGGCATCATCAGCTCGTCGCCGGGTCGAGGGTCGCGGGGCCCACTGCCCGTTGCGCCCGCGCCCGCAGGTGGTCGCGCGTGGACACGCGCGCGTATCGCAGACCGGCCGGCGTCAGCCGGTA
The DNA here is from genome assembly GCA_021324635.1 of Gemmatimonadota bacterium. Taxonomy (GTDB): domain Bacteria; phylum Gemmatimonadota; class Gemmatimonadetes; order Gemmatimonadales; family Gemmatimonadaceae; genus Palsa-1248. Next base: position 38,787 of record JAJPIS010000050.1, read on the forward strand.
CATGTGACGCGGCGGCTTGCCGGTGTCCCCCGGCTCCCAGCACGCCTCGAGCAACTCGTGATCAGCCAGCCGCATGAGAATGGGATACAGCGTCCCCGATTTGAGCCCGGTCCGGCGGCTCAAGTCGTAGCCGTATTTCCACTCTGCTGGCGATTCGAGAAACAGCTCGAGCACATCCACCGTTTGGCGGGTGAGGCGCGGCGGCATGCTGTACTCTACATATGTAGAGATAAGCCGTCAAGGGAGGCACTGCCCGGCGGCGTGCCCTGGGGCGGAGCCGACGGGGGACGTCGGCGTTCTGGACAGAGCCCCGAGGGAGCACGCATGTTGACGGAGCGTGCAACCATGACCCGACTCCGGCCGCGACACCTCTGGCTCGCGGCGCTTCCGCTGCTCACCCTCGCCGCCGGTCTGGCGTGGGCGGGAGCCCGCGCGTCGACGACGCTCGTCGGCGGCACCTGCGGGGCGACGGTGCAGGCCGACGAGGCAGCCCAGTCTCGGCTCCTGGCCCAGGCCGACGCCGAGCTTCGGGCCAATGACATTGCCGCCGCCGAGCGGCACATCGACGAGGCCAGGCAGATCGCCGCTCCCCTGCTGTCGGCCATCAGCGCCCGGATCACCTGTCGCCATCGGGCGGCTGTTCTGATCGCCGTCGCGCGCACGGCGGAGCCTGTCCTGCTGCTCGCCGCCCTCACCCTCCTGATCGCGGCGATCGCGTGGGCGGAGCGCCTGATCGCGAGCCCCGACGCCGCCCCGAGCCCGGGGCGCCCCCTGCCCGCCGGCGCGGGCGGCGCGGGCGGCAGGGGCGGCAGGGGCGGCAGGGGCAGCGCAATCGACCGGCCGGCACGGCCGGTCGACGGTCGGGATCGGGGCTGACCGCGGCGCCGGCCGGTCCCCGAGTCGGCCCGGGGCGACTCCACGCCCACCCGACCCGACGTCGGACGGCGACCGCGGCCGCCCTATGCGCCGACCTTGCGGCGGCGACGGAGACCGCGAGCCGGATCGCGCGTCCGGCTGCCGCGCCGCTCAGCGCGGCGAGCTCCGCCCGGTCGGCTGACCGGCCGGCGGACCGGAGGAGGTGCGGTGGGCACCGCGCTGGAAGGCGAGGAACGCGCGCACCGCGGCCACGGCCGCCGGGTCGGTGGTCTCGATCCGCAACGCGCCGCCGTTGGGAAGGTCCGATTCCGTGTACCGGATGAGGTGCCGCCGCTCCGCCATGACGGTGGCACCGGGCACGGTCTGCATGTGGATGAACATTGGCATCGAGAAATCGCCGGCGGCAAACGCGTCCCGCAACGCGCGGAGGTGAGCACGGATCCGTTCGGCGCCGGCAGAGTCGGGCGCATCGCGGACGAGCACGATCCGCCCGCCGTCCGGCAGCGGCTCGAAGCGGTGCGTCGACGTCGCCTGATCGACGCCCATGGTCTGCGCGCCGCGCGCCTGCATGGCGCTGAAGGCGGTGTCACTGCTCTGGGCGTGGGCCCGGACGGACGTGGTGGCGACCGCCGCGACGGCGCCGACGACCAGGGCGCGCAGCGGTGCCCGCCCTCGTGATTCGCTCCGGTGACGCATATCCTCTCCCGTGTCTCTGGTGCGGTCTGCTCTGGCCGGACGCCTGCGGTCGACGCGCCGTCGAGCCACGCCTCGGTCGAGACGCACGGAAGAGACTAGGCTCGGGCCTCGGCACGCGCCGGAACCAAAGTCCCACTCGACATCTCCACCGTCCGCAGCCGTCGGTATACCATGCTTGACCTCGACACGATCGTGCGGGCGCCGTTCGTCGGGCAGCTCCTTCCGGCGGCGCAGCGTGCGGTGGCTGCGCGGGCGGTCCTTCGCCGCTACGACGCCGGCCAGGTGCTCTGGACCGCCGGCGATCGCCTCCCCGGTCTCGTGATCGTGCTCGAGGGCCGAGTGCGAGTCGTCCGCGAGGCACGCGGGCGCCAGCACGTCGTGCACACCGAGGGGCCGGGCGGCACGCTCGGCGAGGTGCCGCTCTTCGCGGGCGGCCCGGCTCCCGCCACCGCCATCGCCGCCGAAGACACGCGCTGCGTGCTCGTGCCGCGCGAGGCGATCGATGCCGCGATCGTCGCCGAGCCCTCGACGGCCTGGCTGCTGCTCCAGCGTCTCGCCGAGCGGGTGCGCGCGCTCGTCGAGCGGCTGAATCGACTGGGGTTCGAGACGACGATCATCCGCCTCGCCGGCTTCCTCGTGGCCCACGCCGAGAAGCGCGGCGGTCGTGCCTACGTCACCGGGGTGACCCAGACGGCGCTCGCCCAGGAGCTGGGCACCGTGCGCGAGGTCGTCGTGCGCGCGCTTCGCACGCTCCGCGAGCGCGGGCTCGTCGCGTCGGCCGGCCGTGGACGGCTCCTGCTCACCGACCTGGCCGCTCTCCGGGACCTGGTCGCCACTGCACGCGACTGAGCCGGGGTCGTGCGGGGTGGGGGGGGCGGGTCGGCGCCCATCTTCCGGCGTCAGACCCGGCGGTGGAGGCGCACCGATCCCCACGCTTGTGGAGGTCGGCACGATCCCCCAGCTTGCGGCCGGTGGGACCGGTCTCCGTCTTCCAGAGGGTCGCTCTGTCTCCTGCGTCTACACCCGGTGCCGACGCCGACGCGCTCGGCGCCATGATGCCGCCCCGCGCAGCGGTGCCGCCGCCCGCGGCCGCGGATCCGCTCGGAGACGTCGTGTGTCTCGCGGACCTGGAGCCGCTCGCCCGTCAGGTGCTCCCGCCCATGGCGTACGAGTACGTCTCGGGCGGCGCGGCGGACGAGCTGACGCTGCGCTGGAACGTCGAGGCCTTTCAACGCATTCGCCTCCGCCCGCGCGTGCTCGTGGCGATGAGCGAGCCCGACACCCGCGTGACGCTGCTCGGTACTCCCCTCGCCTGCCCGATCCTGCTCGCGCCGACCTCGTACCACCGCCTCATGCATCCCGACGGCGAGCTGGCGACGGCGCGCGGGGCGGCGGCGGCCGGTGTCGCGTACGTCGTCAGCACGGCCACCACCACCCCGCTCGACGCGATCGCCGGCGCAGCGGACGGCGTGCGCTGGTTTCAGCTCTACCCGCTGGCCGAGCGTGAGCGAACCCGGTCGCTCGTGGCGGCCGCCGAGGCGGCCGGGTGTCGCGCCGTCTGCCTGACGGTCGACACGCCCGTCGCGGGCGCCCGAAACCGCGAGCAACGCGCCCGCGTGCGGCTGCCGGACGGCATCTCGGCGCCGTACTTCCATCACGTCATCGACGCCTCCAACGCGCGCACCCGGTTCACGCCGCTCTCGTGGGCCGATGTCGCCTGGCTCCGATCCGTCACCCGGCTGCCGCTGCTGCTCAAAGGGGTACTGACCGGGGACGACGCCGCGCGCGCGTGTGAGGCCGGCGTGGCCGGGATCATCGTCTCGAACCACGGCGCCCGGAACCTCGATACGGTGCCGGCGTCGATCGATGCCCTGCCGGAAGTCGCCGATGCCGTGGGCGGCCGCGTCCCGATCCTGCTCGATGGCGGCGTCCGCCGCGGCACCGACGTGCTCAAGGCGCTCGCACTCGGCGCGGCGGCGGTGATGATCGGCCGGCCATATCTCTACGGACTGGCGGTCGGGGGCGCGGCCGGCGTCACACGCGTGGTGGAGCTGCTGCGCTCCGAGCTCGAGGCGGCCCTCGCGTTGACCGGCCGGCCGTCGGTCGCCGCCGTCGACGCGACCGTCCTCTGGGACGCCCCACCCGGGCGGCCGCTCGGACGCCCGAGCGGACGCCCGAGCGGACGCCCCTTCGGCCCGAGCAGTAGCGAGCAGTAGCGCGCGGGAGCGACTGCGACGCCCGAGTGCGCCGTGCGCCAGCGTCAGCTCACGTACGCCGGCGGCCCCTGGAGGATGGCGACCAGCAACTCGGCGGGCCGGCGGTCGCCGGCGGCGACGGCGAGGCATTCGCGGTGTGCGCCGAGCCACTCGCGCCGGACGCGCACGAGGTGCGCGGATCCGCACCGGCACATCCAGCGGTGGCGACCCACGACGTCCAGCCCCGGAAGAGGGTACGGTCCCGCGAGAGCGGTCGCGGGGCAGCGCGCCGAGCAGGCGAACTGGACCCAGATCAGGCCCGCTCCCGGGTCGATCGGAATCCGGCCGCGCCCATCGAGCTCGCGGAGCTGGACCCGCACCTGCCGGGGGCCGAGCATGACCACCCGCTCGGGGGGTGCGCGCACCACGCGCACCACCGCGGCGCCATCGACCGTCGCCGCCCCGGCCGCGAGCAGGGCACGCGCGCAGGCGTCGAGTGTGGCACCGGTCGTGACCAGATCATCGGCGATGATCACGTGCCGCCCCTGGAGCCCCCGACGCCAGGCTGCGCGGACCGCGTACGCACCGGCGCTCTCGGCCTCGCGCTCCCGCCGGGTCAGACCCTTCTGCGTGAAGTCGTGCGTCTTGGTGAGCGCGTGCAGGCGGAGGGATACCCGCGGGAGCCGCACAGCGGCGAGCGCGACGAGCTGGAGGACGTGGGGCCGCCGGCCGCGGTAGGACGGGACGGGGACGAGCACCGCGCGCCTGCCCGTCCCCGCGCCGGCGAGGCGCGTCGCGCCCGCCAGCCGGTCGCCGCCAGCGCCCCCGCGATCGGGTCCGTCGTCCCGGGTGACGAGCGTATCGATGCACAGGGCGAGGGCGCGGGCGAGCGGCGCCGCGAGCGCCACCCAGTCGCCGCGGCGCTCCTTGAACTCGACCACCGCCCGGTACACCTCGCCCAGCGCGCGGCGCGGCGAGCCGACCCGGCCCCGGTAGGCGGCCGCGAGCCGGCCCCACACGAGCGCGCCGCCGAGCACCGCGCGGCCGCACTCACCGCAGACGAGCTGCGCGCCGACCGCCACCCACTCGTCGATCGCGACATCGTCGGTCGCGCAGATCCCGCAGCGACGGACTCCGATCCGCTCCCCAAACCGTGCAGGCAGTCCGGCGGTCGACGGGTGATCGGGCGGCCGGCCGGCTCCCGCATCCCGCGCGGCACGGTATGCAGCGGCGCCGGGCTCGCGGATGAGCTCACGCGCGGCTCGCCACACCGCCCCGCGCGTCCCGGGCGGGAAGGCGTGCACCGCGCGCACCGCCCGCAGCCAGCCGCGGATGGACGGAGCCTCCACCACGTGAACCTGTGGAGCGCCCGGCTGCGCACCCCCATCGCTCGCGTGCGGACCCCATCGGCGCGGTGGCGGCGAGAGGTCGCGGCGGACCGGCCCGTGCGCCCTCGGCGCTAGGCGACGAGCGGCATCACCTCGCTGGCGAAGCGCTCCATCTCCTCGTGCTGCGGGCTGCACTGGAGCAGCAGCAGGTCGAGCCCGGCGTCGGCGAAGGCGCGGAGTCGGTCGGCGACCATCTCCGGTGTCCCGACCAGCCCTGCCCGGAGGCCCCGGTTGGAGACCGAGTAGTCTTCGAGGCTGACCCGCTGCTCGAGCTGCGTGTGGGCGATCCAGTCCTGATAGTTGGCGTATCCCGGCGTGCCGGGCGCGACGTTGGTGATCCGCGCCAGCTCGCGCTGCGCCGCCTCGACCGTCGGCCGGACGATCGCGTATGCCGCCATGCCGAAGGTGAGCGGCGGCAGTCCGAGCGCGGCACGCCGCGCGCGCATGTCGGCGATCTTCGGCGCGATCCGGTCCGGCGGGTCCCCGTGCATCACGTACGCGTCGCACCGCCGCGCGATGAGCGTCTTGGCGGCGTCCGACTCGCCGCCGGCGTAGAGCGTGGGAAGCCGCCTCGGCTTGGGGGAGAGGACGGTCTCGTCCACGGCGTAGTAGCGGCCCTTGTAACTGAAGCGGGACTCCGTCCAGGCCCCGTGCAGCACGGCGAGCCACTCATCGGTCCGCGCATAGCGGTCGTCGTGCTCCTCGAACCGCACACCGTAGCGGCGCGCCTCGTCGGCCCACCAGCTCGAGACGACATTGAGCGAGAGGCGGCCGGGGGCGATCTGATCGATGTTGGCCGCCTGCTTGGCGAGGATCGCCGGCTGATGGAAGGTCGGGCGCACCGCGACCATCAGCTCGAGCCGCTCGGTCACGGCCGCGAGCGCCGCGGCCGTCGACCAGGCGTCGAGCGCGGGTGCATCGATGCCCTTGATGTCGTTGAGGAACAGCTCCGCGATGAGGGAGAGGTCGAAGCCGATCTGCTCGCTCCGGCAGGCCAGGCGCCGCACGTACTCCCATGACGCCTCCATCGACTCGTCGGGAACGTTGCGCAGCCAGCCGCCGAAGACCGGCATCCAGTAGCCGTACCGCAGGCGCGACCGGGGGGGGAGCGCGCCGGCGTCCGCGCCCCTCTCCGCCACCCCGGTCACGGTCGTGGCGCCGACCGACGCCGGCGACATTCAGCGCACCCCCGCCGGCGCCGTCGTCCCCGGCACGGGGCGGCGCGGCGGTCCGGCGGCCGGTCGGTCCCGGGCGATGCGCGCCAACAGATAATCGACCAGCCGCTCGTGCGGATCGAAGCCGACGACGCGCGATGCATCGGCGACGAAGTTCGAGAGGGCGTTGATGTCGTAGAAGTAGTGTCGCCCGTCACGGTCATCGACCAGGAACTCGATCCCGCCCACGTCCAGCCGCACGTGCCGCGCGATCCGCTCGACCTGGGCGATGATGTCCGCCGGCGGCTCGGCACGCTCCACCCGGAGGCCCGTCTTCGGCGCGTCGAGGGCGCACGCGGAGCGCGACAGCGCTCGCCCATCGGTCGTCTGGCAGACGTCCGCGGGACACAGGTTGAAGACCGAGTCGGGCGCCGGGAAGACATTGATCGCGTAGAGGAACCGGCCGTCGAGGACCTCGACCCGCGTGATGTGCCCGTCGCGCAGCGGCGCCATCTCCTGCACGAGCGCGACGCCGTCGGGCCCGCAATCGATCGCGCCCGCGTCGGTCGCCGCGGCCAGCGCGGCGGCATCGTCGAACCGCTCGATCCCCGCGCCACTGCCGCCGACGTTCGCCTTCACCAGCACGGGAAACCGAAGCCCGTCGGCGGCCGCAGCGACCGCGCCGGCGCTGTTGGCGACCCGCGTCGCCGGGTAGGGGAGACCCAGCGTCTCGAAGACGTCGAGCTGCACCGCCTTGGAGATATCCATCTGATACGCAGACGTGCCGTTGACGACCGGCACGCCGAGCCGCTCGAGATGGCGCAGCCACTGAAGCGTGTAGAACGTCGACTGCCGATGGCCGCGGAGATACGCCGATGGGCTGGCGCGGTTGAAGACGAGCGCGTACGGGACCGCCCGTTCCGTCGGGTCGTAGTGGTGGCTCGCGGCGTCCAGGCGCACGTACGGCACGCCGCGTCGGTCGAGCTCCGCGAAGAGCGGACGGAACCAGTCCGGATGCTCGTGGAAGATCGCGATCGGGTTCACGGGTCGGGAATGGGAGATGTGTTCGAGGAGCCCACGCTCACGCCGAAAAAGATAGCCACTGGGCTATCCCGGCCGGGGCCGGCAGGTTCCCCGCCGCCGGCGTCGTCCTCCCGAATACCCCCTCAGGGAGGGCCAGGGCGCCGCGCCCCGGTCAGGACGCGGGCCGCGCCGGAGCGGTGGCGTGGTGCGCCATGGCCGGCGGGGCGTCCGGGGGCCGGGGGAGCGAGTCGAGGACCATGGTCGGCGCGAGGTGCATCGCGGCGAGCCCCGGCTCGACCGCTTTCCGGTCACCTACGACCACGACCGTCAGATGCTCCGGATCGAGCCGACGCTCGGCGACCGACCGCACGTCGCGGAGGGTCACACCCTCGAAGCGCCGGGTCAGGTGATCGTAGTAGTCGAGCGGGAGCCGGAACTCGAGCAACGCCGCGGCCGCCTCGGCGGTGGCCGGCACCGTCGCGAACTGGAGGGGCAGCGACAGCGTCTCCGTCCGCTTGGCGAACGTCAGCTCCGAGTCACTCACCGGCCGCGTCGAGCGGATGGTCCGAAGCTCGTCGAGCACATCGGCGACCGAGCTGTCCGTCTTGGCGGTTGCCACATCCGTCTCGACCTCGAACGTCGACGGCTGCGGCACGCGCCGGTACAGGAACCCCGAGGACGCGCCATACGTGTAGCCGTGCACCTCGCGGAGCGAGAGGTTGAGCCGGCTGTTGAAGGCGCCGCCCACGATCGTGTTCAGGAGCTCCAGCGCGTAGTAGTCCCTGCTGTCGCGCGGCGGACCGAGCGACCCGGCGAGGACCACGCTCTGCGGCGACGTGGGCCGGTCGTAGAGGTAGATCCGGGTCGGCCCCGGGGGCGGCGGTGGGGCGGGCGTGGCCCATCCATCCTTCCCACCCGTGGGCCAATCCACGAGCGCGTGCTCGAGGGCAGTCACGGCGCGCTCGGGCGTGATGTCGCCGGCCACGATGAAGGTCACGTTGCGCGGCCGGTAGTAGTCGCGGTGGAACGCGATCAGGTCATTGCGCGTGATCGCCCGCACGCTTCCCTCGGTCTCGGTGCGCGCATAGGGATGGGCCGGCCCGTAGAGGGCCGCTGCGAAGACGCGGCCGGCCACGTACGCGGGCTGCGCGCGCTGTCGGTCGAGCCGAGCGATCGTGTTGGCCTTGATCCGCTCGAGCGCCGGCTCGGGGAAGGCGGGATGCAGGAGCTCGTCGAGCATCAGCGCGAGGGCGGGCTCGAAGTACCGGGGCACGGTATAGAAGCCCCTCGCCGACACGGCCGTGCCCAGGTCTGCCTCGGCGTCGGCGATCGCATCGGCGCTCCGCGTCGTCGTTCCTTCGGCGAGCATCTGGGCCGTGAGCGCGCTGACCCCCGACTTGCCCGGCGGATCGAGCACGGCCGGGGCGACGACCACCGCCTGGACGTCGACGACCGGAAAATCGTGGTTCTCGAGCACGGCGACCCGCACGCCGTTGTGGAGCGTCCGCATCTGGATCGCCGGAACGCGCACGGCCGGCGCGGGGCCCGGGACGGGCGCGGGCCGGCTTCCATCGGTCTGGGCGGCCGCCGCGGGCGCCCACGCCAGCGCGACCGACAGCGCGATCGACAGCGCGACCGACAGCACTGCGGATGGGAGTCTCCGCATCGCGCGAGGCGCCGGCCGTGTCGCCGGGCGCGGCACGCTCCACCGATTGGCTCCCGTCGCGCCGGGCCGCGCGAGCGCGCTCACTGTCCCGCGCCGCCGGCGGCCGCCGGTCCCTGCGTGACGTTCGTGTACGACTCGCCCGGCTTGCTCACGAGATCGAGCTTCCCCGACGGGACCATGCTCAGCACGACCCGCCCGGCCGTGAGGTACTCGCGCGCCACTCGTTCGACGTCGGCCGCCGTCACCGCCTGGGCGGCACGCAGCTCCGTCCGGTAGTGCAGCGGGTCCTGGAAGTAAGTCTCGCCCTCGGCCAGTGTCTCGGCCCTGCTCTGCGTCGGCTCGAGGTCCGTGATCGTGCCGACGAGGCGGTACGCCTTGGTGCGATCGACCTCCTGCGGCCGCGGGGGCATGGCGCCGAGCCCGCCGACCACGCTGTCGACCAGTTGCTCGATGGTCGTGAGCGGCACCCCGGGTCGCGGGCTCACGGTGATCGAGAAGCTGCCCGCGTCCTCGTGCGACACATTGGTCGCGCTCACGGTCGTCGCGACCTGACGGTCGTAGACGAGCAGCTTCGTCAGCCGGCTCGTGCGATCCTGGCTGAGGATGTCCGCCAACGCGTCGAGCGGCGCCATGTCGGGGCTGTGGACACCGACGGCCGGCCAGACGATCGCCAGTCGCGGGACCGTCGCCTTGGGGTCCTCGAGCACGAGCCGTTTCTCGGCCACGAGCCGGACCGGCGCGACAGTCGGACGGTCGACCGCCGGGCCGCGCGGGATCGGGCCAAAGTAGTGCTCGACCAGCTCGCGCGTGCGGCGCGGATCGACGTCGCCGCTGATCGCGAGCACGGCGTTGTCGGGGGCGTAGTAGCGGCGGAAAAACTGCCGCACATCCTCGAGGCTCGCCGCCGAGAGATCGGCCATCGAGCCGATGACCGGCCACGAGTACGGGTTGGTGGCGGGGTAGAGCGCGGCGTCCACCACCTCACCGGCGCGCCCGAACGGCTGGTTGTCGACGCGGTAGCGGCGCTCGTTCTTCACGACGTCGCGCTGGTTGTCGAGCGTCCCCTGCGTGAGCGCCGGCAGCAGGTAGCCCATGCGGTCGGACTCGAGCCACAGCACCGTCTCGAGATAGTTCACGGGGACCGTCTCGAAGTAGTTCGTCCGGTCGTTCTGCGTCGTGCCGTTCATCGTCCCCCCGGCGTCCTCGATCGTCCTGATGTGGACGCCCTTGGCCGCGTGCGCCGACCCCTGGAACATCAGGTGCTCGAACAGGTGCGCGAACCCCGTGCGTCCGGGGAGCTCGTTCTTGGAGCCGACGTGATACCAGACGGTGACGCTCACGATCGGCGCCGCGGTGTCGCGCGACACCAGCACCGTGAGCCCGTTGGGGAGCACGAAGCGGTCGACCGGGAGAGTCGGCACCGGGACCGAGTCCGCCTGGCGGCTGCCCGGTGCGGTCTGTGTCACGTTGGCCGGCGCGTTGGCCGGCGCGATCGCCGGCGGGCGTGCCGGCGGGCGTACCGGCGGGGTCGGGGCGCCCCCGGCCGTGAGTCCGGCGGCAGCGCCGCCGACCGTCAGGACGGCGACCGCCCGGGAGAACGGCGGAACAGTCACGGGTCACTCCACATCGTCGATCGATCGGGGCCAGTCCTGCCTCAGGAGCCGCGAGAGCGCGCGGTCGGCCAGGAGTCGGCCGCCGGTCTGACAGCGCGCGCAGTAGTTCGTCTCGTTCGCGGCGTAGCGGATGCGCTGCACCGGCGTCCCGCACACGGGGCACGGCCGACCGAACCGTCCGTGCACCGCCATCCCGTCGCGGAACGCGGTCACCGTCTCGGGAAAGCCCTGGCCGACATCGGCGCGGAGCCGAGCCGTCCACTCCGTCAGCACGTCCCGCGCCGCCCGGTGGAGCTGTTCGGCGTGCTCGGGTGACAGCTTGCCGGTGAGGGCGAGTGGCGAGAGTCGGGCCCGGTGGAGAATCTCATCCGAATAGGCGTTCCCTACCCCGCTGAACAGGCGCGGGTCCGTCAGGGCGCGCTTGAGCGTGTGGTTCTCGCTCCGGAGCCGGGCGGCGAACGCGGCCGCGTCGGCGTCGAGAATCTCGAGTCCGCCGCGGTCGAACGCCTCGAGCGCCGCCGTCCCCTGGACGAGATGCAGCGACGCGCGTCGCGTCGTGCCGGCCTCGGTGAAGTAGAGGGTTCCACCGGCGGCCGCGAGACTCGCGAGCACGAGGCGGGGGGGAACGGCCGGCGTCCCCGTGGTCCCCGGTTTGCCCTTCCGGGTCGGGGCCGCCAGCCCGGTGTCACGCCAGCGGAGCCGCCCGGCGATCATGAGATGGAAGATGAGATACAGGTCGCCGTCGAGGGCGAGCACGATGCGTTTCCCGAGGCGGCGAACATCGACCACCGGACGGCCGACCAGTGCCTCGATCGGCGGGTCGACCGTCCGTAGCACGAACGGCTTGGCGATCGTGACCCGCTCGATGGCGTGGCCCACGAGCCGCGCCGCCATCCGCTCCACGTAGATCGTGACATCGGGCAACTCGGGCATTCGCTTGATCATGCGCCATGCGGGGCCTACATTGCCAGTCTCCCACCGCATACGCGCGAGTAGCTCAGTTGGATAGAGCGTCGGCCTCCGGAGCCGAAGGTCGTGGGTTCGAATCCCGCCTCGCGCATCGCCGCCAACGGACCCCGGGCGGCCCATGAGCCGGTCACCGTAGGATCGCGCGGTCTCGTCCATTGCCCCGGCCCATTCGCTGGTCCACCCTCGTGCCCGGCCTCGCGATCGTCGGCGGCCTCATCGCTGCCTCGGCCGCCGTCTTTCTCTTTGCGCGGGTCGGCGCGATGCACGGCCGGACGATCCGCCTGTACATGACCACCGGCCAGGCGCGTGGCGTCATCCGGGGGACCGAGGTCTGGCTGGACGGGCTTCGCGTCGGGCGGGTCGCCGGGCTGACATTCGAGGCCCCCACGGCCGACACGGCGCGGCGGCTGGTCCTCGCGCTCGACATCCTCGAATCGGCGCGCCCGCGCGTGCGGCGTGACACCCGGGCCGAGATCCGGACCGGCACCAGCATGCTCGGCTCGCCGGTCGTGCAGTTGGTCGGGGGCTCGTCCGCGGCCACCGAAGTGGGGATCGGCGACACGTTGGTGAGCGTCGCGCGTCGGCCCTGGGACGGCGAGCGCGCCGAGCTGGCGCGGGCAGCGCAGGATCTCCCGGTCGTGCTCGAGAACTTCAATGCCGTGCGCCATCAGCTCTTCTCGGAGTCCGGCACGATCGGCGCCTTCGGCAACGGGGCGGGCATCCGACATCTGCATGCGCTGCACGGCGACGCCACCCGGCTGCGGGCCCGGGCATCGGAGCGGGGTGGCACGGTCGGTCAGCTCGCGAGGGGCGATCTCATCGCCCGGGCCCAGCGCGTGCTCGCGGCCGCCGACTCGCTCGCCCATGCGGCGACCGGGCCGGGGTCGGCGATGGCCCGCGTCGGGTCCGACACCGCGCTCGCGCACGATGTGCGGGACGCGCGGGCGGAGCTGGCGGCCGTGGCCGCGGGCCTCGGCGATCCCGCCGCCACACCACCCGGACCGGCGGCCGACGTCACGGCGCTTCGGGCCCGGCTCCGTGCGGCGGACGCGCGGCTGCGGGGTCTCGAGACCGACATCGCGCGTCGTCCGCTGCGGTATCTGGTTTTTTGACCGCGTCCGTCGCGAGCCGGCGACCGGCGCCGGGCCGGCCGCAGTGCGCGCGGTTGTCCGTCGCGCCGACCCGTATCACCTTACCTGCCTCGTGGACATCGTCGACCTGAAGCGGAAGAGCGTGACCGAGCTGCAAGCGGTCGCCGAGGATCTGCACATCGAGAATGTGTCGGGTCTCCGGAAGCAGGATCTCATCTTTCGCATCGAGCGCAATCTGCTCGGCGCCGCCGTCGAGCTGCACGCCTCGGGCGTACTCGAGATCCTCGAGGAGGGCTACGGGTTCCTGCGCAGCCAGGATTGGAGCTACCTCGCGGGCCCGGACGACGTCTACGTGTCGCCGTCGCAGATCAAGCGTTTCGAACTCCGGACCGGCGACTCGATCAACGGCCAGGTCCGGCCGCCCAAGGAATGGGAGCGGTACCTCGCGCTGCTGCGCGTCGACACCGTCAACGGCGAGCCGGCGACGCCGGGAGCGCCGCGACCGATCTTCGACAACCTGCGGCCGCGATACCCCGACCAGCGGATCCATCTCGAGACCGCGGGCGGTGATCTGAGCATGCGCGTCGTCGACATCGTGGCGCCGGTCGGCAAGGGACAGCGGGGGTTGATCGTCGCGCCCCCGCGCGCGGGCAAGACCATCCTGCTGCAAAAGATGGCGAACGCGATCGCCGAGAACCATCCGGAGATCGTGCTCATCGTGCTCCTGATCGACGAGCGCCCGGAGGAGGTCACCGACTTTCAGCAGAACGTGCCCGGCGCCGAGGTCGTGAGCTCGACCTTCGACGAGCCGGCGGAGCGGCACGTGCAGGTGGCCGACATGGTGATCGAGAAGGCGAAGCGGCTCGTCGAGCACGGCCGGGACGTGGTCATCCTCCTCGATTCGATCACGCGCCTCGCGCGGGCGCACAACACCGTCGCCCCCCACTCGGGAAAGATCCTCTCCGGAGGCGTCGAGGCCCAGGCGTTGCAGAAGCCGAAGCATTTCTTTGGGGCAGCGCGGAAGATCGAGGGTGGCGGATCGCTCACCATCATCGGCACCGCGCTCGTCGAGACGGGCTCGCGCATGGACGACGTGATCTTCGAGGAGTTCAAGGGCACCGGCAACATGGAGCTGGTGCTGGATCGGAAGATCGCCGACCGGCGCATCTACCCGGCGATCGACGTCGCGCGCTCGGGAACGCGGCGTGAGGAGCTGTTGTTCGATCCGTTCGAGGCGAACCGCGTCTTCCTGCTCAGGAGCTTCCTCGGCGACATGCCCGAGGACGAGGCGATCTTCTTCCTGCTGCAACGCATGGTGCGGACGAAGACGAATCGCGAGTTCTTCGAGACCATGGCGCAGGGCTGAGCGTGACCGGACCGGCTCCCCGCCGCCTGCTGGCGATCGACTACGGCGACCGCCGGATCGGGCTGGCCGTGAGCGACCCCACGGGGACCATCGCCTCGCCGGCCGGGCACATCGCGCGGCGTGCGGGCAAGCGTCCACCGGTCGCCGCGCTCGTCGAGCGAGCGCAGACCCTCGGCGTCACGGCGATCGTCCTCGGACTGCCGCTCGATGCGGAGGGCCGCGACACGCCCCGCGCTGCCGAGGTGCGGACCGTCGGCGCCGCGCTCGGCGCGCGCACGGGGCTACCGGTCCGGTACGTCGACGAGCGGTTCACGACCGCCGTCGCGCTCCGGGCGGTTCGCGCCATGGGCGGCTCGACGCACGGACGAAAGGGAGATGTCGACGCGCTGGCCGCCACCGTGCTCCTTCAGCATGCGCTCGCGCTGCCCGACTGAGGGGCGGCAGCGGGCGGCGATGCGGGCGCTCGCCGCGGCAGTGTGGCTGGCGGCGGGCGTGGTGGCCTGCGGCCGGGAGCCGAGCGGGCTGCCGGAACGCGTCGTGATCCCGTCGGGGGCGACGCTCCGCGCGGCAGCCGACTCCCTGGCGCACGCGGGGGTGATCGAGTCGCCGTGGCTCTTCCGGATGTACGCGAGCTTCAAGCACCATGACCGCGACCTCAGAGCGGGCACCTACCTGCTCCAGCGGCATCTGCCGTGGTCCGAGGCGCTCGAGGCGCTGACGCGGGGGAAGGGGCTCGTGCACACGGTGACGATCCCGGAAGGGTGGGATCTGACCGAGATCGCGCCGCTCCTCGCGCGCACGCTGGCCGTGCCGCCCGAGTCGGTGGCCGCGGCCGTGCGGGACACGACCCTGCTCGCGTACGTCGGGGCGCCCGGGCCGACGCTCGAGGGGTATCTGTTCCCCGACACGTACGGCTTTCCCGACGGGACGACGGCGCGGGCCGCCGTCGGCGAGATGGTGCGGTCCTTCGCGCGGGCGTGGCGACCACAGTGGGACAGCGCCGCGCACGCCCTCGGCATGACGCGGAACGATGCCGTGACCCTCGCGTCGATCATCGAGAAGGAGGCGCGCCGGGCGGACGAGCGACCGATCATCTCGGCCGTCTATCACAACCGGCTCCGGCGTGGCATGCCGTTGCAGGCCGACCCGACCGTGCAGTACGCGATCGGGCACCATGTGGAGCGCGTGACCTTCAAGGACCTGACGATCCCATCGCCCTACAACACCTATCGGCACGCGGGGCTTCCGCCCGGGCCGATCGGATCGCCCGGCGGCGCCAGCCTGGAGGCGGCGGTCGCGCCGGCCGACGTCCCGTACCTCTATTTCATCGCCGCCGCCGACGGGCATCACGAGTTTCGAACGACGTTCGCCGAGCACAAGGCCGCGCGCCATGCGCTTCAGCACGAGAGCGGCCGGCGGACGGGCCAGGCGCGCCCCCGCGCGTGACGATCCCCGCGTTTCGGCCGGACCGGCCGGCCGAGCGGCGAGACACGGCCGATCCCGTTCCCTGGCGTCTCATCGCCATCACCGACGATCTGCGGGACGGACGTGACGGATTGGTCGCGCGGGCCGCGGCCGCCGTGCGCGGCGGTGTCACCATGGTGCAGCTTCGGCTCAAGCACACCGATCCGCGCACGCTGCTCGGCGTCGCGCGCGCGCTCGTCGAGGCGGTTCCGGTCCCGGTCATCGTCAACGATCGGGCGGACCTCGCGTTGGCGGCCGGTGCCGCCGGCGTGCACCTCGGCGCCGACGACGTGCCGGTGGCCGCGATTCGTCGCATCGCCCCACCCGGGTTCCTGATCGGCGCGTCGGTCGGGAGCGACAGCGAGGCCGAGACCGCCGGGGGCGCCGACTATGCGGGAATCGGCCCGGTCTATCGAAGCCGGTCGAAGCTCGATGCCGGGGCGGCGATCGGGCTCGTGGAGTTCACGCGGCTCGCCGAGCGCGCCGGCCTTCCCGCGGTGGCGATCGGTGGGATCACGGCCGACACCGCCGGCGCCGCGATCGCGGCCGGCGCGGCCGGGGTCGCCGTCATCGCGGCGATCTTCGCGAGTCCCGAGCCGGAGGCGTCGGCTCGGGCGCTGCGACGCGCGATCGATCGCGCGCTGGCACCGGCCGATCGGGTCCCGGGCGATCCGGGGGACGCGCATCGCCCGCCGGAGCATCGCCCGCCGGAGCGTCGCCCCGCCACCGAAAGCTGACATCCGGGCCAGGTTCAGTCGGGATGGGCACAGCGGCCCGCCGCTCCGTGTGTCGCGTCGCCGGGCGGTGCGTGGAGCGCATGACATCACCGATCTGCCGGAGCACCTCCGGCTGCTCGACGCGATCGACCAGCGTGGGATCGAACTGCGTGCCCCGTCCCGCGCGAATGACCGCCATCGCCTCCCGGAATCCCCGCGCGTGGCCGTAACGGCGCCGGTGCGTGATCGCGTCCAAGGTGTCGGCGATCGAGACGACCCGCGCATGGTAGGGGATGCGCGTGCCGACGAGACCCTGCGGGTAGCCAGTCCCGTCCCACCGCTCGTGATGGGCCAACACGCCCGCCGGCAGCTCGGGGTAGAAGCCGGCGAGCGGCGCGAGCACGGCGGCGCCACGGGCCGGGTGCGTCGCGATCGCGCGCCGCTCGTCGGCGGTCAGCTCGGTGCCCTCGTGGATGATGTCGAACAGCGCCTCGTGGATCTTGCCGATGTCGTGGAACAGCGCCACCCGCTCGATCTCGTGCCGCGTGGCATCGTCCGCGCCGGCCGCGGCGGCCAGGATGAGCGCGTATCGGGCGACACGGCGCACGTGTGCGCCCGTCTCCGGATCGGTGGCATCGATGGCGTTGAGCAGTGTCTCGGAGAGCGCCGCGGCGAGGCGCTCGGCGCGGCGGCGCCCACGCCGCTCGCGCGCCAGCAGCGCGGCGCCGAGCGTCGCGGCGGACGCGCCGAGGACAACCGGCAGCGAGCGCGGGGGATCCGACTCAGCGCCCTCAGGCATCATCTTTCAACGTAACCAGGGCAGTAGCTTTCTGCGTGCCGACCGTGCCGACCGTGCCGACCGCGCCCGCCCCGGCCAGTGCCCTGGCCACCCTGGCCGTCGTATCCGCGCGCGGCGCCCAGCGGGCGGCGGGCGGCCATCCGTGGATCTTCCGGAGCGATCTCGTCCGGGCTCCGGCCGGGCCGGCGGGAGTCGTCGTCGTGCACGATGGCCGCGGGCGCCCCGTCGGGTCGGCGCTCTGGAGCCCCCGATCCGAGATCGCGCTGCGGCTCCTCGATCGCGCGGACGCCTGCATCGACCGCACCTGGTGGACCGACCGGATCGCCCGCGCCGTCTCCCGTCGAGCGGGCATCGCGCCGGAGGCGACGGCCTTTCGCCTCGTCCACGGCGAGGCCGACGGGTGCCCGTCGCTCGTGTGCGACCGGTACGGCGACTGGCTCGTCGTGCAACTGCTGAGCGCCGGGCTGGAGGCATGCCGCACCGACATCGTGCGCGCGCTGACCGACACCGTTCGCCCGGCCGGGATCCTGGCGCGGCACGACGTGGGGGCGCGCCGCCGGGAGGGCCTCGGGTCCGACGTCGAGGTGCTCGCCGGGGAGGTGCCGCGGGCGATCCGGGTCGTCGAGCACGGCGTCGCCTATCTCGCCGCGCCGTGGGATGGGCAGAAGACCGGGGCGTTCCTCGACCAGCGGGAGAATCGGGCCCTGGTCGGCGAGCTCGCCCGTGGCCGGGCCCTCGACTGCTTCAGCTACCACGGGTCGTTCGCGCTGCATCTCGCGCGGCGCGCCGCGCGCGTCACCGCGCTCGACTCCTCGGGCCCGGCGCTCACCCGTGCGCGCGCGAACGCGGCCCTGAACGACGCCACGAACATCGACTTTCTCGAGGAAGATGCGTTCGCGTTCCTGAAACGTGCCGACCACGCGCGGGAGCGGTACGATACCATCGTCCTCGACCCGCCGGCGTTCGCCAAGGCCCGGGCGGCGGTGCCGGCGGCGCTGCGCGGGTACAAGGAGATCAACCTTCGGGCCATGCGGCTCCTCGCGCCGCTCGGGCTATTGTACACGGCGAGCTGTAGCTTCCACGTGAGCCGGGCGCGCTTTCTCGACATGCTGGGCGAGGCGGCCGCGGACAGCGGCCGTCGGCTGGCCCTGCGGCGCGTGCTCGGCCAGGCCGCTGACCATCCCGAGATCCTCACCATCCCGGAGACCGGCTACATCAAGGGTGCCCTGATCGAGGCCCTGGACTGAGTCGCTGGCGTGACGACACAGATGTGCGAGACCCCGGGCACCTCGGGACGAGCGGCATGACGCATCGGAGCGCCGCGCCACAGCGGACGACGCCCGGCGCGGTCGCCGTCCGGGCGGAGCTGACGCAGCGCTCGCCGGCCGTGCGGCGTGCGCTCGCCGTCGTGCTGCTGCTGAACCTCGTCGTCGTGGCGGCAAAGCTGGCCGTCGGGTGGGCGACGGGGTCGCTGGCCGTCCTCGGCGCGGCACTCGAGTCCGGGTTGGATCTGCTCAACATCGCCGTCGGGATGACGCTCGTGTCCATCGCGGCGCGGGCACCGGACGAAGACCACCCCTACGGCCACGACAAGTTCGAGTCGCTCGGGGCGCTCGTGATCGTCGGCTTCCTGTCGATCTCCTGTTTCGAGCTGGTGCGGGAGGCGGTGACCGATCTCATCCGACGCTCCGTGCCGCTCGCCCCGTCGCCGGCCGAGCTGGGCGTGCTGGTCGCGACCGCCGGCATCAACGCCTTCATCGGGTGGTACGAGCGCCGGCGGGGGCGGGCGCTCGACAGCGCCTTCCTGCTGGCGGACGCGGCGCACAGCCGCGGCGACTTTTTCGTCACCGTGCTGGCGATCATCTCGCTGCTCCTGGTCCGCGTGCACCTGGGGGGGCTGGACGCCCCGCTGGCAATCGTCGTGGCCCTCCTGATCGCCGCCAACGGCTACGGCATCCTCAAGGGCTCGGTGCCGGTCCTGGTCGACCAGCGGGCCGTCGATGCGGCCCGGATCCGGCACCTGGTCGCCGAGGTCCCGCAGGTGACCGACGTCCGCGTCGTGCGTTCCCGGGCGACATCATCGGGTCTGCTCTTTGCCGAAGTCACGATCGGCATCTCGGGTGCGACCTCGGTGGCCGACGCGCACGCCATCGCCGACGCCGTCGAGACGCGGATCCGCTCGGCGCTCGGCGCGGCCGAGGTGACCGTGCATGTCGAACCGGCCTAACGACTTGCGGAATGGCATGGCGGGTCTACCTTCTAGCAGGCGCCGGTCAGCCGGGCGCTAGTCGACCCCAACGGTCACCGCGTGCGCGCTCGCTCTCTCAAACACGAGTACGAGCTCTACGTCGAACGGGAGATCGAGCAGTACAAGGACTCGCTCCCGCGACACGTCCTGCTGGCCATCGGCGACGAGGCTGTCACCGCGCTCCGCCAGCAGTCACAGCTCGTGCTGACCGAGCTCGTGCTCTGGGAGGAAGTCGACCGCATCATCATGCGGCGGCTTCGGATCCCGACCTACCCCACGTGGCGGCGTCGCTGCTTTCGCACACTGGAGCAGTACCGCCGGCCTGAACATTGGGGGCTGAAGCCGGAGAGCGCGCTGGTGCGTGCGATCCCGCCCGAGAGCGACGGGCACGTGCTCGTCGCGGGCGAGACCGCGGCCCGGGCGGCGCTCTACCTGGCCGCCAACGGGTGCGCGGTCACGGCGGTCGAGCTGTCGGACGACGTGCTCGAGCGGGTGCTCGCGGCGGCGGGTGCGGCGGGGCTCACGCAGCGGGTGCGAGGCTGCGCGACCGACATCGGCCACTGGACCCCGGACGTTCCGCTGAACGCGGTCGTCTGCACGCCGGCCGCCTTCGCGGGGCTCACGCCCAGCGAGCGAGCGAAGGTGATCGCACTGCTTCAGCAGGCGACGACGGATGGCGGCGTGCATCTCGTCGAGACCATCGTGGCGGGCCAGGAGGCCGTCTCGCTGGCCGAGCTGCGTACGCGGTACGCCGGGTGGACCATCAGCGTCGAGCGCGACGGGACGACATCGAAGTCGTTCGTCGCGCGGAAGGGAGCGGCCTGAACAGCCTGTCACTCGTCGCAGATCGACACGCACGCGCGCCCACGATCGTGTCAGAAGCGCACGGGACGGGGGACAGCGCCGGCGGGCCCGGCAGTGCACCATCAACGCTGACAACGACTTCCGGATTTCCACTCCGGTGGCACCGAGGGTGCCACACGGGGGAGCGTCGGTGCTCCGCCGGGGTCGGTGCGCGGGGCGAATTTTCGTCTCTCTTGGAGTGGCAACGATGAGCGACAGTCGGGAGCGCGGCGCAGTCGAGGAGCCGGTCGGGATCATCATCTCGCGCGGATCGCGCGAGGAAGTGGCGCCGCGTGTCTCCGCCTACATCTGGGGTCCGGTGCCGGGGCAGGATGAGCCGGCGTCGAAAGTGGCGGCGTAGTCGGGCTCGACGGCGCATCGAGCGCGGACCGAGCAGGGGAAGAAACACCGAGGGCCAGCGCCAGGACATCGGCGCTGGCCCTCGGTGCGTCATTCACACTAGCGACGCGCCTTCTTCCGCGCGCCCTTTCTGGCCGTCTTTCTTCCACCCTTCTTCGCGGCCTTCTTCTTGGCACCCTTCTTCGCTGCCATTTGATCAGCTCCAGTTCTGGAGTGAAGCACCTGACCGATCCCCCGGTGGATCGGCAGGCGCGGTTCCGCGCCACGCGGTTCGAGACCGCGGGAGCGGAGCCGACGTTACACGGATTCTCCGCCGCGACGCGTCGCGCACCGCGTCGCGTGATCGTCCGTGAAATCGCAGATGCGAGTGAACGGGGGGGCGTCGATCATCGTTCCTCGACGACCGGCCGGTCCGCTTTGTTACCGACAGAAGGTGCGCCACGCACGGTGCGAAGAGCATCGACCGCGGACATCGAGGCGATGTCGCCGGTCCGGTCCGCGAGTATCGGGGCGGCGACACCAAGCCCAGCGGGCTGGTCGCGACACCTCGGTACGTCGAGCGGACGAGTGGTCATGCAGTGTGCGCGAGTCCCGAATGGCGTGTCAGCGTGCGAGCGTCGACATTCATTATGTGCACAGCGCGAATATAGGTCGCACCAAAATGCATTGCAATACGCAAGTTGAACTCGCACTGAGATCTGCGACACGCGTCGGCCGCGATCGATGGCGTTTGGTGCCCGGCGGCGCGCCGATGTAAGTTGAGAAGGCCGGTCTCCGGGGCGCGGGCGAGCGTCGGTCCGCGACGGTCGCGCCAGCCTGCGGGCCGCTTCCGCACGGAGGGTCGCGGAATGTCAGACACCGCCATCACACTCACGATCGATGCCCGCCCGGTGACCGTCGAGCCGGGGGCGACGATCCTCGACGCCGCGCGCAGCGCCGGCATCGATGTGCCGACGCTCTGCTGGTATCCCAAGCTGCCGACCGTCGGCAACTGCCGGATCTGCCTCGTCTCGGTCGAGGGGACGCCCAAGCTGGTGCCCGCGTGCGCCACCCAGGCGGCGGCCGGGATGGCGGTCACCACGGACTCGCAGGCCGCGGTCAAGAGCCGGCGTGCCGTCCTGAGCATGCTCCTCGAGCGCTACCCGACGGACGCGATCCCGGAGGGCGGGGCGCGCAACGAGTTCGAGCAGCTCGTCCGCCGCTACGATGTGCCGGTCGTGCGTCGGTCCGGCCTTCCCCTCCGTCAGGGCGACACGCGGCACGAGGATCCGGCGATCCAGCATGACATGTCGACCTGCATCCTCTGTACCCGGTGTGTCCGGGCGTGCGAGGACATCCAGGTCGTCGGCGTGCTCGACGTCGCCGAGCGCGGCGAGCACGCGGAGATCATCGTCGGCGCGGACGGGAACCCGGAGCACGCGGGGTGCACGTGGTGCGGCGAGTGCGTCCGCGTCTGCCCGACCGGGGCCATCCACGACATCATCCCGCTTGCCAAGATGGCGGCCGACGTGATGGAGAAGGAGGAGCATCGGGTCCGGTCGGTCTGCCCCTACTGCGGCGTCGGGTGTCAGATCGACCTCTCCGTCCGGGGGAACGACGTCGTCCGGGTGGTGAGCCCGTGGATCGAGGAGTCGACGCCGAACCAGGGGTCGACGTGCGTGAAGGGCCGCTTCGGCACCGACTTCGTCCTGCACCACGATCGCCTGAAGGTGCCGCTCATCCGGCGCGGTTGGCAGCGGATCGACGGCGAGTGGCGGTGGGAGCCGGCGCGGGAGGCTACCGGCAACGGCCATGCGCACTGGGGGCGGCGCGGCGGGCCGTGGCAGGATGTCGAGGAGGAGAGCCAGGCGCGCAAGCGGCGGCCGCGCACCAACCCGCTGCGGACGCTGCCGACCGGTGCGAGCCCGCTGGGCGATCCGCGGGACCGGGTCGCGACGCCTGCCAGCTGGTACGAGCCGTTTCGGGAGGCGACGTGGGACGAGGCGCTGGAGCTGACGGCCCAGCAGCTCTGCCGCCTCCGCGACACATACGGGCCGGACAGCCTGGCGGTGTTCCAGTCGGCGAAGTGCTCCAACGAGGAGAACTACGTCCTCCAGCGCATGTTCCGCGCCGGCATCGGGACGAACAACGTCGATCACTGCACGCGGCTCTGCCACTCCTCGTCGGTGAGCGCGATGCAGCGGGCGATGAACACGAGCGCGGCGTCGGGGTCGATGCGGGAGGTCGAGGAGGACACCGACGTGATCCTGATCCTCGGCGCGAACACGACCGAGTCGCACCCGGTCTTCGGGGCGGCGATCAAGCGGGCGGTCAAGCGTGGGGCGATGCTGATCGTCGCCGACCCGCGACGGATCGAGCTGGCCGCGCGGGCGCACATCCACCTCCAGATGCTCCCCGGCACCGATGTCGCGCTCCTCAACGCCATGCTGCACCACGTGCTCGACCGGGGGTTGGAGGACCGGGCGTTCATCGCGCGGCGGATGCGCGACTTCGAGGCCGTCCGGTCGGCCGTCGCGCCGTACACGCCCGAGCGCGCCGAGGCGATCACCGGCGTGCCGGCGGACCTCATCCGGCGCGCCGCCGAGGCGTATGCCCGCGGCCCCCGCTCCTCGACCCTGTGGGCGATGGGCCTCACGCAGCACCGGACGGGCACGGACATCGTGGCGTCGCTGCTCAACCTCATGCTCGCGTGCGGGATGATCGGCCGGCCGGGGGCAGCGATGATGCCGATCCGTGGCCAGAACAACGTGCAGGGGGCGAGCGACGTCGGTGCGATCCCCATGTCGTACACCGACTACCAGCCTGTCGACGACCCGACCGTGCGGTCGATCTTCGCGGCCGCCTGGGCGGTGCCGGAGGAGCGGCTCTCGCTCCGCCCCGGGCTCAAGGTGACGCAGATCGTGCAGGCGGGGAGCCCGGTGCGGGGCATGTACATCTTCGGCGAGAACCCGATCATCTCCGACCCGGACGTGGCGCACGCCGAGGACTGGTTCCGGTCGCTGGAGTTCCTCGCCGTCCACGATCTCTTTCTGACGGAGACGGCGCGGTACGCCGACGTCGTGCTCCCGGGCTCCTCGTTCGCCGAGAAGACGGGGACATTCGTGAACACGGAGCGCCGCGTGCAACTGGCGCATCGGGCGATCGATCCGCCGGGCGACGCGCGGGAGGATCTCGAGACGCTGATCGAGCTGTCGCGGCGCATCGGGCTCCCGACGCCCTTCCGCTCGGCCGCCGAGGTGATGGAGGAGATCGCGACCGTGACCCCGTCGTGGCGGGGGATCTCGCACGCGCGGTTGGACGGCGGTCCCGGGCTCCAGTATCCCGTCCCCGACGCCGAGCATGGCGGCACGGCCTTCCTCTTCGACGACGGGTTCCCGACCGCGGACGGGAGAGCGGTCTTCATCCCGGTCGAGTATCTCCCGCCCGCCGAGCTGCCGGACGAGCAGTTCCCGTTCGTGCTCAACACCGGCCGCCAGATGTATCACTGGCATACCGGGACGATGACCCGTCGGTCGGTGGCGCTCGACGCGCGTGAATCCACGCCGACGGTGGAGATCGGGCCGGCCGACGCCGCCGAGCTGGGGGTGCGGGACGGCGACGAGGTGCTCGTGACCTCCCGCCGGAACCGGATCCGGATCGCCGTCCGCGTATCGGACCGGGTGGCGCACCACCAGGTGTTCATCCCGATGCACTACCGCGAGGCGGCCGCCAACCTGCTGACCAACCCGGTGCTCGACCCCTACGCGGGGATCCCGGAGTTCAAGGTGTGCGCCGTGCGCATCGAGCCGGTGCCGGTGGACTCGAGGGAGAGGGTGCGCGCGGGTGCGGCGGACCGGCGGCGGCCGGTCGCGGCGGCCGGCGACTGAACGACGCCTGAGCGCGGCCGAGCGCCGCCGCCAGCCGCAGGCCGGAGTCGCGGTCGCCGGTCGCGAGTCGCGGGTCGCCGAGTCGCGGACCCCGAGTCGCGGGCCCGGGGTCGCGGTCGCGGTCGTCACGCCGATATGTTTCCCGCGCGCCGGCGATCGGCGCGCTTTGTCGTTCATCTCCCACCGAGGAGGCGCGTGCGCGCGCTGGTGAAGCGAACGGCGGGTCCGGGGCTGGCGCTCGCGGATGTGCCGGAGCCCGAGATCCGGGACGATGAGGTCCTGATTCGCGTCCGTCGGGCGGGGGTGTGCGGGACCGACCTCCACATCTATACGTGGGATGACTGGGCCCGGCGGCGGGTGAAGCCGCCGATCGTGGTCGGTCACGAGTTCGCGGGAGACGTCGTCCAGGTCGGCCGGTTGGTCACCGACGTCCGCGAGGGAGACCGGGTGACCGCGGAAGGCCACATCGTCGACGGCCGCTGCCTGCTCTGCCGGACCGGCAACTCGCACGTGTGCCCGTACACCCGGATCATCGGCGTCGACCGGGATGGCTGCTTCGCCGACTACATCGCCATGCCGGCGACCAACGTCTGGCATCTCGACCCCGCCATCCCGTACGAGATCGGTGGGATCCACGATCCGATGGGCAATGCGTTTCACACCGCGCTGACGGCCGAGATCCCGGGCGCATTCGTGCTCGTGACCGGGTGTGGACCGATCGGACTGTTCGCGATCGGGATCTGCAAGGCGGCCGGGGCCGCCCGGGTCGTGGCGTCCGATGTGAACGAGACGCGGCTCGCCCTGGCGCGCCGGATGGGCGCGGACGATGCCGTCCACCCCGAAGGGGCGGAGGCGGCCGTTCGCGCGGCGACGGCGGGGCTCGGGGCCGACGTGGTGCTCGAGATGTCCGGGGTGCCGGCCGCCATCCGGCAGGCCTTCGCGCTCGCTCGCGTCGGGGGCCGGGTGCAGATGCTTGGGATCCCTGCCCGGCCGATCGAGATCGACCTCGCCACCGAGGTCATCTTCAAGGGACTCACGATCTACGGCGTGGTGGGGCGCCGCATGTACGACACCTGGATCCAGATGAGTCGGTTCCTGCGGGCGGGGCACTTCGATCCCAGCCCCGTCATCACGCACCGGCTCCCACTGGAGGCGGTCGACGAGGCCATGCGGCTCATCACCTCCGGCGAGGCGGGGAAGGTCGTCTTCGAGATCGCCTAGCGAGTCGCTATCCTATCAGCATGACGACAACGCCGGCGACCCGACCCACGCCTCTCGCGGCGGACCTCGCAGCCGAGCTCGATCAGCTCCGGCGCGACCGCGTCTACAAGCGACTCAACTATCTCGACTCGCCGCAGTCGGCCCGCGTCCAGATGGAGGGGCGGGGCGAAGTGCTCATCCTCTCCTCGAACAACTACCTCGGGCTCTGCGATGAGCCGAGTGTGGTCGAGGCCGGGATCGACGGCCTCCGGCGCTACGGCGCGGGGACGGCGAGCGTCCGATTCATCTGCGGGACGTTCGCGATCCATCGGACCCTCGAGGCGGCGCTCGCCCGCTTCGTCGGGACCGAGGCGTCCTTGACCTTCCTCTCGGCCTGGAACGCCAACGAGGCGCTGACCCCGACGGTGCTCCGCGAAGGCGACTTCGTCGCCTCCGACGCGCTCAACCACGCGTCGATCATCGACTCGATCCGGCTGGCCAAGGCGATCACGAAGTGTACGACCGCCGTCTACAAGCACGGGGATCTCGACGATCTCGTCGCCAAGCTGGAGAGCGCGCGCGGCGCGCGGCGGAAGATCATCTGGACCGACGGGGTGTTCTCGATGGAGGGGAGCATCGCGAAGCTCCCGGAGATCCTCGAGATCGCGCGGCGGTTCGGGGCGGTGGTCGCGCTCGACGACTCGCACGCGACGGGCGTGCTCGGGGCGACGGGCCGGGGGACGGCCGAGCATCACGGCGTGCTCGGCGAGGTCGACATCATCACGTCGACCCTCGGCAAGGCGCTGGGTGGCGCCTCGGGCGGGTTCGTCGCCGGTCCGGCGGTGGTGTGCGACATGCTGACGCAGCGATCGCGCCCGCAGCTCTTCTCCAACGCGCTGCCGCCGACGGTCGCCGCGAGCGCGCTGGCCGCGGTGGAGTACGTCCAGCAGCACCCGGAGCGCGTGCGGCGCCTGCAAGACAACGCACGGTACTTCCGCGAGCAGATCACCGAGGCCGGGTTCAGCCCGCTCCCCGGCGAGACGCCGATCGTGCCGATCATCGTCGGTGAGACCGCCACGGCGATCCGCATGAGCGAGCTACTGCTCGACGAGGGCATCTTCGTGACCGGCTTTGGATATCCGGTCGTGCCGCAGGGCGTGGCGCGGGTCCGGTGTCAGTTGAGCGCGGCCCACACGCGCGACGACATCGATCGCGCGGTCGACGCATTCAAGCGCGTCGGACGGCAGGTCGGGTTGCGGTAGGGCGGCCGCCAGGCCGCCCCGTGTAGGGGCGGCATTCATGCCGCCCGCCGTCCGCCGTTCGGCATGTCACCCGGCCCCGCGTCCCGCGGACACCAACGGAATGGGTTTGTTGGATGGTGCCAGGGGCAAATCGCTTCGCGATTTGCCCCTGGCACCGGGAACGACAACGGCGGGCGTGGAATGACGCGACCGTGGCGGCGTGCGGGCACGCGGGTGCGCGATTGCCCCGGCGCCGGGAACGACAACGGCGGGCGTGGAATGACGCGACCGTGGCGGCGTGCGGGCACGCGGGTGGGTGATTGCCCGGCGCCGCAACACCAACGGCGCGCGCGATGACGGCGCCGCCGTGGGCGCGTGGGACGCACCGGAGGGGCGGCATTCATGCCGCCCGCCAACCGCCCGGCGCCGGGAACACCAACGGCGCGGTGCAACGGTGATGCGGTCGTGGCACATGGCCACGCGGGCACCGGGAACGGCAATGACGGGACGCGATGTCGGTGCCGCCGGGCCGGTGCCGCCGGGCCGGTGCCGTCGGGCCGGTGCCGCCGGGCCGGTGCCGCCGGGCCGGTGCCGCCGGGCCGGTGCCGCCGGGCCGGTGCCGCCGGGCCGGTGCCGCCGTGCGGTGGGCGCGGTGACCGTGCCGCCGGCGACGCGGGGCCGAAGGGATCCGCGCGGGGCGCGGGTCAGTCGTCGGGTAGGCCGCTCGGCTGTGCGACCCGGCAGACGATCCGGATGACCAACCGGCGCCAGCTCTCGATGTCGTCGGAGCCGACCTTCTCCACGCGCGCCTGACAGCGGCCGCCCTCCAGCATCCAGGGCGCCAGCCAGGCCGCGATCTGGAGCGGGACGTGGCCGATCACGTCGCCACCGCGGGCGTGGACCCAGACCGCGGGCACCTCGGCGCACGGCGGATCGGGGCCGAGGATCAACTGGTCTCCCGCCCGCAACCGATGCACGACCTGCGTGCGCTCGCCGAACACCGTCCCGTGCACCGGCGTCCGGAACTCGTCGACGTGCAGCGGCACGACGGCCATGCCGGAGATTACGCCGTCACGACGGTTCCCGGCAAGCTGGGCGGTCCGCACCCGCCGTTGCTGTTCCCGGTGCCAGGGGCAGTCGTGCATCCGCACGCCCACGTGCCCACGGCGCCATCATCGCGCCCGCCGACCGCGGGACGGGCGGGCGATCTGACCGATTTCGCCGCGTGGCGGCTGCGGCCGCGCGCCGTGCCCGATTTTCGCGACACCGGCGGCCCGCGCAGGCCACGCGCCGTCGGCAGATGGACCATGCAGGACGGCGGGCAAAACGGCCGTGACGCCGGGCCCGTTGTCCTCGTCTGACCGTTGAATCGGCGGGGCCGCACGCTCGCCGCCGGGCGCGATGCCCCGGACGCTCTCAATCCACTCTGAGGTCTTGTCATGCGGCTGACTCGTAGCCTGACAACCGGGCTCGCGCTCCTCGCGGCGGTGCCGGCGACGGGCCATGCACAACAGGGGCGCCTGTTCAACAACTCCTGGTTCTGGGGGCTGGGTGGCGGCACGCTGACGTACTGGACCTCGGCCACGGCGCACGCGAACGCGCCGGCCCTGAGCCTCGATTGGCTGATCACGCGCACGCACATGGCCGCGCTCGTGACCTTCGATCAGAGCTTCTTCTCGGCGCGGGGGCTGACGTATACCGACGTCGGCCGGTTGTACAAGGACACGACGTTGACGAACTTCTCCAACATCGGGTACTACGCACAGGCCAAGGTCCGGAACTCGCGCCACATCACGGCGAGCCTGATGGCGTTCCCGGGGCATGGCCCGATCCGCCCGTACATCGGTGCCGGTATCAGCGCCAACTTCATTCAGGGCAGCGTCACGACGTCACCACCGCCGGCCCTCACGCCCGCGGCCCAGTGGTTCCCGAACTACTACGGCTCGCAGTACCGCGACCAGGCCGCCGACTGGGTCAGCCCCGTGATCACGGCCGGTCTCCAGCTCCAACTGAGCCGGTTCTCGGTCTACGGTCAGGGGAAGCTGTTCCCGCTCAGCTACAACCAGTACAACCCGTACTTCTTCACCGACCAGGGCTTCATCGAGTTCCAGGCGGGCATCCGGGTGAACGTCGCCTCGCTGGAGCACCTCTAGCCACTCGGTCCGATCAGCCGCCGCCCGGCTGCGGTCGGGCGAACGGTACGACGCGCATTCCGGCCGGCGTGCGCGAGACCGACGGATGGCCGCGGATGAAGTAGCGGTGTAGCGCGGCGGCGGCCTGCGTGACGCCGATGCGCGGCGACACGGCGACGTCGGTGTCAGCGACGGACGCGCCGCGACGCACCAGGAGGGGCGGCTCCCAGAGCGGGCGCCCGCTCCAGGACCCATCGATGCCGAGCGCCGCGCAGAGCTTTCCGGGCCCGTTGGTGAGGTCCGTATCCCGACGCCTCGTGCGCGAGCCACCGTCAGTCGGGCCGGCCCCGGCGGTGGCGCGTGCGCCCCAGCGGCGGAGACGCATCAGCTCGACGCCCTCCACCGGCTCCACCGCCCGGATGAGCACCGCGGCGCCGGAGCCATGGTGCACGGCGACGGCGTTGACACACCAATGCATCCCGTAGATGAAGTACACGTACGCCGTGCCGGGCGGTCCGAACAGATCGCGCGTGCGCGACGTGAGCCCGACCACGGCATGGCTCGCCGGATCGTGCGGGCCGAGGTAGGCCTCCGTCTCGACAATCCGGCCGCTCGCGCGTCCCTCACGCGAGTCCGACTCGAGCACGGCGCCCAGGAGCTCTCGAGCCACGACATCGACATCGCGCTCATAAAAGGCGCGCCCCAGGGGCAGGTGCTCCAGGTCCTCCCTGCGCTCCCCGCGCTCCCTGCGCTCCCCGCGCTCCCTGCGCTCCCCGCGCTCCCCGCGCTCCCCGCGCTCCCCGCGCTCCCCGCGCTCCCCGCGCTCCGCGCGCTCGGCCCGGGCGGCTCGCGGCAGCTTCACCGCCTCGGGCGCGCGGCGCCTAGCGGTCCGCTCGGTCGGCGCCCTTGGACGCCGCGCGGCTGCGCCCCCCTCGCTTGGGCCGCGTAGCGCCCTCGGCGCCCGAGGCGGCGGCCGCTGGCGCGGCGTTGGTCGATGCGCCCGCGGAGGTCGCGGCGCGACCGCCGGCACGCTTGGCGCGTGGGCGGGAGCGGGGACGCTTCGCCGCCCGACCGTGAGTCGCCGAGGACGGTGACGTATCGGCGACCTCGGGCGCGGGGGCGCTCGTCGCGGCACCGGTGTGACCGGCGTCGACCTGGGGGGCCGCCAGGTCGGCCGGAGCCCCCGACTCGGGCATCGGGGTGGGCACCACCGGCGACGCATCGGCCGCCCCCGTGGATCGGAGATCGGCGGCCCCGCTTCGCCCGGTGCCGATCGGGCCGACGTCGACCACACCGAGTGTGAGCAGCTCGGGCGGTGGCCCGCTGATCCGCGCGGCCCCGCCACCGCGCCGCGTCGTCCGCAGTCCGAGCCCGCGGGGCAGCGCGGGGCTCACCGGCGCCTGGGGTGCCACGAAGAGGCCTGGCGTCCCACCGGCGGCGGCGGCACCCGTGTCCCCCCCGCGCGCCGCCACCGCCTGGTTGAGCTGCTGCGCGACCGGCGTCGCGGCGGCGGCAAGGGCGACGGTGTAGTCATCACCCTGCCGGCGGAGATCGATGACGTTGGCGTCATGCGCGTCACGCAGAATGCGCGAGAAGTTCCGATCGCCGAGGCTCTCGCTGTCGCGCCCGAGCAGCTCGAAGGCGCGGGCGCGGACATCGGACGCGAGCGCCGTCTCGTCATCGCGCACGAGCGAGGCGACCGCGCGCCGCACGAGCGTGAACGCCTCATCGCGCGTCAACCGCTCGCCCGAGGCTCCGATCGCCGGTGCCGCGCTCGTCGCGGCCTGCGTGTCCTCGATCCGCGGAGCCTCGCCCGCCCCCGATCCCTCGTGGACCGCCGGGAACTCCCCGGTGTCGGCCGGCGGCTCGGCGAGGGTGAGCGTGGCACTCGAGTCGCGGGGGCCGCGGCCCTCACGCCCACGCCCCCGCCCGCGCCGTCCACGGCGCCCGCGCTCCTCGCGCTCGGCCGCGCGCTCCGGTGCCCGCCCGTCAGCCACGCCGGCGGCGTCCGCCGCGCCACCCTGCGCTCCGGCGTCGAGCGTCCGCGACCCATCGGTACCCGGGGGGGCGACCTCGAGCTGACCGTTCTCGAGCTTCGTGAGCGTCAACAGGCCGCGCTGCGCCGCCTCCTGCACGAAGCGCGAGAACTTCGACATCCCGAGGTTCTTCTCATCGAAGCTGCTGTCGATGTCCTGCATGACCTGCTTGAGCCGATCCGCGCGCATGACATCGTTGTTGCGCTGCATGCGGGCGATCCCCTCACTCACCAGCTCCCATGGATCGCGCCGGACGCCGCCCTCATCCGTCTCCGTGTCCGCCCGCACCAGACCGGCGAGCGTGTTGTAGCTGTAATACTCGTCGCAGTTCATGACGAGCAGGTCGCTCGACGACTCGCGGATCCCGACGCCGATCACGTACTTGCCGTACTCCTTGAGCTTGATGACGAGCGTCGAGAAGTCCGAGTCGCCCGAGAGCAGGATGTAGGTCCCGATCTCGGGGCGGGTGAAGACCAGCTCCAGGGCATCGATGGCCAGCCGGATGTCGGTCGCGTTCTTCTTGGACGACCCGTACGCCGGCGCCATGATCATGTCGATCGACGACTCGGCGAGCGGCGCGACATACTGCGGGTAGCGCCGCCAATCGGCGTAGGCGCGCCGCAATTGCACCTTGCCCTTGATGATGTCCGACGCGAGGAGGTTTCTGAGCTCCGTCTGGAGGTCGGAGCGGATCCCCATCGTGACGTTGTCGAAATCGATGAGGAGGGCGGCGTTTGGCGCGTAGGTCAGTGGCGCGGCGATGGCGACCGGGTGCGACAGCGATGGAGACGGGGGAGTGGCGGCCGGTCCGCGTGCCGGACGGTGGACCGCAGCGCCGGGACGGGCCGGCGAATGGCGGGGGGAACGTGAATGCATGTACGCGTCGTGAAAACTTGGAGGGCGGCCCCGCCGAGCACGACCGAGCGTGTCGAGACGCTCATGGAGTGGGGGCGGGGCGAGGGGTGGGTCACCCTTTCTGCCGTATCGGGCGTAATGTACCCGCGCACCGGGAGATGGGTAAGGTTCCCGGCCCGACGACCCCATAGTTGGCCCGGACCCCCGTCGATATACTGGTCCCATGGCGCCCCCGCGCTTTCGCACGCGCCTCTTCGTGACACTCTCGCTCTTCGCCGTCGTGCCGGCGGCGGTCCTCACGCTCCTGTGGGCCACGACCCTGAGCACCGCGCTGCCGCTGCTCAGTGGGAGTGCCGCATGGGATCGCGTCGCGGCGAGCGGCGAGCGGGCGTTGGCGGCGGCGCGCGCCGATTCGCTCTCACCCCGGACGCGAGCGGCGCTCGCGGCCCACGAGCAGGAGCTGACGCTCTCGGTCACCGAAGCGCGCCGATACCAGTACCTCGCCACGCGGGCCGTGCCGGTCGTGCTCGCCACGGCGGCAGGCGCGCTGGTCCTCCTGGCGGTCGTGGCCTCGCGCGTGGCCGGGCATCTCGCCCGCCAACTCAGCCGACCACTCGACGAGCTGGTGGGATGGACCGACCGGATCGCGCGCGGCCTGCCGCTCCCGGCTGGCCCGCCCCGCCGCGGCGCACCGGAGTTCGCTGTCCTGCGGTCGCGCATGCAACGGATGGCCGGCGATCTCGAGGCCGGCCGGGCCCGGGCCCTGGAGGCGGAGCGGCTGCGCGCGTTCCGGGAGACGGCGCGACAGGTCGCCCACGAGCTGAAGAATCCGTTGACCCCGATCCGCCTCGCCATCGCGCGCCTCGAGCGTGACGTGCCGCCCGTGCTCCGCGACCCCGTCGAGGTGCTGGCCACCGAGTCGGCGCGGCTGGAAGCGATGGCCCGGAGCTTCTCGCAGTTCGGTCGCCTGCCGGAGGGGCCGATGGCCGAGATCGACGTCGGGGAGATGGTGCGCTACACGGCAAAGACGACCGTGCCGCCGCACCTCGATGTGACGGTCCACATCGACGATGACGTCCCCCTCGTGCGCGGCCACTACGACGCCCTGGCCCGCGCCTTCTCGAATGTCCTGCTCAACGCGTGCGACGCGTGCGGCCCAGGGGGCGAGGGAGCGCGCGGGGGTCGGGTCGCGGTCCGGGTCGAGACCACGACGATGACCCCCCCGAACGGCGTCGAGCCAGTTCCGGCCGTCCGCCTCTCGGTGCACGACACCGGCGCGGGCATCGCGCCGGATCAGCTCGGCCGGGTGTGGGAGCCCTATGTGACCCACAAGCCGGGGGGCACCGGCCTCGGACTCGCGATCGCTCGGCAGACCGTGGAAGCCCACCACGGTGCGGTGGAGCTGGTGAGCACGCTCGGCGTGGGCACGTGCGTCAGCTTCACTCTGCCGGCGGCCCTCGACTCACTGGCGCCGGCGGCGCCGGCGGCGCCGGCGGGGTCGGGGGGGGACGGCTCGGGCCGGGTTGGCAGGTGAGCGGGTCGAGTCCCACCGCGGCGCCCGCGGCCGCGGTCGGTACGTCCACGGCGCAGGTACCGATCGGTGACAGGATCACCGTCACCGGCGCGGGACCCGGCGGCGCGATCTGCCCTCCGGCGATCACGCCCGGTGACGGGGACGCCGCGCCCTCCATGCGCCAGCGACCGGAGGCGTCGATCCGAAGATAGACGACCTCGCCCCGACGGGCCGCGGCCTCTCGCGCCGCGAGCATCAGCTGCTCCAGCGCGGGGCGAGCGGGCGCCGGCGCCCGGATCGCCGGTGCGACGACTGCGGCGACGAGCCCGATGAGGCACAGCACGACCAGCAGCTCGAGAAGGGTGACGCCCGAGCGGCGCGGTCGTGCGCAGCCGCCGTGCGTCACCGCCAGTTGGTCACGTCGGCGTCGTCCCCGTCGCCGCCGGGCTGTCCGTCACGCCCGAGCGACCAGAGGTCGTAGCCGGCGGCGTTGTGCTCTCCGGGGCTCATGTAGTTGTATGGCCGGCCCCACGGGTCCGCGGGCACTGCCTTCTGGAGATACGGACCCGCCCAGTTGGATGGCACCGGCTCGCGCGTCGGGCGCGCCTGGAGTGCGTCGAGCCCCTGGTCGGTCGTCGGGTACGAGCCCGTGTCGAGCCGGTAGTTGTCCAGCGCCGTGGCCAGGAGCTCGATCTGGGTCCGAGCCGTGGCGCTCTTCGCCTCCGAGACCCGACCCATGATGCGGGGCCCGACGAGCCCCGCCAGGAGTCCGATGACGACAATGACGACGAGAAGCTCGATGAGCGTGAAGCCGGACCGACGAGCGACACGAGACGGACGCATGGCGCACCTCAGAAGCGGTTGAGATTGATGCCGTAGATCGCCTGGAGCATCGCGAGTGCGACGAAGCCGACGAGTCCGCCGAAGAGGAGGATCATGGCCGGCTCGATGAGGGCCACGAGCAGACGCAGGGTTCGTCGAACCTCGGCGTCGTAGGCGTCGGCGACCCGGAGACAGAGCTCGTCCAGCCGCCCGCTCTCCTCACCGACGGCCAGTAGCTGCTGCGCCAGGGGCGGGAGCGCGCCGGCCAGCGCGGTCGCGAGCGCGCTCCCGCCGGACACGGCGGCCACCGCCCGGTCGAGCACCTCGCGGATGGCGGCGTTCGAGACGGACGCCCGCGTGATACCGAGCGCCGGGAGCACCGGCATGCCACTCCCGAGCAACAGACCGAGCGTGCGGGCGAAGCGGGCCGCGATGTACGTGCGCTCGAACTCGCCGACCCAGGGGATCCGGAGCCTCGCCGTGTGCCAGCGCTGGCGCACGCGCGGCCGAGCCAGGATGCGAGGGACCGCGTACAGCGCCGCCGCACCGAGGAGGAGCCACGCCCACCAGCCACCGGTCACGACGGCGCTCGCGCGCATGAGGAAGCGCGTCGTCGCCGGCAACTGGCCCCCGGCGTCGGCGAGAACGCTCGCGAACTTCGGAACGACGAAGCCGAGGAGGATCGCGAGGCCGACGGTGGCCACGACCGACATGAGCGCCGGATACAGCAGCGCCGACTGCACCGTGGAGCGCAGCTCGGCACTCTCCTCGAGATGCTCGGCCACCCGCTCGAACACGGTGTCCAGGCACCCGGTCGACTCGCCGGCCGCCACCGAGGCGACGACGAGCGGATCGAAGTAGCGGGGATGGCGGGCGAGCGCGTCCGCGAGGCTGCCGCCCCCCTGGATCGCGCGGCGAAGCTCCGCGATCGTCGCCGCCAGCCCGGCATGCCCCGCGTGCCCGCCGGTGAACATGAGCGTGCGATCGAGCGGCACCCCGGCGCGGAGCAGCGTCGCCGTGCTCCGCGCCCACAGGGTCACGGCGGCGCGGCGTCCGAGGCGCCGATCGGCGCGATCCCCGGTGACCGACGCCACTTCCTCGACCGTCACCGGGTAGAGTCGCTGCTCGCGAAGCGCTCCGAGCAGCTCCGGGCGTGACGGGGCCCGCGCCGTGCCCTCGATCAACTGTCCGGACGGCGTGACGGCGCGATACCGGTAGGCGGTGGTCATCGTGCCTCGTCGCGCGTCACGCGAATGACCTCCTCGAGCGTCGTCAGTCCGACGCAGGCGGCCGCCCAGCCCGACGCCCGGAGCGGCACCAGCCCGTCCGCCCTCGCCTGCGCCCGAAGGGCGGTAACCGGCAGCCCCGACAGGATGCGCGCCCGCGTCTCGTCCGTGATGCGCATCAACTCGTAGATGCCGGTCCGCCCCCGATACCCGGTCCCGCTGCACGCCTCGCAGCCGCGACCTCGCCGGAACTGGGGGCGCGGAAGGTCGCCGCGGATCCCGTCGAAGTCGGCCAACAGCTCGGCGGCTGGGCGGTACTCCTCCGCGCAGGCCGCGCACACCATCCGAACGAGGCGCTGGGCGAGGATGCCGGTGACCGTCGCCGTGACGAGGTACGGCTCGATCCCCATGTCGACCATCCGCGCGACCCCGCTCGGTGCATCGTTGGTGTGCAACGTCGACAGGACCAGATGCCCGGTCAGCGCCGCCTGGATCGCGATGTCGGCGGTCTCGCGATCGCGCATCTCCCCGACCATGATCACGTCCGGATCGTGCCGAAGGATCGACCGCAGGGCGGCCGCGAAGGTCAGGCCGGTCTTGGGGTTCACCGGGATCTGGGTGACCCCCTCGATCTGATATTCGACCGGATCCTCCACGGTGACGATCTTCACGGCGGGCGCGTTGAGCCGCGTGAGCGCGCCGTAGAGCGTCGTCGTCTTCCCCGATCCCGTCGGTCCGGTCACGAGGATGATGCCGTGCGGCTGGCGGATCAGCCGCTCGAGCTCGCGCTGCACGGTCTCGCCGAGCCCGAGGTCGTCGAGATCGCGCACGCCGGCCCCGCGATCGAGCACGCGCAGGACGACGCCCTCGCCGTGCAGCGTGGGCGCGATGGACACCCGCAGGTCGAGCTCACGATCCGAGAGGCGGAGGCGGATCCGACCATCCTGGGTCAGGCGCCGCTCGGCGATGTTCAGCCCCGCCATGATCTTGAGGCGACTGATGACCGCCGCCTGGAATTGCCGCGGCGCGTGCGATACGTCCTGGAGCACCCCATCGATGCGGTAGCGCACGCGGAGCCCATCGGGAACCGTCTCGATGTGAATGTCGCTGGCGCGGGCGCCGAGTGCCTCGAGGATCATGAGGTTCACGAGCTTGATGACCGGCGCCTGATTGGCGAGCGCGCGCACGTCGTCGATCGCATCGTGCTCCGCGGACAGGAGCACGAGGTCGGCTCCCCGAAGCTCCGTGCCTCCGGAGTCGGCGGCCGCCGTCGATTGGACGGACAGGATCGCGGCGTGCACCTCCGCCGCCGGCGCCGCGACGACCCGGACCCGCCGGTCGTAGACCCAACAGAGCTCGTCGAGCACGGTCGGGTCGACCGCGTCGCCGGCGGCAATCACCACCTCCGTCTCGGTGAGCGCGACCGGCAGGAGCCGGTGCTCCTCCCAGTAGGCGGCCGAGAGGCGCTGCGCGAGGTGACC
>JAJPIS010000054.1 GCA_021324635.1 Gemmatimonadota bacterium
CGATGGTCGCGGAGGGGATCGAACCCCCGACCTCTGGTATGTGAGACCAGCGCTCTAACCAGCTGAGCTACGCGACCGCGGTGGGAAACCTAACGCGAGCGCCCGGACCGAGGTAGCACGGGGTGTCGCGCCGAGGCCGGGTGACCGCGGAGGAATCGGGGGAAACGAATGCCCGGCTCCCGCGTCCTCTAGGCGTCACGCCGCCAATCCCGGAGGGCTCCGACGGTGGGTGCGCTGGGCAGCGCCTGGTCGCGGTCGGTCGATTTCATCGCCTGGGGGAACTTCGTCGACCCCGCGGTGCTCGGGCTCTGGGCGCGCTCGTTCGCCCTGCTGGCCGCGGTCTGCGTGGTCGCCTGGGCGGCGGGATCGCACGCCTGTCATCGCCTCCGGCTGCGCGCGCCGGCCGACGTGCTCGTCGTGACGCTGACGACCGGACTTGCG
Source organism: Gemmatimonadota bacterium (assembly GCA_021324635.1). Classification (GTDB taxonomy): domain Bacteria; phylum Gemmatimonadota; class Gemmatimonadetes; order Gemmatimonadales; family Gemmatimonadaceae; genus Palsa-1248. The sequence continues at coordinate 442 of JAJPIS010000054.1, forward strand.
GTGCTCGGCCTCGTCACGACGATCCTCGCTCTCGTCCATGCCTACGTGTGGTGGGCCGTCGTCGCCGCCGCGGTCGCGATCGTCCTCAGCGCGCCGCGAGCCGTGGCGGCGTTCCCGAACGTGGTCGCGGGCGTCGTGCGGGATGCCCCCGTCGCGACACTGGTGGCGCTCGTGTGGTCCCTCCCCGCGCTGCTGCCGCCGTATCGGTGGGATGAGGTCTCGTACCACCTCGCGTATCCGCAGCAGTGGGTGGCCGTCGGTCACCTGACCGTCGACCCACACCTCGCGTATCCCCTCTACACGCTGACCTGGCAGACCCTGCTCGGCGTCGCTCTCATGCTGGGCTCGCCGCCCCTCGCGCATCTCCTCAGCTGGCTCACCGGCGTGCTCACGGCGTGGTGCATCGGGGCCTGGCTGACACGGCTCCACGTCGCGACACCCGTGGTCCGCGTGGCGCGCCTGGCATTCCTTCTCACGCCGGCGGTGATGGACATCCTCGACGTCGCGCTCGTCGATGTGCCGATCATGTGCTTTCTCACCGTCGCCATCTATGCGCTGTTCGCCCTGCGGGACGAGGGGTCCGTGAACGCCGCCTCGGCCGCGCAGGAACACGTCACGGTCGGTCAGACCATCCCGGCCGCGATCTGTGGGGCGACGTGTCTGAGCCTCAAGGTCACGAACGTCCTCTTCGTCCCGCTCTTCATTGGCATAGCGTGGTATCGGCTGCGCCGTCGCCCGCTCGCGGCGTACCTCACCGTGCTGCTGGCCGCGGGATCCGTCTGGTATATCCGCAACCTCGCGTTCACCGGCGATCCCGTGACGCCGCTCGTCGCGCATGCACTCGGCCGGCCGGCCCCGTTTTGGAGTCCGGCGGACCTGGCGGCCCAGGCGGCGGATCTCCGCCGAGGTCTGAGCTACGTCCCAACCGACCTGCTCGCGCTGCCACTCCGAGTCGTGACATCGACGGTCGACGGGCCGCTGCGCGGGCCGCCGCTCCTCGGCTACGCGCTGCTCTTCCCGGCGTCGCTGCTCCTCGTGCGGCGACTGGCCAGGGGCCGCGCCCTCGATCTTCTCGCGGCAGCCTGGTATGCGACAGGTACCTGGGTCGCGACGACGTACCTCATCCGGTACGCCTACTGGATCCCGCTGGCGATTGTGTGCGCCGCCCTTGTGCTCGACTCCCTGAGGGCGGTAGTCGAACGACGAGCCGATGCCGCAGCGGCCGCCCGGAGGGGGCGGTCCGCGGACGGCGCCGTTGCGGCGGACGGCGAGACCGCGGAGGCCATCCGCGTGGCCCGGTGGCACCGCTTCGCGGGGCGGCCGGTCCGTGAGTGGGTGATTGCCGCCGGACTGCTCATCGGCCCGACGCTGAGCGCCCCGCGATACGCCAAGGCCCTGCTGCACACCCGGGTGCCGACCGATCCGGCCGAGCAGCGCTCGTTCGCGTTTGGCGGGTGTGCGGACACCTGCGCCTTCGGCGCCGTTCGCCGAAGCGCTGCGGCCGGGGCTCGGATCTACAACGCGGCCATTCCTATGACGTTCTACTGGCAGCAGGCGTCGTTTCACGTAGTCGATGGGGCATTTCACCCCGGCGGCCTGCTCGAGCTCCAGGTGGCCCTGAACCGTGATCTCCTCGCCGACTTCCTTCGGACATCGGGAGCGGATTTCCTCGTCGTGCAAGATCGGTATCTCGCCCCCATCGTCGCAGCGTCACCCCAGTCCCTGACCGCGCAGCTTCGCCGGGCGCTCGGCGCGCCCATGTATGCCGATACCGCGTGGGCCGTCTACGCAGTCCGGCGACCCGGACCATCCTGAGATGGCGATCCTGGCAGCCGGTTGGCGAACCCCGACGGACACGACCCACGCTCCGGAACGCATGCGAGACCGCGAGCGGGCTGAGTGGCTGGTGGCGGTCATCATTCCGTGCTTCAACGTGGCGGGCCAGATCGCCGACGTGATCCAGTCGATCCCGGACGATGTGGGGCTCATCATCGCCGTCGACGACGCGTCGACCGACGACACCGTACGGCGGATCGAGGCGCTCGGCGACGGTCGGGTCGTTCTCGTGCGGCGCGCCCGAAATGGCGGCGTCGGAGCGGCCGTCAAGGCCGGGTACGCTGCGGCACTCAGCCGCGGCGCCGACATCTGCGTGAAGATGGACGGCGATGGACAGATGTCCGGCGATCACCTCGGGCCACTGATCGCGGCCGTGGGCGCGGGTCTCGCCGACTACGCCAAGGGCAACCGGTTCGTGGATCTCGACGCCCTTCGTCGTATGCCGCGCGCGCGCCTGTTCGGGAACGCATGCCTGTCGTTTGCCGGCAAGGCCGCATCGGGCTACTGGAACATGCTCGACATCACCAACGGGTACACCGCAATCACGGCCTCAATGCTGCGGCGGATTCCGCTCGATCAGCTCAGCGATCGGTACTTCTTCGAGATCAGCACCCTCATCGAGCTCAACATCGCCGGCGCCAGGGTGATCGACGTGGCGATGCCCGCCCGGTACGCGGGCGAGCGGAGCTCGATGCGACTGGGCCGGATCCTGCTGACGTTCCCCGGCCTGCTGCTCAGAGGGATGCTGCGCCGCTTCTACTGGCGCTACCTGATTGAGGATTTCGGCGTCGTGTCCGTGGCTGCGCTGACCGGGATCCCGCTGCTCGCCTTCGGGATCATCTTCGGCGGCGCGCAGTGGATTCGGTCGGTTGAGACCGGGCGGCTGGCCTCTGCCGGCACCGTCATCCTCGCCGCGTTGCCGGTCCTGCTCGGATTCCAGCTACTGCTCTGTGCGGTCGTGCTGGACGTCCTGTCGTCACGGACCCTGAAGCGTGCATCCGACCACCTCGCGGTGATGGATCGCGTCCCGGAGATCGCCGCCCCTCTCGGGTAACAGTCGGCTGGCGCCCGCCATCCGCGGCGGCTAGCATGCGGCCATGGGGCCGACCGGAACGGCGGTGCTGCCGCTTCATCACGGGCGCGTCCCGGGGTGGCTGTCGGGACGTATGGCGCGGCTCGGGCGGGTCATCACCGAGGCGATCGTCCTCGAGTACGGGCGGGACGAGTTCCTCCGGCGCCTCGCACACCCGCACTGGTTCCAGGCGTTCGGCGCCGTGATGGGGATGGACTGGCACTCCTCGGGCATCACGACGTCGGTGCTGGGCGCGCTCAAGCGCGGCCTCGCGCCGGTGGAGTGGGAGCTCGGCATCCACGTCTGCGGCGGACGCGGCGCCCAGTCGCGGAAGACGCCCGGTGAGCTCATGGCGCTCGCGGCGCGCCTCGGCACCGACGGTGACGCGCTCGCCCGCACGAGTCGCCTGGTCGCCAAGGTCGATGGCGCGGCCGTCCAGGACGGGTACGATCTCTACCTCCACGGGTTCGTGCTCGCCGACGACGGTCGATGGGCGGTGGTCCAGCAGGGCATGTGCGCGGACCGGCGGGAAGCACGCCGCTACCACTGGCTCAGCGAGCGGGTCACGAGCTTCGTCGATGCACCGCACGCCGCCATCGACGGGCCGCCGCGCGCGGAACCGATCGTCAACCTGGTCGACCCCCGCGCGGCGCCCGCCCGGACCGCCCAGGTGGCGCTCGTTCACGACGGTCCGGCAGCGATCGCGCACGCGCTCCGGCGGGCCCGGTCGGCCTGGTCGGCGCGGCCCGGGTGGCCGGCGTCGTCCCTGTCCGGCGCCGGGAGGCCCGCGCCGGCACTGGAGCTGCCCTTTCACCACGAGGTGCGCGCCGAGGATGTCATGGGGCGCCGGCTCCATGCGGCGCTGGCCGCCGCGCAGGCGCGCGGGCCGACGGACTTCGCCGACCTCCTGCTCACGCCGGGCGTGGGCGCCCGGACCGTGTTCGCGCTGGCGCTGGTCGGCGAGGTCGTGCACGGTGCGCCGGCCCGGTTCAGCGATCCGGCCCGCTACTCGCTGGCGCACGGCGGCAAGGACGGCCATCCGTACCCGGTACCGCTCCGCGTCTACGACCGGACCATCCGTGTGCTCACCGACGCCGTGCAGCGCGCGAAGCTCGGCCAGGACGACAAGCTCGCCGCCATCCGACGGCTCGATGCCGAAGCGCGCCGGCTCGAGCGGACCGGCGGGCACGCGGACGTCGAGGCCTGCATCGCGACCGAGCGGGACCGCTCGTCGGACTGGGAGAGGATGACCGCTCGCGGGCCCGGGTCCCGGGCGCGCCCCGGAGTCCCGCCCTCGACCGTCAAGTCCTCGAACACTTGACCCAGGCTCCGCCGTCTCGCAGGTTCGAGCCCCCACGAAGAGCTCATGCGTTTGACCCCCCGCACGGGGCATGGCTATGGGCGCCGATCGGTCATCGGGGATACGCATCCCCTCGCTGGACGGCATGCGAGCCGTCGCGATCGGCCTGGTGCTGCTCGCGCATCTGGGTGGGACGCGGGGCTTCCCGCTCTCCGCCGCCCAGGCCGAGATCGTCGGAACGGGCGCGCTCGGTGTCCGCGTCTTCTTCGTGCTCTCGGGATTCCTGATCACCGGACTCCTGCTCACCGAGATGGAGCGCACCGGCACGATCCGGATCGGCACATTCTACCTGCGCCGCGTGCTCCGCATCTGCCCGGCCTACTACGGGTACCTGGCGTGCGTCGCGCTCCTCGGCGCCTGCGGCATGGTGACGCTCCGGTCAGGGGACCTGCTGCATGCGCTCACCTACACCGCGAACTATCACCCGGACCATGCGTGGATCGTCGGGCACGCCTGGTCGCTCGCCGTCGAAGAGCAGTTTTATCTGCTCTGGCCGATCACGCTCGTGGCGCTCGGCCGGTCGCGCGGGCTCCACGTCGCGCTCGCCGTCCTGTGCGTGGTGCCGGCCGTCCGGCTCGCCGAATGGTACGGGACGCCGGCGGCGCACGTGGGGGTCGGTTACACCTTCGAGACGGTGGCGGACGCGCTCGCGGCCGGCGGGCTGCTGGCGGGGATGCGCGAGCGCCTGTGGGCGACCGCGTGGTACCGGCGAATCCTCACGCCTGCCGGGATCGCGATCGTGGCCGTTGGCATCCTGGTGATCGCCGCGCAGGACCGGCCGCGGATGCAAGCCCTCGTCGGCGCGCCGCTGGTCAATCTCGGGATCGCGGCAATGATCGACTATTTCGTGCGCACGCCCGCGGGCGCCGTCGGTCGAGTGCTGAATCGCGCGCCGCTCCGACGCGTCGGGGTGCTCAGCTACTCGCTCTACCTCTGGCAGCAGCCGTTCCTGGATGCGCGGTCGGAGGCGTGGTGGACGACGTTCCCGGTGAGTCTCGTGCTCGTCGCGTGCTGCGCGCTGGCGTCGTACAGGCTGGTCGAGGTGCCCGCGCTCGCCCTCCGGCGTCGCCTCGAGCGACGCCAGCGCGTCACACCGAGCGCGGCGCCGGCACCCGTCTGACGTCGCCTCGCCCAGCCCGCCAGACCCCCCGCACGAACGGGCGAACATGCGGTCGCGTCCTGGTCCGTGGAGTCGGCCGGGCAGGGATCGAACCTGCGACCTGGCGATTATGAGTCGCTCGCTCTACCACTGAGCTACCGGCCGTCCAGCAAAAGCAAGCGACACACCCGACCGCGTGGTAGGGGCGGCCGCCAGGCCGCCCCGCGCGTAGGGGCGGCATTCATGCCGCCCGCCGTTCGCCGGTCGCCATGTCCCGCCGCCCG
>JAJPIS010000111.1 GCA_021324635.1 Gemmatimonadota bacterium
GCGTAGGGGCCACACTCGTTCCCATTCCGAACACGATCGTTAAGCCCTACAGCGCCGATGGTACTCCGCCCGAGAGGGCGCGGGAGAGTAGGCCGTCGCCGGCACTCAGATCGACACACCCCTGTGGGCCTCGCCCGCAGGGGTGTTGTCGTCTCTGCCGCCCCAGCCGCCGCCCACCCACCGCCCAGCGCCCGACCCACCGCCCGACCCACCGCCCCCTTCCTCCCCCGAGTCCAGCCATGATGACCCGGTACGCGGCCGCGCTCCTGCTTGCGAGCACTCTGGCGCCGGCGTGGCGGCCGCAGTCGGCGGACGCCCAGACGGCCGCTCCAGCCGCGCCGGCAGCCGCTCCGTCGAGCGAACCGGACGCCGACCGGGCGCTCGCCCGCGACATCTTCCGCCAGCTCATCGGCATCAACACGACCCTGAGCGCCGGCAATACGACGCCCGCCGCCGAGGCGATGGCGACGCGGCTGCGCGATGCGGGCTTCCACGCCGCCGACGTGCAGGTCGTGGGGCCGCGACCCAGGAACCGGAACCTCGTCGCCCGGCTCCGCGGCACCGGCGCCCATAAGCCGATCCTGCTCCTCGCCCACCTCGATGTCGTCGAGGCGCGCCGCCAGGACTGGTCGCTCGACCCGTTCACCCTCACCGAGCGCGATGGGTTCTTCTACGGGCGGGGAACGAGCGACATCAAGGACGGCGCCGCCGTCTGGGTCGCGACGCTCATCCGGCTCAAGAAGGAGGGATATCGGCCGGACCGGGACATCATCCTCGCCCTCACGGCCGGCGAGGAGGCGAGCGACGACTACAATGGCGTCGCCTGGCTGCTCGCCAATCGCCGCGACCTCATCGACGCCGACTTCTGCATCAACGCCGACGCCGGCGACCCCGAGATCAAGCAGGGGAAACGGATCGCCCGAACGGTCCAGGCGAGCGAGAAGGTGTTCGAGAGCTACCGCTTCGAGGTGCACAACCCGGGCGGCCATAGCTCGCTCCCCACCCCCGACAACGCGATCTATCACCTGGCCGACGCCCTCGGCCGACTGTCGCGCTACACGTTCCCGGTCGACCTCAATCCGGTCACCCGCGGATACTTCGCCCAGACCGCAGCGCTCGAGGGGGGACAGACGGGCGCCGACATGCGCGCCGTGCTCGCCCCCACGCCCGACTCCGCGGCGGTCGCCCGCCTCTCGGCCGTCCCGCTCTACAACGCGATCCTGCGCACGACGTGCGTGGCGACGATGCTCGACGGCGGCCACGCCGAGAACGCCCTCCCGCAGGCGGCGCGCGCCGTCGTCAACTGCCGCATCCTGCCGACCGAGTCGGCCGACGACATCCGCCGAACGCTCGTCCGCGTCGTCGCCGACTCGCAAGTCTCGGTGACCCCGATGGCGCCCCCCAAGCCCAGTCCGCCCTCGCCGCTCACGCCGGCGGTGATGAAGCCGATCGAGGAGGTCACCGCGTCGCTCTGGCCCGGCGTGCCGATCGTCCCGGTGATGGAGACCGGCGCCACGGACGGCCTCTATCTCCGCAACGCGGGGATCCCGACGTACGGCGTATCCGGGGTGTTCGTCGACATCGACGACATCCGAGCCCATGGCCGCGACGAGCGTATCCTCGTCTCCTCGTTCTACGACGCGCTGCCGTACATGCACGCCCTCGTCCGCGCGCTCTCGTCGACGTCCGTCCAGGGGCGGCCCGCCACCCGGTAGCGACGATGTCTCGGGCGGGGATCGTGACCCTCGCGGGGCGGCCGAACGCGGGGAAGTCGACGCTGCTCAACCGCCTGGTCGGGGAGCGCCTGAGCATCACGAGCCCGAAGCCGCAATCGACCCGGGACCGGATCGTCGGCATCCTCACCCGCGACGCCGCGGGACCCGGGGCGGCCGAGCCCACGCAGATCGTCTTCTTCGACACCCCGGGCCTCCTCGAGCCCAGGGATTCCCTCCAGCGGTCGATGCGGGCGGCGGCGCTGTCGGCCCTGAGCGACGCCGACGTGATTCTGTATCTGGTCGATGCGGCCGCCGATGCGGCCGCCGACGCGCCCGTCCCACTCACCGACGCGGCGGGCCTCGCCGCGCCGCCGGCGGCGCCGACCATCACGGTGCTCAACAAGGTCGATACGCTCGCGCGCTCGCGTCGCAGCGCGCTGCGCGAGACGGCGCCCAACACGCTCCAGATCTCGGCCACCACCGGCGAGGGAGTCGAGCAGCTCCTCGAGACGGTCACCCGGCTCCTGCCGGAGAGCCCGTTCCTCTATCCCGCCGACGACGTGAGCGTGCAGCCGCTCCGCTTCTTCGTCGCCGAGTTCATCCGCGAGGCGGCGCTCGGGCAGCTCGGGCAGGAGGTGCCGCACAGTGTGGCCGTCCAGGTCGAGGAGTTCCGGGAGCATTCCGACCCGCTCTACATCCGGGCCCATCTCTACGTCGAGCGGGCAAGCCAGAAGGCGATCCTGCTCGGCCACAAGGGGTCACGCATTCGGGAGATCGGCCGTGCCGCCCGCAGTCGGATCGAGCCCCTGGTGGGCGCGCGGATCTACCTGGACCTCTGGGTCAAAGTCCTGCCGAACTGGCGTCGGGACGCCGCCGCCCTCGAGCGCCTGGGGTACCACCTTCCGCCGACGGCGGACGCCTGACCATCATGCGGGACGTGCACGCACCCTGCGTGTACGATGCCGACGCCATGCGGAGCCAGCGATGACCCTCGCCCCCCAACTGCTCGCGATTCTCGTCTGCCCGAAGTGCAAGGGTGAGCTCGAGTATCGAGAATCCGAGTCGAGCCTGATCTGCCACACCGACCGGCTCCGGTACGCCGTCCGCGACGACATCCCGATCATGCTGATCGACGAAGCGACGCCCCTGGGGGAGCCTCCGCGCCTGGGCTGAGCGGCCGACCGGGGCGCCGCCCGGCGGCGCCGGCGGGGGACGCACGGGGTGCCCGCGAGGGGCCGACATGAGGACGGCGCGGATCCCGACCGGGGCGCGGCGGCGCCGTTGCTTCCGGGGGAGTGACTGGTCATTGTAGCGTGGCCGACCATCCGGCGGTCGGCCGCGTGGACCTCCATCCTCGCGACCGGGATTCCGTGGCTCATTCCACCGCCATTCTCTGTACGCTCGATGGAGCCGAGCCACCCCGATCCGTGCGCGCCTGGCTCGATGCCCGCTCGCTGGTCGTCCTGGAGGCTCGCTCGGCGGATGATCTCATGGCGCGGGCCCTTCGCGGCCGGCCGCGGCTGGCGATCTTCGACCTGCGCATGGCCGGGGCCGAGCCGGGCGGCGGCCGCGGCCGCGACCTGTCGGCCCTCCGTGCGACGATCCGGAACGCGTGTGCGCGGATGAAGCACGATTCGTTTACCGGCATCGTCCCGGCCGTCGCTCTCGTGGCCCCCTCCTCGGGCGACGCCGAGCTCCTCGCCGCCCTCGAGGCGGGCGCGGACGAAGTCATCGAGGAACGGATGTCCGAGGCCGAAGTGCTGGGCCGCCTCGACACACTGCTCCGCCGCTCGGACCGCGACACCTTCGTGCACCCGTCGACCCGGCTGCCGGGGACCGACGAGATCGCGGCCGAGATCACGCGCCGACTGGCCCAGGGCGACCCGTTCGCCGTCTGCTATGCGGATCTCGACCACTTCAAGGAATTCAACGACCGGTACAGCTACCACGACGGCGACCGGGTGATCCGGATCCTCGCCAGGATCCTCCACGACGTCGCAAAAGGCTTCTGCGGGGAAGCCGGGTTCGTCGGGCATATCGGGGGCGATGATTTTATCTTCATCGTTCCCGCGGCGGCGGTGGCGGACACCTGTGGGGAAGTGATCGCGATCTTCGACGCCCTGGTGCCGTACCAGTACTCCGAGCAGGACCGGCGCGCGGGCTACTTCTTCGGCAAGGACCGGCGCGGGCAACTGCACCGTGTCCCCCTCATGACCGTCTCGATCGGCGTCGTCACCAACGAGCGCCGACAGTTCACCCACGCCTCGCAGGTGAGCGAGCTCGCGACCGAGATGAAGAGCTACGCCAAGACCCTCGCCGGATCGGTCTACACCATCGACCGCCGCCAGGACGGCGTGGCCGAGCATCCGATCGTCGTCACCCGGACGGGCGCTGGTGCCCGGGAGAGCACGTGAACGTCGCCTGCCCCGAGTGCGGCTCGGTCTTTCGCGTCGACCCGACGCGGATCCCCCCGGGGGGCGTCCGCGCCCGCTGCTCCGTCTGCGGCGGCGTGATCGTCGTGACGGCGGCCGATGCCGCGCACTCCGCGTCACAGGCACCTCGCGCCGCGCCCCCACGTTCCGCCGCCCCCGGTGCTGGTGCCGGCGCTGGTGCCTCCATCGCGCCGTCCGTTCAGCCGGCGCCCGTGGGGCCGCGGGCACTCTCGGCCCAGCCAGGGGCCGCCCCGGCGGCCGGGGCGCACGCCGGGTCCCGCGTGGCCGCCCAGCCGGGTGCCACGGAACGCGGCCCGGCGCAGAGCGGGTTCCCGCCCGCCGGACCCGCCGGCGCCGCTCCGGCGACCGGCACCCCCGTGGTGGGGACGCAGCCGCGGACGTATCCGGGAGCGCCGCCCGGTGCGGGCGCCGTGCCCCGGCCAGCGTCCGCCGCGGCTGCTCCGCCGCCGAGCCAGGGCCCCCATCGGCCGGAGGCCCCGGGCGCATCGCAACCGCCGCGCGGGCCCGCCTCCGCCGCCCGCCCCGCAGTGACGCCCGCCCGCGGCTTCGTGGCGGCGCCCGCGCCTCGGCCCGCGGCTGCCGGCGCGCCAGGCACAGGCGCCCCAGGAACAGGCGCGCCAGGAACACGCGCCCCAGGAACGGGCTCGCCGGGAACGGGCGCGCCGGCGGCGCGAGCGTCGGCCGGGGCGCCCGCCTCCCGTCCGCTCCCGCCCCTGCCGCCCCGTCCGGGGTCGGCCGGCGCTGCGGCAAGTGCCGCAGCCAGCGCCGGGCCGGGCAGCGGTCTGGGGCCCGTCGCGGGCGCCCCGGTGGGCGGCACAGCCGGTAGCGCCTCGGCTCCCGCGGGCGGATTTCCTCCGACCGGCGCCGCTCCGGCGGGCGCATCGCGCGCCGCAGCCCAGCCGCCGGCCGCAGCTCAGCCCGCCCGTCCTCCTCAGGCCGGCGGCGGCGCAGGCGCCGCCGCTCCGGCTCGGAGCCCGGGAGCCCCGGTTGCTGGCGGGACGGGCGGCGGGACGGGCGGCGGGACGGCTGGCGGGATGGTTGGCGGGCTGGCCGTGGCGGCGGGCGCCGGGGCCGGGGCGCCCGGGCGCCCGGGTGGCGCCGGAGGGATCGACCACAGGCCAGCGCCGGGCGGCAGCGTGGCCGGATCGGCGTCAGGGATGGGGCCGCGCCCGGGCGGCGCGCAGCCCGGCGGCACGGCCGGGGCCGGTGTGCCGGCGGCGCCGGGGGGCGCCGGCATGCCGGGCGCCCCGGCCGCGCCACACGGCGCACCGCTCGGCGCGCCCCACGGCGCGTTCGTCGGCGCGCCCGGGTCGAGCGGTCGCTCGAGTGCGCCTCCGCCGGCAGCGGGGGGCGCACGCGTTGGCTCCGCACCGCCGGCCCCGCTGGCGGGTGCTCCGGCGCGTGCGCCGATCGGTGGCGCGTCGGCCGCACCTCCGCTCGCTCCGGCCGCGTCGCGTGCCGGCAGCCCTGCGGGGAGTCCCGGGGGCGCCGGAGCGGGAGCGGGTCCCGCGCCGCGGGCGCCGAGCGTGACCGGTGAGCGCAAGCCCATCAACCCATTCCTCGCGAACGACCCCAATCAGAAGGCCAAGCGCCTCGCCCGCGCCCTCGTCTCCGACATGCTCGCCTATCACCCGGGGAAGCGCGATGAGGGGCTCGCGAACGGGACGCTCAAACAGATCTTCCGCGAGGAGATCAAGAAGAGCTACGAAGAGTACGTCGAGCAGATCGGTCGCGACTTCGCCGAGAGCACCACGCATTTCCAGGATGCGCTGAACGAGCTCCTGGCCGCCGGCCAGAAGATGTTCTAGGTCGCCGCCCCGCGGCGCCGCGGGCGGACCGCGTTGTTCCGGGATGCGGCCGGCGGGCGGCCACGAATAGCGCCCGTACGGGTGCGAAACGGCGGCCCGGGACAACGGTGGGGAATGAGAGCGACCGCGGGTGCCGGGCCATCGATCCCGACAGCGTCCGACAGCGCCCGCGTTTTCACGAGGGCCCTCCGCTGCGTGATGGGGCTCTGTATTTTCATCGTATGGATGACGGCGAACGTGAGCGGGACCTGCGACGCATCGGGGCTCGGCTGGACGAGCTCCGGAGGTACCTTTGACGTCGACACGAAGCGGGGGGCGCTCGAGGAGCTGGAGCGCTCGATGGCCGACCAGGGGTTCTGGGACCGCCCGGACCGCGCCCGCGACGTCGTGCAGCAGGTCAAGACACTCAAGGCGACGGTCGAGCCGTTCGACCGGCTCGCCGCGCGCCAGCAGAGCGCGCTCGAGCTGGACGAGCTGCTCCGGGCCGAACCGGACGCCGGGGTCGCCCGGGAGCTGGACGGCGAGATCGCGTCGATCGGCAGCGACGTCGAGGTCTTCGAGCTGCGGTCCCTGCTGAACGGGCCGGACGACGGGCGCGACGCGCAGGTCGAGATCAGCGCCGGCGCCGGCGGCACCGAGGCGCAGGACTGGGCCGAGATGCTCATGCGGATGTACACGCGCTGGGCCGAGCGGAAGGGATACACGGTCGATGTGCTCGACCTGAGTGCCGGGGAAGAGGCGGGGATCAAGGGTGCGGTGCTCGAGATCCACGGCCCCTACGCCTACGGGTTTCTCCACCCCGAGACCGGCGTGCATCGGCTCGTGCGGATCTCCCCATTCGACGCCAACGCGCGCCGGCACACGAGCTTCGCCTCGGTGTTCGTGTATCCGGTAGTGAACGAGGAGATCAACATCGAGATCCGCGACGAGGACCTCAAGATCGATGTGTATCGCGCCTCGGGGGCGGGCGGGCAGCACGTCAACAAGACGAGCTCCGCGGTGCGCATCACGCACGTTCCGACCGGGATCGTCGTCGCGTCGCAGCAGGAGCGATCGCAATTCAAGAACAAGGCGACGGCGATGAAGATGCTCAAGAACCGTCTCTACCAGCTCGAGGCCGAGCGGCAGGCGAAGCAGAAGGCGGCGCTCGACGCGACCAAGGCGGACGTCACCTTCGGAAGCCAGATCCGAAGCTACGTCTTCCAGCCGTATACGATGGTCAATGACCACCGGACGGAGCTCAAGATCCCGGACGTCCAGAAGGTGATGGACGGGGGCATCGATCCGTTCATCGAGGCGTACCTGAAGCGCCGGCCCGCCGCAAACGGGACGGTCGCCGCGTGATGGGCGCCTGATGGCGCACGACGCGGCCACCGACGCCCTCAACTTCGTCCTCCGCGACCGTCGCGCCACGCTCGACGCCCTGACGGCGGCGGGTGTCCCGCCCTACGCCTATCGCTATGACCGGACACATAGCGCGGCCGACGCCGTGGCGGCACTCGGCGCGGCCGAGGAGGGCCCGAGCGTCCGCGTCGCCGGCCGCGTCGTGGCCTGGCGCGGGCATGGCAAGACGATCTTCGCCCACCTGGCGGACCAGAGCGGACGGGTCCAGCTCTACTTCCGTCAGGATGGGCTGGGCCCCGCGTACGCGCAGCTCGCGCACGTGCAGCAGGGCGACATCCTCGGAGTCGGCGGCACGATGTTCCGGACCCGGACCGGCGAGCCGACCGTCCGCGTGGAGTCGGTCGAGCTGCTCGCCAAGTCGCTCCGCCCGCTTCCCTTCGGGAAGGAGGAAGTCGTCGATGGCGACATCGTCCGCCACTCCGGGTTCGCCGATCCCGAGCAGCGCTATCGGCAGCGCTACGCCGACCTCGCCGTGCACCCGGAGATCCGTGCGACCTTCGTGGCCCGTGCCCGGATGATCGCGGCGATCCGGCGCTACCTGGACGGGCTCGGCTATCTCGAAGTCGAGACCCCCGTGCTCCAGCCGCTCTATGGCGGAGCGACCGCGCGACCGTTCACGACCCATCATCACGCGCTCGACACGGCGCTGTACCTGCGCATCGCCGACGAGTTGTACCTCAAGCGGCTGATCGTCGGCGGGTTCGAGCGCGTCTACGAGATCGGTCACGACTTTCGGAACGAGGGAATCGATCGGACGCACAATCCCGAGTTCACGATGCTGGAGTTTTACCAGGCGTACGCCGACTACCACGACATGATGGGGGTCGTCGAGTCCCTCCTCGTCGCGGCGGCCGACGCCGTGCGGGCCGTTCCGGCCTTCGCCGACCTCGTGCCCGGCGTCGAGCCGCCATTCGCACGGGTCGAGTGGCGCGGCGCGCTCGCGGCCGCGCTCGGGACCGACCCGCTGGCGCTCGACGAGCGCGCGCTCCGGAACCTCGCCGAGCGCCACGGGGTTGCAGGCGTGGAGGCGCTCGCATCGCCCAAGCTGCTGGATGAGATGTTTCAGCTCCTGGTAGAACCGACCCTCGAGCGGCCGACCTTCGTGGTCGACTATCCGGTGGCGCTGTCGCCGCTCGCGAAGCCCAAGCGCGGGGACCCGGCGCTCACCGAGCGGTTCGAGTTGTTCGCGCGCGGACACGAGCTGGCGAACGCGTACAGTGAGCTCAACGATCCCCTCGACCAGCGGCGTCGGCTCGAGTCGCTGGCGCGCCGGCGCACCAGCGGCGATCTCGAGACACCCGCGGTCGACGAGGATTACCTGCGCGCGCTCGAGTACGGCATGCCGCCGACCGGGGGCGTCGGGATCGGGCTGGACCGGCTGCTGATGTATCTCACGGGAATACCGCATATCCGCGACGTGATCCTGTTTCCGGCCATGCGTCCGCCGCCGGCGGGAGGGCAGGGATGACCGAGACACTGCACGGGGACCGGGCGACCACCGAGGGCGCCGGGCGCGGGGCGCGTCCAGGCGTGGCGGGTGGCCAGTCCCGGGGCGTGGGGCCGGGCGACGCCCGGTCGGCGCAGAGCCGCGTCTCGACGGCGCTCGAGTGGGCGATCGCCTGGCGGTACTTGCGGAGCCGCAAAGGCTCGCGGCTCCTGTCGTTCATCAGCGTGGTGGCGATCGGTGGCGTGGTCGTCGGGGTGAGCGCGCTCATTCTCATCATGGGCGTCATGAACGGCCTGCAGAACGACCTGCGCGACAAGATCCTGGTCGGGAGCCCGGACCTCCGCGTGTTGAACTACGGGGACGACCTCAAGATCGGAGACTGGCGGACCGTGCTCGCCAAAGTGCGGGCCTTCCCGGGGGTCGTCGCGGCCGCGCCCTTCGTCCTGACGCAGGGGCTCGTGAGCGCGGGGCACGACTACGTCGAGGCGGCGCAGGTGATGGGCATCGAGCCGCAGGCGCCCGGCGTGGCGGCGGTGACGACGATCCGGACCCACGCGGTGAAGGGGATGGGCGACTTCCGGTTCGCGAGCTCCGACGGGGCGACGCGGGGCGTCGTCCTCGGCCGGCTGCTCGCCAGCCGGCTCAACGTCGAGCCGGGCGACAGCATCCGCATGCTCGCGCCACCGCCCGGCGGGAAGCTCAACGCCGTGCTGGGCGGATTCACGCCCCACTACTACGCCTTCGAGGTCACCGGCGTCTTCGAGACGGGCATGTACGAGTACGACAACTCGTACATCTACATGCCGCTGGCCGTCGCCCAGGAGTTCGCCGGACTCGGGCCGGCGGTGACCGGGATCGAGGTCCGCACGACCAATCGGTGGACGGCCAACAGCGTGGCCACGGCCCTCGAGGCGGCCCTCGGGTTCCCGTACCGGACCGAGGACTGGCAGGAGCAGAACAGCTCGCTCTTCCGCGCCCTCAAGCTCGAAAAGTTCACGATGGGCTTCATCGTCCTGCTCATCATCGTCGTGGCCGCGTTCAACATCGTCAGCACGCTCACCATGGTCGTCACCGACAAGACACGTGAGATCGGGATCCTCAAGGCGATGGGGATGCCGGCGCGCTCGATCCGGCGGATCTTCCTGGCGCAGGGCGTCGTGATCGGGGCCGTGGGCACGGCGCTCGGCGTGAGCATCGGCCTGGTGGGCGCGGTCGTTCTGGACCGGTACAAGTTCATCCGCCTGGACCCCAAGGTGTACTTCATCGACCACATGCCCGTCTCGATCCAGACCCTCGACGTCATTTTGACCGTCGCCGCCAGCCTCCTGATCGCGACCCTCGCGACGCTCTATCCGTCCGTGCAGGCGGCCCGCCTGTTCCCGATCGACGCGATCCGGCACGAGTAGTGCCCCTGATGGACGGTGACGCCTTCGATGACGGGCCGATGACCGACGGACTCTCCGAGCAGGCAGCGGCGTCAGTGGCTCCGGCGAATGCCGTGCACCCCCCGCGGGCGCCCGGACCGGCGGGAGCGGCCGCGGGAGCGGCCGCGGGATCCGCCGTCGGCGCGCCGCTCGCGGTCCTCGAGGCGCACGACCTGTGGAAGTCGTACCGCGGGGGTGACGGGGCGCTGCTGGCGGTGCTCTCCGGCGTCGACCTGGCGGTGGCCCCGGGGGAGATGGTCGCGATCGTCGGCGCGAGTGGCGCGGGGAAAAGCACGTTGCTCCACGTGCTGGGGGCCCTCGACCGACCGACCCGCGGCTACACCGTGATCGCCGGGCAGTCGGTGGCCGGGCTGGCCGACGACGCGCTCGCGGCGCTCAGGAACCGGGCGGTCGGCTTCGTCTTCCAGTTCCACCACCTGCTGCGCGAGTTCTCGGCGCTCGAGAACGTGATGATGCCGCTCCGCATCGCCGGTGTGGCGCCGGCGCCCGCGCAGGCCCGCGCGGAGGAGTTGCTCGCACGGGTCGGCCTCAGCAGCCGGATGCACCACCGCCCGGCGGAGCTGTCCGGGGGCGAGCAGCAGCGCACCGCGGTAGCGCGGGCATTGGCCGTGGACCCGGCAGTATTATTAGCAGACGAGCCGTCGGGGAATCTGGACCACGCAAACGCGGAGCGGCTGCACGAGCTCTTCGCCGAGCTGACGCGGGATTTGGAGGTAGGGATGGTCGTCGTCACGCACAATCGGTCGCTCGCTGCTCGGGCGCACCGCGTGCTGCTTCTGGACGGTGGCCGCCTGGTCCCGACCGATGCGCGCGCGGGGGGAGGGGTGGCGTGATGCTGTGCGACAACTGCAAGGACCGCGACAGCGTCGTCAAGCTCGTGCAGATCGTGGAGGGGAGCCCCAAGGAACTCCATCTGTGCGAGAAATGCGCTGCCGAGCGCGGGGTGGAGACCACCGTCGCCGCGCCCCCCCCTGAGCTCGCCAAACTCCTCCAGAACCTGCAACAGCAGCCCCTGCTCGCGGGCGGCCCGGCATCGCCCGCCGCGCGCGACGCGGTGCGCTGCACCTTTTGCTCGGCGACCCTCGGTGACTTCCGCTCCACCGGCCGCCTGGGGTGCGCCCACTGCTACGGGGCGTTCGAGGGGAGCCTCCGCGACCTCCTGCGGCGCGTCCATGGCAGCGCCCGGCACACCGGCACCCGGTACGAGCCGCCGCGCCCGGACGCCCTCCAGCGGGCGGTCACCCTGGGGGAGCTTCGGGACCGGCTCAAGCGGGCGATCGACAGCGAGCAATTCGAGCTCGCGGCCGACATCCGGGACCGCATCCGGGTGCTGGAGTGAGGGGGGCGCGATGAACCTCGACCTGGCCCTCCTGCCGGACGGTGGCGTGAGCTGGCTCGACGCCTCGGGCGACCACGCCGATATCGTGCTGTCGACCCGGATCCGTCTGGCGCGAAACGTCGAGGGGTTCGCATTCACCGGGCGGGCGCGGGACGGGGAGCGCCTCCGGGTCCTGAGTCAGGTCCGGGACGCGGCTGGCGAAGTGGCGAGCCTCGCGCATAGCGTGCTGCTCCGGGTCGACGAGCTGCCGGCGGCCGACCGGCTGCTCCTGCATGAGCGCCACCTCGTGAGCCGCGAGCTCGCGGGACTCGACGCCCAGCACCCCGTCCGCAGCGGCGCGGCCGTGTTTCTCGGGCCGGATGTGGGCGTCATGGTGAATGAGGAGGATCACTTGCGCCTCCAGACCCTCCGGTCGGGGTTCGGGCTGCCGGGAGCCTTTACCGCCGTCCGGCAACTGGATCAGGAGCTGGGGTCGCGGATCCCGTACGCCTTCCACGACGAGTTCGGTTTTCTCACCGCGTGCCCGACGAATGTCGGAACCGGGATGCGCGCGTCGGTGCTCATCCATCTACCGGGGCTCGTGCTCACCAAGGAGATGAGCAAGGTCCTGGCGAGCCTCCAGCAGATGGGGCTCACCTACCGTGGGCTGTACGGCGAGGGGAGTGACGTCGTCGGGAACTTTTTCCAGATCTCCAACCAGACGACACTCGGGCGGAGCGAGGAGGAGTTACTCGAGCAGTTGGTGCGCGTCGTCAAGACGGTGATCGAGCGTGAGGAGGACGCGCGCCGCCTCTTGCTCCGTGATGCCGGCTACATTATTGAAGACAAGGTATGGCGAGCGTACGGGACCCTGCGGTATGCGCGGAGCCTGACGTTCGAGGAAGCGATGAACTACCTGAGCGGTGTGCGGTTGGCCGTGGGATTGAAACTGATCTCCGGATTGAGTGTATATACCCTCAACAAGCTCCTGATTTTCAGCCAGTTGGCGCACCTCGGGCATGCCGAGGGACGGGCGCTGACGGAGAGCGAGGCGAACCTGGCGCGGGCGCGGTACGTGCGGCAGACACTCGCCAACGAGGCAGCGGCGCAGGAGTAGGGCCGTCGGACGCGCCAGCGCCCGGACGGCCACGTCGCGAGAGTGAGGGGGTCAGGGCGTCATGAACGGCTACAATTTCACAGAGCGCGTGCGGAAGGTCCTCGCCATGGCGCGGGAGGAGGCGGCGCGGCTGCACCACGAATACGTGGGCACCGAGCACATCCTGCTGGGCCTCATTCGCGAGGGTGAGGGTGTGGCCGCGGCGGTGCTCCAGAACATGAACGTGGATCTCGACGAGATTCAGCAGAAGATCGAGGACACGGTCAAGAAGGGCAAAGCCGCACAGGCGACCGGGCCGGACCTGCCGTACACGTCGCGCGCCAAGAAGGTGCTGGAGCTCGCCATGAGCGAGGCCCGCGAGCTCAATCACAGCTACGTCGGGACCGAGCACCTGTTGCTCGGGCTTCTCCGGGAAGAGAAGGGGATCGCGGCACAGGTCCTCACGGACGCGGGCGTCAACCTCGATGCCGCCCGGACGGAGACGCTCCGGCTGCTCGGGACCGAGATGCCGCAGAGCGGCGGGGCCACCGCCCAGCAGGGCGGCGGGGGCGGGGCGGCCACCCCGTCGACGCCCGCATCCAAGGGGGAGAAGAAATCCAAGACCCCCGCGCTCGACCACTTCTGCCGGGATCTCACGCAGCTGGCCGCCGAGGGTCAGCTCGACCCGACGATCGGCCGGGCCAAGGAGATCGAGCGCGTGATGGAGGTTCTCACCCGGCGGAAGAAGAACAACCCGGTCCTGATCGGCGAGCCCGGGGTGGGCAAGACGGCGATCGTGGAGGGGCTGGCGCAGCTCATCGCCAACGGGGAGTGCCCCGAGTCGCTCCGCGACCACCGCGTGCTCTCGCTCGACATGGCGGCCGTGATCGCGGGCACCAAGTACCGCGGGCAGTTCGAGGAGCGGCTCAAGGCGGTCATGAACGAGATCGCCCAGAACAAGAACATCATCCTCTTCATCGACGAGCTGCACACCCTCGTCGGGGCAGGGGCGGCCGAGGGCGCGATCGACGCCAGCAACATGCTCAAGCCGGCGCTCGCGCGCGGCGAGCTCCAGTGCGTCGGCGCGTCGACCCTCAACGAGTACCGGAAGTACATCGAGAAGGACGGCGCGCTCGAGCGGCGGTTCCAGACCGTGATCGTGGATCCGCCGACGGTCGAGGAGACGGTCGAGATCCTCAAGGGGCTGCGCAAGAAGTACGAGGATCACCACCGGGTGACGATCCCCGATACGACGCTCGTGACCGCCTCCAAGCTCTCCGAGCGCTACATCACCGACCGGTTCCTCCCCGACAAGGCGATCGACGTCATCGACGAGGCCGGCGCGCGGGCGCGCCTGGCCGCCCAGGCGCCGCCGCCCGAAGTCTCGGAGCTCAAGGGGAAGCTGGACGACAACATCGCCGAGAAGGAAGCGGCGGTTCGCGACCAGAACTTCGAGCGGGCCGCGTCACTGCGCGACAAGGAGCGCGAGCTCCAGGCCGACATCCGCCGCAAGCAGGAGGAGTGGGAGAAGCGGCGGCAATCGCACCGTCCGGTGCTCGGGGAGGAGGAGATCTCCTTCATCGTGAGCCGGTGGACCGGCATCCCGGTGACCCGGCTCCAGGAGGCCGAGACGGCCCGCCTGCTCCGCATGGAGACCGAGCTGCACGCCTCGGTGGTCGCGCAGGAGGAGGCGATCAAGGCGCTCGCGCGGTCGATCCGCCGGAGCCGAGCGGGGCTCAAGGACCCACAGCGCCCGATCGGGACCTTCATCTTCGCCGGCCCCACGGGTGTGGGCAAGACGGAGCTGGCGCGGGCGCTCGCCCGATTCCTGTTCGCCGACGCGTCGGCCCTCATCCGGGTCGACATGTCGGAGTACATGGAGAAGTTCTCTGTTTCGCGGCTGATCGGCGCGCCGCCGGGGTACGTCGGCTACGAGGACTCGGGGACGCTCACCAAGGCCGTGCGGCGGAAACCCTACAGCGTCGTGCTCCTGGAC
>JAJPIS010000066.1 GCA_021324635.1 Gemmatimonadota bacterium
CGCGAGTTGCCGGGACGCGAGTTGCCGGGACGCGAGTTGCCGCCGGGCGAGCGCCTGCCGCATCCGGATGCGGTGTGTCTCGTCCGGAGCGATGGCCGCCGTGCGCCGGAGCGCGCCCGGGCGGGAGCCGGGCCGGCCGACCGGGCCAGGGACGTCGTCCGCGCGGCGCTCGACTCCATGGGCGGGGTCGCCGCGGTGCGGTCGATCGCCCGGGTTCGGGTCGATGGCGCGGGCTACGCCGTGGGAGGGGGCGAGCCGCCGGCGCTCACGGTCTTCGCGTTCAGCGAGACGCGCGACGACCGCCGGCCGCGACTCGTGCAGGATGTGACCGTCGTGACGCGGCCGGGGATGTCGCGCCGGAGCGTTCGGACGCTCACCCTCACGCCCGGGGGTGCCCGCGTGGAGGGCGGGGGCGCGGCGCAGCTCCGCGATGCACGCGCGCTCGATGACTGGTTCACCGAGGCGCCCGAGAACGTGCTCCTCGCCGCCCTCGCCGCTCCGGATCTCGTGGCGGACAGCGCCATTGCCGCCGCGGCCGTGGTGCGGTTCACCTGGCATGGACGGCCGGTCCGCGTCCGCTTCACCGCCCCGGGCGGCGCGCTGGCGTCGGTCGAGCTCGAGGATGCGACGACCACCTTCTCGCGCTGGCGCGAGACCGACGGCATTGCCTTTCCGCGCCAGTGGAACATCTCCCGCCACGGCGTCACCGCCGAATCGTTCACGGCCGACCGCGTGACCCTCACCCGCGAATCCCCCCCGTCGCCGTCGTCGTAGGGGCGGCATTCATGCCGCCCGCGACCGGCATCCCGCACCGATGCCCGGGCCGGCATTCATGCCGCCCGCGACCCCCATCCCGCACCAATGCCGGGGCGGGAACGCCCGCGTCCCGCGGACGCCAAAGGAACGGTTTTTTTTGATGGTGCAGGGGCAATTCGCGTCGCGAATTGCCCCTGCACCGGGAACAGCAACAACCGGGTTGGGTGACGGCGCCGTGATCCCGGGCGGGCGTGTGGGTGCCCCAACCACCAACGACGGGGGGGCATCGGGATGTCCCGCGTAGGGGCGGCATTCATGCCGCCCGCGACCCGCATCCCGCACCGATGCCGGGCGGCATTCATGCCGCCCGCGACCGGCATCCCGCACCGATGCCGGCCCGGCATGTCGCCCGGCCCGCGTCCCGCGGCCACCGACGGAACGGGCCACGGGCGACCGCCGGTTCGAGCCGTACCACCTGGCGATGCTCCGGGTCTGAGTGGATCGTCCGCGGCGGTCCAGCGCACCGATGTGGCGCCTCCCGCGGAAACCTTCCCGGTTCGCGGTCCGTAGGCTCGGGCACGGTGCTCCGCCCACACGCCGGGCGGGCCGATCACTCGTCTCCGACCCGTGACGCACATTCCACTCTCCGCGTTCGCGCTCTTGCTCGCGCTCCCGCCGAGCGGCGCCCACCGACCCGCGCCGGCGACCGTGGCCCTCACACGCCACATCACGGTTCCAATCGACCGCGCGGACCCCGCCCGTGGGTCGGCGACGCTCACGATCGACCTCGGCGCCCCGTTCGACCCCCAGAAGCCGACGGTCCTCGTCGTCGAGGATGGGCAGCAGTTCTACATCCGGACCGGCGCCATGGCCGCGCTCCAGCGCGACCTCCTGGGCCCGGCCGTCAATGTCGCGGGACTCATCCCCCGCGGGTCCGATTCGACGTTCATCGCGGCCACGCGGGGCCCCCGGGGGGAGACGGACTGGCGCGCGGCCTGGCGCATCTTCAACAGCAGCGAGTGGGTCGAGGACCTGGAGGCGGCGCGTCGAGCGTTGGTCGGAGCGGCCGGACGCGTGGACCTCTATGGGCGCTCCGGCGGGTCGTATCTGGTGCACCAGTACCTGGCGGCGCACGCCGCGCACGTCCGGCGGGCGTTCACGCAGTCGGCCGTCGATCCGTCGCTGAACCGGGAGCTGGGGATCCCGCTCGATGACTACGTCGCCCAACTGACCCGGACCGACACGGCGCTCTGGCGGACGCTGGAGCACGCGCTCCCCGTAGCCGGCGGGCCCGGCGACGCTCGGCTCCGCGCCCTCCTCGCCCTCCAGCGCCAGCACTTCTACGTGCCGGCCGACAGCTTCCCGCAGGCCCAGCGCGCGCTCATCGCGGCGCTCGCCGCGCACGACTCGGCCGCCATCCGCCGGCTCGAGACGGCCTACGAGGTCGACGACATCATGCACCTCGAGACGTCGCCGCAGGCCATCCCGCAGGACGTCCGCGTTCTCGAGCTGCTCTACCCATCGGGGGCGTTCCAGGCCGCCGCCCGCGGCGGCATCTACCCGCTCATCGAGTCGCAGGCGACGTTCATCCGGCCCCTGCTCGACCTCGTCGGTCGCGGCGCGATCGCCGTGCGGCCGCGCGACGCCCGGGCCGCCCACCGCTGCTCGGCGCAGGTGTTCGTGCTCGCCGCGCGCGACGACGAGGCGGTCGACTACCGCACGTCGATCGCGCTCGCGAGCGAGTACCCGTCGCACACGCTGTTCATCGCCCAGGACAATCACGTTTTCGAGGCGATGGACCGACTCGGCGCTCGGCGCGCACTGGTCCAGGCGTTCTTCGGGGACGGGCCCGCATCGCCCGCCTTCGCTCGCGCCCTCGACGCCGCCGACGCCGTGCGATGGCACGGCGCTCCCTGACCCTCCCCTCCGACGGACCGCCCCCGAGGAACGCACTCCGGTCCAGGCAGTCGGGCGTCCGGCGGGTCCGAAGAGACGGATAGCCTGACAGAGGCGCGGAGCCGGCGGCTAGCCTGACAGACCCGGACCGAGGCGGCGGCTAGCCCGGCCCGCCCCCGGCTCGCGGGGTCACGCGCCCATCCCGCCGGCCGCCGAGACGAGCTCGGCCGTTACGCGCTCGGGCCCGGGCGAGTCACCTGGGCGGATCGCGCGCGCTGATGACGGGACGGGCCCCGCCGCAGCGCGCCGACGCGATCAGGACCCGTGACTGTCTCGCCCCCAACGTGGGGCCCCGAGCACAGTCCGTCATCCCTCAACGGCACGCCCAGGGAGAGCATCAATGAAACGCCTCAAGGCAGCGGTCGGCAGTCTCGTCCTCATCGCCGCGGCCGTCGCCGTCTCCGCGTGCGCCATGCCCACCACCGGCACCAGCTCGAACGGCTACGTCTACAACAACTGGTCGTGCGGAAACCAGTCGCAGTGCATCGCCGTGATGGGCCACAACGTGGGATCGGCCGGTCCGTTCTGCACCCGCAGCGCCTGCATGGCCTGGGGCCAGCAATACATCCCCGGCGCGTACGGTTGTAACGCGTCCGCGGCGTACCCGATCTACAACGCGCCCCCGTCCGGGACCTGTCAGAGCTGACGGATCGCCGAACGTCGGAGTGACGCGGGCGGCACCGTACCGCGCCCGCGTCACCCGCCGATCCGCCGTCACCCGCCGCCGGGCCGGAGCGCGCTCGCGAGCCGCCTGGCGTCGATGTCGAGCAGGTGCTCCGCCAGCCGCACGGCCTCGGCGCCGTCCGACCGCTCGATGGCGCCGGCGAGCGCGTGGTGCAGGGCACCGGTGTCATCGGTCGTCGCGGGGTCGACGATCACGGTGACGAGGACGTCGCGGAGGACGGCCGCAAAGGCCCGGTAGAGGTCTGCGAGCACGGCGTTCCGGGTCGCGGCGGCGATCGCCGTGTGGAACGCCAGGTCGGCCCCCACCAGCCCGTCCAGATCCCCGGTCCGCTGGGCCTCGTCCCGCCGAACGAGTGCGGCCCGCAGCGTCTGGAGGTCCGAGGCCGTCCGCCGCCCCGCCGCCAGCCGCGCCGCCTCCAGCTCGAGCGCCCGCCGGACTTCGTACACCTCGAGCACCGCCGCCCGGCGCAGCCGCCGCTCGAGCGACTCCCCGGACGCTCCTGCGCCCAGAACGTACGTCCCATCACCCTGCCGCACGTCCAGGAGCCCCGCATGGGCGAGCGCCCCCACGGCCTCCCGCACGGTCGTTCGGCTCACCCCAAGTCGTTCCGTGAGCTCGACTTCCGTCGGCAGACGGTCCCCGGGACCCAGGTGTCCGAGCGCAATGTCCTGCTCGATCTCCTCGATCACGGCGTCGACGAGTCGCCGCCGTCTGACCGGCCTCGCGTTGTACATGAGGTATGATGATACTACCAAATCATGGCGGCCGTCCAATGGGGTGACGGTCCTCGCTGGCGTTGCTCGTGCGCCGGTCGGTCGAGGCCTTCCGGGCTAGGGCGTTCGCGTCGACGCGTGCGCCCGCGCCGTCGGTGTCGGCGAGCGCCGCCGCGCCGATTTTTCCAAGCCGCGCGCGCGACCGGAGAGCACATTTGCCGGCATGACACACACGACACAGGCGACACCCATGACACAGAGCACACCTTCCGCCTCGACGGTGATCCCGGGCCTTCGCTACCGTGACGCCCTCGCCATGATCGACTGGCTCTGCCGAGCGTTCGGGTTCGAGCGGCAGGCGGTCTACGCCACGCCCGACGGCGTCGTCATGCACGCCCAACTGACCCTGGGCGGCGGGATGGTCATGATCGGGTCGGTGGACAGTGGGACGTCCGCCTCCACCCTGCTCACGCAACCGGACGCCATTGGCGGCGCCGAGACCCAGGCGCCGTACCTGGTCGTGGCCGATATCGACGGCGCCTACGCCAGGGCCAAGCGCGCCGGCGGGACGATGGTGGCGGAGCTCGAGGCGAAGCCCTACGGCGGAAAGGGATTCACCTGTCGCGACCCCGAAGGGCATGTCTGGCACGTCGGCGACTTCGATCCCTGGGTACGGCCCGCGTCGTCGCCGTGACCAATGTCGGGGCGGGCCGGGGCCGGCGGGCATGTCGCCCCCGGGCGTTCGGGGCCGTCCTCCCGGCGAGTCGTGGCGGCCGCTCGCAGCAGGGCTGTTCCCATTCGGGCGTCCGGGTGCTATTTCGTCTGTTGCGGATCGACGGCGGGAGGTGAGCACCAGCACCCGGGGAACACCCGAGCGACGGAGGAGTGGGATGGCCAGTCAGCTGCTAGCCAAGAAGCCCCTGAGCACGATCATGGCGGAAGCCGCCGAGACCGGCGAGCATTCGCTGAAGCGCTCGCTGGGGCCGGTCAACCTCGTGACGCTCGGCATCGGCGCGATCATCGGCACCGGCATCTTCGTCCTCACCGGCCCGGTGGCGGCGACCGCGGCCGGCCCGGCGATCCTGCTCTCCTTCATCATCGCCGGCATCGGCTGCGCCTTCGCGGGGCTGTGCTACGCCGAGTTCGCGGCGCTCCTCCCGATCGCGGGCAGCTCGTACAGCTACGCCTACGCGACCCTGGGCGAGATCGTGGCCTGGGTCATCGGCTGGGCGCTCGTGCTCGAGTACGCGTTCGGCGCGGCCACGGTGGCCGTCGGCTGGAGCGGGTACGTCGGGAGCCTGCTCCAGGACATCGGGATCCCCGTGCCCCCCTCGCTGTCCTACGCGCCGGGCACGCAGGTCGTGCTGTTTGGCGGGCGCTGGGCGCCGCTCGCGTCGCTCCCCGCCAGTGCGCAGGCGACGGTCGCGTCGCTCCCCCATGTCACGTCGAGCTTCGATCTGGTCGCCTTCCTCGGGATCCTGCTGGTGACGGCGGTCCTCGTCAAAGGCATCAAGGAGTCGGCCAATCTCAACACCGCGATCGTGATCGTGAAGGTGTCGGTCCTGCTCATCTTCATCGGGCTCGGGGCGAGCTTCCTGGCCGGCCATCCCTCCCTCAGCTCGGCCAACTGGCACCCGTTCATTCCGCCCAACGCCGGCCACTTCGGCGAGTTCGGGTGGACCGGCGTCCTCCGGGGCGCCGGGATCATCTTCTTCGCCTACATCGGATTCGACGCCGTCTCCACGGCCGCCCAGGAATCGAAGAACCCGGCGCGCGACATGCCGATCGGCATCCTGGGGTCCCTCGTCATCTGCACCGCCCTCTACATCCTGGTCGCGATCGTCCTCACCGGGCTCGTCTCCTACACGCGTCTCAACGTCGGCGACCCGATCGCCCTCGGGGTGGACGTCACCGGCGTGCGGTGGGGCAGCTTCCTGGTGAAGATCGGCGCGATCGGCGGGCTCAGCTCGACGATGCTCGTCATGCTCCTCGGACAGACGCGCGTCTTCTTCACCATGTCCAAGGACGGCCTGCTCGGGAAGTGGGCGTGCAAGGTGCATCCCACCTTCCGGACGCCCTACGTCTCGACGACCGTGATCGGGATCTGCGTGGCGCTCCTGGCGGCCTCGCTACCGATCGAGAAGCTGGGCGAGCTGACGAGCATCGGGACGCTCTTCGCGTTCACGGTCGTCTGCGCGGGGGTGTGGGTCCTCCGTCGGGCGCAGCCCGCATTGCACCGGCCCTTCCGGACGCCCTGGGTGCCATTCGTGCCGATCATGGGGATGCTCGTCTCCCTCCTCATGATGGCGTCGCTGCACGCGCTCACCTGGGAGGTCTTCCTCTGCTGGCTCGTCCTGGGCCTGGTGCTCTACTTCACGTACGGCCGGCGCCACAGCGCCGTGCAGCTCGCCCTCGCGGGGTCGGCGGAGCGCGAGGTGGCGCGGGAGCCAGCCCAGGTCGCCCCGTAGTCGGAGGAGTCGCCGGAGTGACCGGATGCGCCGCGGTCACTCCGCTCAGAAGTCGCGCTTCTTCATCTCGTTCATGAATTTCTTGAGCCGCTCGGTGTCCTCGGGCTCCGGCGGCAGCGTGCTGTCGTACTTCGGCGTGACCTTCGGCTTCTTGAGGGCCGCGGCCGCGTTCTTCTTTGCGAGCGCCAGCAGCTTGCGATTGTCCACGATGAGTCCCTCCGCATGACAATTTCCTCGCCGACCCGCACCTCCGCAACGGCGCGGAGAGGCGGTGTGCGTCGGCCGATGAGCGTCAGCCGATGAGCGTCAGCCGATGATGAGACGACCGCGGGTGGCCTGACGGCTCACCCGCGGTCGGAAACGGTGCGGACGGTCCTGTCCACCGGTCTGGTGTCGGGTCCGCGGTACGCGGGGATCCGGGACCCTCTTTCCCCCTCGCCCCCACCGGTCCCGGTCACCGCCAGCCGTGATCGCGATCCCGGCGGTCGTCGTGGTCGCGGCGGCCCTCCCGGTCCCCGCGATCCCAGCGGTCGCGATCGCCCCGACGCCAATCCCAGTCACGGTAGCGGTCGCGATCGTAGTCCCGATCGTAGCCGCGGTCGTAGCCGCGGTAGTAGCCGCGGTCATAGTCGCGGTAGTAGTCCCGATCGAAGGCGCCGCGGTACTCCCAGCGCCGATGGCCCGGAACCCACACGTACCCCGGGCCCGGGGGCGGCCCGATCTCGACGTACAGTGGCGGCACGGCGAGGTACGCCCCGCCGACGATCGCCTGCGCCGACGCCGGCCTCCCGGCGACCGCCACCAATGCCGCCCCGATACCGAGCGCGAGTGCAGCCTTGCCACGCATACGTCCTCCAGAATGGTTCCTGCTGGTCGGACGCCGGCCGCGTGGTCGCGTTAACCCGCCGTCACCCCGTGGGCTGGGTCGCCGCGCCCGGCGGCGGGGGCGGGAGGCTCTCGACGTGGTGCTTGAAGTCCTGGAAGCGCGCGTCGTCCGTCCGCATCCCCGCCAGCCTGGACTGGTCGAGCTGCTGGATCCGACCCTCGACATCGGCGATCCGCGCCTGGTCGGTGGGGTGGCTCGCGAACCACTGCTGCACCAGACTCGGCTGCCCCGGCTGCTGCGCCAGCAGCTTCTGGAAGAACTCCACGAGCCCGTGCGGCTGGATCCCCGCCCGCACGACGTTCACGATCGCCTCGTCGTCGGCTTCCTTCTCGTCCTGCCGACTGAACTTCGCGAACACCGCCGCCCCTGCGACGTTGAGCGCGCTCTGTCCGGCCGCGCTCTGGCAAGCATCGGTGAGCGTGCACGCGAGCGCCGCCCCCACCTGCGCCGTCTGCATCTGCTGCATCTGCTTCACCGCGTGCCGGCGGACCACGTGCCCGATCTCGTGCCCGAGCACCCCCGCCAGTTGGTCCATCCGGTCGGCCTGCTGGATGAGGCCACGGTCGACGTAGATGTACCCGCCCGGCAGCGCGAAGGCGTTGATCACAGGGCTGTTCACGATCGCGAAGTGCCAGGCGAGATCGCCGCGCGAGGTGAGCCTGGCGATCGAGTTCCCCAGCTCGTTGATGTACTGATTGGCCGCCGCATCGCCCACGATCGGCAACTGCGCATTGATCTGCTGCGCATCCTGCTGCCCCATCTGCACTTCCTGCTGCTGCGACACGCCGCAGCCGAGCCCGAGGAGCCCGACGAGCGCGAGGAGCGCAGCAGCGCGCCCGGATGCGCGGACGCACGCGCCGGTGCACAGGGGTATCCCCGCCGGCGCGTGACGGGCTGCGTGATGCGGCGCGCGACGCGCTGCGTCGTGCGCTACGGGACGCGCGCCGCGCGCGTTCGCGCGCCGGCGCGACAAGGTTGGTGGGGCCACGACAGCCTCCGGGGCCGGGGTCTGCCCCTACCGGCAAAGGCCGTTCCAGCCAGGCGGTGCCGCGATCGCGACTGGCCTCCCGGAGCGCCGCCGCTGTCACGCCGGAGCGCGCCCGCGGGTCAGTTGGAGATCATCTCGAGCTGTGAATGGTCCGCTCGCGTGTAGATATGGCGCACGATGGCGCGGGTCGCCGGATCGAGCCACAGCGTCTCCGACCCGGTGGGATACACGAGATCCACGGCCCACGCCTCACCCGGCCCCGCGCGCGTCGGCACCCGCTCCCGACGACGGACCCGGATGGTGTCGATCTCGACCGCCTCGCCGCCCGTGCACGAGATGACGACCGTGTACCCGGGGGTGAGAGGCACCGATTGCACGATGACGTCGTCGATCGTGCCACTGTACGCCGGGCCGGCCGTGGTCACGTCGATCGCGCGGTCGGCGGAATCCGGTCGCGTGATGCGGCCGGTCACGTGACG
>JAJPIS010000106.1 GCA_021324635.1 Gemmatimonadota bacterium
CACCCCCGAGCACTTCATCGCCGTCCGTGACCGCATCGGCGGCCCGGCACCGGCGGCGCTGGATACGGCGTTCGAGGAGTACGAGCGGCAGCTCGCCCTCGTCACAGCCGCGTTCGACGCGCACCGGGAGCGGCTCGCCCGCGCCGCCGCAACCCTGACCGCCGCCGCCCGCCAGCAACGGACGCGAGCCGGCGCGGGGTGAGCCGTGCGCGCGCGGGTCGCGCGGCGCTATGGCATGCCGTCGGGCGGGCGGCGGGGCGCGGAGCGACGCGCCGGGGGAAGGCGACCCTCCGCGAGCGTTCGATAGGCCGCGTACCACGTCGGTCCGACGAAGAGGAGCACGACGACCGCACCGGCGGCCGCGCCCTCCACGAGCGCCGGCACCAGCGGTGCGCCCCAGAGGCGCACCGCCCCGTACCCAGCGGCCGCTCCGATGACGGCCCCGATCATCCCCCCGCGCACCATGGAGCGCCGAGCGAGCTCCCGGAGTCGATGGAGCTGCTCCTCACGCCCCCGGATCTCCTCCGGCGTCGGACGAGGAGACACGCGGCTACGCGCTCACGATCGGCGCTCGTCCGATGCGCCACCGGGCGCGGGCATCACCGCGGGCGTCAATCGATGCCGACGTGCCCCTTGACCGAGGCAATGAGCTTCGCCGAGTCATAGCCAACGCCGTCCTTGAACACCGTCGAGACCTTGCGGATCGCCGACGGGTCGGACGCCAGATTGCCGTCGAGCACCACGAGGTCCGCTTGTTTCCCGGGCTCGACCGACCCGAAGTGATCGTAGGCGCCGAGGATCTTGGCGCCGTTGGCGGTCATGATCTGCACCACCTGGACCGGCGTGAACCCGGCCTCGGCCAGCAGCTCGAAGTTGCGCTGATCGCCGAACCCGGGCAGGGCGCCGCCGATGCCCGTCGGGTCCACGCCGGCCGCCAGCATGCCGCCCCCGTCGACGAACGCCTTCTCGAACGCCATCGCGTTGTGCAGCATCTCGGTCGTGAACGGCCACTTGCCGCCGGAATCGATGTGGGCGCGCATCGCGAGATACGCCTGGCGGACCTCGGGCGCCATCGCGTCGAGCGTGCGCTGGTCGGTAACCGGCCGGTTCGGGAAGAACGGCTCGAGCACGGCCAGGGTCGAGGTCATCGGGACATGGTGGTCGACCATCGCCTTGATGACGTCGTGCCCCGTCGTGCCACGCGGGTTCATCGACGCCACCCGGACCATGCTCCCGGTCGGACAGACGTCCGGCTGCTTCTGCGGGTCGAAGTCGGTCGCCGTCATGAACCCGTGCTCGAGGTTGTCGATCCCCAGGCCGACGGCCTCCTCGTAAGTGACCGAGCAGAGGTGTCCCGTCACTTTCATCCCGCGCCGGTGCGCCTCGTCGATCGCGGCCTTCAGCTCGGCACGGCGAATGTCGGTGTAGGCTTTGATCCAGCTCGCCCCCTCGGACGCCCAGTAGTCGACGAAATGACGGGCCTGCTCGGGCGTCTCGATCACGGCCATGTCGCCGCCGCCGGCGCCGCCCGTGATGTAGGGCGCCGTGACGTAGATGTGCGGCCCGGGCTCCCGGCCGGCGTCGATCGCCCGCTTGGTGTTGATGTCGGCGTACGGCGCGGTCGCGCCGGTCGTGCGGATGGTCGTCACGCCCGAGCCGAGGTAGAGGCGCGGCCCGGAGTAGCCGAGGAGGACCTGGCGCCCGCCGGCCGCGGTGTAGAAGAGGTGGTCGTGCATCCCGACGATCCCGGGGATCACCGTCCGGCCGGGCAGGTCGATCACATGCGCGCCCGGCGGCGTCTGCACCGAGGTCGCGGGCCCGACGGCGGCGATCTTGCCGTCGCGGATGATGACGGAATAATTGGTGTGCGGCGCGGCCCCCGTCCCATCGATCACGGTGACATTGGTCAGCGCCACCACCGGATCGCTGACGGTCACGAAGTCGTGGGCCGTCTGGCTCCCGGCCTGCCCCGCGGCCCCGCGCGCCGCGACAGCGGACAGGGCAACGAGGGCGAGTGTGGGACGAATCATCCTGGACACGGCGGCGGTCCTCCGGGGATCGAGTCTCGGGAAACGGGATCGGGTCAGGCACACGGTGCACGCGGCCGGTCGGTCGAGCGCGGGACACCCTCCGTCCGCTCGCCGCGAGCCCGCCCGCTCACTGCACGGTGAACATCGTCATCATCTGCGCGGTCAGATGCTCCGCGATGTGACAGTGTAGCATCCAGCGCCCGGGGTTGGACAGGTCCACCAGCAGGTCGACGGCCGATCCGGCGGGGACGAGGACGGTGTCCTTCCAGACCAGGTTCTCGTTCGGGACCCCGTTGACGGCGGTCACCAGGAACCGCTGGCCGTGGATGTGGATCGGATGCTGCATGCCATGCAGGGTCTGCCGCTCGTTGACGAGCCGCAGCTTGATCACGTCGCCCCGCCTGAAGGTCCAGCCGATGTCCATGTTCTCGCGGCCGGTGCTCGGGTCGCGCAGCACCCATCGCACCTGCCGGCTCGTCGATGCCCAGTTCATGTTGGGCATCGTCCCGCCCCACTCGACGGGCGCGAAATAGACGGAGTCGAGAAGCATCAGCTGGCGGCTCACGAATGGCAGCCCCTGGGTGTCGAGCGTCAGCACGAGGGTGCGGTCGACCGGACGGTCGAGCTGGGGCCGAAAGCGCGCGATCTCGACCGCAGCCGCCGTGTCGCGGTGGAGGACGTCGAACCTCCGCGCCGAGGCCCTGGCCGGCGCCGGCAGCACGCGCACGGTCCCGAGGGTGTCGACGAGCGGCACGAAGTGGCCGAACAGATGGTCGAGCCCTCGCACGCGATTGAGGAGCGGCACCGATCCCGGTCGGTCGAACCGAACCTGCACGACGTAGCGCTCGGCGGGTGCGATGACGACGCTCGGTACCCACTCCTCGTGGACGAAGTTCCCCGCGTCGCTCCCCACGACCTTCATCCGGGCGCCCGGGAACGACAGGTTGAACGGCCGGGTGTTCGCGACGTTCGTGAGGTAGAACTGCACCACGTCGCCGCGGTGGACGGTCATGCGGTAGCGCGGCTCGCCGTTGACGAGCATGACGTTGCCGAAGCGTCCCTTCAAGGCGTGCGTGGCGCCGTCGGCCCCGTACGGCACGAGTCCATCGTCGCTGACGAGCAGGTCGTCGAGGATGAGCACCTGCTCGCGGTACGCGTCGGCGCGCGCCGAGCGGGCGGGTGGACGACGGACGAGGATGTTGCCGTACAGGCCCAGGTCCTGCTGGATGTCCTCCCGAACGTGCGGATGGTACCAGTAGATCCCGGCGTCGGGGAACCGCACGCGGTAGGTGAAATGCCCGCCCGGGGGGACCGCCTCCTGGGTCAACCCGGGCACGCCATCGAAGCGGTTGTCGAGTCGGACGCCGTGCCAATGGACGCTCGACGGCTGGTCGAGCCGGTTCTGGAAGTCGACGACGATCTCCGCCCCTTGCGGCACCGAGATGAGTGGGCCGGGCTGCTGGTCGTTGAAGGCGTACATGGTCACGGCGTGGCCGGCGATGGTCCGCCGGATGAGTCCCGCCGTGAGATGCAGCGTGTCGCCATCGGCCAACTGCACGATTCGATGCGGCCGGCGGGTTGGGAGCGGGCCGTGTGCCGCGGGCAGGTAGGGCGGGACGGCCGGCCGGAGGAGCATCTCCGCCGGCAGCATCTGGATCCCCGGGAGCATCGGCACCGACGACCACGCGATGCTGCTCCCGCCGCGTGAGCCCGACGACGCACCCGACGACGCAGCCGGCGACATGCCGGCCATGGCCGGCATGCTCGACCCTGCGCTCGCCGAGTCCGCCGCGGGGGACTGCCGGGTCGCACCGATGGAGAACTGGAAGAGGTCGGGCGGTTGGAGCCGCGTGCTCGGCGATCCGCCGCGGAGCACCTCCCGCCCGGCCGGCTCCCGCGAGGCCGCCGACGACTCCGCGGTCACGAGGAAGATGAAGGGGTCGATGTCCACCGGGTGCAGCGTGGTCCGCCCGTTGGTCACGATGCCGAGCTTGTGGACCGGGTACATCGTCGAGGGCGCGGCCCAGGCGACATACGTCGTATAGGGCCCGAGGGTCGCCGGATCGGGCAGCCCGGCAATGGTGGCGATCGGTGCGTAGACCGGCCGGCCGTCGGCGGTCACGGTCACCGTGAACGGGCCGGGGATGCGCCCCAGCTCCACGCGCCCGGACGCCGCCTCGAGACCGCGGACCGGGTCGGGCACCAGGGTCATGCAGTAGAGGTCGCGGCTGGGACCGGGGCCCGCCGACGGCGGGCCGTCACAGACCTGTGCGCCAGCGGTCGGTGGCGCCGCGAGGGCGGCGGCGGCCAGCGCGAGCGCCAGGGCTGTGCGGGCCGCACCGCCCGGCGTTCGACTCAGCGCACGCGTCATCAACAGGGGAAAGTACCGCGGACACACGCCGGCCACCCGGTCGCGCGGCTCAGCGTCCTCCGGACGCGCGCGCGACCCGGATGATGCGGACGGGGGGTGTGAGCCGCTGTCCGTCGGCCTGGCCGGACCAGATCGCCCGGACGACCGCCATCCCCGACGTGACACGCCCGAAGGCGCCGAACCCCTGCCCGTCCGGGTTGCGCCGGCCGCCGAAGTCGAGGGCCGGCTGGTCGCCGACGCAGATGAAAAAACTCGACCGCGCCGAGGCCGGCGTGTTGCGCGCCATCGAGATGGTGCCGTCCACGTGGTGCAGCCCGGTCGCGGTCGTCCGCTCCAGCGGGATCGGCGGGAACTGCTGGGCGTCGCGGGCGGGGTTCTCGTAGGCCTGGATGACGGCGATCCGCACCGAGTCGGTGGGCTGGTTGTCCGCCCGAACGGTCCGGCCGAACTGTCCACCGTCGAAGAAGTGCCCGTCCACGTAGCGCAGGAAGTTGCGCGCCGTCGCGGGCGCACGCGCCGTGTCGACCGCGACCTCGATGCGTCCCTTGGTGGTCTCGATGACGACGGCCACGCCGGCGGACGCGGGCCGACTCTGCGCGGCCGCGCCGGCCGGGATGACGCCCAGTCCGATCGCAGCCGCGATCCGGTAGATCTTCATCCTCGGATCATGGACGACGGAACGCGGCCCCGAAAGGGCCGCCACGCCCTCGTGATCCCCGACCGAGCGGCGAGGCCGGGGTCGAGTATCTGATCCGCGCGCCCGTCCGCTGCGCCGGGGTCGCGGAGACTGTGCGACTCACGGTGCTCGCAGCCGGTGACGGCACCGGCGCATTCCACGCCGCCCGTGCAGGATGGAGTCTCGGCGGTGCCCGGCGTGGCGGTCCGCCGGCGCCGCGCCGGGTCCAGCCGTCAGTGGTCGCCCGACCGCATGCCGGTGTCGGGTGAGGCCGAGCCGGATCCCAGCGGATGGTCGGCCCGGTCGCCGTCGGCGTCGCGCTCGTAGGCGCAGTGATACGCGTACAGGATCGCCTCCGCCACTTCCGGCGCCTTCTCGGCGGGGATGCTGATCCGCAGCCCACCGGTCACTCCGATCGTCAGCGCGGTCGCGCGCGATGCCGCACTCGTCATGAGCATGCGACCGTCACCCAGATCGACGGCGAGTCCGTGCGGTTTGGATCTCGGCGCGTCGGCGGCGTGTCCCGATGGTACATCAGCGTACCAGTCCAACGGCTTCCACACGACGCGCTCGATGTAGCGCATGCCATCCTCCTTGAAGTGCGGCCGATGATTCCGCGGCCACTCCCCACAGCCCACCCCGTGACGGTGTGGTCGCGCGCGCTTTCTCCTAACTATGCCCGATTCCGCCGCGCCCTTCCACTGCCAATCACCCGCCGGCCGCGCGGCGGGCTCGGCCGGACGCCGGGCGGCCCGCCCTGCCGCGCCGCGTCCCGCGGACGCCAAAGGAACAGGGTTTGTTGGATGGTGCAGGGGCAATTCGCGTCGCGAATTGCCCCTGCACCGCGAACAGCAACGACGCGGTGGGGCCGTGAAGCCGTCGTGGCACGTGGCCGCGTGGGGGGGCCGGGGGGGGGGTGGCGTGCGTGTCCCGGCGCACCGGGAACGGCAACGACGGGCGCGGGGTGACGGCGCCGTGGCCGCGGGCGTGCGGGCGTGTCGATGCCCCGACCACCGACGACGGGGGGGGGACGTCGTGACGTCCCGTGGGGGCGGCATGAATGCCGCCCGCCGTTCGCCGTTCGGCACATCATGCCGCGCCCCGTCCCGCGGCCTCCGTAGGGGCGGCATTCATGCCGCCCGCTGCTGTCATTTCGCACCAATGCCTGGCCCGGCATGTCACGCCGTTCGCCGTTGCCGGTCGGCATCCACGCCGCCGTGGGCGCGGAATGCCACACCCGGGGCGGCATCGCAGGCCGGCCGGCATCGGTGCGGATGCAATTCGCGGGCGGTATGACGGACCGGGTCACGCATCCGTGTGGGATGCGATCAGCGGGCGGCATGAATGCCGCCCCTACGATACGCCCCGTTGCCGTGGGCCGACGACGGCATCGTCATCCCACGCGGCCGTTGCTGTTCCCGGTGCCGGGGGCAATCGCTTCGCGATTGCCCCCGGCACCATCCAAAAATCCCGTTCCTTTGGTGGCCGCGGGACGCGGCCGTCCCGGCATCGGGGCGGGATGCGCACGGCGGGCGGCATGAATGCCGCCAGGCATCCGTGCGGGATGCGAATCGCGGGCGGCATGAATGCCGCCCCTACGATACGACCCCGTTGCGGGCCGCGGGACGCGGGGCGTAATGCCGGGCCAGACATCGGTCCGGGATGACGATGGGGGATTGCGCGGGGCGGCGATGCGCGGCATCGTCGGCGGTCCGAACTCCACCCACGGGCCACCCGCACCGGCCCTGCCCCACCGGGCTGGCCCGCACCAGCCTGGCCCCACCGGCCTGGCTTGCACGAGCCTGGCCCGCACCTGCCCCAGCCCCCGGATCGCCATGTCCCTCGCTCGCTCGGCCCTCCTCCGTGCGTCCCGCAGCCCCTGGCTCGCCGACCAATTCCGCCGCCGGGCGTTCGCGCGCCGGGCGGTCCGCCGGTTCATGCCGGGTGAGGACCTCGAGTCGGCGCTCGGGGCGGCCCGGACGTTCGCCGATGTGGGCATCGGCAGCGTGCTCACCAATCTCGGCGAGCGCGTGACGACGGCCACCGAGGCGGATGCGGTGCGCGCGCACTACGCCGGCGTGCTCACGACGCTGCGCGAGCGTAACCTGCCCGCGCACGTGTCGGTCAAGCTCACGCACCTCGGGCTCGACGCCGACCAGGAGCGCTGCGCGCGCAGCGTCGCCGATCTCGCGGCATGCGCTGCCGAGAGCGGGTCGTTTCTCTGGATCGACATGGAGGAGTCGCACTACGTCGACCGGACGATCGAGATCTTCCGCCGCGTCCGCCTATCCCATCGCGCGGTCGGACTCTGCTTGCAGGCATACCTGCATCGGACGCCGGCGGACCTCGATACCCTCCTCACCGACGGCGCAGCGATTCGGCTCGTCAAGGGAGCCTATCGCGAGCCTCCGGATGTCGCGATCCCGCGCAAGACGGACGTCGACGCCGTCTATCTCACCCTCGCCGGACGGCTGCTGGACCGCGCCGCGACCGGCGGCGCGACCCCGGCTTTCGGCACGCACGACCTCGCCATTCTCGAGCAGCTCGCACGGCGAGCGGCCGGCTCTGCGGGCGGCTCCGCGGGCGGCTCCGCGGGCGGCTCCGCGGGCGGCTCCGCGGGCGGCTCCGCGGGCGGCTCCGCGGGCGGCTCCGCGGGCGGCTCCGCGGCCGCGCCGGCGGCGGACCGCGCCGGCCCCGGCACCCCGCCACCGTTCGAGGTCCACATGCTGTACGGCATCAAGGCGGCGGAGCAGCGTCGGATCGCCGCCGGCGGCACGCCCGTCCGCGTGCTCATCAGCTACGGCGCCCAGTGGTTCCCCTGGTACATGCGCCGCCTCGCCGAGCGCCCCGCGAACGTCTGGTTCGTCGTGCGCAACCTGGTGTCCTGACGGCCGCTCGACGCGAACTCGATCGAGTTCAGCCTCCAGACCCCGGACCTGGGTGAGGCACAGGACGAGCTCCCGGTCCGCCACAGCCTCGACGGCGTCGCCACCGAGATCACCGCCGACACGATGTTCGCCCAGCGTGTGGGAGCCTCGCGCGCGGGGCTAGGCCACACCGTCGAGCGCCGGCGTCCTCAGCGGCCGGCAAACGCGGCGATCGCCCGTCGGGTGAAGTCCGACAGCACGAGCGACCCGCTCAGCGCGGCCCGCTGCGCGAGCAACGTCTCCCACTCGTCAGTGCCGCGCCAGAACACCGCCTTGAGCGCCGCCATCGCGTCGGGATTGGACGCCGCGAGCCGCCGCGCGAGCGCACCCACGGCCGCGTCCAGCGCCTGCGTATCCGGTACCACCTCGGCGTACAGGCCGTGCCGCTCCGCCCACGCCGCGTCGCGCCAGGTCGCGGCATCGATCGCGAGGGCCTGGAACGGTCCCACGCCGATCTTTCGTTCGATCGCCGGCCCGACGACGAACGGCCCGATCCCCACCGCCAGCTCGCTCAGCCGCACGGCCGCGTCGGCCACCGCGATCGCGTAATCCGCCGCCGCCACCACACCCACCCCGCCCCCCACGGCTTTGCCGTGGACGCGCGCGATGATGAGCTTCGGGCAGCGACGCATGGCGAGGATCAGCCGGGCGAACCCCATGAAGAACTCCGAGCCCGTGTCCGCGTCGCCAATGCGCGTCAGCTCCTCGAAGGACGCACCGGCGCAGAACGGCCCCGGAGGCCTGCTCCGCAGCACGATGACCCGCGCCGCCGCGTCTGCGCCCGCGGCCTCGACGGCCGACGTGAGGCTGCGGAGCAAGCTCCCGGGCAGCGAGTTGCCCTTGGGGTGTGAGAACGTGAGCGTGGCGACGCCGTCGGCCGTCTCGACCGAGACGGCGCCGGGCACCGGTGCGGCCGGCGGTGTCGAGGGTGACGCAGGGGCGCCCGACATCGGACCTATGCGGCGAGCACGCGCTCGATCGCCTCGGCGACGCGATCGGCGTCCGGGAGGACGGCGTCGAGCAGGATCTCGTGATACGGCATCGGGACGTCGGCGACCGCCAGGCGCTCCACCGGCGCGTCGAGCCACCAGAAGGCCTCCCGCGCGACCGTGGCCGCGATCTCGCTCCCGAACCCCGCCGTTTGCGTGTCCTCGTGCACGATCAGGCACCGTCCGGTGCGCCGCACGCTCTCGAGCACCGCGTCCCGGTCCCAGGGTGCGATGGTGCGCAGATCGAGGAGGTCCACCTGGTCGGTAAACCGGTCGGCGGCGGCCGTGCACCGGTGGACCATCGCCCCCCAGGTCACGAGCGTGATGCCGCGTCCCTCCCGGAGGCGGCTCGCGCGGCCGAGGGGGAGCACGTACTCGTCGCCGGGATAGCGCGCGCTCCCGTCGCTCGTCATGAGGAGCGAGCGATGCTCGAAGAAGATGCTCGGGTTGGGGCTGCGCATGGCCGCCCGCAGGAGTCCGACCGCGTCCGCCGCGTTCGACGGGACGAGCACCTGCCAGCCGATCGCGTGCGCCCACGTCACCTCGCTGCTGAGCGAGTGCCAGGGATCGCCCACGTCCTTCCCGAACCCACCCGGCATGCGGACGACGATCGGCGCCGCGAACTGGTTGTGGGTCCGCCACCGCATCGTCCCACAGTTGTTCAACTGCTCGGTGGCCGGGTCGGCGTACTTCCGAAACTGGATCTCGGCCACCGGCACGAGCCCGGCCACCGCCATACCGACCGCCCGGCCGATGATCCCCTCCTCGGACAGACTGGTGTCGAAGACGCGGTCCGGGCCGAACCGCTTCTGGAGTCCTTCGGTGACGAGGTGCACGCCGCCCTTGACGCCCACGTCCTCGCCGAACACCACCAGCTTGGGGTTCGCCGCCAGCTCCGAGGCCAGCGTCCGGCGCACGGCCTCGGCGAAGCGCACCACGGGTCCCTCCGCCGCCGCCTCGGCCCGCCCACCCAGCGCGACGCGCTCGGCCGCCGACAGCCCTCCGATCGGCTCGGGATCGCCCGGCCGGGGCGTCTCG
This sequence comes from Gemmatimonadota bacterium, assembly GCA_021324635.1. Classification (GTDB taxonomy): domain Bacteria; phylum Gemmatimonadota; class Gemmatimonadetes; order Gemmatimonadales; family Gemmatimonadaceae; genus Palsa-1248. The sequence continues at coordinate 10,032 of JAJPIS010000106.1, forward strand.
GCGTACACGAACCGCCGCACGGTCGCGGGGTCCGGCGCCGGCCGGCCGCGCGCGGCGGCCAGCGCGGCGGCCACATCGCCCTCCACCTCACCCTCGAGCACGCGCCACTCCTGCGGCGTCATCACCGCGGGGACGATGTGCGCCCGCAGCCTGGGGAGCGGATCGCGCTCCCAGTCGGCGGCGATCTCGGCGTCCGTCCGATAGCCGCGCTGGTTGTCGGGACCGGAGTGATTGCAGAGGCGCGGCACGGTGAGGCGGATCAGCGCCGGGCCGCGCCCACCGCGCACGTGCGCGACGACCTCGTCCAGCAGTCGCGCCGACTCGGCGGGGTCGGTGCCGTCGCCATCGCGCACGAACAGGTTGCCGAACGAGGCGAGGTTGGCCGCGATGTTCCCGCCCGGGGTCTGCATCTCCCCGCGCACCGAGATACCGAGCCCGTTGTCCTCGATGTAGAAGAGCATCGGGAGCGACAGGGTCGTCGCCATCGTGAGCGCAGACCAGAAGCCGTTGGTGGCGACCGATGCCTCACCGCCGAGCGCGACCGCGATCGAGCCCGCATGGCGCTCGTCGCCGAGGACGTGGCGGTGATATCGAATCGCCTGAGCCCACCCGGCCGTCGGCGTGAACTGCCCGCCGACATCTCCGGCCATCGGGAGCACCACCGGCCCTCCGCCGGGGCGCGGCGGAAGGTTGCACACGACGCCGATGTCGCGGCCGGAGCTGAAGCCACCCGTTCTGCCGAGCGGGCTCGCCAGCGCGTCGTCGATCGACAGGCCGAGCGCGAGCAGAAGCGGCCGGGAGCGATAGTACGCGCCCGCGGCGTCGCCCGGGCGGTCGAGCAGGGAGCCGAGGAGTACCTGTGCGACCTCGTGCCCGCGGGCCGAGAACTGGTAGAGGACCAGGTGCTCACGCGGGACGCCCGCCTTGTTGCGGTTCGTCGACTCCTCGATGTCGTCGAGCGCGCGCGAGACGAGGGCGTGATAGGCGATCCGGCGCCAATCGCGGGATGGGCCGGGCGCACGGTCGCGCGCTGCGTCGCCGCGCCCGGCCACGGGCACCGAGTGGGTCGTCACGTGGCGCTCAGATCGCCTTGAACCGCTCGAACGGCTGCCGACAGTGCTCGCAGAACATCACCGCCTTGCATACGGTCGGGCCAAACTCGCTCCGTTCCGTCGTCGCGCTCGACCCGCAGTACGGACAGCGCACCCGCGGCTCGCGGCGCCGGAGCGGGACGAGGTCGGGGGACTCGCCGTCGCGGATCACATCCGCGGGCGGGGGCGGCGCGATCCCGTAGGCCGCGAGCTTCGCGCGTGCAGCCTCGCCGATCCAGTCGGTCGTCCAGGCCGGCGAGAACACTGTCCGGACGGTCACCTCCGGCCAGCCCGCGGCGCCCAGTGCGGCGACGATGTCGCGCTCGATGACGCGCATCGCCGGACACCCCGAGTAGGTCGGCGTGACGGCGACGGTCACCCGGCCCTCGTCATCCACCTCGACGTCGCGCACGATCCCCAGCTCGACGACGCTGAGCGCCGGGACCTCCGGATCCATCACCTGGTCCAGCACGCCCCATATCGGCTCGGCCGTGCCGGCCGCCGTCACGACGTCGCCCCCCGGCCGCGTCACCATGTGGCGCCGGGGTTCGAGCGCTGGAGGATCTGCATCTCGGCCAGCAGGTGCCCGAGATGCTCCGTGTGCCGCCCCACGCGACCCCCGCGCTGCATGTAGCCGGACTCCGGGACGCGCAGCGTCGCGCGCCGCACGACATCGGTCACCTGTGCGCGCCAGGGCGCCTCCAACGGCGCCAAATCGGGGACGAGCCCGGCGCCGACGAGTATCTCGTCGACCGCATCGGTGAGGAACATCTCCCCCGTGTACCGCCAGAGATCGTCGAGCGCGGCCTGGGCGCGCCCATGGCTCTCGGCCGTGCCGTCGCCCAGCTTGAGCAGCCACTCGCCGGCGTGGCGCACGTGGTATCTCGTCTCCTTGAGCGCTTTGGCCGCGATGCCGGCCAGCGCCGGATGCGTGCTCCGCGTCAGTCCCTCGAGCTGATAGTAGGCGGCGACACCGAAGAGGAAGTGGCGCACGATCGTGACCGCAAAGTCGCCGCGCGGCAGCTCGACGAGCAGCACGTTGCGGTAGTCGATCGCCTCCCGCAGGTAGGCGAGCGCGTCCTCATCGCGCCCCGCACCCTCGGTCTCGCCGGCGAGCCGGAGAAAGAGCGTCGCCTCACCGATCAGGTCGAGCGCGATGTTGGCGAGCGCGATGTCCTCCTCCAGAATGGGCGCGTGACCGCACCACTCCGAGAGCCGGTGGCCGAGCACCAGGCGGTCGTCGCCGAGGCGAAGGAGGTACTGGACGAGGGCCGCGCGCAGTGCCGGGTCGAGGGCGGGCACCGCGCCAGGCTCGCCCTTCCGCTTCGCGGGATGCGCGGTCGATGCCATGCTCAGACCCGTACGCCGCGCGGCACGCTGTAGAACTGGGGGTGCCGGTACGGCTTGTCGTTCCCCGGGTCGAAGAACGGGCCCACGTCCTCCGGGGTCGAGGCCGTGATGGCCGCGGTCGGCACGACCCAGATGTTGACCGCCTCGCCGCGGCGGGCGTACACGTCGCGTGCGTTCTGGAGCGCGGCCTCGGCGTCCACCGCGTGCACACTTCCGGCGTGCTCGAATGGCGCGCCGCCGGGCGGCTGCACGAACACCTCCCAGAGCGGCCACTGATCGCCGGGCCCCGCAGAGGGGGAAGCGGCCGACCCGGCGCCGTCTCCACGCGGTGGCGCCCGGTCGCTCATACGCGCGATGGTTGCTGCCACGTCATGCCGCGGCGGCCGACCCGCCCGACTCGGCGGCACGCTTGGCGGCGTAGGCCGCGGCCGCCTCGCGCACCCACGCGCCGGAGGCGTGGGCCTCGTTGCGGGCCGCGAGGCGCTCGCGATTGAGCGGACCGTCGCCGTGGATGACGCGGTCGAACTCGGCCCAGTCGATCGGGCCGAAGTGCCAATCCTTGGTCGCCTCGTCGTAGCGAAGCGCCGGGTCGGGGAGCGTCAGGTCGATCGCCCTGGCCTGCGCGACGGTGAGGTTCACGAACCGCTGCCGCAGCTCGTCGTTGCTCTTGCGCTTCACGCCCCAGCGCGTCAACTCGGCCGAGTTGGGGGAGTCCTTGTCCGACGGCCCGAACATCATGAGCGAGGGCCACCACCAGCGATCGACCGCATCCTGCGCCATGCGCTTCTGGGCCGGCGTGCCGGCGGCGAGCGTGGCCATGATCTCGTAGCCCTGCCGCTTGTGGAAGTTCTCCTCCTTGCAGATCCGGATCATCGCCCGCGCGTACGGCCCGTACGATGCCTTGGCCAGCATCGTCTGGTTGACGATCGCCGCGCCGTCCACGAACCACCCGATGGCGCCGATGTCGGCCCAGGTGAGCGTCGGGTAGTTGAAGATGCTGGCGTATTTCGCCTTGCCGGTCAGCAACTGGTCGATCAGCTCGGCCCGACTCACACCCAGCGTCTCCGCGCCGCAGTAGATGTACAGCCCGTGCCCGGCCTCGTCCTGCACCTTGGCCAGCAGCCCCATCTTGCGGCGGAGGGTCGGCGCCCGGGTGATCCAATTCCCTTCCGGCAGCATCCCGACGATCTCGGAGTGGGCATGCTGGGACATCATCCGGATGAGCTGCTTCCGGTACCGCTCGGGCATCCAGTCCTTGGGCTCGACCGTCTCGCCCGCCGCGATCCGGGCCTCGAACTCGCGCTGTGCTGCCGCGTCATCTGGCATCGTCACTCCCGCCTCCTCCGTCCGACCTGCCAACCGGCGACTCACCCCTAAATCTATCCCGCTCAGGTCACTCGCGCGGGCGCATCACCGCGCTGCGTGCGCTGCATGACGCCAGGCTGCGCGAGCGCGGCCGGGGCCTCGCTGCCCAGATCCCGCGCCAGCGCCGCGCCCGACTCCGGGAGCCCGGCGCCGGACCGCCGCCGCACCAGTGTCAGGATCGTATACACCGCCACCGGCTCGTCATGCTGGTTGGTGACCTCCACGTCCCAGGCGACCACACCCTGGGGCACCTGCCCCTCGCGATCCTCTTTTACCGTCTTCTGCTTGCACGTCAGTCGGGCCCGGATCGTGTCGCGGACATAGACCGGCTTCACAAACCGGAGGCTCTCCAGGCCGTAGTTGGCCAGCACCGGCCCATAGGCCGGATCGACGAACAGCCCGGCGGCGGCCGAGAGCACGAAATACCCGTGGGCCACCCGCCGCTCGAAGATCGACTGCTTCGCGGCCACCTCGTCCATGTGCACGTAGAAGAAGTCCCCGCTGATCCCGGCGAAGTTGACGATATCGCTCTCGGTCACGGTCCGGCCGTGCGTCCGCAGCGTCTCGCCGATCTCCAGCTCCTCGAAGTACTTGCGGAACGGGTGGACCCGGTCGTGATGCTCCGCCGCCTTGGGCAGCCACTCCCGGGTGACGGCCGCCAGCACCGTCGGTGAGCCCTGGAGGGCCGTGCGCTGCATGTAGTGCAGGACGCCACGGACCCCGCCCATCTCCTCCCCCCCGCCGGCTCGACCCGGGCCGCCATGGACGAGGTGGGGGAGGGGTGACCCGTGGCCGGTGGACTCCTTGGCGCTCGTCCGGTCGACGATCATGATCCGCCCGTGGTAGGCGGCCGTGCCCAGCACCACCGTGCGGGCGGTGTCGGGGTCGGCGGTGAAGAGCGAGCCGACGAGCGACCCCCGGCCGAGCTTGGCGAGCTCCACCGCCTCGTCGAGCGAGGCGTACGGCATCACCGTGTTGACCGGCCCGAAGGCCTCGACGTCGTGCGGCGCCCGTCGGTCGAACGGCCGGTCATCGTAGAGGAGCACCGCTGGGAAGAACGCACCGCGCTCGGGGTCGGCGCCGACCACGTCCAGCCGGTCGAAGCCGCCGTACACGATCTCCGCCGCGGCGCGCAGCTTCTCGAGGCTCTGCCCGACTTCTCGGACCTGCGCCTTCCCGGCGAGGGGCCCCATGCGCACCCCGTCGACAGCCGGGTCACCGATCGTGACGCCGCTCAACCGTTTCCCGAGAGCCGCGATCACATCGTCGACCATCGACGCCGGGACGATCGTGCGCCGGATCGCCGTGCACTTCTGGCCGGCCTTGACGGTCATCTCGCGCACGACCTCCTTGACGAAGAGGTCGAACTCGTCCGTGCCCGGGCGCGCGTCGGGGGCGAGCATCGAGAAATTGAGCGAGTCCGCCTCCTGGTTGAACCGGACGGAGTGTTCCACCATCGCTCGCCCTGTCTTGAGCGCATGCCCCGTCGCGGCCGACCCGGTGAAGGCCACCGCGTCCTGGCAATCCACGTGATCCAGGAGATCGCCGGCACTCCCGCAGAGGAGCTGGAACGCGCCCGGAGGAAGGAGCTCCGAGTCGACCATCGCGCGGGCCACCGCCTCCGTCAGGTAGGACGTCACCGTGGCCGGCTTCACGATCGACGGCACGCCGGCGAGGAGCGCCGTCGACATCTTCTCGAGCATCCCCCAGACGGGGAAGTTGAACGCGTTGATGTGCACGGCCGCCCCCTCGAGTGGCACGCAGATGTGCCGCCCGACGAAGGTGCCGTTCTTGGAGATCGCCTCCATCGATCCGTCGACGTAGAAGCGCTCGTCGGGAAACTCGCGGCGACCACGGCTCGCATACGCGAACAGCGTCCCGATCCCCCCGTCGATGTCGATCCAGCTGTCCGACCGCGTCGCCCCGGTTGCGCGCGAGAGGTCGTAGAACTGCTCCTTCCGCGCCGTCAGATACTGCGCGAGCGCCTTGAGCATCCGCGCCCGCTCGTGGAAGGTGCGCGCGCGCAGGGCGGGACCCCCGACCGTCCGAGCGTAGTCGAGCACCGCCCTGAAGTCGATCCCCTCGGTGCTCGCCTCGGCGACCTTCTCGCCGGTGACGGCATGGAAGAGATCCGTGCCCTTCCCGGATCCCCGAACCCACGCCCCCCGCACGTAGTTCTCGAGCCGCATTGACCCTGCCTGTCGTGGTGACGTTGGAGTGCTACCGAAGTACCGCCGAGAGCTGCCGCGTGGTGGCGAGTGCCGCTACGGGCCGCCGGTGTCGCCGTCGCCGCGCCCGTCGCCGGCCGCGCCGCGCCGCTCGTGCCACGTCTCGTACACCGCACCCTGCTGCCGCGGACCGGGCGGCGGATCGCGGAGCGGCTCGCACGGCACGAGCGCGGCGCGGAACCGCGCCGGGAGCTGCTGGTAGAGACGGGTCCCGTCACTCTTCCAGGCGAGCATCTCGTCGCTGACGTCCTTCACGATCCGGGCCGGATTGCCGACGACGACTTTGCGATCGGGGATCCGCATGTCGGCCGGCACGAAGGTGAGCGCACCGACGATGCATCCGGCGCCGACGACGGCGCGGTCCATCACGACCGCATTCATCCCCACGAGCACGTTGCGCCCGATCCGGGCGCCGTGAATCACCGCGCCGTGGCCGATGTGGGCCGCCGCCTCGAGCACGACCGTGACCCCGGGAAAGGAGTGGATGACACACGTCTCCTGCACGTTGCATCCGTCCTCGATCACGACTCCCCCCCAATCGCCCCGGATCGCCGCCGACGGCCCGACGTACACGTCGCGGCCGATGGTCACGTTTCCGACCACGGTGGCGTTGGGGTGGACGAAGGCCGACTCGTGAACGACCGGCTGGAGCCCCTCGAACGCGTAGAACGTGGCCACAGGCCGCTCAGACGCGCTCGATGACGGTCGCCATCCCCTGGCCGACCCCGACGCACATCGTCGCCAGCGCGTAGCGCCCGCCGGCCCCGCCGCCGGCGGTGCCCTGCTGGAGCTCCCGGGCGGCGGTGAGGAGGAGCCGAGCGCCCGACATCCCGAGCGGATGCCCGAGCGCGATCGCGCCGCCGTTGGGGTTCACCCGCGGATCGTCCTCCCGCACGCCCAGCTCGCGGAGACAGGCGACGACCTGGGCCGCGAACGCTTCGTTGAGCTCGATCACCGCCATCTCATCCAGACGCCGCCCCGCGCGGGCCAGCGCCTGACGCGAGGCCGGCACCGGACCCATGCCCATGGTGCGCGGCTCGACGCCCGCGGCGGCGACGGCCACCACGCGCGCGATCGGCTCCAGACCGTGCTCCTGGACGCCGCGCTCGGACGCGATGAGCAGGGCAGCCGCGCCGTCGTTGATCCCCGACGAGTTGCCGGCGGTCACGGATCCCCCGGCGCGGAAGGCCGGCTTGAGCGCGGCCAGCTTCGCGAGCGTCGTGTCGGGTCGGACGAACTCGTCCTGGTCGAAGCGGCGGGTCGTTCCGCGCCTCTCGCCGGGCACCTCGACGGGGGTGATCTCGGCCGTGAACCGCCCCCGCTCGCGCGCCGCCGCCGCGCGCGCCTGCGTCACGCAGGCGAACCGATCCTGATCGTCGCGCGAGATCCGGTACTCCGTCGCGACGTTCTCGGCCGTTTCACCCATCGCGTCGACGCCGTAGCGCTGCTGCATGCGGGGGTTGACGAACCGCCAGCCGATGCTCGTGTCGTAGAGCTGCGCGTCGCGCGCGAAGGCCTTGCCGGCCTTGGAGAGCACGTACGGGGCCCGCGTCATGCTCTCGACGCCGCCGGCAATGTACAGGTCTCCCTCGCCGGCGACGATGGCGCGCGCGGCGTGGGCGACGGCACTCATGCCGGAGGCGCAGAGCCGGTTCACGGTCTCGCCCGGCACCGAGGTCGGCAAACCCGCCAGCAGCAGCGCCATGCGGGCGACGTTGCGGTTGTCCTCCCCCGCCTGGTTGGCGCACCCCAGAATCACGTCGGTGATGCGGCCCGGATCCAGCCGCGGGTGACGCTCGAGCAGCCGCTGGATGACGAGCGCCGCCAGGTCGTCGGGACGCACATCGCTCAGGCTCCCGCCGAACGACCCGATCGGTGTCCGTACCCCGTCGACTATGTACGCCTCAGCCATCGCTCCCATGCTCCTCAGTGCGCTCCCCCGTGCGCTGCCCCGTGCTCTGCCCCGTGCTCTCCGCGAGCAGCTCGCGCTGCGTGCGATAGACGGTCCCTCGAAAGATGGCCACCGTCGAGCCGTCCTGCTTCCGCACCATTACGCGATAGAAGGCCAGCCGACCCGCCACCCCCTCCTCCTCGGCCGTCGCCGTCAGCACGTCACCGACCGCGACCGGCGCCACGTACGAGATGCCGTTCTCGATGCTCATCGTCACGCGCCCGTGCGTGTTCGACGCGAACGCCAGCGCGCTGTCGGCGAGCGCGAACGTCACGCCGCCGTGGCACACACCGAATCCGTTGAGCATCTCGTCCCGCACCGCCGCTCGCACCCGACAGGTGCCCGGCGCGAGCGCGACAACGTCGAGTCCGAGCCAGGCGCTGAATCGGTCACGCGCCCGCATCGCCTCGACGAGCCGCTCGGCGGTCGCCTGGGCCGCGCCCGGCGCCCTGCCCCGCACCGCCGCGCCCTCGTCCTCGCGCTCCGGCCCCGCGTCGCCCCGGCGCCCGGTCACCCGGGCGTCCCCTCGCCGACGTTCGCCCTTTGCCAGTCCCCGAGGCTCGTCGGCCCCTCGCGCACGATCCGCCGGAGCAGCACGCTCGGGCGGTACCGATCCTCGCCGTAGGCGTCGTGGAGCGCCGAGAGCTGGCCGAGCACCCAGTCGAACCCGAGCTCGGCGCCCCACGCCAGGAGACCCCTGGGGTAATTTACTCCCTTGGTCACCGCGAGATCGATGTCGGCGGGGGACGCGACGCGCCAGTGGACGGCCTCCACCGCGCCGTTGATCAGCATCACGAGTATCCGGTGGACCAGGCCCAATCCCGATTGCCGGTCCGTCCGCGGCTCGGGGCGCACGGCGCCGTCGCTGTAGTCGTAGAAGCCGCGCCCCGTCTTTCGGCCGAGCCGCCCCGCGTCGACGAGCCGCTGTTGGGTCACCGACGGCGTGAAGCGCGGATCGTGAAAGAGGCCCTCGTACACGGATGTCGTGACGGCGAAGTTCACGTCCTGTCCGATCAGGTCCATGAGCTCGAACGGCCCCATCCGAAAGCCGCCCAGCTCACGCGCCGCCCAATCGATCGTCGCGACGTCGGCGATCCCCTCCTCGTAGAGCCGCAGCGCTTCGCCATAGAATGGTCGCGCGACGCGGTTGACGATGAAGCCGGGGGTGTCCGCGGCGACGACGGTGGTCTTCTTCCATCCGTCGACGAGCGCGCGCGCGCCGGCGGTCACGGCGGGGTCGGTACCCACCCAGGGCACGATCTCCACCAGCGGCATGACGGGCGCCGGATTGAAGAAATGGACCCCGAGCACGCGCTCGGGGCGCGGGCTCGCCGCCGCCACGCGCGCGATCGGCAGCGACGACGTGTTGGTCGCGAGCACGCAGTCGGTGCCGACGATCGCGCCGACCCGGGCGAAGAGCGCGCACTTGACGTCCATGTTCTCGACCACGGCCTCTATCACCAGGGCGCACGGCTCGAAGGCCTGGAGTCCGTCCTCGGCCACCGCCCGGTACCGCACCCGCGCGGCGATCGCCGACGCCCGGCTCCCATCGAGCCGCCCCCGCTCCACCTCCCGCTGCATCGCCCGCTCGAGACCCGTGCGGGCGCGCTCCAGCGCGCCCCGGCTCTCGTCCACCAGTACCACCGGGTGCCCGTTCGTCGCCGCCACCTGGGCGATCCCGGCACCCATCGCGCCGGCCCCCAGCACGCCGACGGTGGTGCCCTCGACGAGCGGCATCGGTCAGCGTCCCCTGAACGTCGGTGGACGCTTCGCCTGGAAGGCGCGCACGCCTTCGGTGTAGTCCGCCGTGCGCCCGGCGTCGCGCTGGAGCGCCGCCTCGAGCGCGAGCTGCGCCGGGAGGTCGTTGCCGTACGACGCGTTCAGCGCCCGCTTGATCAGTCCCAGCGCGTGAGTCGGTTGGGCGGCCATGCGTCGCGCCAGCTCCCGGCAGTGGTCCGTCAGGAGGGGTGGGGCAACAGTCTCGTAGATCATCCCCCAATCGCGCGCCTGCTGTGCGCTCACCCGATCGCCGAGCATCATGAGCGCCGCGGCGCGCGCCACGCCCACGAGGCGCGGCAGCACGTACGTGCCGCCGTTGTCCGGGATGAGGCCGATCTTGATGAACGCCTGCATGAACGACGCCGTCTCGGCGGCGACGACGATGTCGCACGCGAGCGCGATGTTCGCGCCGGCGCCCGCCGCGACCCCGTTGACCGCAGCGAGCACCGGCTTCTCGAGCCGCCGCATGCCCAGGATGAGCGCGTTGTATCCCTCGACCACCGCCCCGAGGTCCGGCGCCGCCGATCCGTCGGGCGGAACAGCCTCGGCCAGGTCCTGCCCAGCGCAGAACGCCCGTCCCGCCCCCGTCAGCAGGACAGCGCGGATGGTCTCGTCCGACGCGGCCCCTTCGATCGCATCCCGCAACTCCGCCACCATCCGGCGGTTGCAACTGTTCAGCACCTCGGGGCGATTCATCGTGAGTGTCAGCACCCCGCCGTCCACCTCACGGAGGACGAACTGGTAGTCCATGCGCGCCTCGGTCTCGGGTTGCGTGGCGGCCGATCGGGAGCCGCCGTCCTGAGCAGTGCGCCTGCAAGATAGGCGGATTCGGCTGTCTTCGCGGTGCCGCCGACCCGGGGGGAGGCGCCCTCGCCCCGCTCCGGGGCACGGTGTAAGATTTCCGACAACACACCGGTTCCCCCGGCACTACGGGCTCTCGGCCCGGGAGCGTTGCATGAGCGCCTTCACCGTCACCGTCAACGGGCGCGCGCACGCCGTCGATGTTGCGCCCGACACGCCGCTGCTCTGGGTGATCCGTGACCATCTCGACCTGACCGGCACCAAGTTCGGCTGCGGGATGGCGCTGTGCGGCGCCTGCACCGTGCACCTCGACGGCGCCCCGGTCCGCTCGTGCAGTGTTCCGATCGCCGCCGCGGCCGGCAAGCGCGTGACGACGATCGAAGGACTCGCCGGCGACGTCGGGCACCGACTCCAGGAGGCCTGGATCGCCGAGGAAGTCCCGCAGTGCGGGTACTGCCAGTCGGGTCAGATCATGTCCGCGGCCGCGCTGCTCGCCAGGACACCGAGGCCGACCGATGCCGACATCGACGCCGCGCTGTCCGGCAATATCTGCCGCTGCGGCACGTACCAGCGGATCCGGCGCGCGATCCACCGCGCCGCGCGTCCGGAGGTGTCCGATGCGCGCTGAGCCCGCTCCGTCCGTCTCGCCCGACACCGCGTCGGCGGCCGACCCGCGTCCCGCCGTCTCACGCCGCGACTTTTTGAAAGCCGGCACGACCGTCGGCGCGGGTCTCACGATCGCGTTCTACCTTCCGCCCGCGATGGTCCGGCGCCTCGCACGCAGCCCCGATCCGGCGACGCTCGCGCCCAACGGCTGGGTTCACATCGGCGCCGATGGCGTCGTGACGGTGACGGTCGACAAGTCGGAGATGGGCCAGGGCGTGACGACCGCCTATCCGATGCTCGTCGCCGAGGAGCTCGAGGTCGACCCGGCGACCGTGCGGCTCGCCGACACGCCGGAGAACCCGGCCGCGTGGGTGCGGCGTATGGGCACCGGCGGCAGCAGCAGCGTCCGGTCGTCCTACGATCTGCTGCGCAAGGCAGGGGCGACCGGCCGACTGATGCTGATCGCCGCGGCCGCCGGGGAATGGGGCGTCGCGCCCGATGCCTGCCACGCCGACGCGGGATATGTCGTGCACTCGGCGAGCGGCCGTCGGCTCGCGTACGGCGCGCTCGTCGCCAAGGCTGCGACGCTGCCCGTGCCATCCGATCCCCCGCTCAAGCGTCCGGAGGAGTTCAGGGTGCTGGGCCGCCGCGTGCCCCGCCGGGACACGCCGCTCAAGGTCAACGGCAGCGCGCGATTCGGCATCGACACGCGCGTGCCCGGGATGCTCTATGCGAGCATCGAGCGGGCGCCCGCGTTCGGCGGCACCGTTCGGCGCGTCGACGACGCCAGAGCCAGGGCGATGCCGGGTGTCCGGCGGGTCAGCGTCGTCGACTGGTCCGCGGACGAGAGCAGGGCGGCCCGGGCTGGCGCCGGCGTCGCGGTCGTCGCGGACCACTACTGGCAAGCGCTCACCGCGCGGCGTGCGCTCACCGTGGACTGGGCCCCGGGCGCGGGTGCGCCGCTCGAGACCGAGACGCTGCGGGAGCGCTTCGCCGGCCTCGCGCAGCAGCCTGGCGTTCGCGCGCGTGCCGTCGGTGACGCCGCGGGCGCTCTGGCGTCGGCCGCCAGGACGATCGAGGCGGTCTACGAGGTGCCGTATCTCGCGCATGCGCCGATGGAACCGATGAACTGCACGGCGCACGTCCGGCCCGATGGGTGCGACGTCTGGGTCTCGACCCAGGGGCAGACGGCGGCGCAGCAGGTGGCGGCGCAGGTGGCCGGATTGCGGCCGGAGCAGGTGCGCGTCCACACGACGTATCTGGGCGGCGGGTTCGGCCGGCGGAGCGAGACGGATTTCGTGGCCGAGGCGGTGCGGCTCTCCCGGGAGACGGGCGCGCCCGTGCAGGTGATCTGGACGCGCGAGGACGACATCCGGCACGATTTCTATAGGCCGACGACGTACAACCGGTTCCGCGCCGGCCTCGACGCCAACGGCGTGCTGAGCGCCTGGTCTCATCACATCGTCGGGGCGTCGATCTCGCTCTCCAAGCACCGGGAGCTGGAGAACGGCATCGACGGCTCGCTCGTGGAAGGCGCCGCCAACCTGCCGTACGCCATCCCCAACATCCTCGTCGAGCAGACGGCGGTCGATCTCGCGATCCCGTGCGGCTACTGGCGATCGGTCGGGAGCTCACACAACGCCTACGTCACCGAATGCTTCTTCGACGAGGTCGCTCACGCGGCCGCCAAGGATCCGTACGAGCTCCGCCGAGGACTGCTGCGCGACCAACCGCGCCACCTGGGCGTGCTCGACGAAGCCGCCGAGCGCGCGGGGTGGGGGAAGCCGCTCGCGGCTGGCCGGTCCCGCGGCATCGCGGTCGCCGAGGCGTTCGGATCGTACGTGGCCGAAGTCGCCGAGATCTCGCTCACCGACGACGGGAAGTGCCGCGTGCACCGCGTCGTCTGCGTCGTCGACTGCGGGCCGACCGTCAACCCCGACACGATCGAGGCCCAGATGCAGGGCGGCATCGTGTACGGCCTGAGCGCGGCGCTCTACGGTGACATCACGATCGACGGCGGCCGGGTGCGGCAGGGCAACTTCAACGACTACCCCGTCCTCCGGATGAACGAGATGCCGCACGTCGAGGTGTTCATCCGGCCGAGCCGGGAGAAGCAGGGCGGTATCGGCGAGCCCGGGGTCCCCCCGATCGCCCCGGCCGTGTGCAACGCGATCCTGTCCGCCACCGGCAGCCCCGTCCGCCGGCTGCCGATCGTCCGGTCGGGGAAGTCCGGCATCGCGATGAAGTGACGACGCACTGACGGTCCCGGCGCGATGATCACGGGCCCACTCGCTCACCGAGTGGGCCCGTGATCATCGGTGCCGCCGGGCGGGCGATCAGGCGAGTGGCAACTGCTCGGTGGACCGGGCGCGCCGGCCGATGAGCGAGAGGTCGGGGGCCGGGGCCGTGGACCCGACCGACCCGTTCGGCCACTGGAGGCCGCCGGATGCCGCCCGGTCAGCCTCGGCGTGCATGTAGGCGTTGGCGTCGTGGACGAGCGCACGCGCGGGGAGGTGCTCCCAGAAGGGGCCCAGATCGCGCCGTACCCGATCGGTGTAGAACGATGGGAGGGCCGTGCTCTCCCCCGCGAAGTAGCTCCGCACCGTGGGGTCGGTGTCGAGCAGCCGTCGGACCGTGCCGTAGTACTCCCGCCGGCCATGCCCCTCGCTCGAGACCGCACGCACCACGTTCATCCAGCGGGGGATCGTCTGGCGGTTGGCGCGGAGGCGGCGCCCGATCGCCCGCCACGAGAACGTGTAGCTGACCAGGTCGACGACCCGATCGTAGAACGCCGGCCACTCGTAGTGCATCGGCTGGACGTTCATCGCCAGGTGGTTGTTCAGGAAGTGGTGCGGGAACGGCAGCACCCGGCCGGCGCGCTGGAGATCGAGGTTGAGCGGGGCGGCCCGCCCGAACGCCGAGAGGAGCGAGTAGCCAGGGAAAGCGCCGGGGGTGAGGTCGACGAAGCGCTTCGTCAGCTCGAACGGCTCGGGCCCCTCATCGCAGTCCAGACCGAGCACGAAATTGGTCTGCACGTACGGGATGAAGCGCATCACCATGTTCACATGATCCGACACCTGCTTGACCTTCTCCATCCCGACGCGCTTCCCCGTCTTGGCCTTGTTCCCGAGCGAGAACCAGGACTCGATCCCCGGGAGCATGGCTTTGAAGCCGGCGGTCTGGAGCCGACGCAATCGATCCTCGGACAGGAGCGACAGGCTGCTCTCGGCGAGGAAGTCGATCCGTCCCGGCGGGACCACATCCTCGATCGCGGTCAGCGTCTCGTCGAACCGGACGCCGAAGTTCGGGTCGTGCCACCCGACGCGTGGCCGCCGCATCTGCCGGAGGAGGAACCGGAGATCGCTCCGCAACTGGTCGGGCTCGAGCGGTTGATGGTCGACCGTGGAGTCGATGCAGAAGCTGCACGTGTACGGACATCCGAGGCTGGCCAGCATCGGCACGAGCTTGATCGTCGGCGCCTTCTCCAGCGTCTGTGCGACGAATTTCCAGCGGGCCTCGAGTCCCGGGAGCTGTTGCGGCTGCCGCGGCGCAGCCAGCATGACGCCGATCGGCCGGTGAGGTGCGCGCTCACGGAGCACCTGATCGACGACCGCGCGGTCCGTGAACCCCAGCACGTAGTCGAAGTACTGGACCGAGTCTTCGGGATAGCAGCGGGCGTGCGGCCCACCCAGGACGGTGACCGCGCCGCGGGCCCGGAACAGCGCGCTGATCGCGTACGCCAGCTGCGCGCTCTCGCTGAAGGCGCCGATGAACAGGACATCGGTGTCCCTCGGCACGACGGTCGACAGATCCTCGTAGCCGGTGTAGCACACGTACGAGA
Organism: Gemmatimonadota bacterium; assembly: GCA_021324635.1. Classification (GTDB taxonomy): domain Bacteria; phylum Gemmatimonadota; class Gemmatimonadetes; order Gemmatimonadales; family Gemmatimonadaceae; genus Palsa-1248. The sequence continues at coordinate 25,044 of JAJPIS010000106.1, forward strand.
CGTCGTGTCCCGCCTCCTCGCACCAGACGGCGACGACCTGCGGCATGATGCTCGCCAGGTTCGCGTTCATGAGGCGTGAATACAGGCCATGCGCCGGGCCCGTCGACACCACGTCGAGGATCCCGATCCGAAGTCGTTGCACGAGCTACCCCCCGGGCCGGCGCGCCACGGGCGCGGCCATCAGTTTGCGAGCGCCACCAGTTGGCGAACAGCGGACGAGTCGAGCCGGCGCGCCCGCGCGCGGTCGAGCCGCTACGGGCCTGCCGTGTTGCCGTTCCACGCACTTGTGAGGAGGGACATCGGCTCGTGGCATCGATCAGCCTTGCCGACCGGCAAGTGGCCCCGCGTCGGGGTGTAAGAACGTACGCCGCAGGACAACACCCCACAAGCGGCCCGGGCCGGTGCGGACGAGTGTCCGCCGGCCGGCCTCACGATCCGTTGCGCTCGAGTGAGGGCTCGCGGGTGGCGCTGATCTTGACGATGAGCAACCCCGGGTCGACCTCGAGCGCCGAGGCGAGGCCGTCGAGCGCCTTCGCGGAGAACATGGCGACCCGCGCGTTCTCGTAGCGCGAGATCGTCGTGACGGAGATGCCACTCTTGGAGGCCAGCTCCTGCTGCGTCCACCGCTTCGCTTCGCGGAGGATCTTCACCCGGGTGCCGAGCGCGGTCATGACGGTACGCTCGGCCCGATCCCCGGCCGATCAAAGGGGTGTGGGGTGAACAGCACGTCTCGCGGGACGAACGCCCCTGCCTCCCAGCCCGAGCGGCGCGGTCAGGCCGGAGTGCCGGATTCGGGCTGACTCTCGCCCTCCCAGAGCCCCGCCCGCCGGCGCGACACTTCGGCCAGTGCCGACCAGTCGTGGTCACTCTGTCCGTGCGCCATGGCCTCGAGCAGGCTGTCGCGGAGCACACTCGCCAAGGGCAGCGGCGCGGCGACCGCCTCGCCGGCGGCCAGCACGAGCCGGACATCCTTGAGGCCGAGGGCGAGCTTGAACCCGGCCGGCATGTAGCGGCGCTCGGCGATCAGCTTGGCGTAGTTCTGATAGACGGGCGCGGTGAACACGGCGTTGGTGAGCACGTCGAGGAGCGCGGCCGCGGGGACGCCGTTCCGCTCGCCGAGCGCCGCTGCCTCGGCCAGCCCTTCGATCGCCGACGCGATGAGGAAGTTCCCGGCCAGCTTGACGACGGCGGCCCGGTGGGCCTCTCTGCCGACCGGCCAGGTTTTTCGGCTGAACGCGTCGAGCAACGGCTCGACGCGCGCGACCGAGTCCGGCTGGCCGGCGCAGACGATTTGGAGCTGGCCGGCGCTCGCCACCTCCGGGCGCCCGAAGACCGGCGCGGCCACGTACCCCAGATTGTGCGCTTCGTGGAGCGCCTCCAGCTCGCGCGTGAGGGCGACCGAGATCGTGGCCAGGTTCGCGTGCACGAGGCCACGAGGCGCCTGCTCGACCAGTCCGGGCGCCATGATGACCGCGCGCACGGCCGCGTCGTCCGCGAGCATCGAGAGGACCGCGTCGCCGGCGAACGCGTCGCGCGGCGTCGGGACCGGGTGGGCCCCGAGCTTGGCCGCCGCCTCGACCGGTCCCGGCGACCGGTTCCAGACGCGGACGTTGTGTCCTGCCCTGACGAGGTTGCCGACGATGCCGGTCCCCATCGCCCCGAGCCCAATGAATCCGATGTCCATGGCACCCCCCCGTCGCATGACCCGCGCCGCCGTCGCGCGGACGCCGCCCTCGCATGAGCTCTCCCATGAGCTCTCAGATGAGCCCTCGAACGGGCCCTCGAACGGGCCCTCGAACGAGCCTTCAGATGAGGCGACTCACGAGCAGGCCGGCGACGATCACCGCGCCAATGCTCGCGACGAGTACCGCCCCGGCCGCGAGATCCTTGACCCGCCGCACTTCCGGGTGCGCCTCGGGGTGGAGATGGTCGACCAGCGCCTCGAGGGCCGAGTTGACGAGCTCCAGCGCCAGCACGAGCGCGATCGCGAGCGCGGTGACGGCCCACCAGAAGGGCGGGGCTCCGCGCACCGCGAGGGCGATCACGACGGCCGCCCCGATCAGCACCTGGGTGCGGAAGCTCCGCTCCCGTCGCCAGCCGGTGCGCAGTCCCGCCAGCGCAAACCCGAGCCGGTCGCGGAACGCCCGGTTCTTCAGCGACTCGGCACCGACCGGCCTCACGCCCGCGTGAGGAACTCGTACTGGGGCGCCGTGAGCGGCACCACCGAGAGCCGCCCCTGCCGGACGAGCGGCGAGTCGGCGAAGAGCGTGTTCCCCTTGATCGTCGCGAGCGACACCGGCGCACCGAGCGCTCGCCCGACTTTGATGCGCACCTTCGGGTCCTGGGGATCCGATCGATCCACGCCGACGACGGACGCGGTGCCGACCGCGCTCTTGTGCGTGCCGGTCTCGTAGATGACGAGGCGCGCGCCGACTTCCATCTCGCGCAGGTGCTTCACGGCGACCGGGTTCGAGACGCCGTCCCACTCCGTGGACCCGTCGCGCTGGAGATCGGCGAACGAGTACTCGGAGGGTTCGGTCTTCAACAGATAGCTGGCCGGCATGGGTCCGACACCCCCGTGCTGTGGAAACGATCCCGGGATCATGCCCTGGCGCCGGCCCTGGCGTCAACGCCCGACCGCTCTGGCCATTTCGCCCGGCGCGGGATAGCGTCGTGGGGAGGGCGAGCAGAGGGGGGACGGGGGCAGGGGGGCGGGGGGCCGGGGGGGCGGGGGAGCGGGACGGGTGTGCTCGTCAGCGAGTGCGCGGGGGCGTGATGACAGACTCGACGTTCGACGCGATCGTGGTGGGGTCCGGGATCGCCGGCGGGTGGGCGGCGAAGGAGCTGACCGAGAAGGGGCTCCGCGTCGTGCTGCTCGAGCGCGGGCGGAACATCGAGCACATCTCGGGCTACGTGAACGCGACCAGAGCGCCGTGGGAGTACCCGCACCGGGGCGGGCGCACGCAGGACATGGTTCGGCGCTACCCGGTGCTCAAGCGAGACTTCCCGTTGAGCGAGCGCAACCTCGACTACTGGGCATCGGACGAGGACTCGCCGTACACCGAGATCAAGCCGTTCGACTGGTTCCGTGGGTACCACGTGGGCGGGCGATCGCTCATGTGGGGTCGCTGTAGCTTCCGATGGAGCGACTTCGATTTCGAGGCCAACGCCCGAGACGGCGTCGCGACCGATTGGCCGATCCGGTATGCGGACCTCGCGCCCTGGTACAGCTACGTCGAACGGTTCGCCGGCGTCGCCGGCTCGATCGAGCGATTGCCGCAACTGCCGGACGGCGAGTTCCAGCCCGAGATGCCGCTCAACTGCGCCGAGTCGCTGATCGCCGAGCGGCTGCACACCCGCTACCGCGGCACGCGCCGCCTGATCTCCAGTCGGACGGCGAACCTCACCCGGCCGCTGCCGGGGCGCAGCGCCTGTCAGTACCGCGACGCCTGCTCACTCGGCTGTCCCTACGGCGGCTACTTCAGCACCCAGTCCTCGACCCTCCCCGCCGCCGTCGCCACCGGGCGGCTCACGCTTCGGCCGTGGGCGATCGTCACCGAGGTGCTCTACGACCGGGACCGCCGGCGCGGGACCGGCGTCCGCGTGCTCGACGCGATCACGCGCGAGACGAGCGAGTACCGCGCGCGGATCATCTTCCTCTGCGCCTCGACGCTCAACACGGCGTGGCTACTGCTCCGGTCGGCGACCGACGTCTGGCCCGGCGGGCTGGGCAGCAGCTCCGGCGAGTTGGGCCACAACCTCATGGACCATCACTTTCAGGTCGGCGCGCAGGGCCGGTTGGACGAGCTGGGCGACCGCGACGTGTACGGCCGCCGGCCGAACCCGTCGTACATCCCACGATACCGGAATCTGTTCGGCGACAGGCGACCCTACCTCCGCGGGTTCGGCTACGAGGGCAGCGCGAGCCGGGAGGGATGGTCGCGGGCGGTGGCCGAGCTGGGCGTCGGCGGCGCGGTCAAGGATGCGGCGGCGGAGCCGGGGACGTGGACGGTCGGCGGGACGGCGTTCGGCGAGATGCTGCCGAACCACGCCAACGTGGTGACCCTCGACCACACGCGAACGGACAAGTGGGGGCTCCCGGTGCTCGCGATCGACTGCGCGATCGGCGAGAACGAGCGCCTGATGCGCAAGGACATGGCCGCCGACATGGCCGAGATGCTCTCGGCATGCGGCGTCAAGGACGTGGAACCGTTCGACCACGAGTACCAGCCCGGCATGGGGATCCACGAGATGGGCACGGCCCGCATGGGTCGCGACCCACGGACGTCGGTCCTCAACAAGTGGAACCAGGTCTGGGACGCGCCGAATGTCTTCGTGACCGACGGCTCGTGCATGGCATCGACCGCCTGTCAGAACCCCTCGCTCACCTACATGGCCCTCACCGCCCGCGCCGCCGACCACGCCGTGCGCGAGCTCAATCGCCGGGCCCTGTGACGCGCGATGAGCACCCGCGATGAGCACCCGCGATGCGCACCCGCGATGAGCACACGCCAGTGAGCGCCCGCCCCGAGCCGGACCGCGACTCGGCGATCGACCGACGCGAGGCGCTCCGCCGCGTCAGCGCGATCCTGGGCGGCGTCGCGCTCGTCGGCGGGAACGCGCTGTGGGCCGCCTGCCGCGACGGGCGAGGGACGCCCGAGCCCGGGGCCACCATCGGCGCGTTCACGCCGGCCGACGTGGCGTTCCTCGACGAGGTCGCCGACACGATGCTGCCGGAGACGGCGACCCCGGGCGCCAGGGCCGCGCACGTCGGCGCGTTCATGGCGCTCATGGTCACCGATTGCTACGAGCCGCGCGACCAGGATGTCTTCCGCGCCGGCATGCGCCGGCTCGACGACGCGAGCCGGAGCGCGCACGGCGTCCCGTTCATGGCGGCGCCGGCGCCAGCACGGCTCGCCCTTCTCGAGTCGATCGACCGCGGGCAGAAGGCGTACATGGACGCGAAGCCCACCAGCGCCCCGAGTCACTACTTCCGCATGATGAAGGAACTCGCCTTCCTCGGGTACTTCACGTCGGAGATCGGCTGCACGCGCGCCCAACGCTACGTGGAGAGCCCGGGTCGGTACGACCCGTGCGTCCCGTACGTGGCCGGCACTCCGGCGTGGGCGCGACACGGGTAGCCGACCCGCTCAGGCACTGTCCGCGACCTGTGCCGCGAGCTGCGCCAGCGCCCGCGGCAGGTCCGGCGTCTCCTCCAGCACGCCGAGCACCGGGTCCGCCGCCATGCCCTCCATCCGCTCGATCGCGGTCCTGATGGTGAATCGCCGCGGGTCGAGCGAGCCGTCGACCTCGTCCCACCGCAGCGGCATCGACACCGTCGCACCGGGCAGCGGCCGAACGCTGAACGGCGCGACGATGAGTTGCCCGTAGCGGTTCTGGAGGTAGTCGAGGTACACCTTGTCCCCCCGCTTCGTGACGTGCCGAGTGATGGTCGCGACGTCGCGCAGCTCCTGCAGCACGACCCGCGCGAGAAGCTCGCCCAGCGTCCGCGACTGCGCGTACGTGAGCTGCCGCCCGAGCGGCAGCAGGATGTGTAGCCCGGTCTTCCCGGTCGTCTTGACGTAGCTCGGAAGCCCGATCGACTCGCAGAGGCGCCGCAGCGCCTGCGCCGTCCGAATCACCTCCGCGAACGGCGCCTCCTTGGGGTCGAGGTCGAGCACGCACCAGTCCGGAAGCTCCAGCGACCCGACTCGACTCGCCCAGATGTGCAGTGGGATCGTCCCGAGGTTGGCGATGTACACGAGCGCGTCCTCGTCCTCGCAGACGAAATACCGGATGTCGCGCTGCGTCTCCTCGCTCCAGATCGCGGTCGTCCGGATCCACTCCGGCGCGAACTCCGGCGCGTCCTTCTGGTAGAAGGATTTCCCCTCGATGCCGTCGGGGAACCGCGTCATGACCACGGGCCGGCCTCTCAGATACGGGAGCAGCCACCGGGACACGGCCCGATAGTAGGCGATGAGATCGCCCTTGGTGTACCGCTCGGCGGGCCAGAAGACCTTGCCCGGATTGGAGAGGGTGACGCTCGGGCGCGCGGGCGCCTTCCGCGGCGCCCGTGGCTCCCCCGCCGCGCGCTCGGCAGGTGCCGCTGCCGGCGCCATTGTCGCGTCGCCACGCGCGTCGGCGGGACGGTCTCCGCCGGGCGCCGCCGCCGGCAGCGGGGGCCCGCCATCGTCCGCGTTGACGGGCCACTGCCGCGTGCACTCGTGTGGCCGTTTGTCGTGGCGGAGCCGGAGAAAGGCGGCATGGCGGAGCACGCCGTCCGGCGTCCACTCGGTGAAGCGGACCTCGCATACGTGGGTGGGCTCGACCCAGGTGGTGGTGCGTGTGTCCGGGATCTGCGCGCCGGGGAGCGGGTCGCGACCGCGCGCCGTGACCGGGCCCGCGCACGGCGGGCCGGCGCGCTCCGACGCCCGCAACGCCGCGTGCAGCTCGTCGAGCTGCGAGGCAGTGAAGCCCGTGCCGACCCGGCCGGCGTAGACGAGCACTCCGTCGACGACGTCCGCGAGCTGGAGCGCCCCGAAGCCGCTCCGGGTCCCCTTGGGCGCGGTGAAGCCCACGACCGCGAAGTCGCCGGTCCGCTGCGCCTTGATCTTGAGCCAGTGCGACGAGCGTCCGCCGCGATACGCCGAATCGGCGCGCTTCGCGATGATGCCTTCCAGGCCCATCTCGGTCACCCGTTGGAGGAACGTCTCGCCCTCCCGCTCGATGTGATCGAGGAACCGCACGGGACCGAGCGGCGGGAGCGTCTGACGGAGCAGCCGCTTGCGTTCCGTGAGCGCGAGGGGGCGGAGATCGAAGTCGTCGACGGCGAGCAGGTCGAAGGCGAAGAACGTCGCCGGTAGCTCGACCGCCGCCTGCCGCACGTCGATCGGCGCCGCGAGGCTGCCGCGCTGCTGGAGAAGGGCGAAGCTCGGCCGGCCCGCCGGGTCGAGCACGACGATCTCGCCGTCGATCAGCACCCGGTCGACCGGAATCGCCTTGACGGCGCGGGCGATCTCCGGAAAGCGGGACGTGTAATCGGTGCCGCTCCGGCTGAGGAGCAGCGGCTCGCCGTGCGCCTTGCCGGCGAGCAGGCGATAGCCATCGAGCTTCAGCTCGAACACCCACCCGTCGCGCGTGAACGCGTCGTCGGCCGAATCGGCGAGCATCGCCTCGACGCGCCGCTGGTCGACCGTCGTCCGGGCGGCGCCGGCCTGCGCGAGCGCCGTGTGGAGCGCGGCGGCCGGTCCGGCACCGGCCTTCACCTGCTCGACGGTGAGGCCGGAGAGGACCGACTCCTCGGGGAACTGGTCGCCGGGCTGCCGCACCCAGGCGTCCCGCTCCTTGATGAGGAGCCAATCCTTCTCGCTCCGCTTGATCTTCACCAGCGTCCACTTGCCGTGGAGCTTGTACCCTCTGAGCTCGAACAGCAGCTTCCCCTTCTCGAGTCCTTCGCGCGGGTCCTCGAGCGGAACCCACTCCCCGCGGTCCCACACGATCACGCCGCCGGCGCCGTAGTTCCCCGCCGGAATGATCCCCTCGAAGTCGCCGTACTCGAGCGGGTGGTCCTCGACCTTCACCGCCAGACGTTTGTCCTGCATGTCGTAGGACGGCCCCTTGGGCACCGCCCAGGAGCGGAGGACGCCCTCCATCTCGAGCCGCAGATCGAAGTGGAGCTGCCGGGCGGCGTGCTTGTGGACCACGAAGAGTCGCCCGGGGACGGGCGAGATCGTCCCGACCGGCTCCGGCGATCGGTCGGGGGATCGCTTCGCGCGATACGCGCTGAGGTGGTCGGGCGGCGCGGTGGGTTGTGATTCCGGCGGGTCGAGCGGATCACCACTTGCGGTCATAGTCGTCTCGAATCAGGCTATGTCGCGCACGACGCCTGCGTGCGGGCTGCCTGCGGCTGCGTGCGGCTCTCCGCGCCGAGCGTACGCTGCTCTGCGGCAGCGCGACTCGCGCCGACACGTTCTCCACAAGTTCTCCACACGCGCCATTCCTCTCCGCTCCGCTCCCGTCCCCCTCTCCCTCCCCTCAGCCCGCCCTTCCATGCCCGCCCGCTCGATCGGTACGGCCACCATCTCGTTCGGGCTCGTTTCGGTTCCCGTGCACGTGTACTCCTCGGCGGAGTCGAAGACGAGCGTCTCGTTCAACATGCTGCACCGGAAGTGCGGCACGCGACTCAAGCAGCAGTACATCTGCCCCAAGGACAACGAGATCGTCGGCCGCGAGGACACGGCCAAGGGGTACGAGTTCGCGAAGGACCAATATGTGGTCTTTTCCGCCGAGGAGCTCAAGGCGCTGGAGGAGAAGGCGACGAGCGCGATCGACGTCGTCGAGTTTGTTCTGCTCGCCAAGATCGACCGCGTCTTCCTCGAGAAGGTGTACTACCTCGGGCCGGACAAGGGAGGGGACCGGGCCTATCGGTTGCTCGCCGAGGCGCTCGCGCAGACGGGTCGGGCCGCGCTCGGGCAGTACGCGGTGCGCGGACAGCAGCACCTGGTGCTCCTGCGGCCTCGGGACGGCGTGCTCGTGATGGAGCAGTTGCACTACGCCGACGAGGTGCGGGCGACGACCGAGGTGCCGGTGGGAGCGGGCGAGGTGAAGCCCGCCGAGCTCGCGCTCGCCAAGCAGTTGATCGAGCAGGCGGCGAGCGATGGCTTCGAGCCGGAGAAATACCGCGACAACGCGCGCGATCGCGTGCTCGATGCGATTCAGCGCAAGATCGACGGGCAGGACATCACGGCCGACGTGACGCCGGACGCCGGTGGCAAGATCATCGACCTGATGGAAGCGCTCAAGGCGAGCCTGGCTCGCGGCAAGCCGGGCGATGAGGACGCCGAGCGGAAGGTGTCGTGAAGGTTGCGGTCGGGACGAGCGGTTACGCGTTCAAGGAGTGGAAGGGCCCATTCTATCCCGAGGATCTGGCCGACGACGCGATGCTCGGCTTCTACGCCGGTCGCTACCCGACGGTCGAGATCAACAACACGTTCTACCGGCTCCCCAAGGAGCACGTGTTGCTCGGCTGGGCGGCCCAGGTACCGGAGCGCTTCACCTTCGCCGTGAAGGCGAGCCAGCGCATCACGCACCACGCGCGACTCAAGCCGGAGTCCGCGGAGCTGGTCGAGTACCTGCTCCGGACGACCGCCGTGCTCGGCGACCGCCTCGGGCCGATCCTCTTTCAGTTACCGCCGAACCTCAAGAAGGACATCGACCGGCTCCGCGCCTTCCTGGCGCTGCTGCCGAGCGACCGTCGCTTCACCTTCGAGTTTCGCCACCCCAGCTGGTTCGACGACGAGGTGGCCGCCGAGCTGCGTGCGCGCGACATCGCCCTCTGCGTGTCGGAGCAGGACGACTTCCAGTCACCGCTGCTCTGCACCGCGAGCTGGGGCTACCTGCGCCTCCACCGGTTCGACTACGCCCCCGCCGCGCTCGCCGACTGGGCCGCCCGGGTCGCGACCCAGCCGTGGCGGGAGGCGTACGTCTTCTTCAAGCACGACCACGCCGACGGCTCCGGTCCACCCGCCGCCGACGCGTTCCTCGGCGCTGCCCGGACGTGATGACCCGGCGGCATGCATGCCGCCCCGGCATCGGTGCGGGATGCGGGTTGCGGGCGGCATGCATGCCGGGCCCGGCATCGGTGCGGGATGCGGGTCGCGGGCGGCATGAATGCCGCCCGTACGGGGGGCCGCCGGACGCGGGCGGGGTGACGTGCCGAACGGGCGAACGGCGGGCGGCATGAATGCCGCCCGTACGCGGGGCGGCCTGGCGGCCGCCCCGACCTACCGTGCGCGCCGGGTCATCCGGACGCGCGGGCGAGGTCCCGCACGGTCTCGGCCAGCGCCCGGACCCGGTGCGGGTCGGCCGCGCTCGCCACGTCCTGCTCCAGCTCCCGAGTCAGCGCGCCCAGCGCCGAGCTCCGCTCGGTGCTCGACAACCGCTCGGCGCGGTCCAGCGCGCTCGCCAGCCGAGTCGACTCCTCGTGCGAGATCCCGTCGTTCCGCACCAGCTGGTCGAGGTACGCCCGGGCGAGCGAGAAGCTCGCGGGCCAGACGAACTTCGGCTGCCCCTGGACGTTGAGGTAGTCGAGGTGGACCGACCGGGCGGCCTCGATCTCGTTCTTCGAGAGGAAGCCACTCGGCTTGAGCTGGAAGATGTCGAGCCCGCGCGAGATGTCGGAGCCGACGATGTACCCGTTGTACCAGTAGGCCGACCAGAAGCCGCCGTCGACCAGCTTGGTGGAGTCCATCGGCCCGCGGTCGAAGAAGGCGATCTCCCGCGGGTGATCGGGGTCGGTGAACTCGAAGACCGAGATGCCGCCCTGATACCACCCCTGCACCATGATGTCGCGGCCCGGGATCGGGATCAGGGAGCCGTTGTGCGCGACGCAGTTCTCGTTGACCGTCTGCGGGGCCGGCATCTTGAAGTAGCTGTGGAAGATCATCTGCCGGTTCTCGATCGTGTAGATCGCGTCCGCGCCCCACTCCCGCTTGTCCGTCGCGCGGCACCGCGGCTGCGACCCCCCGCCCCACTCGTCGGAGAAGATGATCTTCGTGCCCGCGTTGTTGAACGTCACCGAGTGCCAGGCGGCCATGTTGGAGTCGACGACCGTGCCGATGCGCGTCGGATTGACCGGATCGTGGATGTCGAGCAGCAGACCGTATCCGCTGCACGCCCCGCCGGCCAGCCCGACGGCCGGGTAGGCCGTGATGTCGTGACACTGGGTCGGGCCCATGCCGAACAGGCGGCCGAACACCGACCGCGAGAGCCCCGCCTTGGCGAGCATCGCGTCCATCTGGGCAGAGTCGGCCGCCGACTCGCCATGCCGCTTGGAGCCCGACAGGTCGTTGAAGATGCGGGGTGAGCTGGCGATCGCGGCGTCCTCAGGGTGCGCCACTGGCACCTTGATGACCTCGATCCGGAACAGGGCGGTGTTGGGATTCTCGTCGAGCTTCCCGCCCGAGCAGCCCGGGAGCTCCTCGGAGGAGCGGACCGGCGCCGAGCCCGAGACGTAGACGTAGACATTGTCCTTGTCGTTCGGGTCGACGACCAGCGTGTTGGTGTGCGATCCGCGACACGTCTGCACGATCTTGATCGACCGCGGGTGCGTCACGTCCGAGATGTCGTAGATCCGGATCCCGCGTGCGCGCTCCTTGCTCACCGTGTCCTTGACGCCCTCGAGGCCGCAGTCGATGCGGCCGCTCGTCGCCTCGGCGGACACGAACAGCAGGTTCTTGTAGACCGACACGTCGCTCTGCGAGCCCGGGCAGACGTAGGCGGTCTTGAGCGTCGGCTTGCGGGGATTCGACATATCCCAGATCTGCATCCCGCTGTAGTTCCCCTGGATGACGTAGTTCCCGAGGAACGCGAGGTCGGAGTTGACGAGCCGCCGGTCGCCCGGCGTGCTCGGGTTGATGAACTTCTCGGACGGTTTCGTATTCGAGAGGTGATCGAGGTTCCAGATCGCCTCACCGGCGTCGAACCATCCGGCGTGGAGCCCGACGCGCGGATCCGGGCTCGGCGCGGTCGTCGACATGTCGGCGGCCGGCGACGGGGCGCCCCCGGCGCTCGCGCCCGCCGCTCCACCGCCCCGTCCCGACGCGCAGGCGGTGGCGGCGAGCAGGCCGATGGTGAGGGCGAGCGAGTACGGCGCGCACCGGGCGCGCGGTCCGCGCCCGAGACCCGGCGCGCGGGGGAGTGAATGCGGTGTCATGATGGCGTCCCTTGGCGTGACGGGTGAACGTGCGGTGCGCGCAGCGACGAGCCGAGCCTACTGCTCGTCGGCGGCCGCGCCGCCGAGGAGCATCCCGCGCATGCGGCCGATCTCGGCCGTCTGATCGGCGCTCACATCGGAGGCGAACTTGAACACCTTGTCGTCCTGCGCCGCCCCCTCCGAGTCGAACAGTTGATCGACCATGGTCAGGGCACCGAGGTGGTGCTGGATCATGTCGAGGAGGAAGAGGCGGTCGAACTCCGAGCCGGTCGCGTGATCGAGCGCCGTCATCTGCTCGGGGGTGAGCATGCCGGGCATGAGGCCGCCCTTCATGTCGGTCATCCCGCTCATGCCCGCCATCCCGCTCATGCCCGCCATGCCCGTCCCGTGCCCGGGCTCGAGATCCGGCTCGGGCACCGTCTCGTGCCGCTCCCGCAGCCAGCGCTGCATCGTCAGGATCTCGTCGCGCTGCGCGACGTCGATTCGCTCGCAGAGGCGACGCACATCGGGACGCGCGCCGTGGGTCGGCGCCCAGCGCGCCATGATCACCGCCTGGGCGTGGTGGGCGATCATTCCCTGCATGAAGTGCACATCCGCCGGTGTGTACGGCGGCCGCCCGCTGTCGGCCCGCGCCTCCTCGGCGGGGGTGAGGCTCCTGCCCCCTGCCCCGCCACTCGGCGTCGCCTGCTGGGCGGCGGCGCCGGACGCCGCGACACCCACCGCGACACCCACCGCGACGCTTCTGGCGATGCCGGCGAGCAGACTCGCAGCGCGGATCGGCCGACCTGGTCTCGTCATGCGATCGTCCCCCTCTCTCCAATCGGTGTCGCGTCCCGACGCTCCGGCGGCCGCCACCGTGTGTACACGACATGTCCCCGGCGTGTACGCGGCGCGCGGACGGACTGTATACAATGGCGGCGCCCCCTTCCCCCCTCCCGTCTCCCCCCGCACTTGGGGGTCATCACCGCACGAGCGGAGAACGTACGAGCCCCCGCCTTCGTTGGTAAGCCTTGGGGGGGGGTCGCGTGACGGGGGCGCCCGGCGGGTGCCGAGACGCCCGTTTCAGGGCGTACCCTTGGCTGCCGACTACTGGGGCGCCGGGGCCCGCCAGGGGCGCGGGGCCTCGAGGACCGGCAGCACACTGGCGAGGGTCGCGTGCGGCCACATCGAGGGGACGCCGCGGATGAACGACACGACCCCGTCGATCGGCGAGCGGATCTCGCCCGTCCGCCTGCCGAGGAAGTCGGTCGTGTAGCCCAGGAGCGCGCCGCGGGTGACCCGGGTGTCGCGGTCGACCGAGGCGAAGAAGAAGCCGGCGCTGTCGGCGGCGAGCCGGGCCCCCGCGCCGTCGAGCCAGACGGGGTGGCGGGCGGGACGAGCGCCGACCGCCTGCACGACGCAATCGAATGATGGGCCGCACCGCCGGACGCGCGGCGCGCGCCGCTCGATCATTCCGAGCTCGGCGAGGACGCTGAGCGAGCCGTCGACGAGCGCATCGACGTCCGCCGGGGCGACGATGCCGCTCCGTCCCGCCTCGGCCACGAGCACCGTCTTGCCGCGCACGAGCGCCTGGCCGGAGAGGGATCGTCCGGTCGCCGGCGCCGCGGGATCGACGTCGGTCACGATCACGTGGTCCAGCCCGAAGGCCAGCGCGAGCCGGAGCCCCGCCGAGTCCTGCGCCGCGCGGCCGCCCCGAAACCAGTAGCTGTACGGGCGGAGGTTCTCGTCGAGGTCACCACCGTGGAGGTCGACGACGACCGTCGCCGGGTCGACCACGTCGGCGGTCAGGAGCGCCAGCGCGCGCTGAGTCTGCGTCCCGGCCGCATCGCCCGGGTAGTTCCCGTTCATGCTCTTCCGGTCGACGGGGTTGAGATGCGGAGTCATCGAGAGGAACGAGGCCACGTTGACGAGCGGCACGACGATCACCGTTCCGGTGAGTCGCGCGGCGTCGAGCCGCGGGATGAGGCGCTGCATGGCGACGATCGACGTGTACTCGGTCCCGTGACTCCCGGCCACGAACGCCACGACCGGGCCGGGGCGGACGCCATTGATCACGGCCACCGGCATCGCGTAGCCCGAGTCGCTGCCGGCCGGGACGGTGATCACACCCGTCGCGGTCGCGCCGCGGGCGGCGGTGGCCGTGCCGACGGTGACGCTCGACGCGTCGCCCTGCTGCGCCGAGGCGGTGGAGACGGCGGGGGCGGCGGCGGCCAGCAGGGCCAGGAGCGTGAGAGCGGAGCGGACGGGATCGCGCATGGACCTCTCGAGGTGGTCTGGTGCGGCTCAGGATACGAGCGGTGGCCGGCGGCGTCCA
>JAJPIS010000076.1 GCA_021324635.1 Gemmatimonadota bacterium
CTTGAATACATTCCCGATTCGCCATCCACCCGGCATCGGAAGCGCTAGCGGACCGCGTGCGCCTCAACGTTTTCGGCGCCGGTCCGAGCGGCCGTGCTCGCGGCGCCGAAGGGCAGCCCAGCGTTCGGCCACCGCAACACGAAGCGATAGATAGTCGATGCGCGCGATCCAGCGCTGCATTTCCGCGTCGGTGATCGCGCCGCGGATCGCGAGCTCGGGCAAATGGCTGAATCGGCGGCCGCGCCGGGCCGAGAGGTACAGGGTGTCGAGTAGGGCCTTCGCCGGTGTGGCCAGTTCGAACCGGCCATAGGCATCGCCGGGCTTGTAGCCGTCGAGCAGCTCCGGTTGGATCTGATAGAACTCGAAGTTGCCGATCGGCGTGTGCACCGTTTCGTGCTGCTGAGCAACCGCTATCTGAATCGCAGGGGGGATTTGTGAGAGGATGCCGTGCAGCTGCAGGGCTGAAAGGAACGACACGTAACCGATCGGCGGATGTCCGGCGCTTGTAGAGGACCGCGCGAGCAAGAAGGGCACGACGGCGTACGGTGAGAAGTCTGGATGACGCGTATCGGCCCACAAGCCGCGCACGAGTCGAGTGACGAGGCCTCGTTCCTCGAGGCGGGCGAGGGCGCGCGACGCGGTGTTCGGTGATACGCCCGCCGCGGTCGCGGCGGTCGCCGTCGTGAAGATCGGCGCCCGGGGGGTGATATCCCGTAACACGATCGGACTGACCTGGCTCATGGGCGCGACCCTCTCGGCTGAGCTGTCGGTGGGAGCGGTTGCTGCTCCAGGTGCTCGATGAAGCTCGCGACGCGTACTTGCGTCGTGTCCCATGTCGCAGTGTGGCGGGTGCGCGCGTCGGGTCGGAGGAAGACCGCGACCTGGTCCTCGAATTGGTCGTGCGTCATGTCGAGGGTGCGGGCGGCAGCCTCGCGGAGGATCTGATCGGACAGGTGATCGCGTAGCAGGTGGAGGTCGACGCGCGACAGCTGCGCGTCGAGCTCGTCGCTGAGCAGGAGGCCCAGGTCGAACACGTCGCGCGCCTGGACCTCGTTGCGGAGCGCCAGCGCCGTGATCTTCTGCCACACGGCCGGCGTGCGGAGGTAGTGCCCGACCTCCGGGAAGGTGGTGCCTGGGGACAGGTACGGGTCGACGATTTTGGGTAGCGGACGTGCGAGACGTGCCCAGCCGGCCGGCGCCTCGCCGCGGTAGGAGACCTCGATCTTGGTGGGGTAGGGGACGCCCGCGGCGATGAGTCTCAGCTTGTACCGCAGGACGGTGTCCGTGTCTTTCGCGGGCTTCTCGGGTACATCGAGATCCCGGATTCCGAGGAGGAGCAGCTCACGACGGAGTGTTGGCGCGTGCAGCGTTTTGCGGAGCACGGCCTTGAGCCGTTGGCGGAGTCGCGGATCCGCGTCGAGGTCCATGTCTTCCGAATAGCGCTCGCTGCCGTAGAAGAAGCGGAGGTTGACGCCGCCCTTAAGCCGCAAGGCGAGGCCTTCAGCTGGTGCTATGGCTTGCAGCACCAGGCAGTGAAACGCCTCGCGGATCTGAATCGGGTCGAGGGGCATTTGACACAATATACTGCCGAACTAGCCGAAATGGCTAGTTGAGCAGTATAATGATTTCGGCGCGGTTCTCGCCGGCACTGCCGGCGGCCAACCGAGCAACGGCCGACGAGGGCAACGGTCGCGAAGCGGTCTAGCCCGGGGAGCGAGCCGTCGGTGAAAGCCCGCTCCGCCCTGCATAGGGCGGTTATGGTCGCGTAGCACCTCAGCCCGGCGCGAGAGCGCGGAGCGACGACGCTCGGGCATTCGACAGCAAGCAGCTATGCAGTCCGATGCAGTACATCGCCGAAGCGAGCCGAAGGCGTCGCCCGAGGCGATGTCGCGGAGCGTGCCCGCGCGGGAGCGGACGCGCAGCGGACGCGCAGCGTGGGCATGGGTGGCGCTCAGTGAGTGGCGCTAATGATTGCTGGACGCCCGCGGCGGGCTAGTCGTGGGACGCGCACATGGGGAGGACGGGTGCTCGGGCAGGCAGGCTGGCCGTGGTGGCACGTGCGTCAAGAAGTGCTTCTTCGAGACATATCGATTTTCTGAAGATCTGGACTATTCACTGTTGCCCGAAGCGCCGTACGACGCGACGAGCATCGCCTCGACGCTTCGTGAGCTCGCCGAGTCCACGAGCAACTTGAGCGGCGTTCGGTTTGGTGCAGAGCATTGCACCGTCAAGGAGCACAAAGACAAGTTCGCGCGCGTGACCTTTGAAGGCCGGACGAGCACCTGGGCTTCGCCTTCCGGCGGAAGGGAGAGCCGATCTACTTGGAGAACGGCATCGCAAGCATGGAGCTCGCGGTCACCTATCGCGGTGGGGCCTGGACGAGCATCACGGTCGATGTCGCTCGCGAGGAGCCCGGGGAAGATGAGGTCGAGCTCGTGCCGGCGTACACCTCGCTCCGAGCGCCGTCGGTTGCGCGCTCGACCAATCCCGGTTCGGGTCGTCATGGCGAGGGCGCCGGCCCGGTGAGCTTGGCGAGCGAGTGGGCTATTCTTTACCGGTACCGTGCTCACCACCGTTCACGCCCCCCGCCACGCTCGCCCGGACCGGCCCGCCGGCGGCATCTCCCCGGCTCGCTCCTCGACCCCGCTCGCGCGGGCCGCACACGCTGCACGGGTCGCGCTCGCGGCGGGCGCGGCGCTGGCAGGGAGCGCGGCGGCCATTGCGTGCCGGTCGACGCCGGCTGCGTTCGGCCCGACCGGCGCCGCGGCCAGCGCGCGCGCCGACGATCTGCTCACGGGGCTCGGCAACCGGTTCACCCGCATCGACCGGGATGCCAAGTACACGCACGCGATCGAGCAACTGGCGCGCGGCGCGCTCATGCCGTCACGCGTCTACGATGACACGGCGGTCTGGACGGGGAGCACGCGCGATGGCACCCGGATCCTCGCGAGCCGCGGTCACTTCGAGGGCGACCACTACGTGGTCGCCGCCATGCCGGACCCGCCAGCACCGGCGGCGCTCGCGGACACGCGCGACTCCATCCGGCTGACGCGGATCGCTCGCGGCGAGTTCACCTGGCACACGTCCGACGTACAGGCGCTCGGCGCACTCGACCCCGACGACATCGCCAACGTCCTCGCCTCGATGCTCGCCGCCGCGGCGACCAGCTCGACGGAGGGGACGCGCGGCACGGGACGGGACGGCGCGGGCGACGGCGCGACGCTGAAGGCCGGGTCGCTGGCGAGCTTCCCGCGATCGGCCGCGATCCTCGGCCAACTCTTCTCGCTCGACACCGTCCACACCGCCCAGGCCCCCAACGCCACCACCGCGGTCACGCTCGTCTTCGGCGTCCATCCCGACCGACTGCGGGCCGCACACCCCGCCTACGCGGCGTTCCTGCAACGCTACACCGGCGCGACCCACCTCCGGTGCGACCTCACCGATGCCGAGGGCGCCGAGTGGTTCGCGGCATCGTTCGGCAACGGGCAGCTGGCGATGCGGTTTCGCGCGACCGGGGACGGACACCTCGCGCCGGGCAGCGGCCCGCCCCGCCCGATGCCCGACTCGCTCGTGTTGCACGGGGACCTCGAGACCAGAATGTGGGTCTTCACGCTCGGATTCAGCGGGCTGGCGAGCGACTTCGTGATCGAGCGCGGCCCGCGCGCGCGCGCGTGGCGGTTCGCCTTTCGACACGAGCCCCAGTGGCACTTCCCGCTCGCGATCGATCACCTCGTGAAGTCGTCCCTGCACCGCCCGTTCGACGGGTCGGGCTCCCAGCTTCGACTCGCACTCCGCGGCACGCCGGACGGGCACACGTGGCTCGTTCGTGACCTCGAGCTGACCGTGCAGGAGAGCGCGGTCGTGCGCTGGCTGGGCGGATTGGGCGGCAACGCCATGGCCGATTTCGGTGCCCACGCCGAGGCGGACGAAAACGCGTTCCTGGCCTCGGTCTTCCTCGCCCTCCGCGATGACATCCGCGCCGATCTCCGGGGACGGGCGCGGGCGGGCGAGATTGGCCAGCAGCGGGAGCAATGAAAAACGCCGCAGAGCAATCCGCGGCGTCCATTCCATTAGGGATTTGCCACGCGCGCCGTCATTGGAACTCTCCGTCCTACCGAGCGGCGGCGGGCAACATCCCCTAAGCGATTTTCGTACCACACCGCCTCACGCGGAGGCGGACGACAACAATGGAGCTGAGGGGAGTCGAACCCCTGACCTCTGCAGTGCGATTGCAGCGCTCTCCCAACTGAGCTACAGCCCCGGGCGCTGCATGCAACGTAGAGACGGATGAAACGAAGTCAAGGTAACGCAAGGTAACGCGGTGCGCGCCGCGGACGCGGCGAGAGCGCGCCGCATTGGCGGCGCGCGATACCGGACCCGGAGCGGGTGGGGCGGTCAGCCCGCCCCTGCCCCCTCTCCCGCCTCGGCCTGATCGCCCCGCTGCGAGCGCGAGATCCGGCTCCGGTCTTCCACGATCGATTCGTTGCGCTGGCCAGCCGCGCGCTTCCGAGCGCTCGCGCTCCGGGCGCCGCCGCCCTCACGACCGATCGCCGCCATGTGCTCCCGGTCGCGACTCACCGTCTCGCCGCCCTTGCGGCCCGCGACCCGAGCTTCCTCTGCCGTCCACTCGTGTGCGGTTCCCTTCTGGTGCGCGGCCCGACCGCCCTTGCTGGCGATCTCCCGCTGCCGGCTGCGGTCCATGGACGCGAAGCCGCGATTGCTCGTTCCACTACGGCTCTGGCCCGGCCGGCTTCGCGCGCCGTCCGCCTGTGCCCCCGAGCGATCCGTCTCGATACTGGTGCGATCCGCCATGCTTGCCTCCTCTCAATGCTCCACGAGCAGCCTTAGCCACCATCGGACCCGCAAAAGCGAGACCAAACCCAGCTTGTCGGCCGCGAGTCGAGGGCCATCACCCCCGCGTCACTCTTTTCGTCACCCCTGCGCGTCGTGACGTGGCTCGGTCGATCCGTCCCACTGCCGGCTCACCGGCCTTCACCTGCGTTCACCTGCGCGCACCCGCGCGCACCTGCGCGCACCCGCGTTCGCCCACGTCTCGATTGCATCTCACGCGCGCCCGCGCGCGCTTACGCGCGCCGATGCGCGCCCATTCGGCCCCACGCGCGCCTCACACGCCGCTCCCCCTCGCCGCGGGTGATGCGGGCCGGAGGGGACGGAGCCCCCACCAGCGGCACATATCGGTCCACCACGACGCCGCGGCCCTCGTATACGGTCGTACAACTACCGTCATATAACGCCCGGCCCCCCGCGCCGCGAGCGAGACACGTCTGCGGCCAGGGAAACAAGAGGCGCCGTTATATTCCCGTCGCATGTCGCTCACCGTGCGGTTCCTCGGCACCGCGGCGTCACGGCCGACGGTCGAGCGGGGCGTGTCGGCGGTCGCCCTGGTGCGGGAGGGGGACACGCTCCTCTTCGACTGCGGCGAGGGTACCCAGCGCCAGATGATGCGCTACGGTATCTCATTCTCCCTGAGCGACGTGTTCTTCACGCACTTTCATACCGACCACGTGCTCGGCGTGATCGGTCTCATGCGAACCCTCCAACTTCAGGGCCGGACCGAGCCCCTGCGGGTCTGGGGGCCCAGAGGGGCCGTGCGGTTCCTCAAGAGTGCCGAGGTCTTCGCTTCCGACCGGATGGGCTACCCGGTCACGGTTGCAGAAGTGGAGGCCGGGACGCCGATCGCCCGTGACGGGTATGCCATCGTCCCGTTCCCCGTCTCCCACCGCGGCGCGCTCGCGGTCGGGTATGCGCTGGTCGAGGAGACGCGCCTGGGCCGCTTCAACCCGGATCGGGCGCGGGAGCTCGGGATCCCGGAGGGGCCCATGTGGGGGCATCTCCACCGCGGCCGCTCGGTCACCCTGCCGGACGGGCGCACCATCGAGCCGGGTGAGCTGGTCGGTCCGACACGCCCGGGTCGCCGCGTCGTGCTCACCGGGGACACCCGGCCGTGCGAGGCCACGATCGAGGTGGCCCGCCACGCCGACCTCCTCGTGCACGAGGCGACGTTCGCGGAGGAGGAGGCCGCGCGCGCAGTGGAGACCGGGCACTCGACCGCGCGCGAGGCCGCCGAGGTCGCGGAGCGGGCCGGGGTTCGCCGCCTGGTGCTGACCCACGTGTCGGCCCGCTACTCGCGTGACACGTCCGATCTCGAACGCGAGGCGAAGCTGATCTTCCCGAATGTCCTGGTGGCGCGCGACGGCACGGAGATCGATGTCCCGTTCCCGGCCGAGCTACCGCTCGAGACCCAGCCGAGCCACCCGCGCCAGTAGAGCGACCCGGGCCGACAGCCGACCGTCTGACCGCGGAGGGCCAGCGCCTTCACGCCGCGACGCGCGGGATCAGGCGTTGACGCCCGGCGAACCCGGCATCGACTTCGTGCCAGTACTCGACCGTCGGCTCACCGAGCCGCCAGCAGAGATACACGGGCCGCCCATCCTGCTCGGCGGGGAAGTCGACCAATCCGAGCGTGTAGTCCTTGAACACCACGCCGAGCGCCGACAGCTCGGCGTGAAAGTGCTCGAGCTCCGCGGCCAGTCCCGCCACCTCGCGCTCGAGCTCCGCAGCGCGCGGACTGGGGTCGGACACCGAGTTGCTCGCCGTCACCAGCTCGAACTCGCGGACCCGCGCCTGCCATCGCGCGAACTGCACCACGATGTCCTCGACGATGCGGCGCACGAGCGGGAGACTACGGTTGGCCAACTCGGGAGTGTAGGGCTTGGGCACGTCGCAGCATGGCGGGCGACGGGGCAGCGGTCAAGCCCGGGACGACCGCTGCGCTTCGGCGTTCCGTTCCTCGAGGCGACGTCGGCGGCGCTCTCTGGCCGCGGCATGGCGGCGCACCTCGTCGGGCGTCTCGGCCAGGAGCGGCGGCACCTCGACGGGCCGGCCGTTCCGGTCGACGGCGACGAAGGTGAGATAGCACGAGTTCGTGTGGCGACGTCGCCCGGTGATGAGATCCTCGGCCTCCACGCGCACCCCGACTTCCATCGACGTCCGCCCCGCGTAGTTGACGCTCGCCTTCATGATCACCAGATCGCCGACGTGGATCGGTTCCCGAAAGTCGACGCGATCGACCGATGCGGTCACGCAGGCCGACCTCGCGTGACGGATCGCCGAGATCGCGGCGGTCCGATCGAGCATCGAGAGCACGACGCCGCCGAACACGTGGCCGAGGACGTTGGCGTGCTGCGGCATCATGAGCTCGGACGTCTCGTGCTGCGAGTCGCGCACGGGACGCGGCGGCGGCGGCGTCGACCCGGACTGGTGGCTGGCGGCCGTCGACGTGCCGCTCATGCTGGCCTCATGCTGGCCTCATGCCGGCCGCCTGCCCGCCGGCTGCCGCTCGCGCGCCGGGGCGGGGTCTGCGGCCGCGGGCGCCCGGAGCGCCGGAGTGGCGTCCCGAGGGCGGCCAGGGTGACGCGCGGTCTCGCCCCCCGCGCGGCCGGGAGCGGTGCGCGCACCGTCCGGGCGTCGTCACCATAGAGCGCGCTTTCGTCGAACGCGCGAACGAGGGCCCGCCGCTCCGCGGTGTCGAGCGCTCCGCCGTCCAGCCAGTAGAGCCGCCTCGCCGGGCCCGGAAAGCGTCCGAGCCGCCACTCGTGGATGCCGCCGTCCCTACTCCGCCCCGCCAGCGCACCGCCAGCCCCACGCTCCCGCCCCGCGCGAGCGCCGCGCGCCGCGCTGTCCGGACGGTCCGCACGCCCGGCGCGGAGCAGCAGGACGATCCCGCCATCGTCGGCGCCGCCGCTCGGGGCGGCATGGCCGGCCCCGTAGCCGGCCCCCGGCGCGCCTTCCCTGGTGCCGCCGGCCGTGTCGTACCGGGCGACGACCTCCAGGTCCGGACGGGCCCAGATGTCACTCGCCGAGTCGGCGCCCGCGAGCGGCAAGGCCGCCTGCTCCGCGCGCCACCAGGGCGCCCGCTCGCCACCCCTCACGTGGAGCGGCGGGATGGGCAGCGCCAGCCCCCCACCCTGGGCCCCGCGGCCCGGCGCGAAGAACTGCACGGCCGGCTCGCGGCCCACGTCCATGAGCGTGAAGCTCAGCGAGTCGAAGGAAAACTCGCGCAGGGCCGCAGCCGCCCGCCGCGCGCGCTCGTCGCCGGCGGCGCGGGCGGCCCGGATGGAGTCCATCGTCGCGGCCAGGGCGCGGCGCCCATCGGCGATCGTGGCCCGCGCCGCCGGCGCGCCGAACATCGCGGCGAGCGACGCCCGCCCCCCGCCCCGCAGATCGACCACGCCGCGCCGCACCGTCTCCTGTTCCGGCCGCCCATCCGCCGTATCGGCGTCGCCTCGGCGCGCGACGGCGGAGCCCCGATACTCGAAGGAGAGATACGGGCCGGCCACGTCGACGATGTCGACCTCGCCCGTGACCGACGTCGACGGGTTCTCGGACGCGTCCTCGTCCGGCGGGAGTGGAGTCTCGCCCGGATGCGCGACGGCGTACCCGCGGGCCGCGTGGGCCACGGTCGTGTCCCGGAAGACGGCCATCGAGTCGCCGGTCAGGAGGTCGCGCCGGTAGATGCGCTGGCTCGTGAACACCGCGTCGTAGTACGAGTGGTCTTCGTCGGCGACGTACACCTCGTAGAAGCGGCCACCGAACCGAGCGAGCACGAGCGGGGATCCCCGCACGCGAACCCCCTGCGGGCCGGTCGTCACCCAGAATGTCGAGTCGCCCGCGGTGAGGAGGAACTCGGCGGCCGGGGCCGGCGCCGGTCGCCAGGCCGTCGGGGCCGCGCGGCAGCCCATCCCGACGACGAGCGCGAGCGCCAGCGCGGCGCCCGCTCGCATCCCCTGGCGCCGCGTCCGCGTCTCCACCGGCGGCGATCCGTGACGCATGGCGGGGGAATATAGTCCTGCCCCGCAGGTGGAGCAGACGACGCCCCGCGCGACCTGGTCCACTAGATTGTCGAGCCCCTGACGCCGACGCACGTCCCCGTCCCCGCCGTCCCCGCCGTCCCCGCCATCCTGTGCCTCCGCTCGCTCGATCGCATTCGCGCTGCCGCTCGGCGACCGCGCTCCTCGTCGCGTTGGTGAGCGCCGCTCCCGCGCTCAGCGCCGACCGTGGTGTCGCGCTCCGCACGCCCCTCCCGCCGACCTCCGCGGCCGGACCCGGCAGCGCGCCCCCCGTCGTCCGCGGGCTCTACGTCAACCGCTTCGCGGCCCAGAGCCCGCGCAAGATGCGCACACTCATCGCCCTCGCCGATTCGACGGAAATCAACGCCTTCGTCATCGACATCAAGGACGAATTCGGGATCAACTACGCCTCGTCCGACACGCTCGTGCGCCGGAACGCCGGACGCGCCGGGGTCATCCCCGACCTGCCGGCACTGCTCGACACCCTGCGGGCGCATCGCATCCTGCCGATCGCGCGCATCGTGGTGTTCAAGGACTCGGTGGCCGCCCGACGCAACCCCGGGTGGACGATCCGGAAGGCCGACGGGACACCCTGGCGCGACAAGAAGGGATTGGCCTGGGTGAATCCGTTCGACCGCGCGCTCTGGGAGTACGACCTCCGGGTCGCCGACGAGGTCGCGCGGCTCGGCTTCGCCGAGATCCAGTTCGATTACATCCGCTTCCCCGAGCCGTATCCCAGTCTGCCGCCACAGGTCTTCCCCGGTCAGGGGGACCAGAAGAAGCCCGAGGTGCTGGCCGAGTTCCTGCGCACCGCGCGCGGGCGACTGGAGAAGCTCGGCGTGCGGACGACGGCGGACATCTTCGGCCTGGTGACGTCGGTCCGCAGTCCACTCGAGGTCGGCCAGCAGTGGGAGCAGCTCGCCGCGGCCACCGACGTCCTGCTACCGATGGTCTACCCCTCGCACTACCCGCACGGCTCCTTCGACCTCCCGCACCCCAACGCGGAGCCGTACAAAGTCGTGGCCGCCGCCATCTCGGCGGCGCATCGCCGGGACTCGGCGCTCGGCCTGACCGGTGAGCACGTCCGACCCTGGCTTCAGGCCTTCACCCTGGGCGCACCCCACTACGGCGCCGCCGAGCTCGAGGCCCAGAAGCGCGCCGTCTACGACGCGGGCTACCAGGGCTGGGTGCTGTGGAACCCGGGCTCGCAGTACCGGGCGGTCGCCGGTGGCCTCGAGCGGAAGGGAGCGACGCGATTGAACGCCGCCGCCAGCGCGAGCCGGAGTCGGTAGCTCAGGCGATCTCGGCGCCGGCCCAGCGCTCGACGATCTGCACCGCTTCCACGTGGTCGGCCGCCTCGCCCAGGGCGGCGTGGGCCATGCGCATGAGCTCAGCCGCGAGCTGGGTGATCGGTGCCGGGACGCGCTCCTCGCGCAGGAACGCGGCCGCGATCGCAACGTCCTTGTCGAGGAGCGCGAGCCGGAAGGTACGGGGGAACGCCCGTGTCAGGACGCGCTGCGGAATCAGCGTCATGGTCGCGTTGGACCGGCCACTCGAGGCGTTGATGACGTCGAGCGCGACGTCGGGCGCGACACCGGCTTTGCGCAGCGCGGCGAGCCCCTCGGCGGCCGACCAGAGGTTCACCGCCAGCAACGCGTTGTTCACGGCCTTGACGGCGTCCCCGGAACCGACCGGTCCGCAGTGCACGATCTTGCCGCCAAAGGTCGCCAGCACCGGCCGCACACGGTCCAGCGTCGCCAGCTCGCCGCCACACATCACCGTGAGCGTCCCCTGCTCCGCGCCGGTCGTCCCCCCGCTCACCGGCGCGTCGAGGTAGGCGACGCCGTGGCCCGCCAGGGTCGCCGCGAGCCGCCGCGAGGTCGGCGGATCCCCCGACGTACAGTCCACCCAGACGGCACCGCGCGAGAGTGACCGAAGGACGGCCGGATCACCCGCGAGCACGCTCTCCACATCGGCCGACGTCGACAGACAGCTGATGATCGTGTCGGCACCACGCACCGCCTCGCCGGCGGACGACGCGACGCGCACCCGATCGGCCGATGCGGACGACGCAATGTCGCTCATGAAGCGCTGCGCCCGCGCCGCCGTGCGGTTCCACACCGTGAGGTCCATCCCGGCGGCCGCCACTCGACGGGCCATGCGGCCGCCGATGTCTCCCAGTCCCAAGAACGCGACTCGTGTCATGGGCAGAAGTTTACGCGACACCGCCCCGTGAGGGCGAGCGCCGCCGCGGCAGGACGAAGACGACGAGGAGCGCGCCGGCGATCGCGATCACGGCGAAGGAGAACCATTGGATCGCGTAGCTCAGGTGCGGGCCCTCGTCGAGCGGCGGGGGTGGCACCCGCACGGGCGTGCGGGGCGGTCCTGCCGCCGCATCCGCCGCCGTGTCCGGGGCGAGGGCGACGTAGAAGGGCGCCACCGGGCGTCCCACCCGCGCGCCGATGCGCGAGCGATCGAGCCACCGGAACCGCTCGGGATGTGCGCCGGCCGGGTCCTCGGACGCGCCCGGGGCACTCCGCGTGAACGGCTCGACATAGCCGACGCCGTCGAGCCGCTCCGGCTCCCGCCATCGCCCCACGTCGATCGTCGCGCCGTCGGGCGCGTACACCCAGCCCCGGTCGATCATCACCACCGTGTCGCCGCCGAATCCCGAATCGGGACGGAGCGGCGTCAGGACCTGTACCCCCGGCGCCCCATCGCGGATGCGGTTCGTGTACAGGAGCTCGTGCGCGAAGTCGTAGCGCCCGACGACCCGCACGCGACGGAAGCGGGCGGCCGCCGGGTCGCGCGGGAGGTCGGCCAGCGGCACGGGTGGCGCGCTCAGGCGTCGGCCCTCGATGGCGTTCCGGGCGCGTCGCTCGGACCGGCGATGCAGTTGCCAGACGCCGAGCCGCACGAACAGAACCGCGAGCAGTGCGGAGCAGATGAGGAAGAGCGCGTTGCGACGGGTCACGACCCCGGAATCAGAAGAGCAGCAGCTGATCTCCCAGCTGCTCGGGAGGCACGACCCGAAGGCCGAGCCGTTCCTGAAGCATCCGCGCCGTCGCCGGGGCGTGGCCGGCGAAGAAGTTGCCGGCGTACACGTAGCAGGTGCGGACCTGTGCGCGCAGTCGCCCGATCGCGTCCGCCCAGACGGCGATATCCCGGGAGCGGTCGACCTGGATCCGCCCGTGGTCGACGAGGTCTCGGTCAGCGCCGAGCCATCGCACGTACGCGAAGTCGGCCGTCGGCCGATCGACGAGTCCGAGAGTCACCCGGCGCGTGATGAAGCGGGCGTCGGTGAGGGCGAGGGCGATATTGTGCTCGGCGAGGAGCGCGAGGATCCCGTCGTGGATCCAGCCCCGGTGCCTGAACTCGACGGCCACCCGCAGGTCGCGCGGCACGAAGGGGAGGAAGGATGCCAGGGCCGGCAACTCCGCTGGCCCGAAGTCCGCCGGAAACTGTATCAGGATGGGGCCGAGCTTGGGGCCGAGCCCGCGCGCGCGCTCGAAGAACTCGCCCGCCACGTCCTCGGCGCCGCGGAGGCGCTGCTCGTGTGTGACC
This sequence comes from Gemmatimonadota bacterium, assembly GCA_021324635.1. GTDB lineage: Bacteria > Gemmatimonadota > Gemmatimonadetes > Gemmatimonadales > Gemmatimonadaceae > Palsa-1248. The sequence goes on from JAJPIS010000076.1 coordinate 12,435, forward strand.
TGCTGCGGCATCTTGAGCGCGAAGACGAAGCCGGGCGGGACATGCGCGGACCACCCACGAATCGTGCTCGGCGACGGCGTGGCGTAGAACGTGGCGTCGACTTCCACCGTGTCGAAGGCGCGCGCGTACACCGTCAGATAGTCGGCCGGCCTGGTCTCGGGCGGATAGAAGGACCCGGACCAGTCCGCGTAGTTCCAGCCCTGCGTGCCGACCCGCACCGCGCCATCCCCCGGCCCCGGCGTCCCGGGCGCGGCGCCCGGTGGGACACGTGGCGTGGCGCGTGGCATGGGAGGAATCGGGCTGTCCGGGGGACGGCTGTCAATGGGGGCGAAGACGGCTCACCGACCGGCGCACCGACCGGCGCACCGACCGGCGCACCGACCCGGTCACCGATACGTCTCGAAGAAGCCCGTCCCTTCCCCGGCGATCGGCGCCCCGCCGATCCGTCCGGAGAGTCGGGCGAGTCCCTTCATCTGGATGAAGTACGGGTGCGCGAGTCGGCGCGCCGCGTCGGTGGCACCGCGTTCGATGAGGGGTCGGCGGGTATCGGTCGCCACCGCGTCCTCGACCGTCAGCACCAACCGCAGGGTATCGTTGCCGCGCACATCCACCAGATCCGCGCGCGACGGGACGCGGAGCGGACGGCCGTCCACGCGCAGGACACGATCGTCGACGTAGGCGATCCGCGTCGGGCGGAACGCCGCGCGGAAGCCGAGCGAGTCCACCAGGTACACGAAGAGCGGCGCCGACCCACCCAGCGAGTCCGGCGGCTGGACGCGCCCGAAGAGGAGGCCGTAGCTCCCCGCCCTGGCCGCGCCCCACTCCCACGTCACGCCGCGCCAGACACCCCAGTTGTGGTCGTGGTAGGCCTGTGCACCCTGGTACCGCTCGCAGCGGCCGCCGACGCAGAGTGCGCCCGTGGCATTGGCCTCGAGGCCCGGAACCACGTAGCCAGACTCGAAATCGCCGGTCGCGATCTCGGCGCCGGGGAAATACGCCCGCGGGACCGGCGTGACGACGAGATCGAGGTCGAGCGGCTCGCGCCCGCCCTCCCGGCGCGCGCGGGCATGCAACGCGTATCGACCGTCGGGCAGCAGGCGCACCGTCGACGCGCCGATCCGCAGATCGGGCGAGCTGGTCGAGAACTCGACGTCCCGTGCCGGTGCCTCCGCGATATACCGGCGCGCCGGTTGGCGGACGCCGGCGGGCGAGGTCCCGTGGGTCGTCACCAACACCTGTCCGCCCCATCGCGATGGATCCCCGCCGACATCGCCCGCCAGGATGAACGAGATGAAGGCCCAGCGTCGCCGGTCGGCGGACACGACGTTGAAGTAGTGCCACTCGGCCCAGCTTCCGCGGTTCGCCAGCGCCGCCGGCGGCCGATGAAAGTGATCGATGTCGGCGTCCAGCTCGGCGGGCGTCGGGTCCGCCCATCGGCGATCGCCGGGGTCGTCGACCCAGCGGCCGGCGCGGAGCGTCGGTGCCGCGCCGACGCCGCGGGTCGCCGACGGCAACTCTCCCGCCGCGCGCACCGGCCGCTCGACGCCGTCGGGCGTCGTGAGGTAGAGCAGCTTGTCCTCGCTCTCCGGCGCCACCGCGCGCACGAGGGGTGCGAGCCGTGGCGCGGCGAGCAGCTGTAGGTAGATGAACCGGGCATCGGGAATCGAGAAATACAGGCCCCCGAGCCCACCCGTCTTCAGCACCTCGAGGTCGATGCCCTCGGGGAGCACCGTGATGTCGCCGCCGCCGACCAGGCGCTCATCCTGTGCTTGCGTGACCATCGCCTCACCGATGGAGAGCAGGACGATCATGACGCCCACTCCCAGGCCGAAGCCCAGGAACAGCAGCGCCGACCGCCACGGCTTGTAGAGGAAATTGCGAAGGGCGAGCCGGGCGATCACCGGCCGACGATCCCCCCGTCGCGCATCTGGATCACCCGTCCTGCGGCCCTCGCCAGCGCGTCATCGTGCGTGACGACGACGAGCGTCGTCCCATCCTCCCGGAGCCGCTGGAACAGCGCGATCACCTCGCCGCCGGTCGCCGCGTCCAGCTCGCCCGTGGGCTCGTCCGCCAGCAGGAGCGTCGGCCGGTTGGCGAGCGCCCGCGCGATCGCCACTCGCTGCTGCTCGCCGCCGGAGAGCTGCGCCGGCCGATGTCGCTCGCGGTCCGCGAGCCCGACGTACGCCAGCAGCTCGCGGGCGCGGGCGGCCCGCGCGGCCGCAGGCACACCCGCCTCGGCCATCGGCAGCTCGACGTTTTCCCGGGCCGACAGCATGGGCATGAGGTAGAAGCGCTGGAAGACGAATCCGATGTGGCGGAGCCGAAACGCGGTCGCCTCGCGGTCGGGAAGCCCACCGACATCGCGCCCCTGGATCCGCACCTCGCCGGCCGTCGGGCGATCGATCACGCCGAGGAGATTGAGGAGCGTCGACTTCCCGCATCCGGACGGCCCGACGATCGCCACATGCTCGCCGGCGCCGATATCGAACGACACACCTCTGAGCGCCCGCACGATCTCGTCACCCATCGGGTAGTCTCGGCGGAGGCCCCGGACGCTCACGACCGGAGCCCGCGCCGCTCCGGGGGTCGGCGCCGGCTGTGCGGCCATGGCGGCCGTCCTGGTCACGCGATCGCCTCGCGGCGCAATGTGCCGGCAATCGGCAGGATGGCGGCCCGCCACGCCGGGTACGCGCCGGCCAGCGCGCCGCAGGCGACCAGGAGCCCGAGTGACCGCCAGGCCGCGACGGGCTGGAAGAGGAAGAAGTGGAACGTGGAGGGAAGCCCCGGGAAGTCGGAGAGGATCGCATTGAGCTGCCGCGCGGTCACGAGGCCGAGCGCCAGGCCGAGGATCGCTCCGACGAGCGTGAGCCAGAGTCCCTCCAGCACGATCTGCTGCACGATCCGCCGGCGGCGCACGCCGATCGCGCGCATGACCGCGATCTCGCCCACCCGCTCGTTGACCGAGACCGTCACCAGCGTGGCGACGAGCAGGAACCCGACCGCGAGACTCACGGCGCCGAGGATGAGGCCGAGTTGCCGGAAGTAGCCCATGCGCTCGTCGACCTGCCGGAGCGCGACATTGGTGGAGAGCGTCGAGACGCGCGGCACGTGGCGGTCCACCCACGCGGCGACACGGTCCGCGTCCGCGCCCTCGCGCACCCTGGCGAGGACGAGCGACACGCGATCGGCGCGCTCCGGGCCGCCCATCGCCTGGAGCGTGGCGATCGGCAGCGCCGCGACCGGCTCATCGGCGGCGGTGTACAGGAAGCGGGCGCGTCCTCCGAGCACCAGTCGGCGCCGGCCCGTGTACACGCGGAGCTGCGGGTCGAATCCGGCGGCGACATCGAGCGTGTCTCCCAGCCGCGCGTGCGTCGCCGCGAGGAACGCCGCATTGGCGACCATCCAGTCCGCGTGGCCCGGGCTCACGCCAGCCTCCAGCACGTAATCCGCCTGGGTCGCCGGGTCGATGCCGACCGCGAAGCTCGTCACCGTCCGGCCCCGCTCGATCACGTGGAGTTGCGCCCCGAGCACCGGCGTCGCGACCGCGATGTCGGGGTTGGCGCGAAGCGTCCGGAGGAGCCCATCCGCGTCGCCGATCGTCGCCTCGGTGTCCATCGGCAGCGTGCCCTTGGGGGCGATCCGCAGGTCGAAGCCCTGCACGAGGAGGAACCGACGAAACGACTCCCGCATCCCGGTCGCGAGCATCACCATGTCGAGGAGGAGCGCGGCGGCGACGGCGACCCCGAGGACCGCGAGGACGGTTCGCGCCGGGTGGCGGCGCAGGGCAGCGGCCGCGAGGAGGCCGATCATCGGTCGGTCATCGGCCGAAGAGGGCGAGCGGGGGCAACCGCACGAGCCGCGTCGCCGCGAGCGCGCCGGCACCGACCCCGAGGACGATCGCCAGCGCGACCGCGACGAGCACGATGTCCGGCGTCACGCGCGCGAACGCCAGGGGCGTCCGATAGACCCCTCGATAGTGCCAGTTGATCGCGAGCGACGCCGCCCAGCCGACGGCGGTGCCGAGCCCACTGCCGACGAGCGAGATCAGCGCCGCCTCGACGACGATCGACCCGACGATCGACCGGCGCGAGATCCCGAGCAGCCGGAGGGCGGCGACATCGCGGCGGCGCTCATCGACCCGGAGCACGAGGATGCAGAGCAGGAAGATGGAGCTCGCGACGATCGTGATGAGCGCGATCGCTCGGTGGAAGCGGTTGACGACCTGAAACGTCCGGGACGTTCGGACCGCCACCTCCGATGAGCGATAGGCGTGGAACCCGAACGCCGCCGCGTTGATGCGGGCGAGCGCCTCGTCAGTGACATCCTGCCGGCCGGGCGCCGCGGTCGTGCGCACGGCGAACCGATCCACGCGGTCGCCGGTACCAACCAGCCGTTGAAGCTCGGAGAGATGGAGCCGGATCCGGTAGTCGGCCCGCGCGATCTCGGACGGATCCGCATTCGGCGCGACGATCGCCGCCACGACGACGGTGTCGCCGCCCTCCGCCGCGGCCGGCTGTCCGGCGAGCACCACCCGGTCGCCGACGCGGAGCCGCGCATCCTCGGCGAGCCGGGTGTCGATCGCGATCGTGCGGACGTGCGGCGGCACGGCGATCGGGCCGCCGCGAGTTCCGAGCTGCATCGCGGCGGCGAGCACGAGCGAGAGCATCAGCGCAAACTACGAGGCGCGCACGACGACGCGACAATCGCCGTCGCGGCGCAGACCTCCACCCGCATCACCGGGTGCACATCCGGTGCACATCCGGTGGACCACGCGCTCAATCGGCGCGGGGCGCCGCGACCCAGCTCTCCGTCTCCCGGAGCGATGCTCGCGTTTCCGGCAGGGAATACGACACCCGGCCGAGCGTTCGTACGCCCTGCTGCACGCAGACGAGCCCGACGACGAGCTCGACCACCCCGATGACGATGGCGCCGATCCAGAGCTTCCCGACCGCCGCGGCGATCGCCGCGATCCCGCAGATCGTGAGCGCCGAGAGAGCGACGACGCCGGCGCCGAAGGCGATCCCCAGCTCCATCGCGCCGCGCCCGCCGGTGCGCACATGCTCCGCCATCTCGAGCTTCGCCAGCCGCACTTCGTTGCCGGCCAACCGCTTGGAGTCATCGGTGAGCTGTTGGATGAGCTCGGCGAATCCGGCATCCGTGTCGGGACTGGGGCGGTGGTTCGGGAACTGACTGGTCGCCATGGGGCGCTCCGGACGGCGTGGCGTCACGCTGGGCGTCACGCTGGCGGGCAAACATCGTTCCCCGAGCGCTCCACCCGCCGAGCTCGAACCAGCAGCACGGGCACCAGAGAGCGGTGCCGGACCTCGTTGGCCACGCTCCCGCGCCAGAGATCGGCAAGGAACCGGTGCCCGTGCGTCGACATCGCGATCAGCGAGCAGCGCTCCCGCTCGGCGGCTAATGCGATCTCGGCCGCCGGATCGCCCGTCGCCAGCACCGCCTCGGTCGGGAAGCCATCGGCCGCGAGCTCGGCAGCAGTGCGGTCCAGGTAGGCGCGATCGTCGCGCATCTCCTCCGACTCGCGGAGCTGGAGCTGGCGGATGTTGCGAGCGACCCAGCCGTCGGCCACATGGATCAGGACCAGACTCGAGTGGCAGACACGCGCCAGAGCGCGGACGTGGTCGAGGATCGACGCATCCGCCGGTGAGTGCTCGAGCGCGACCAGGATGCGGGCGTACATGCGCTCTCGCGGCTGCCGGTCGACGGAACTACTGAAAGGTCGGGAGGGAGAGCACGGCCAGCAACTGCCGGAGCACCCGCTCGGTCATGCCCCAGACGACATACTCGCCGTGGCGAAAGCTCCGCACCCGCCGGGCGACGCCGCGCACGTGGACGATCGACTCCGTGGAGCTCTCCGGCGCGACGAGCGTGGCGAGCGGGACCCAGAACGCGGCCGCGACCTCGTCGTTGAGGGTGAGCGCCACGTCGTGCCCCAGGATCGCGACAAAGGGCCGGACGAGGAGCGACATCCCGCTGCGCGGCTCGAGATCGTCGAGGGCGCCGAGGACCCTCCCGTGCCGAGCGAGGTCGATCCCGGTCTCCTCGCGCGTCTCGCGGATCGCCGTCTCCGCGAGCGTGGCGTCGCGCGGCTCCTGACGGCCGCCGGGGAGCGCGACGTGGCCGCTCCACGGATCATCCTCATGCTCAGCGCGCTTGATGAGCAGCAGCTCGGCCCCGCTCGCCGCACGCCGGAGCACGAGGGCGACGGCCGCCCGCGCGGTCGGCGCGTCGGGTGGGCCCGGGGTGTCTGCGGGGTCCGCGGAGTCGGCGGGTCGGCGGGCGCGCGCCCACCGGCCGAGGGCGTCCAGCACGGCGGGCCAGTTCCCGCCGCCGGCGGGCGCCGAGTCAGCCCTCGACGTCGCCACCCCCCTCGACCCAGGCGCGGAACCCGCCCGCCATCGACGCCACGTCGCGATAGCCCATCTGCTGGAGCGTGTCGGCGGCCAGCGCGGATCGGTTGCCACTCGCGCAGTACACCACGATCGTGGCGTCGCGGGGAACGCGCTGCTCGATCGTCGTCTCGAGCGTGCCGCGCGGGAGGAACGTGGCGCGCGGGAGGCGACCCAGATTCCACTCGTTCTGCTCGCGGACGTCGAGGTACACCACAGGCTGGCCGCGTGCCTGCATCTCGCGCACGTCGGCGGCGGCCACCTCCCTGATCCGCCGCTTGGCGTCGTTGATCAACTCCCCTCCACTCCTGATCGGCATCAGCGCTCCCGCGTAATCGGGGCCGGCGTCGGTGCTGCTCCGGTGTCGCCGCCGATACCCGCCAGCGATCGCCTCGTGACGCAGCTCGTCCCTGAATGTTCGCCACGTGGCATGTGCATTGCCACTCTCCACGCCCGCTGCCCGGAGCGCGGCGGCGACACGCGTCGATCGCGTCGCACAGCACCGCCCGGCATCGCGCGGGCGCCCGGACCCCGGAGACGACGCCCCGGCGCCCCCGGGGCGCGCGCACCACACATGCGGAGGGTCGCACCATGACAGAACGCGATCGCGACCAACAGACCGACCAACAGGCCGACGAACAGACCGACCAGCAGGGCGACCAGCAGGGCGACCAGCAGGGCGACCAGCAGGGCGACGGGTACAAGGCGGACCCCGGCACCGGTGGCGGGCGTGGGAACGCCGGTCGTGACTCGCACGCGCACGAGTCGCGCGGGAATAGAGAGGGTGGGGAGGGTGGGGAGGGTGGCGAGGGGGGGACGAGCGACGCCGACGACGTCGGCGACGCCGGCCCGGGCCGCACCGGCGCGGCGAGCGACGGCACCGATGTGGGGAGCGCGGCAGGCGGGGCCCCGCGCCAGCGACTCGGCGCGAGCGGAGCATCTCGCGGCCGGCGCGAGGGCCGCCGGAGTCCTGACCCGGGTGCCGATCGCGGTCCCGACGTCGGTCCCGACCAGATGACACACGCGGGGAGCGACTACGGCGGCTACGGCGCGTCGAGCGGATACGACGATCCTCGCCCCGAACGGTCGTCCGACCGCGCGCCGGACGACGGGGCGGACGAGGCGGCGGACGAGGCGACCGACGTGGGCGGCGCGAGTGACGGCGACGCGGGCGACGATGCCGCGGCACGCCGCGCCGAGGCGATCGACCTGGCCGGCGGCCTCACGGGGACGGGACGCAGCGGCGACTACAACTACGCCGTCGACGAGCTCGACGACGAGCGCGAGGGGGACGCCCGCGGACCGATGGGGGCCATCCAGGCCAGTGATCCGAGCCAGGTCGGCACATCCGGACGCGCCGATGACATGAGCGGCACGCAGGGCACCAGCGGCTCGCAGGGGAACATCGGCGACACGGCGCCGTACGGCCCGGGCTCCGGCCGCGACGAGGGACGCATCTCGCCGTAGGTCGCCCGACCACGGCGCGCGGCCGGTCCCCGGCGTGCCGGGACGGCCCGTGCCGGGGACGGGGCCGTGCCGGGAGCGGCCGTGCCGGGAGGGGCCGTGCCGGCGGGCGTGGTGTTGGCGGCACGGCCGGCGGTCCGGATGGCGCTGCCGACGGCGTGCCGATGGGCGTCGCGTCGAGCCGATGCGGGCCCCGATCCGGCGGGCGCGCATCCTCGGGGCGATGCTCACCCTGCGCGCGGCGGCGGCGCTCCTTGCAGCGGACGGACTCGACGGCCTGGCCGCCCTCGCCGCGATGTGCGGCTGTGGCGGGCCGCTCCTCCCGCTCGACGAGTCGATGCGCGGACGGCTCGGGCTCGACGAGCGGCCGGGCCCTCCGGGCGCGGCGGCGTATGTGGCGCGTGGGGCCGGGCCACTCCGTGCGCTCGTCCTCCGCGCGGATCCGGGGCCCACCGGCGTCTCGCTTCGCGAGCTCGTCGTCCGCGTCGCGGCGCGGCTCGCCCGGCAGACGCCGCACCTCGCATGGCTCTGCATCGCGGCCGCGCGCCGCCCTGCCCCGCGCCCCGCGCGCGAGCTGCTGCTGGCATCGTGGTGGCCTGACCGGTTGCCGCCGCGGCTCGCCGCCCTCGCCGTCGACCAGGATGCGGTCGTCGACAGTGACGCCGAGACGCTGTGTGGGCTCGCGACAGCGGGTGCGCTGGGCGATACGCTGACGCAGGCCCGGTGGCTCGAGGTCCTCGGCCGCGAGGCGCTGACACGTCGCTTCTATCGTGCCCTGCGCGGTGCGGTCGGCGACCTGGCGGCGACCCTCCGCGTCCCACCCGGTGCCCGGCGGCCGACCGGCGATGCGCGGCAGGGGCTCGCCCTGTTGTACGCGTCCCGCCTGCTGTTCCTCGCATTTCTGGAGGCGAAAGGGTGGCTCGACGGCGATCGCGCCTTCCTCGCCCGCACGTTCGGGGAGTGTGCCGCGGGGGGCGGCGGGTATCACGCGCGGGTGCTTCGGCCGCTGTTCTTCGGCACGCTCAACACGCCGGTCCGGCGGCGGGCGGCGGCGGCCCGCCGCTTCGGGCGGCTGCCGTTCCTGAACGGCGGCCTGTTCGCGCCCACGCCGCTCGAGCGCCGCCTCCGGGACGCGGCGTTTGGGGACGACGCGCTGGGCGGGTTGCTCGGCGGTGTGCTCGGGCGCTTCCGGTTCACGGCTCGTGAGGACCGGAGCACGTGGAGCGAGGCAGCGGTCGATCCCGAGATGCTGGGCAAGGCGTTCGAGGCGCTCATGTCCCCGGCCGAGCGGCACCGCACGGGCGCGTACTTCACGCCGCAGCACCTCGTCGAGCGCACGACGGAGGGGGCGCTCCGAGCGCTGCTGAGTGCCGGGGTGGGGGTCGGGGCGACGGAGGCGCTCCTTGCCGGCGAGCCCGTGGGCCGGACGGCGGCCCGGGAGGCGCGCGAGTACCTGGCGCGGGTCCGTGTGATCGACCCGGCCTGCGGGTCGGGCGCGTTCCTCGTCCACGTGCTGGACGTCGTGTCGGGGCTGCTGGGGCGGGTCGGCGACGCACGCCCCGCGTACGAGCGCCGCCGAGCCGTGCTCACGCGCTCGATCTTCGGCGTCGACGTCAATCCGGCGGCCGTGTGGCTCTGCGAGCTTCGGCTCTGGCTCGCCGTGGTCGTGGACTGCGACGACACGGCGCCGGAGCAGGTCGTGCCGCTTCCCAATCTCGACCGCAACATCCGCGTGGGCGATGCGCTCACGGGCGGTGGCTTCGAGGATGGCGCGGGAGGCGACAGCCTGGCGGCGCGGGTCGTCGCGGCCGGCGGGGGTCGGATCCGCGAGCTGCGCGAGCGGTACGTGCGCGCCGCGGGGGCGCGCAAGCGCGCGGCCGCCCGTCTGCTCGAGCGCGCGGAGCGGGCACGGGCCATCGGCGCCGCCGCACGCGAGCTGGCGATCGTCGAGCATGCCCGCCGCGGGGCGCTCGCCGACGCGCGTCGGCGAGATCTCTTCGGCGCGCGGACGCCGACGACGGGCGAGGCGCGGGCGCGGCGGCTCGCGCTCAGGGCACAGGCGCGGGCGTTGCGGGCGCGCCTGGCGGCGTTACGGGACGGCGCCGCCCTACCGTTCGCGTTCGCGGCGCACTTCGCCGATGCGCAGTCCGACGGCGGGTTCGACGCCGTCGTTGGGAACCCGCCGTGGGTCCGGCCGCACGCACTCCGGGTCGCGGATCGCGAGTGGCTGCACCGGGCGTTCGCGGTCTGCCGGGACGCGGCGTGGGCGCGCGGGGCGGCCGCCGGACGTGCCGGCGGGTTCGGGGCGCAGGTCGACCTTTCGGCGCTCTTCCTCGAGCGCGGTCTGTCGCTGGTCCGGCCTGGCGGGGTCGTGGCGCTCCTGCTGCCGGCCAAGCTCTGGCGCTGTCTGGCCGGCGGCGGCGCGCGGCGGCTCGTCATGCGGGAATCGGCCGTGCTCGAGATCGAGGATTGGTCGGCGAGTCGCTCGGCGTTCGACGCCGCCGCGTACCCGTCGCTGCTCGTCGCGCGCCGCACGCGACCGCACGCGGCGCGCATCGCCGTCCCGTCGTGACCGGCCCCGCGACCATCCCGCCGATCGACGCGACGGAGGCCCGGGGATCGCGCGAGGCCAGTCGGGCGAGCGGCGCCGCCGAGGCGGCGGAGACGGCCGCAGTCGCGGGTGACGGGGCAGGACCGACCGGCGTGATGGTCGCCGTGCATACGCGGGCGGGCGTGCACCGATGGCGGGGAGCGGCGGACGCGCTGCCGTTCGATCGGTCACCGGGCAGTCCGTGGCTGCTCGTGCCGCCGGCCGTGCGGGCGGGGTTCGACGCCGTGTGCGAGGCCGGGACTGCACTGGCCGACACGCCGTTTGGCGCGCCGACCCTCGGCGTCAAGTGCGGCTGCAACGCCGCCTTCATCGTGCGCCGTCGTGACCCCGAGTCCGAGGAATCCACCGTCTGGATCACCACCGCCCGCGGATGCGCGCCGCCGCGGAGCGGCCGGATCGAGCGGGCGATGCTTCGCCCCCTGGTGCGGGGCGAGACGGTCGCGCTGGGCGCGGCGGCGCGAGCCGACGGCGGAGGTGGTGTGGCAGGTCCGGTCGCGGACACCGGGACTGCGGGACTGGCGGCGGGTGGTGAGTGGATCATCTGGACGGCGCGCGAGGTCGACGGGACGCAGGAGCCGATCGACGAGCTGCCGCCGCACGCGGCACGGTGGTTCGCGCCCTGGCGCCATCGCCTCGCCGCCCGCGCCGATACGCGGGGCCGCGCGCCCTGGTGGGCGCTCTTCCGCACCGAGGGCGCATCCTCGGCGACGCCGCGCCTCGTCTGGGCGGACCTCGCCCGGCGGCCGCGCGCGATCGTGCTCGCGGCGGGGGACCCGACGGTGCCGCTCAACAGTTGCTACGTGCTCCGCACGAGCGACCTGCGCGACGCCGAGGGGCTGCGGGGATTGCTGACGAGCCCTCTGGCGGCCGCCTGGTTGGCCGTCATTGCGGAGCCGGCGCGCGGCCTGCACCGCCGGTATCTCGGGTGGACCGTCGGGCTCCTGCCGGTCCCGCACGATTGGGAGCGCGCCCGCGCACTGCTGGCGCAGGTCGCGCAGGCCAGGACGGCTGGCGCACCGCTCGGGCCGGTGCGGGAAGCGGCCATCGCGGCGCGGGCGTATCGGCTGCCACTCGCGCGGGTGCGGGCACTGCTCGCGTGGACGACCTGCTGAGCGCGCGGGCGGTGCCGCTCGACGCCGTGCGCGGGGCGATCGCCCGATGCTGGCTGGGCGGATCACTCGGGGCGGAGCACGTCGAGGCTGGCCGCGACGCGCCAGGCGAGTCCGGGCCGTGCGCGGCCCACCTCGGATCGATCGTTCTCAGACCACATCAGGTGGCGGCCGTCCGCGAGCTCCGTGCGATTCTGCGCGCGGCGGGAGGGGCGGTACTGGCCGATGATGTCGGCACCGGGAAGACCTACGTCGCCCTCGCGCTCGCCCGCGACGCGCGCGCGCCGGCCGTGGTCGCGCCGGCGGGGCTGCGCGCGATGTGGGACGATGCGGCGGCCCGGGCCGGCGTGTCGCTGGCGCTGCTCACGACCGAGTCGCTGAGCCGTGGCTCGGCGCGGCCGCATCTCCCCGAGCCGTGCGATCTGCTCGTGGTCGACGAGGCGCATCACTTCCGTAACGCACGCACGGCGCGCTACCGCGCGCTCATGCGCCTGTCGGCCCAGACGCCGGTGCTGCTCGTCACCGCCACGCCCGTCCACAACCGGACCGCCGATCTCGCGACGCTCCTCGGGCTCTTCCTCGGCGGGCGCGCGTGGACGCTGACCGATGCCGATCGGTCCCGTTACGTCGTGCGGCGACGGGTGGCCGAGCTGCGGCCCGCTGGCGGCGGTCCCTCGGGCGACGCGCGGGGGACCGCCGCTCACTGGCCGGCGGTCGACGGTCCGCACCTCCTTCGGAGCGCCGACGACGCGGACACGGCCCAGGCGCTGGTGGAGCTGCCGCCGGCGCTGCCGGCGCGCGGGGCGGGTGAGGCGGGCGCACTGGCCGTGATCGGGCTCATGCGCCAGTGGGCGTCGAGCGCCGGTGCGCTCCGGGCAGCCCTCGAGCGCCGTGCTGCGCGGGCTGCGGCGCTCGCCGCGGCGCTCGAGTCGGGTCGGCACCCGTCGGACCGGGAGCTCCGTGCCTGGTGCGTGGGGGAGGGCGCCCAGCAGCTCGCCTTCCCGGAGCTGCTCGTGCCGGCGGCGCCGGTCGCCGAGGGCCTCCTGGACGCGCTCCGAGCCCACGCCGAGGGGGTACGGCGCCTCGCGAGCCGGCTGGCCCGGGCGCCGGATCCGGATATCGCGCGCGCCGACCGGCTCCGTGCGATCGTTGCGGCACACGCGGGCACGCCGGTCGTCGCGTTCAGTGGTTACGAGGACACGGTCCGGGCCCTCTATCGGTTGCTCGTCCGCGACGTGCGCGTCTGCGCACTCACGGCCGGCGGCGGGACGATCGTCGGCGGCCGACTCTCGCGCGCCGCGGTGACGGCGCAATTGGCCCGCGATCCGCGGCGGCCCGGCAGTGGCTCGGCCGCCGAGCGCATCGACCTCCTCCTCACGACCGATCTGCTGTCGGAAGGCGTGAACCTCCACGCCGCCGGCGTGGTCGTCCATCTCGACCTCCCCTGGACTCCCGCGCGACTCGAGCAGCGCGTGGGGCGTGTCGCGCGGATGGGCAACCCGTATCCCTCCGTCACGGTGTACGCCTTCGCGCCGCCGGCGTCCTCGGAAGTGGTCCTCCAGCTCGAGCGCCGACTGCATGCGAAAGTGGCCGCGGCGGCGCGCGCGGTCGGCATGGCGGGGTCGATCGTGCCCTCGCTGGTCGCGGGCCTCGGCGACGGTGTGCCCGGACGGGTATCGCTCGCGGCCGGGCTACCCGAGTGCACGGCAACGGCCCGGGACGTCGTGCGGGCGTGGGGACGACGCTGGGCCTCGCGCCTCGCGCGGGGCGGCGCGCAGGGTCCCTGGGGGGCGGGGAGGCCGGCCGCGGACCGTGTGTGCGCGAACGGAGGGCCGGTCGAGCCCGGCGGCGGTGACGAGAGCGACGCCGGTGACCGGGCCGTGGTCTACGCCGCCGTGCGGGGCACGCGACCGGGGTTCCTGGCGGCCGGGATGCTGGATGGACGGCCGGTGCTGATCGGATCGACCGGCGGGTCGGCCAGCGATGCGCCGGACATCGTCGCCGCGGCGGTGCAGGCAGCGGACAGCGCGGGTGGCGCACCAGCTGCGCCGCACCCGGCGGCGTTGCGGGGGGCGGCCGATGCGCTCCAGCGCTGGTGGGCGGCGCGGCGCGCCACCGACACCGTGGGCCTGACCGATCTGGCGGCGGTCGGGGTCCGCCATCGGGTGTTGCGGCGCATCGCGAGCGTGGTTCGGCGCACGCCGGCGCATGCCCGACCGCGGATCCTGGCGCTCGCGAGCCGGGCGCGCCGAGCGGCCACCGCGCCGTTCGGGGCCGGGGCGGAGGGGGTGCTGCGCGAGCTCGCCGACGCGCAACTCCCCGAGGTCGCCTGGCTGCGGGCCGTGGGCGCCTTCGGCGACGCGTTCGCCGCGCGGCACGCCGCATCGCTCGGCCACGATCGGGAATCGGAGCTCCGGATCGGCGCCGTGCTGTTGATCGTCCAGGAGGACGACCACCGAGCGGGATGATACCGGGCCCGCGATTCGCGCCCGGGAGGGTCGCGTGCCGACGCGCGCGACGGATGGGTTAGCTTAGACCCGCCATGCCAGACGCCCTGCTGCGCGCGGTGCTCTTCGACCTCGACGGCACACTCGTCGACACCCTCGAGCTGCTCCTCAGCTCGATGCGCCACGCCTTCGACGGGTGGAGCGGGGCCAGACCCACGACCGCCGAGTGGACGGCCGGGATCGGGACCCCGCTCGCGACACAGTTCGGCGTGTACGCGCCCGATCCGGCCGGTCTGCGCCACCTGACGGAGCGGTATCGGGCGTTCCAGCGCGCGCATCACGATCGCTTCACGCGCTGCTTCCCCGACGCCGCCGCGACCGTCCGGCGGCTGCACGAGCGTGGTCACCCGCTCGCCGTCGTCACCTCCAAGGCGAACGACATCGCGGCCCGAACGGTGGCGCATGTGGGCCTGGCCGAGTACCTCCCGGTGATCGTCGGCGTCGAGTCGACGCGCCGCCACAAGCCCGATCCCGAGCCCGTCCGATACGCTCTGGAGCAGCTCGGTGTGCCGGCGAGCCGGGCAGTGTTCGTCGGCGACTCCCCACACGATATCGCCGCCGGGAAAGCGGCGGGGGTCTGCACGATCGCGGCGCTCTGGGGCATCTGCGGACGAGCCGCGCTCGATGCGGCCCGGCCCGACCATGTGCTGGAGCACATCGCCGAGCTGCCGGCGCTCCTGGATGCGCTGCCCCAGCCGGCGGCCGGCGCCTGAGCGACGGCCCGGGGCGCCCGTGCACCCCCGGACGGCGGGATCCGGCCCGGCGACCCGGAGGCCGGAGCATCTCGGCCGATTCAAACGATTTAGGGCTCCGGGCCATCCTATCTCCCGAGACCATGATCGAATCTCCGCATGTCACCTCTGCCCGACGTGGCCCTGCCTGAGACCGAGCCGAACCATGAGCGGCCCTGGGAGCCGCGCGATGCCGGTGCCGGGGACGAGAGCGGGACGGCGGTCAGCAGCATGATGGCCGACGTGGCGCTCGCGGCGGCGGGCGATCGGGTGGCCTTCGAGCGGGTGTACCGCGCGCATGTCGACCGCGTCTACTCGATCTGCATGCGGATGACGACCGACCGGACGACGGCGGAGGAGCTGACGCAGGACACCTTCGTCCGGGCGTGGGAGAAGCTGGGCCTGTTCCGCGGCGAGAGCAGCTTTGCGACCTGGCTTCATCGCCTGGCCGTGAACGTGGTGCTCAATGCGCGCAAGACCGAAGGCCGCACCCGGCGGCGGTTGGTCGCGAGCACGGACGAGGCGGACGAGGATGCGGCCGGCGGGATCGGAGGCGGGGCCGGGGGTGGCTGGGAGCCATCGGCGAAGCTGCCGTTCGCTCCCGGGGAGTGGATGGACATCGAGGCCGCGATCGCGCGGCTTCCGGCGGGCGCGCGGCGGGTGTTCGTGCTGCACGACGTCGAGGGATACCGACACGAGGAGATCGGGGCCATGCTCGGGATCACGGCTGGCGGCAGCAAAGCACAGCTCCACCGGGCGCGGATGCTCATACGGGAGGCGCTGGACCGATGATGACCTGGCGAGATGAAACCGGGCGTGGAGAAGACGCCGCGACAGGCTGCGAGGCCTTCGAGTCAGCGCTTCCCGATTACCTGGACGGATCGCTGGACGCCGAACGGTCGGACATGGCGCGGAGCCACATCGCGTCCTGCGATCGCTGTCGGTCGCTCGTCCGTGACCTCGAGTCGATTCGGGGACGGGCCGCGGCACTGCCGGTGCTCCGCCCATCGCGTGACCTGTGGGCGGGCATCGAGGCGCGAATCCAGGGGGCGCGCGACGAGCGGTCGGGCGCGGACGCGTCCGCTGACGTGATGCCGGTGCAGGTCGGGAAGCGCGGGCGGCCGGGGTCGGCGCGCGCCCACGCCATGAGGCGCTGGTTCGGCGAGCGGCAGCGTGCGCGCTCGGTGGCGCTCGCGGCGGGACTCGTGATCGCGACAGCTGCCGTGACGTTCACGGCGACCTGGCAGTGGACGCACCAGCAGCCGGTCACACCGCGGTCGACCACGGGCGGATCGAGTCAGGTGGCGGCCGCCGGGCCGGCGGGAGCGACGCCCGGGGCAGGTGTCCAGCGCACGCCGGCCGACCGGCCGTCCGCCCCGAGTCGCTCCGGACCGACGGCGGGGCGCGTGGAGTCGGTCGCCCGCGCGATTCCGAGCCCCGAGTTCCTGTACGATCGGCAGATCGATGCATTGCACACCATCCTCGTTCAGCGCCGCAGCCAACTGGATCCGAAGACCGTCGCCGTCGTCGAGCGGAATCTCCGGCTCATCGACACGGCGATCGCGGAGAGCAAGGCGGCACTGGCGCACGATCCGGCGAACCGCTTCCTCGCGGACCAATTGAATCACGCCCTGGACACGAAGCTGGAGCTGCTGCAAACGGCCGCGTTGCTCCCGAGTCGGACATGACCGCCTCCCTTCTCTTCCCGATGCAGACCACCACCATGTCGCGAGCCACTACCACCACCCTGAGACTCTCGCTGCTCGCCCTGTTGGGCGGCCCGGGCGGGCTCGGACTCCCGCGCATCGTGCAGGCCCAGGCCGGTGGCCGGGCGGAGCCCGGAACCGTCGAGCAGACCGTGACCGACGGCGACGACGGCGCGACGATCGACACGACCCTCCCCTTCGCAGCGAGCGGCGGGGTGGTCGATCTGAGCCTGATCTCGGGCGAGATCACGGTCAGGGGCTGGGGACGAAACGAGGCGCGTGTGCACGTCTCGAGTGAGGACGTGCCCGTCCGCTTCGAGCACGGCCCCTCGCGGATCCTCCTCGAGGTCGATCACGGGCGGCACGAGGACAGCGACAACGATGTGCAGTACGACATCACCGTTCCGACCGGGACGCGGGTCCTGATGCACAGCACCTCCGGGGACCTCCACGCCCGTGGCACGCACGGCGAGATCGAAGCGCGATCGGTGAGCGGCGATGTCGACGTCGATGATGTCGTGCGGATGGCCACGCTCGAGAGCGTCTCCGGTAGCGTCCGGGCACGCGACGTCGAAGGCGACATCCGGGCGCGATCGGTGAGCGGGGACATCGACCTGGACGCGGTCCACGGCGACGTGACGGTGTCGTCGGTCAGCGGACACGGGTACGTCACGGGCGGCCGCTCGCGCGTCCTGCGCATGGAGACCGTGAGCGGAGATCTGTCGTACGCGGGGACCCTCGATCCGACCGGGACCTATGATTTCCGCGCCCACTCGGGCGCCGTGCGGCTCGAGATCCCGCCGGACGCGGGCGCGACGCTGTCGATCGACAGCTTCAGCGGTGAGATCGCGACCGACTTTCCGATCACCATCCAGCCGCAGGGCACCGACGACCATGGCCCGATGCGCCACCACCTGGACACGACGTTGGGTCGGGGCGGCGCGCACGTGACGATCTCCACCTTCAGCGGCGACGTCGAGCTACGGCGGACCGGCAGCCGCTCGCACCCGGAGTGACCACCCGATGACCCGAAACCAGGGCGTGGAACTCGACCTCGGCCGCGCGCTCCGGACACTCGCCGGCGGTGTCGCGATCGCCGCCGCGATGCCGGTCGTCGCTGCGGCGGCACCTGCGGCGGCACCTGCGGCGGCCCTTGCATCGTCGGCCGCCGTGCCGCCGGGCCGGGGAGTGACCGACGCGACCCGCGGCGACACGGCGACGGACTTCCACTGGACGGGGCATGTCGATGCCCACCGATGGGTCCGAGTCCGGAACCTGTCCGGGTCGATCCGGGTGGACCGGGCGCCCGGCGCCGATGTCGAGATCCGGGGACACAAGCGCTGGCGCCGTGGGAACCCCGACGATGTGCGGTTCGCGATGTCTCGGACGGGGCCGGGCGACGGCGACGTCCTCGTCTGTGCGCTGTGGGGCGACGAGAGCCGGTGCGACGAGCATGCCTACGACTCGGACTCGCGCCACCATCACGCGCACGATGATGACGTCAGCGTGGACTTCACGGTGCTCCTCCCGGCGGGCGTCAAGGTGCTCGCCGGGACGGTGAACGGCGAGGTCCAGGTGGAGGGCGTCACGGAGGAAGTCGACGCGTCCAGCGTCAATGGCCGTGTCGAGGCGGCATCGTCGGGGGGTCCGGTGCGGGCGTCGAGCGTGAACGGCTCCGTCGATGCGCGCATGGGCACGATCGGCGCAGGCTCGCGCCTGACGCTCGAGTCGGTGAACGGATCGGTGTCGGTGACGCTGCCGGCCGATCTCCGGGCCGAGGTCGACCTCACGACGACGAACGGGTCGGTGCAGTCGGACTTCCCGATCGCGGTACTCGGCTCCCTCGATCGGCGGCATCTGCACGGCACGATCGGGGGCGCGCCGGGGACCGCCGGCGGGGGCACGCCGGAGCTCCGCATCGAGACGGTGAACGGGTCGATCGCGCTTCGCAAAGGGTCGGCGTGACAGGGCCGCCCCCGTGCGGGGGCGGCGCGGTTTGCCGGGTGGGAGCGTGGTCGTCACTCCGGTGTATATTTCACCCGACCGATCTTCCACGGAGCAGACCATGGGCGTCTCGTACGCCACCAGCACGCTCGTCCGCACCGGGGCCGAGCGGCTCACGCTGATCCGCCGGACCTACGCGCTCGTCCTCGCCGGGTTGTTGGTGACGATGCTCGGGGTCGTGGTGGCGGGCACGCAGCCGCAAATCCTCGCCGTCGTTGCGGCGCACCCTTTTCTGACCTTCTTCGTCTCGCTCGCACCGCTCTTCATGGCGCAGCGGACGGCCAGGACGTTCCCGGCGAACGTCGGGTTCATGTTCCTGTACACGTTCCTGGTCGGGCTCTGGCTCGCGCCGTTGCTGCTCGTCGTGGAACGGTCGCAGCCCGGGATCCTGGGGCAGACCGCGCTGCTGAGCGGGACCGCGTTCGGCGGCCTCACGATGTATGCGCTCGTGAGTCGGCGTGATTTCAGCGCCTGGGGCGGCTTCTTTCTCGTGGGCTTGCTCGTCGTCCTCGTGACCGGACTGCTCAATGCCTTCCTGCTGCACAGCGTCGGCGCGGGGCTCTGGATCGCCGCCGGCACGGTGCTGGTGTTCAGCGGGCTGCTGGTATTCGACACCTGGCGCATCCGGAACGTCTACGGCCCCGACGACTACATCCCGGCGGCGATCAACATCTATCTCGATTTCATCAATCTGTTCCTGGCCGTTCTTCGCCTGCTCGGCGGAGGCAACCGCAACCGGTAAGGAACGAAGGTGTGGGATGATGCGAGAGCCCCCGCGCGTTGCGCGGGGGCTCTGTCATCCAGGGCCGGCGAGGAGGTCGAGCTGCGCGTCGATCGGAGCGGCGGGAGCCGGGTCCGGGGCACGCTCCTCGTCGAACCGGCCGTGGCGGATGCGGTGCCGCGCGCAGAGCTGGCGCACCGCACGCGCCAGCCCGGCGCGATAGCGATCGCCGAGGTCTGACGCGCCGGCGTAGGTCGCCCGATATCGCGCCGCGAGGTGCGGGAACTCGGCCTCGATGAACGGCAGGTACCGCCGCCGCGCCTCCGATTGCAGGCGGAGCGCCCCGACGTTCACGTGGGTGGCACCGAGCGAGGCGACCCGGGCGATCAGGGCCTCGAGCCCGGCCGGCTGGTCGGTGATGCCGGGGAGAACCGGCATGACGTTGATACCGACGTCGATCCCCACCTCGCGAAGCCGGACGAGGGCGCGGAGCCGAGCGTCGGGCGTCGGCGCCCGCGGCTCGATGCGGCGGGCGAGATCGCGATCGAGCGTGATCAGGGACAGGTGCACGGTGAGGCGGGAGCGTCGCGCGATGCGCGCCAGGATGTCGACGTCGCGCGAGATGAGTGCGCTCTTCGTGATGATCACGATGCGCAGACCGGTCCGTTCGGCCAGTGCCTCCAGCGCGCCGCGCGTGACCCGAAAGTGCCGCTCCGCCGGTTGGTACGGATCGGTCGCCGTCCCGATCACGAGCGAGTCGCCCCGCGCGAGCCGCGCATACCGGCCGGACACCGGCCCCCCGGAGGTCCCGAGCGCCGCGCGCAGGACCTCGGCCGCGTTGGTCTTGACATAGATCCGCCGCTCGAAGGCGAGCCAGGGCGGCAGCGGCTCGGCGTCCTCCGGGGTATCGCCGCCCGCAGTGCCCGCGACGTCGGGGCCGCGTTCCCGGAGGACGCGCCGCTCGGACAGGTACCGGTGCGCGTAGCGCGCGTAGCAGTACGCGCAGCCGAATGCGCACCCGACGTACGGGTTGAGCGACCAGTACGGCATGCCGGTGCTCTCCGGCGGGTTGAGCACCGTCCGTGCGACGAGCGCCCGGTAGACGATGTCCGCCTGCTGCCCGACGATCGGCAGATCCCGGCCCCGCTCGGCCGCTACCCGGTCGGGCGGATCGTGGAACAGAGCGGGCTGGCCAAGGGTCGGCGTCGGGCGCACGTTACGCGATGACCTCCGGCGGGATAACTAGCCGAACAGACACCGAATCCGCAAGGGCGTCGCGCCCCGCGGCCTCGCGGCTGCCCCCGGACGCCGGCCGATCGGACGCGCGCCCGCGGGGCGGGCGGCCCACGACAGGCTCCGCGCTCGCGCAGAGGATGGCCGCCACGATGTACGCTGGGGGAGCACCCGCCGCGTCACCGTCGAGACGATCCAACCAGGATCAGCCCGGTGGAGCAGGACCCCGGTCGGAGGCGCCGGGCCGGACGAGATGGGGACCGGGCGGGGGGCGGCGTCTCCCGGCGTGGCCGCTCAGGCTGCCGACCGTGCTGGTCGTCGGACTGCTGATGGGGTTGCTGGCAGCGACCACGGTCGCGATCGGCACGGCGCCGCCCGGTCCTGGGCTCGATCCCGACGCCGAGTCGTACCTCGGAGCCGCCCAGGCGGTCGTCCGGGGGGACGGCCTTCGCGTCCCGACGAGTGGGTGGGCCGACGCCGACTCGACTGAGCCGCTGACTCACTTCCCACCCGGTTTCCCGCTCGCGGTCGCAGCGCCCGTCACGTTGGGCGCGAGCCCGGTGCAGGCCGCCCGCTGGATCATCGTCGTGTCGGCGCTCGTGACCTGGACGACACTGGTGGTGCTCGTCGGCCGGGTGGCCGGCGCCCGGGCCGGTGTGGGCGTCGGAGTCGCCGCGCTCGCCACGCCCGCGATCGCGACGGTCCACCTCTCGATCCTCAGCGAGCCGTCGTTTCTCACTGCGCTCGTCCTGACGCTCACCGGGATGGTCGCGCTCACGCGCGCCGCGCCGGTCGCGCCCGCGCTCGCCGGCGATGCGGGTCGCGCCGCGCAGTTGGACGGCACGTCGCTCGGGACGCCGGCGGAGGCGACCGCGACCGGCGCGCCGCGGATCGCTGCGGCCGACGAGGCGCGACGTGGCGGCCATGTACGGAAGCCTGGGTGGAGCGGGGTCGCGCTCCGCACGACAGCGGCGCTCGGTGATGGTGGCCGGGGGAGCGCGGTCGGCGGCATGCGCCGCGTGGCACTCGTGGCGGCCGGGACCGGCGTCGCGGCGGCCGCCGCCGTGAGCCTGCGCTACGCAGGCTTCTCGATCGTGGCGGCGGCCGCCCTCTGGGTCGCGTTCGACCGACGGCTCGCCCGACGATCCACGCAGACGCTCGCGCTGGCGCTCGCCCTGATCCTGGCGCCGACCCTGTGCACGGTGGGTCCCTGGCTGGTGCGTGCGACGCGGCTGGCCGGCCCGCGCGGCGTGCGGGCACTCGCCGCGTACGGGCAGCTCGGGAACACCCTGCGGGAAGGGGTGCAGACCCTCGCCTCCTGGGTCGTGCCGGTCGGCGATGGCTGGTGGCGCGTCGCCGTGCTCGCGGTCGTGCTGGCCGGGGTCGCGGCCATGGGCGCGAGCGCGTGGCGGCGTGTGCGGCGCACGGAGGTCGCGCTCGGGCCGGCCGTGCCGGCGGTCGTGAGCGCGCATCGGTCGGCGACGGTGTTGCGGGTCGTCGCCGTCACCGCCGCGTGCTATCTCGATTTCGTGCTGATCTCGCGCCAGTTCGCGGACCCCAACATCCCGTTCGATGAGCGCATTCTCGCTCCGCTTCTGCTGCTCGCCGAGATCGCGATCGCCCTCGTGATCGCGACCTGGTGGCGCGGGCGCCGGCGCTGGAGTCGCCTCACGGTGACCGGCGCGCTCGCAGTCTGGCTCGCGCTGTCCGCCGGGACGACGATCTCACGGATCGCCTTTGCGCGCGAGGATGGCGACGACTTCGCGAGCAGCGACTGGCGCGAGTCGCCGACGATCGCCTGGGTCCGGTCGCCGTCCGGCGGCGCGGATCGAACACTCTACTCCAACTGGCCGGCGGCGCTCTATTTCCACGCCCACCGTGCGGCCCGCGATCTTCCCGACCGGCTCGATGCCGCGACGATCGCTCGTTTTCGCGACCGCCTGTCGCGCACCGGCGGCGTGGTCGTGGCGTTCACGACCCCGAGCCCCGATGTGGCATCGCCCTACAGCCTGGCGCGGCGCGCCGGCCTCCGGCCGGTCGCACGCTTCGCCGACGGGACGGTGTGGGACACCCCGCCGTAGGGGCGGC
>JAJPIS010000072.1 GCA_021324635.1 Gemmatimonadota bacterium
GACTTGCCGGTGAGCGCGAGGTCGGCCAGCACTTCGCCGAGCGCGCTCGCGAACTTGAAGCCGTGGCCCGAGCACGGGGTTGCGAGGATCACGCCGGCATGGGCCGGGTGGCGGTCGATGAGAAAGTGCAGGTCCGGGGTGTCCGTGTAGAGGCAGACGGCCGAGGCAATCGGCGCCCCATCGATGTCGGGCAGATGCTGGCGGACGAGCGCCCGCACCGGCGCGACATCCTCGGGCGTGACCACCCGCCGCACCGTGTCGGCGGTGGTGGACTCGCCATCGTGGTGCACCGCGAGCTTGAGCCCGTCGCCAATGTCGGGCAGCCCGAACCAGAAGCGGTCGGTGTCGTACTCCCAGATGAAGACGGGGAACCGCGCCGGCGTGAACGCCACGGGATTGCGCACCGGCCGGAACCAGAGCATCACCTGCCGCTCGACGACGAGCGGCAGCTCGAGGTCCGGCAGCAGCTCGCGCGTCCACGCGCCGACGGTCAGCACGAGCCGGTTGGCGTAGTACGTGGCCCGCGGGGTCGTGACCGCGATCCACTCGTCCCGCCCCTCTCCCTCGGCACGCCACCGGATCACCGGCTCGTCACACCGGATCATCGCCCCGAGGCGTGCCGCGTGTTGAAGGTGGGCCTCGATCGCGACCTCGGGCAGGAGCACGCCGGCCCGCGGCTCCCAGATCGCCACCGTGTCGGCGTCGGCGGCGAAGACCGGCAGGCGGCGGCGGAGCTCCGCCGCCGACAGCTCCTCGTACGGGATGCCATGCTCGATGGCGCTCGTCCGCGCCCCAACGACTGCCGAGCTCTCCGGCCGCCCCATCGAGAGCCCGCCGGTCTGGATGAGCACCTGCCGCCCGGTCGTCCGCTCGAGCGCCGCCCAACGCTCGTACGCTCGGCGGACGAGCGGCACGTAGGTCGGATGTTCGTAGTAGGCTTCTCGGATGATGCGCGACTGACCATGCGTCGAGCCCAGCGTATGCGGGGGGCTGAAGCGGTCCAGACCCAGCACGCGCGAGCCGCGCGCGGCCAGCTCGCAGGTGGTCGCGCTCCCCATTGCGCCCAGGCCGGCCACGATGACGTCGTAGGTCTGTGTCGACACGTGCAGGCGTCCCCCTTTCTGGCACCCCGTCCCACCGGCGCCCGATTATACGGGGCGGTGGCATCCCCCGCAAGACGGCCCCTGGCGCCCTGGAATTCTTGTTCGGGCGCGGGCGGAGCAGTAGGTTCCGCGGGGTTCCTGCACGTGGGACGAGGTGCCGGAATCCGGCACCTCTGGTGACCCCGAGGTGGGCGGAGAGATGCGATGACGGCCCGTGACGAGGCGGCGATAGCAGCGGGCGCGGAGGGCGTGCGACGGGAGCCCTCGCCGGCGCCGCCCGAGGGCGGTCCGCGCGAGGGGACCCGTGACGCCACCGGTGAGGCCACCCGTGACGGGGCGCGCGAGGGCTTCGTCCGCGCCCTCTCCCGCTTCGACGCGACGATGCTCGTCGCCGGCTCGATGATCGGCTCGGCGATCTTCATCGTGCCGGCGGCCATCATGCGCGAGGTGGGTTCGCCGGGCCTCATGCTGCTGGTGTGGGCGATCACGGGGGTCGTGATCGTCTTCGGGGCGCTCAGCTATGGGGAGCTCAGCGCCATGCTGCCCCGCACGGGGGGGCTCTACGTCTACCTGCGCGAGGGGATCTCCCCGCTCTGTGGCTACCTCTACGGATGGGCGCTCTTCGCCGTCATCCAGACGGGCGCGATCGCCGCCGTCGGCGCCGCGTTCGCGCGGTTCGCGGGCGTGCTCTGGCCGTGGCTCACACCCGATGTGTTCCTCGGCACCACGCTCCACCTCCCGAGCGGTCCGATCGAGATCGGGCTCTCGCGACAGCGCGTGCTCGCGATCGCCTCGATCCTCTTCCTCACCTGGATCAACATCCGCGGGGTCCGGCTGGCTGCCGTGCTCCAGAGCGCGCTCACGGTGGTCAAGACGACGTTGCTCGCCGCCCTCATCCTGCTCGGCCTCACCGTCGGGCGCCACGCCGCCGCCATCGCCGCGAACTTCGGGGCGGGGTTCTGGCCGGCCGGCGGGCTCCACTGGTCGACCGTGCCGGTCATCGGGGCCGCCATGGTGGGATCGATCGCCGCCGCCGACCTCTGGTACCAGATCGGGTTCGCGGCCGGAGAGATGAAGGATCCCCGGCGGGACATCCCGATCGCCATGGTCGCCGGTGCGTCGCTCGTCGTGGTGCTGTACTTCATCGCCAATGTCGCCTACCTCAGCATCCTCCCCGGCGCGGTGATCGCGACGGCCCCCGAGGACCGCGTGGGCACGGTCGCGCTCCAGGCGATCTTCGGCGCCCCGGGGCTCTACATCATGGCGGCGGGAGTCATGCTCTCCTGCTTCGGCTGCAATGCCGCCCTCATCCTTTCCGCGCCGCGTGTGTACTTCGCCATGGCGCGCGACCGGCTCTTCTTCCGGTCGGCCGGGAAGCTCCACCCGCGCTACCGCACGCCGGCCGTCGCCCTCACCGCGCAGGCGATCTGGGCATCCGTACTCTGCCTCTCCGGGACGTACGGGCAGTTGCTGGCGTACATGGTGTTCGCCTCACTGCTGTTCTATGTGCTCACCGTGTCCTGCCTGTTCGCGCTCCGCATCAGGCGACCGGGCGCCGAGCGCCCGGTGCGAGCGGTCGGTTATCCGCTTCTCCCCGGGCTCTATCTCGTCGCCACCGTGCTGCTCTGTATCGACCTGCTGATCGAGCGCCCGCAGTACACCTGGCCCGGGCTCGTGATCGTCGCCCTCGGGGTGCCGATCTTCTACGCCTGGCGGGCGAACGCGGCGATGACCGCGTCCCGGGCGGCGCCTACGGCTGAACGTTGGTGACGATCGCCGATCCGGCCGGCGGGAAGTGCTTCTCGTACCAGGCCATCTTCCGATTGATGGCGTCGATGACGTGCCTGGTCTCGGCGAGCCCGTGGCCTTCCCGCGGATAGCGGAGGAAGATGGTCTCCACGCCCACGTCTCTGAGCGCGACGTAGTACTGCTCCGCCTGATCGATCGGGACGTCGGGATCGTTCTCACCGTGCACGAGCATCGTCGGCGTGTGGACCTGGGCGACGTAGCGGATGGCCGAGCGCTTCCACACGTCGTCCATCGTCGTGCCCTGGTGATAGAACTGCCCGTATTCCATCTCCATGTACTGGTTGTAGTACGTGATGTAGTTGAAGCTCACCAGGTTGCTGATGCCGGCCGTCGGCACCGCCGCCTTGAACTCGTTGGTCTGCGTGATGAGCCAGTCCGTGAGCTGCCCGCCGTAGCTCACGCCCTCGATCCCCATCCGCTCGCGATCGATCCAGGGATTCCGGCGGACGGCCGCGTTCACGCCGTAGAGCACGTCCTGTCCTTCGTCCCCATCCTGATCGCGGAAGACGGCGTCGGCGAATGTCTGCCCATAGCCGGTCGAGCCACGGTAGTTGACGTGCAGGGTCGCCCAGCCGTGGGCGGCGTAGACCTGATCCTGGAAGTTGAAGGCCGGTCCGTTCTGCCCGTGCGGCCCGCCATGGATCTCGACGATCATCGGATACTTGACCGGCGGCGAGGTGTCCTGTGCGCTCGGCACCAGCCCCAGAGGCTTCACCAGGAACTCCTCCACCTCGTACCGATTGTCGTTGCTGACGAACGTCAATGAGTCGACCGGGGCCAGCGTCTTCCCGCGGAGCACGTCGGCGTTGAGATCGGTGAGCCGGCCGCCACTCGTGCCGGTTCCTCCCGTCACGTACAGCTCGGCCATGTCCTGCGGCGTCGTGAGCGCGTACGCGACCTGGCCGCTCCGGCCGACCGAGAAGTCCTGCACGCTTCCCCGGTCGTTGACGATCGTCTGGGGCTGCCCGGCCGTCCCTGCGGGCGAGAGTGGCACGCGTACGAGGTGCACGCTGCCGCGCTCCTCGGCGGTGAAGTACACCGCGCCGTCGGGACCCCAGAGTGGGTGCCCCTGCCGCGCGTCGATCGCGCCGCCCACCTCGTGCCGATGACCGCCGTCGGCTGCCATGACCCAGGTGTGCGTGTCCTCCATTGTCGTCTCCCGGTCGGTCAGCCCGCGGCGGGTGCCGGAGTAGGCGATGTACTTCCCATCGGGGGACCACACCGGCGCGTACTCGGCGTTCTCGGTCGACGTGAGCCGCCGAACATGGCCGTCGGCGACACCCACCGTGAGCACGTCGTAGTTGAAGAACTCGTCCGGATTGGTCTCGAGATTGGAGAGGTAGAGGATCGACGACCCGTCGGGCGACCAGTCGATCGAGTGCTCGTCGCGAGTGCCTCTGGTCAGTTGCCGCACCTGCTTGGTCCCGAGATCGACGACATAGATGTGGAGCCGGCGGTTGTCGTTGAAGTGCGTGAACCCCTCTTCCGCGGTCGCGTGGTAGAGGTATCGCGTGATGATCATCGGGTCGCCCGTCATGTCGGCCGTCTCCGGGCCGGGCTCCGATGAGATGAACGCGATCGCCTTGCCGTCGGGTGACCAGGTGATCGACTGGCCACGATCGGGCAGCGGGGCGTTGGACGAGGCGACCGGCGCCACGAACGCCAGGGCGGAGCCGTCGGGGTGCACGATCCAGATGCCATCCTGGCTTCCGTCCGTCCCGGCGAACGCGACCCATCGCCCATCGTGCGACCAGTGCGGCTCGGACGCCCGTGCTTTGTCATCACCCACGCGAATCGTCTTCCGGCTCGCCAGGTCCATGAGCCAGAGCTGGGCGTACGGACGCCCCGGCTGGTCGCGCATGGCGACCGTATACGCGATCGTCTTCCCGTCGGGAGCGAGCGCCACCTCGCGCACCGCCCGGAACCGCGAGAGGTCGCTGCTCTGGAGACCCTGCGCGCCCACGCCGGCGACGGGGCCGGACATGCCGATAACGGCCGCCGCCACGGCGGTCAGGTATCGGGCAGACCAGCGCCGCGCTCGCCGCCGCCCCCGCTCTCGCCGCGGTCCGGGCACGTCAACGCCCCCCGGCGGCGGCGCGCGGGCGGGCCCGCCTCGTGGGCTTGCGCTGACCATCGGCGGTCCGGCCGCGGCCGGTCGTCCGCTTGCCGGTCCCCCCCGTCGTCGCGCCGCGGCGGGCCATTCCCGTGCTCCCGACCGCCCGCGATGGTGCCGGACCACGGTAGCCCAGGGCGGCCGAGACGGAGGCCGCGGCGGCCATCACTGCCGCGGCGAAGCTCTCCAACTTGGCCGTCGCCCGCGACCGCGGGCCGCCCACGGTGAGCGCGGCGGGTACGTTGCCGTGATGGTCGAAGACGGGGGCGGCGATGCCGACGATGTCCTCGACATTCTCGCCGTTGACCACCGTGTATCCGCGCCGGCGTGAGAGCTCGAGTTCCCGCATCAGGTCGCCGACGTCGGTGATCGTCGTCGGTGTGTAGCGTTTGAGCGGCGGTCGGATCAGGGCCTGCTGCCGGGCGGTCGAGGACCAGGCGAGGATCGACTTGCCCCCGGCCGTGGCGTGGAGGGGCTGCCGTGCGCCGAGCAGTCCGGGGAGCATGAGCGGCTGATAGCTCTCGACGACGTCGACCGTCACCCCCTCGTCGCCATGCAGGATCATGAGCGTCGCCGTCTCCGTGGTCTCCGCGCTCAGCCGGTGTAGAGCCGAGCTGGCGATCCGCTGGAGGGACGTCGAATGGCGGGCGAGTTCACCGAGCGTGGCCAGGCGGATCCCGAGTCGGTAGAGCCCTGACCGGTCATCCCGATCGAGGAACCCGGCATCCTCGATTCGCGCCAGGATGCGGTACGCCGTACTCTTGGGCCAGCGGAACGGCTTGGCGATGTCGCGGACCGAGAGCTCCGGCCGCTCAGGGGAGAACAACGCCAGCACGTCACTGAGCTTTTGCAGCACGGGCGACCTCCCGGTATCAGAAACTGGCACCGTGTCTCGGCGGCGAGAGTATAGGGCGGCGGCCGTCGACCCGCAAGGCGCGGAGCGGCCCGCGGCCGGCGTGCCGGGAGGTCGCTATGTCGCTGGGCGCGCTGCATTTATCTTGGATTCCATGACCGCTGGGGCGGGGCACTCCACGGCGCCGAACGGGCGCTATGATGCGGTCGTCGTCGGCCTCGGCGTGATGGGGCGCGCGACGGCGTACGCGCTCGCATCGCGTGGCGCTCGCGTGCTGGGGCTGGACCGGCGTCCCCCCGGTCATGCCGGCGGCTCCTCGCACGGGGAGAGCCGCATCATCCGAGAGCTGTACTACGAGCACCCGCTCTACGTTCCGCTGCTTCAGCGCGCCTACGCCCTCTGGGCCGAGCTGGGGCAGCAGCTGGGGTCCCCCCTGCTTCGGATGACCGGCGGTCTGATGCTGGGGCCGCCGGACGGGCACGTCGTCGCGGGTGCTCGGCGCGCGGCCCTGCAATATGGCCTCCCATACGAGGACCTCGCCCCGTCGGAGATTCGCGCACGATGCCCGGCGTTCCGACCGCCGGAGCATTTCGTGGGGCTCTGGGACCCGCGCGCCGGCTATCTCCGGTCCGACGACGTCATGGCCGGCTACGAGGCGCTGGCCGTTCGGGCTGGGGCTCGACTCGTCTTTGGCGTCGAGATGATCGGATGGAGTGCCGACGACGCCGGCGTGACCGTGACCACGAGCGACGGCCCGTATCGGGCGGACTACCTCATCGTCTGCGCCGGTCCCTGGGCGCGTCAGGTGCTCGCCGACTGCGACCTCCCGCTGAGCGTCGAGCGACAGGTCGTCGGTTGGTTCGACCCCGGCGAGAGCCCCGCCGCCGCCGCCGCCGTCGTGCGGCCTCGCGGGTCCGCCGACGGTGCCCGCGCCACGCGCGACGAGTACAGCGTCGACCGGTTTCCCATCTTCGCCTGTGAGTATCACCCTGGTCGGATGGTGTACGGCTTCCCGCGTCTCGAGACCGGCGTCAAGGCATCCATCTTTCACGAGGGAGAGACCGTCGCCGATCCGGACGTCGCGCGGCAGTCCGTGGGACCGGACGAAATCGAGCGGCTACGGGTCGTGCTCAGAGCTATTCTACCCGGGATCGCGCGCGCTCCGCTGCGGGCGGCCTCGACCTGCCTCTTCACCAACACGCCGGACAGCCGGTTCGTGGTCGGATGGCACCCGGACGCGGCGCGCGTGCTCGTGTGCAGCCCATGCTCGGGCCACGGGTTCAAGTTTGCGTCGGTGATCGCGGAGATCAACGCGGACCTCGTCACCACCGGCCGCACATCGTTCGACCTCGCGCCTTTTGCCCCGACCCGCTTCGGCCGGGAGACTCCCCTCGAGCTCGGCAGCTAGACCTGCCAGCTGAGCTCCAGCAGCTCCGCGGGAGAGAGTTCGGCCCACCCCTCCGGGTACCGGCAGACCCGCCGGATTGCCGCCTCTGACACAAAGAAGAGACAGCGGCTCATATCGGCCGAGTCATGCCGGTCGGCGCGCCCCTCGAAGACGATCCATTGGAGCCCCGTTGACGGCTCGACGAAGCTGATCACTCGCTCCGTCGGGCCTGATATTCGAGCCAGCGCTGCCAGCGGCATCACCTCGCGGTTCATGTACGCGCACGATGCAACTGAGGGGCCGCGGGCTCGCGCCGCCGGACCTCAGGATGCACCAACCGAGCGCCGCACGCGACCCCCCACGCGTCGCTCCTGACCCCAGGGCCCATCGCTTTGGTCCCACGCGACATGTGGCGCGCGCGCACCACGGCTAGCGTTCGCGCCACGATCGGCCACCCGGGAGCGCGTACGAGCGCGTATGACCGGTCACGTCCGGTCACCATCGGGGTCCACCCTTTGACGACCCGGGGCGTGTGACGCTCCATCAATGCGAGACGATCACTGCGACACGAGGTGCTCATGCAGTCCCTACGATTTCCGGCGACCCTACGGCAGCGGCAACACTTGGCGACGCGGTCGTGCTCGATCCACGGCGGCGCGAGCTTCAGCGCGCGGCGCCCTGGCGTGCTGATCACCGCCGCGCTTGCCCTGCCTGCGGCGCTCGCGATGAGCACCGCCGCCGGCGCCCAGGCACCTGCGGCCGTGGAGCCGAGCGCATCCGCTCCCGCCGGCTCACCGGCCGCGATCCCGAACGGGGGGCCGTTCGTCTACTCGCTCATCGCCGACTCGAGTGAGAACATTCGCGCTGCGGTCGATCGGACCGTCGCCCACATGAGCTTCATCACGCGGCCGATCGCCCGCTCGCGGCTCAACAAGGTGAACCCGACGCCGCACACGATGCGGATGGACCTGCGCGCCGACAGCGTGCGCATCGCCTTCGACGGATCCAACCCTGTCGTGACACCGGTGAACGGCGACACCGTCAACTGGTCGAACCCGCTCACCCACGAGGTCGACCGCGCGCACCTGGTAACCGCCGGCGACACCCTCCGGCAGACGATCGCGGCCCCGGACGGCCAACGGGAGAACGCCGTGATCTTCATCGATGGCGGCGCGCGCGTCCGCCTCCGCGTCACGGTGACGAGCCACCGCCTGCCCCGACCGCTCGTTTACGAGCTCCTCTTCCGGCGCGATACCATGTGACCCGTCGGGGGCCGATCGGGTGCGGGCGTATACTATTCGCATGCCCGCATCCCACCCAGCGTCCCATCCAGCGGCCGGTTCCAGAACGCCGCCGGCGCCGCCCGCGCCGATCGCCCCCGGCATCACGCTCATCGATCTCGAGTACCTGGGGGAGCAGCGCTCCGTCGCCGCCGTGGTGCTGGCGGGGCAGGGGGCGGTCGCCCTCCTCGACCCCGGCCCGACGACGACTCTGGACACGCTCCGGCGCCGGCTCGCCGAGCTGGGCGCCTCGATCTCGGACATCGAGAGCGTGCTGCTCACGCACATTCATCTCGATCACGCCGGCTGCACCGGCACGCTCGTGCGTGAGAATCCCCGCATCCGCGTTTACGTGCACGCCCGCGGCGCCGCCCACGTGATCGATCCGGCCCGGTTGCTCCGAAGCGCGACGATGATCTACGGCGACCGGATGGCCGAGTTGTGGGGCGACGTCGCGCCCGTTCCGGCTGCCAACGTGTCGGTGCTCGAGGCGGAGAACGCGCTTCACATTGCCGGCCGCCCGGTGCGCGCCGCGTACACACCGGGACACGCCTGGCACCACGTGGCGTATCTCGACGAGACGTCGGGGGTCGCATTCGTCGGCGACACCCTGGGCGAGCGGTACCCGGGCCAGTCGTATGTCCTGCCGGTCACGCCGCCGCCGGATGTGGATCTCGAGCGGTGGAGCGAGAGCCTGCGCCGCATCCGCGCGTGGGATCCGTCGCAGGTGGTCGTCACGCACTTCGGCGCCTACCCGGACGCGGCCCGGCACATCGACGACCTGGCGGCGCACCTCGACAGCTGGGCGGAGCTCGTCCGGGCCTCCCTCGCCGACGGGGGCGGCGCCGCGGGCGGCACGGCCGCTGGTCAGGCACCGAGCGACGACGCGCGTGCCGCTGCATTCGCCGCCCGCATCACCGCCGAACTCCGTCAGATCCTCCCCGCCGACGTCGTGGCACGGTACGCTCATTCTATCCCGTCGAGTTGGGTTGGCCTCGCCCGCTACTGGCGGACCCGATCGGCGGGCGTCGTCCCCGACGCCCGCGCGTAGCCCCGGTGATGCCCGGGTGATGCCCGGGTGATGCCCGGGTGATGCCCGGGTGAAGCCCGGGTGATGCCCGGCTACATTGCGGTTCGGGGGCAAGGAGCGGCCTCAGCGGCCGGGGGCGCGACGAGGAGCGATCGAATGCGGGTGCGTGCAGCACGGTGGGAGACATGCGCGGCACTGACGGCACTGGGGGCGCTGGCAGCACTGTCGGCGCACCGCGTGGCCGCCCAGACGGGCGATCATTGGCGCGTCATCTCGGACCCCAGGTTCCCGACCGTCGTGGCGGTCGATACCAGCCGCATCACGCGCCTGGCGTCAGGGCGCGCCGATGTCTGGGAGCGGTTCACCCTGCACCCGCCGCGGAAGGACCCCGACGGTCTCGTGGGCAGCATCGTCATGCACGTGGTGGTCGACTGCGGCGCGCAGCAGACGGCACTGCGCTCGGCGGCGCGGTACCGGCCGTCGGGTGTGTTGATCTCGCAGACGGCGACCTTCAGCGCGGGCGAGAACGATTTCAGCGACGAGGCGCCGGGAAGCGTCGAGGCCTCCGCCCTGCGCGGCGTCTGCGCGCTGGTCGGCGCCGCGCCGGGTCGGGCATGACGGCGTCGGGCATGACCCGATCGCGCAGGACCGGATCGCGCAGGACCGGATCGCGCAGGACCGGATCGCGCAGGACCGGATCGCGCAGGACCGGGTCGTGCCACCGCCGGCGCGTCGAGCCGGTGGCGCTCCGGCCGCGCCCGTGCCGGCGGGGTGACACTTGATGTCCGTGCTGGTGGCGATCACCCGGGCGCCGAGCGCCCGACTGGCAGAGTGCGAGCTCTCGTTCCTCGATCGTGAGCCGATCGACGTCAGCCTCGCGCGTGAGCAGCACCGTGCGTACCAGGACGCGCTCCGCGCCGCCGGGGCCTGCGTGATCGCGCTGCCGCCGCTCGACACGCTCCCCGACGCGACGTTCGTCGAGGATACGGCGATCGTGCTCGACGATCTCGCCGTGCTCGCCCCGATGGGCGCCGGCAGCCGGCGCCCGGAGTCCGCAGTCATGGCGGACGAGCTGTGCCGCTACCGCGAGGTACGGTGGCTCACCGCCCCTGCGACGCTCGACGGCGGTGATGTGCTGCATCTCGGCCGCACGCTCTACGTGGGCCAGACCCCGCGTACCAACGCCGCCGCCACCGTCCAGCTCCGTGCGATGCTCTGTCCCCTGGGCTACACGGTGGTGCCCGTGCCGGTCACCCGGTGCCTCCACCTCAAGAGCGCCTGTGGGCGGCTCGACGACGCGACCGCCCTCGTCAATCCGGACTGGGTGCACCCGGCGACGTTCGAGGGGGCGCGTACGGTCGCGGTCGCACCCGGCGAGCCGTGGGGCGCCAACGTCGTCCGGGTCGGCGAGACGGTCATCGTACCCGCCAATGCCCCCGCGACGGCAGCGCGACTGTCACGCGAAGGGTACCGCACGGCCACGGTCGATGTGTCGGAGCTCCAGAAAGCCGAGGCCGGGGTGAGCTGCATGAGTCTCATCTTCGAGGCGCCCGAGCGCGCCGTCGACGGGCGCTGCGCATGATCCTTCCCCGGCCGCAGTCCGCACCGGCGAGGATCGTCCGAGCGCTCCGCGGGCCCGTGCTTGCGGTTCTGCTCGTGCCCGCGACGGCCCTCGGGCAAGTCGGCGGGATGGGGAGCGCGCCCGGCATGAGGGGACGGCCGGAGGGCGGCGGCCTGCCACCGGTCCACAGCATCATCGACCCGCACCTCGCCGCCCTCGCCCGCGCAGCGGACCCCGACAACCCGCTGGCGCTGATCATGGCGGCGCGCGGAGACCTGGGGCTGACCGATCCCGAGACGGCCGCACTCTACACCATCCGGACAGCGATGGAGCGGAGCCAGGGCGCCGCGCGAACCGCGCTCGATACCCTCGGCCCGAACACCCCGCTCGCATCGATCGATCTCGTGCATCTCACGCCGGCCGGGCGGGACTCGCTCATCGCCCACCGCAAGGCGGTCGCGGCCGCGATGGGTGCCGTCCACGACGCGGCCGTGCACGCGCGGGAAGCGGCGCTCGCCGTCCTGACCGATCAACAGCAGCGGCGGTTGCTCGACATCGAGCAACGTGTGCGGCAGGCGCGCGAGTCCGCAGCGGACAGCGGCACCTCGGACGACCGGCGCCCGCGCCGGCCCTACCGGTGACGCGCCGCTAGCCTCTGGCCTTGCCGTCCCGCAGGATCTCGCGGGCGGCGTTGTAGCCCGAGGCGCCCATCACGCCTCCCCCGGGGTGAGTCGCCGCGCCGCACAGATAGAGACCACGCACCGGCGTCCGGTAGTCCGCGTACCCGGCCACCGGGCGCATGAAGAAGAGGCTGGACAGTCCCATCGCCCCCTGCATGATGTTGCCGCCGGTGAGACCGAAGCGCCGCTCGATATCGACCGGCGCGAGCACCTGCCGGTCGATGACCGCGCGCCGAAAATTGGGCGCGTACTCCGTGAGCAGGTCGAAGCACCGATCGGCGAACCGTTCCTTTGCCGCTTCGACCGGCGTGCCGTCGGCGAGTCGATAGGGGAAGTACTGGATGAACATCGACATGAGATGCTGCCCCTTCGGTGCCACCGTCTCGTCGAGCACCGACGGGATCGTGCACTCGAGGATCGGGTTGCGCGCGGGGCGTCCGAACTTCGCGTCGTCGTATGCTTCTTCGATGTAGTCCAGGGTCGGGCAGATATGGATCGTGCCCCGGTGCTGAGGGCCGGGTGTCGCGCCCGGACAGGCCGTGAAGTCGGGGACCTCGCTCAGCGCGACGTTGATCTTGAGGCTGGCGCTGCGATAGTCGATCGTGGCGACGCGCTGCCGGAACTCCGCCGGCAGGTCCTTCGGGTCCATCAGCCGCTCGAACGTGACGTGCGCGTCCGCGCCCGACGCGACCCGCGGAGCACGGAACTCCGTGCCGTCGGTGAGCGCCACGCCCTCTACGTGCCCATGCTTCACGAGGATCCGGCTGACCTCGGCGCCGGTCCGGATGTCGGCCCCGTACGCACGCGCCGACGCCGCGATCGCGTTGCTGATGCTGCCCATCCCGCCGCGCACGTACCCCCAGACGCCCCGGACGCCGTTCGTCTCGCCCATGACATGGTGGAAGAGCACATAGGCGGTGCCCGGCATCGACGGCGCGGCCATGGCACCGATCACGGCGTCGGTGGCGAGCGTCACCTTGAGCTGCTCGGACTCGAACCATCGATCGAGGATCGGGCGGGCCGCGCCGGTGAGGATCTCGACGGCTGCCGTCCCATCCTGCCGGCCGAGCTTGACGAAGCCCAGCCCCAGCTTCGCCAGCTTGGCCAGATTCCCCGGGCGGAGCGACCAGGGATCCGGCGGCGTCATCATCAGCGTCGGCTCGATGAAGTCGGCGACCCGCTCGAGCATGGCCTCGTATTTCGGCAGCACCTCGGCGTCCTTGCTCGAGAACTTCGAGACCTCGCGTCGGGTCATGTCCTTGTCGGGACCCAACATGAGGTAGCGGCCATCCGGGAACGGCGAGAAGCTCGACGGGCTGCGCGGGAGCATCTCGAAGCCGTACCTGGCCAGCTCGAGGTCGCGAATGATCTCCGGGCGGAGGAGGCTGTTGACGTAGGATGCCGTCGAGACCTTGTACCCTGGCCAGACCTCCTCGGTCACACACGCGCCGCCCAGCACGTCGCGTCGCTCCAGCACGCAGACCCGACGTCCCGCCCTCGCCAGGTACGCGGCGGTCACGAGGCCGTTGTGCCCGCCACCGATGACGATCGCGTCGTACGAAGAAGGCATTGGCCGATGCGAATGGGTACGCGCGGCACGCCCGCCGCCCAGGGGTCCGGGCCCGCCGCCTGAAACCCTCAAATGTATATCGCCCGGTCGAAACCGCCGGCTCTCGCTCGCCGGCTCTCGCTCGCCGGCTCGGAGTCCTGTGGTCGCGATCGCTCAGCCGCGCGTTCGCCGCTCCGTTCGCCGCTCCTCTCGCCGCGCCGACCGGCCCGCGGCGTCCCCCGCCATGCGGCGCGGGGCGCGTTGCGCGGCGCCCATGCCCTCCGTGAGTTGCGCCGAGCTGCGTTCGTAGTTCGCCACCACGGCCTCGCGGGCCGCCTCCGGGTCACCCGCCCGGATCGCCTGGACGATCGCCTCGTGCTCGGCGACGCTCGCGAGGACGCGACGGGCGAGCAGCATCGGAAACTGTACCGCGTACCGGTCCGCCTGCGGCTTCACGATGTCGAGAAGCATCGCCAGGCGAGGGCCGCCGGCCGCTCGGGTACACCCTGCGTGGAACGATCGGTCGAGCTCGCGAATCTGATCGGGCTTGGATCGACTCGCCGACCCCGCGCGGCGGAACGCCTCGTTCGCCGCCGCCAGCTCGTCGGCGAGGTCGAGCCGGATGTGGGTCGGCAGTCGGGCCGCCGCTGCCGCGGCGAAGCTCTCGAGAAGAGCGACGAGCGCGAACAGCTCGGCAGCATCGGCATGTGAGAGCGGAGCGACGATCGGTCGGGCGTGGCGGAACCCGATCGGCGTGACCACATATCCTTCGCGGTGAAGCCGCTGGATGGCGTCCCGCACGGGCGTCCGACTGACGCGGAACTGGGCCGCGATGTGCTCTTCGATGATGCGCCCGCCGGCCCGAAGCC
Source organism: Gemmatimonadota bacterium (assembly GCA_021324635.1). GTDB lineage: Bacteria > Gemmatimonadota > Gemmatimonadetes > Gemmatimonadales > Gemmatimonadaceae > Palsa-1248. Next base: position 14,235 of record JAJPIS010000072.1, read on the forward strand.
GCCCGTCGATGATCGCCGCCTGGAGCGCCCGGTACACGCGGGCGCCTTCCGATCGCCGTATGCGCGAGGCCGCGCCCGGCGCCGCGGCGGCACGCGTCCCCGCGCGGGGCTCGGAGCGTGTCACGGCCCTGAGGACCGGCAGAGGGCAGACGTCACGCACAAGGTGACGAAGCAACATGTGAACACCATCCTTCGGCGTCAGTCCCGGGGCGAACGGCAGCCCGGGAGGGGTGAACGGCGTGATTCGAGGGGCGAGCCGCCGTGCCTGCGCGCCGCGTTGTATACATTGGCGCCGCTTCGCCCGACGTCCGGGGCGCCCCGGCTGACCCATCACCTGCCGGCCCCACCTCCGCACGGGTGCGGTGGTCGACGAAGCCGGTCGCATTGGGCACATTTCAGCGCCGCCGGGTCGGCCCCGTCCTGCTGGCCGGCGAGGTGCCGAGGACACTCCGTCCCGGCAGCCGCACGCGCTCACCTGCGAGGGTCCCCCCAGCATGCAGCTTCCGCCCTTCTGCCTCCGTCCCCTGACCCTGGCCGGCGCCGCGGTGGCCGCCCTGGTAGGGCCGCGACCGGCGATGGGGCAGCCACCGACCCGTCAGTCGGCGTCCGCGGGGGCGTCGCGCGGTGCGGCAGGGGTGACGGCCGGTTCCGATTCCGCCCTCCCGCTCCCCGCCTCCGATCCGATGCTGCGCGGTCTGCGCTGGCGGCTGGTCGGGCCGTTCCGTGGCGGACGCGCCGTGGCCGTCACCGGGGACCCCGTCCACCCGCGCACGTTCTACTTTGGTGGCGCCTACGGCGGCGTGTGGAAGACGGAAGACGCCGGCCAGTCCTGGCGGAATGTCACCGACCAGGTCTCGACGATCGGGTCCGTCGGTGCGGTGACCGTCGCGCCATCCGATCCCAACGTGGTGTACGTCGGGACCGGGGAGAGCGATTTCCGCGAGGACCTCTCCGAGGGCGACGGGATGTACAGGTCGACCGACGCCGGCCGCACGTGGCGGCACATCGGGCTCGCCGACACCCGCCACATCGCGGCCATCCGTGTCGACCCCACCGACCCCAACCGCCTCTACGTCGCCGCCTTCGGGCACGCCTTTGGCCCCAACCCGGCGCGCGGCGTCTACCGGTCGACGGACGGTGGCACGACGTGGTCGCGCGTCCTCTTCGTCAACGACTCGACCGGCGCGATCGACCTCTCGCTCGACCCCCTCAACCCGCGGGTCCTCTACGCGGCCATGTGGAAGTTCCAGCGTACGCCGTGGACGTTCCGCGGCGGCGGCGGTGCGAGCGCGCTGTACAAGAGCACGGACGGCGGTGACAGTTGGACCAACATCACGCGCAATCCCGGGATGCCCACCGTGCCGGTCGGCCGGATCGGGGTCTCGGCCTCCGGCGCACAGGCGGATCGGGTCTATGCCTACGTCGAGACAACACCCGAGGACTCGGCCTACGGCATCTACCGGTCGGATGACGGCGGCGCACACTGGACGCGCACGAGCGGCGACCAGAAGTGGAACATCCGCCCCTTCTACTACAGCCTGTTGACGGCCGACCCGCAGAATGCGAACACCGTCTACGTGATGAACCTCGGCACCTGGCGCTCCACCGACGGCGGCCGGACGTTCACCGAGGTGCGTGGGCTCACGCACGGCGACGACCACGAGCTCTGGATCGATC